>JAJFHX010000001.1 GCA_021775425.1 Hyphomicrobiales bacterium
ATATCAATGAGAACCCAGTCCTCACCAACAGAATCTATGATGCCCTTTATCTTACCAATCATTGCGCAACTCCGCCTCAACGCTGCTGAATACCGATTTAAGTGTCAATTTGTTTCTGCCACAGTTTATGTGAACCGGCCTCATTGAACCAGCCACAAATAAAGGCTTTCCTCAACCAGCGCCTCATCCGGCTTTCATCGCCTCAAGCAAACGGTCTTGCCCCCGATTGTGAGCATGACAGATCGCAATCGCCAGCGCATCGGCGGCATCATCACTGTCTGGTCTGGCTTTGGGGAGCAAATGGCGCAGCATCGCATGAATCTGGCCTTTATCCGCATGGCCAGAACCTGTCACAGATTTTTTGACCATATTTGGCGCATATTCCGCAACAGGACAGCCAAATAGCGAAGGTACTACCAGCGCAATCCCCCGCGCCTGACCAAGTTTCAGTGTCGCTTTCGCATCTTTGTTGACAAATGTCTGCTCAACAGAAGCTTCATGCGGCTGATGCAGCTCAACTATTTTCGTCAGTCCGTGATAAAGCGTGGCCAGCCGCTTAGCAAGTTCATCAGAAGCATCAGAGGTTAACGTTCCCCCCGCTACATAGGAAAGCCGCACACCATCAAAATCAATGATGCCCCATCCCATCCGGCGCAATCCAGGGTCAATACCAACAATGCGGGTAATTCTGCTCACAAAATTCCAATCTTAAATTTTTAAGGGATCAGAAGCAGAAATGAATAACAGGGCTGCTTTAGCTATCCAGCTTTTCCAAAAGTTCATCAGAAACTTCAAAGTTCGCATAAACGTTTTGCACGTCATCCTGATCTTCAAGAGCTTCCAGCATTTTAAATATCTTCTCACCCTTCTCATCATCAAGCTCGATATAGTTCTGAGGCTTCCAGATCAGATTGGCCGAGTTTGGCTCACCAAATTTATCTTCCAGCATCTTAGCAACTTCATGCAGCGATTCGCCATCAACATAAATAACATGCACATCAGAATCAGTTTCAACTTCATCAGCGCCCGCTTCAAGCGCCGCTTCAAACATCTCTTCTTCAGTCGCGACTTCAGCCTTAAATTCGATCGCCCCAACCCGGCTAAAACCAAAGGAAACAGCGCCCGTTTCACCAAGGTTACCACCACTTTTCGTGAAAATGGACCTGACTTCCCCCGCCGTTCTGTTGCGATTATCAGTCAAAGCTTCAACAATCACACCAACACCATCAACCCCAAAACCTTCATAGCGAACTTCTTCATAATTTTCGCCGCCCGCATCCTGAGATTTCTTAATCGCCCGTTCGATATTGTCTTTCGGCATGTTCTGCGCTTTGGCCGCCTGAATAGCAGTGCGCAGGCGTGGGTTCATATCCGGCTCAGGCGTTCCCATTTTTGCAGCAACAGTAATTTCCTTGGCAAGTTTAGAAAATATTTTAGAACGCTTTTTATCCTGCGCGCCCTTCCGGTGCATAATATTCTTAAATTTGGAATGGCCGGCCATAAATACCTCTTTTGATTTTTATTTTAACTTCAGCTCTTGTAACTTCGGGTTTCAAACTTCGAACTTTAAAACTTCGAACAAAGCATGAATTACCACATATTGTGTGGGCAAGTTGAATTGTCTCAGAATTATTTCTGCTAGGAACTGGCTTTATAATCAACCCCGTTTACAAAATCCAGCCCGGTACCGCCTCATGACCCTTAAAATTATTGTTGTGCGGAGGCTATATCTGCAAACATCCCTCATTTACCCTGAAAAACCAGATTTCAGTGCCTGCAAACACCACATGAAGCATTGTTAACCTTTTGTTAACCCTGGAAGCGGCATCATTACAGCGTGAATTAAATGATTCTTCTCAAATCTCATTTAATTCCACTGATAGAAATTAAGATCACATCTTTCTTCATCAGTTTTCTTAACAGTTGAACATGAGAAGAGCTTCAACTGAAGAAATCTGAGAAAAAAGAGCGACCTTGAAAAATATCAGCCGTTGAACACACCTTTGTTGTTCAACATTCACAGCGCTGAAAGGAGCTGCATTCAAGCCCGAGTGCCAAAGCCGACCTTTCACATGTGAAACGAGTTGACTGTCGTGTTTATGTAAGATGAACGACCCCAGAATTTTTCATCTTATGTGATGACCTCTTTTAAAAACTGACCCAAAATAGCGGCTCGGATCGACTCAAAAGTCCTCCGAGCCGCAATTCTTGTGCATGAACGGCAAGCCCGGTTTTATCATCTATTTCCACACAAAAGCCTGCCAGTGTCACCTCACCCTGTGCCGGTACAAACCGCCCTTTTGGCACCCGGGTCACAAACCGCTCAATCGGTTCTTCCGCTTCCATGCCAATCACACTATCATAAGAGCCGCACATCCCCGCATCCGTCAGGTAAGCTGTCCCCTTGGGTAAAATACGCCCATCAGATGTTGGCGCATGCGTGTGCGTGCCAACCACCATAGAAGCCCGGCCATCAACAAATAAACCCATCGCCTGTTTTTCAGAAGTCGCTTCCGCATGAAAATCAATCAGGATCGCATCCGCCATTTCACCAAGTGGTGAAGCGGTGATCTGTTTTTCAATCGCGGCAAAAGGACAATCCATCTCCGGCATAAAGACACGGCCAACCGCATGAACAACCAGCACATCCTTGCCAGATGCCGTCTTAAACATGCCAGCCCCTTTACCCGCAACGCCAGGAGGAAAGTTAATAGGTCTGAGAAGTTGGTCATGCCTGTCAATAAAGACAAGCGCTTCTCTCTGATCCCAGATATGATCCCCCCCGGTAACAACATCCGCACCAGCGTCAAGCAATTGCAACAAGATATCTTCGGTAATGCCAAAACCACCCGCCGCATTGTCAGCATTCACAACGACAAAATCGAGGGCATATTTGGTTCTTAAATCTGGTAACATCGTTGCAACAGCCGATCGACCAGCCCGGCCAATAATATCACCCAGAAACAGAACCCGCATAACAAAACCTTTTCAAAATTAACGATCAGCCTATTTAGCCCGTCAGGAAAGTGAGTGCAACCAAAAGCCAGAAGTAGCTTCCATTCAGATGCTGAGTGAGACATAATTTCATCTGTCCCCCGCTTGGATTCTTCGCTAACATGCCAGCTTCCACTTAACGTAAAAGGAAGACGCTTCTTATGTACCCGTTTCTGAGGTTGTTCATTTTCTGCACCAGAGCATGGTTCGCGCCGAAAGCCGAGCCGGAAGAGGAAGGTGAAATCTCTTTTTACATCCGCCCCTGGGACATCGATGTGTTCTTTGAGTTAAACAATGGCCGCATATTGACCCTGTTTGATCTTGGCCGTTTTGAGCTCGGCATACGCTGCGGACTGATGAAAACCCTCAGCCAGAAAAAATGGGGCCTCGCCGTTGCTGGCAGCACCATCCAATACAGAAAACGCGTGCGGATGTTTCAGAAAGTGACCATCCGCACTAAATTTATTGGCCGTGATGAAAAATGGATTTATGCAGCCCAGTCCATGTGGGTCAAAGGCAAACCAACTTCAGCCGCCCTGTTCAGAACCTGCATCACAAATGCAAATGGCGTTGTCCCGACAGATGAAGTCCTAGCTGCAATGGGCAAAACTGAATTTAAAAATAAATTTCCAGAATGGGCAAAAGAATGGGAAGTTTTCGATAAAAATCGCCCATGGCCACCAGAATTCTAGGCACCTCTATGGGACAATCTATTTTTGCACAATATAACTCACCTGCCGCTCCTCGTTCCAAAGCTTGCAGCAATGGGGTGTAAATAACCCGTCAAGATACTGATCGTGAATTTCTTTTGGCAGTTCATCAACCATTTGTTCGTCAAATGCAACGCCAAACGCCATCACCTTGCGCCCGGTCATCTCTTCACGCTTTGCCAGAACCTCAAGACTGCGGTCATAATAACCACCCCCCTGCCCCAGCCTCACTCCATGCTGATCAACACCAACAAGCGGCAGCAGGATAAAATCAGGCTCAACAACAGCAGCCGTTTCCAGAGGTTGCAAAGTTTTGCATAGACCGTTCACCAGCATATCACCTGGCGACCAGGCCCTGAACTGCAATGGCGCATCAGATGAAACAACTTCCGGCAGGCACAGATTTGCACCATGCTCAGCAAACACAGCCATTAAAGGCCGCGGGTCAATCTCACTACCAATCGGAATGTAACCCGCAACAACACGATCTTGCCAGTTAATTGAAGCTTGCAAAGAAGAGAGGTAAGCCCGCCCTGACTGAGCCAGATCACCTGCAGCAATCAAACCACCAACCTGATCGCTTGAAAATGCCTGAGCCCGTTTCCGGAATAGCTTATCGCGCAACTGACTTTTTTGCATATTTACCTAATGAATTTGTTTTGAATTCCCAATCGAGAATAATTTGACTTATTCAAAAGCAACCACTCTCCTTTTAGAAGAGGCCACCCCACTAAAGCGTCAGTTATATAAAACCAATATTTCAACACTATGAAAAGCAGAGCCACAAATGCCGTCGGATATAGTGATTCCCTGGATCCCTACATTGTAGGTGGGCACCGAATAATCAAAACCACGGTTAAGATCAGGGTCAGTTCCCTAGAGAAACTTATAGGCCCCGGAAAAACATCACCT
>JAJFHX010000002.1 GCA_021775425.1 Hyphomicrobiales bacterium
AAGCTCTTCTAAAATTTCAATGCCGCTTTTTTTGGGGAGATTGATATCCAGGAGGATGATATGCGGAAAAGGATTTTGATTTTGATCAGCATAATCTCCTTTATTTGCCAGATAATCAAATAACTGGTCACCATCTAGAACATGGTGGAATTCATTAATTATTTTGCCTTCCTTAAAAGCACGTTTTGTTGAATAAATATCTTCCAGATCATCATCAACCATGAGTATGACTACCGGTTTATGATGCATGTTTCAGTTCCTCTGTTATGTTAATGGCTTGTGATGGTATTATGATTGAGAAAGTTGAACCTTTACCTGGCTCGCTTTCTACTTTTAGTGTCCAGCCATGGCGTTCACATATGGTTTTGCAAACAGCGAGACCAATCCCCGTTCCAGGATATTCCATTTTGTTATGAAGACGCTGGAATGGTTCTAATATACGATCTTTGAACTTCATATCAATACCTATGCCATTATCTTTAACCGATATTATTTTTGAATTATCAGGTCGTATTGTTTCTGTAATTTCGATTTCTGGCGTTCGGTCTGCGGCGTGGTATTTAATAGCGTTACTGATCAGATTGCGCATTACGTGTTCTGTTGCGTTTCGGTCCGCTAAAATTGATGGCAGATTGCTAATTTTAATTTTAGCGTTCGTTTCCTCAATTCTTGTTTCAAGTTCAGATATCAGGCTGTTTGTAATTTCTGTTAAATCAACCTCAACCAGATTAAAATCCCTGTTGGCAGATTTTGAATAGGTGAGGAGGTCTCTAATGAGTGCGCTCATTCGATTGCTGGAGGAGCGGATTACATCCAGAAAATATGAGGCATCTTTGCTGAGTTCACCTGAGCAATCCTGCACCAGAAAACCGCTGAATTGGTGAAGTTTGCGCAGAGGTTCCTGCAAATCGTGTGAGGCGACGTAAGCAAAACGCTTGAGGTCATTATTCGCTCGTTTTAAATCTTCAACCATATCTGCGAGCTGAGCTTCACTTTGTTTTAGCTCTTCGGCTTTTGTATTCAAGTCATCTGAAATTCTGTTAGCAAAGTTAAGAGCGCGTCTGTTTGCACCTGAAAGCATAGTAAAAAGGGCGAATAATAAAGTATCAATCAGGATGCCGCCCATCAGTATCATCATGGGCTGTGAACTTGAGTGAGCTGTGCGGAAAGAGTTGGTGGTTTGTATGTCAAATGACCATGACCTGCCATAAAGATCCAGGTTTAACGTTTTTGCAAACATAGGGTTCGGGTCGTAATCTTTTTCAGAAGACTTATTCTCGTTATAGAGGACATTGGTTTTATCCAATACGCGAATGCTGACTTCACGTTTTTCTTTGTTCAGTGCGCCTTGCATTAGTTTATGAAAGACAAATGGGGCATAGACCATGCCGAGGAAATTCTTTTGCCTGTCTTCAAGAGTTTTATTTTCTCCTCTTGCGTAATAAGGCACATAAAACAAAAAACCGGGTGTTTTGGCATTATCCTGAACGAGGACAATTGGAGCTGTTATTTGCGCTGTGCCAGTGTCTCTTGCTCTTAGGGCGGCTGTAAAGCGGTTGTTTTCATGCGCCATATCGAGGCCAACGGCTTTTGCGTTTACGTTTGTTGGCTCAATGTAAGTTATCGGCATATATATATTTTGTTTATGCGGGGGGTGAACTTTATAGTCGGGCCGTAATAGTCTCTGGCTGCGCAGATAATTGTTGAGGTGTTCAGGTTTTACCTGGTGAATGATGCCAATGCCATTGATACCGGGATATTTTACATCAAGTTTCAGGTTCTTCGCAAAAACGCGCCATTCTTTATAGTCCATATAATCGTCACTGGCTCTGATGGCTGAAACACCGCCCCATAAGCCGTCTTCATATTTTTGCATGCGTTCAGCGACGAGTTCCAGAACCTGATTGCTGGCGCGATCAAACAGATTTTTGTTTCTTTCTTCAACCTGCTGTTTGGTAAATTGCCAGGCGCCGATGGTGAGAACGAGAGAAAGAGCAATGGCGAGCCAGTGAAACCAGTGCAGGCGACCCATTTTCTTAATTGAAGCTTTTTCTGCTTCAAGGTCAAGATCCCGGTTTTGTCCGTGAGGCAGGTTAAGTTTTGCCAACAGACTGTTGAGTTGTTTTCCGACTGGATTAAAAAGATGGCGATTGAATTGCTTTTTTAGAATAGCCAACTTTTTTAATGCTGATTGATCCAATGCCGTCTCCTGTTTTCGATTAATTAAATCGTTTATAACTGGTTAAATCTTTAGTCGGCATTTTACCTGATTATCCTTAAATTTTTAGATAATGTTTTGACGATTTCTTAAGTGACTGATTCTTCGTATTCAATTTTGCATTGTAACTCAGATTTCTGGCTGAATGTGTTATTCGGGAACGTTTTTCATCCGATTGAGATTTTTCATTTGTTTTCAGTTTTCTGTTTTGACAGTCCCAACCATCTGGCCGAGGATGCGACCGTCCATCCCTGTAACACTAAAGAGGCAACGACGATCACGAATACAATGTTAAAAAATTCTACCTGTATGGGGCCTGGCGTTATTACAGGAAAAATCGCGAGGAAAATAGGGACGGCACCGCGCAGGCCAACCCAGCTTATATAGGTTGTTTCCGGAACTGAAAAACGAGCTGGAAATATGCAAAATAAAACCGCGACCGGGCGGGCGATGAACATTAGTATTAATGCCAACAGAAGTGCGGGGATGAGTGTTATGGTCAGGGCACTTGGTGTGACCAGCAAGCCTAACATTAGAAAGAGAGCGATCTGACTGAGCCACTGGAGGCCTTCACTGAAATTGAGGATACGCTCAAGGGGGTGCTTTAGTTGATGTTTCATCACCAGACCAAATAGAAATACCGCTAAAAACCCGCTGCCGCCAAGATATGCTGTGCCTGAGTAGATGATCAAGGCACCCGCCAGAGCGAGTGGGGGATAAAGTCCGATTGAAAGTTTTATTTCATCCAGCAGCCTCGATATGGCGATGCCTCCTAAAATACCAAAAAAAGCGCCGAGCCCCATTTGCAGTAAAAACATTGGCAGGAAACTTTGCACTGATGAAAAGCTCAGAGTTGTTCCCTGATTGATCATAGTTGTGAAAGCAATGGTCAGGAAGATTGCCATAGGATCGTTTATGCCGGATTCAAAGATGAGGGTGTTTTTGACTTTTTCTGGCAGTCTGATTTTGTTTTGCTGAATGAGAAGAAATGTTGCACCTGCATCTGTTGAGCCGACAACGGCACCGAGCAGCAGGCCGTGTTCAAGGGGAATATTGAGGATATAACTGGCGGGAATGCCAACAATGGCGGTTGTTATAATCACGCCCAGTGTTGCAAGGAGTGCTGAGGTTGTCAGCACGCCTTTTAATTTGCTGATGCTTGTTTCAAGGCCGCCGGCAAAGAGGATGATGGCCAGAGCGAGACTGCCTAGCGAATATGCGACTTCAAAATCATCAAACTGGATCTGACCTGGTCCGTCTTCTCCGGCGAGCATGCCGCAGATTAAAACCAGCAACAGTATGGGTGCGCCTAATTTTCTTGAAAGCGGGATCAGCATAAAACCGACAAATACGAGGGTGCTGATTAATAGAAGGGTTTGATCCATTTGTTATTTTTCGTAAATTTTATATGATTACCGATGAGGTCACTGGCCATGAATATATGTCGAAATTGAGTGTTTTGAAGTTATTTTCTATGAAGTTCCAGTGGCGTTTTGTTATGCCTTAAAAATTCTCAATCGCACAATTTTTTTGCTTATTTGTTTTTTCCCCATCCTGCGACTGTTTAAACCTTGTTTTGTTTTTCCCGCGTCTTTACTCTTTTTATATAATGACCGATGTGGGGGCTCCCCTAACTATGGTCCCAGCTTTTATTATAACCTGGAGATAGCAATCATGGATCCTGTATTTTTGGCGACGGCTTTCCTGTTTGGGTTTGGCTTTCGTCAGATTGGGATGCCGCCAATGATCGGGTTTCTGGCTGCTGGCTTTGCCCTTAAAGCTTATGGTTATCAAACAACTGAATTTCTTGAACAACTGGCCGAGATTGGAGTTGTCCTGTTGTTGTTTACCATTGGCCTGAAGCTGAGGCTCGAAACCCTGCTAAAGCGTGAAGTGTGGGGGGCGACATCACTGCATATGGTGATCACCGTTGTGCTGTTTGGGCTGGCGATATTTGCGCTTACCACGACTTCTCTTGAAATGTTTACACAGCTCGACCGAGCGTCGAGTGCATTGATTGCGTTTGGCCTTAGTTTTTCAAGCACCGTTTTTGCGATTAAGGCGCTGGAAGAACGGGGAGAAGTTAACACCCTGCATGGGCGGGTGGCGATTGGCATTCTGGTGATGCAGGATATTATTGCGGTGTTGTTCATTACAGTTTCATCAGGTGATTTACCGTCGCCGTGGGCGTTATTGCTGCTAGGCCTGCCGTTGCTGCGACCATTGCTTTATATGGTGATTGATCGGTCCGGTCATGGTGAACTGGTGCCGCTGTTTGGTTTTTGCGCTGCGATTGTGGTTGGGGCGACGATGTTTAAATTTGTCGGGTTAAAGCCTGACCTTGGTGCGCTTGTGCTTGGGGTGCTGATGGCTGGTCATGCGAGGGCCAGTGAACTGGCGAAGTCTCTGCTGAATTTCAAAGATATTTTTCTAATAGGATTTTTTCTCAATATTGGTCTGACGGGGGTTCTGAGTTTTGAGACGGTGATGCTTGCGCTCATTCTTGTGGCGCTGATTCCCTTGAAATCAGCACTGTTT
The DNA here is from genome assembly GCA_021775425.1 of Hyphomicrobiales bacterium. GTDB lineage: Bacteria > Pseudomonadota > Alphaproteobacteria > Rhizobiales > HXMU1428-3 > HXMU1428-3. The sequence goes on from JAJFHX010000002.1 coordinate 4,757, forward strand.
TTCTTTCTTCTAACGAAATTGCGTTTACGGGCGCGCAGTTCTCTGTTAACGGCGCTCTCTCTTGGAGCTTACAGTGAATTTGGGCTGATAGTCGGCTCTATCGGGGTGGCGAATGGCTGGTTGCCAGCTGAATGGCTGACGGTGCTGGCCGTTGCTGTGGCGATCAGTTTTGCGATCATGTCTCCGGTGAATATCTGGGGCCATGAAATTTATGTCAGGCTGAATGATTATCTGGTTTCCTGGGAAACGGGGAAGCGGCACCCGGATGATATGCCAATTGATGTCGGCAATGCGAAGGTTGCTGTTTTGGGCATGGGCCGGGTTGGGCTTGGTGCTTATGATACGATGTGTGAGGCTTTGGGGGATGTTGTGCTTGGCATTGAAAGTGACCCTGTTAAAATTGCAGGGCATAAGGCGGCCGGGCGAAATGTTATTCTTGGGGATGCGACGGATTCTGACCTTTGGGAGCGGATGCAGGCGGCGGAAATTAAGATGGTGATGCTGACCCTGCCGGAACTTAGTGCCAATCTTGATGTTGTTTCGCGGTTAAAAAGCGGGCCTTATAGCGGTGAGATAGCTGCTGTTGCCAGGTTTCCTGATGAGGTACCAATTTTGGAGGAAGCGGGGGTTAACCTGGCGGTGGATAGTTTCACCGAAGCGGGTGTTGGTTTTGCGGACCATGTGCAACAACGGTTTGAGGCGGAGCTTTTGGGGATTAAGAGCGGGGGATAGGGTTGGTTGTTTCAAGAACTCTATTTATCGGCAGGTTCCTTGATAAACTTCAGTTTTTTCTGATGAAGAGGATATATGCTGGTCTGGCGTATTAAAGGTAAGGGATGGCGGATAAGAAGTCCGCCAATATAACTATTTATCCCAACCATATTATTGGGAAATACCTTATAAAATAAACAGTTGTTGATTATTACCATCCATAGCCATATCATTCAATCCAATATAATTGGGGGACTGAGTGGGGGATTAGCTTCAGTCTTAGTTGATGGATTATTCTTTTATGGCCATTCACAAACTATCTTTTAGACAAGTTGAAACTGCAGAAGCTGGTAAATATGAAGATGGCGCTGGGCTCCGCCTGATTGTCTCTGAAGCCGGGGCTAAAAAGTGGGTATTACGCTTTACTTTGAATGGCAAGCGAAGGGAAATGGGGTTAGGTAGTTATCCCGATATTGAATTAGCCATAGCTCGAGCAAAAGCTTCTGAATATCGAAACCTGGTGCGTGATGGCGTCGATCCAATTGATGCCAGAATGGTTGAGGTTGCGGAGATACCTTGTTTTATCAGTTGTGCAGCCAATTACATCAGGGCTCATCGCAAAGGGTGGAAAAATGTCAAACATGCCAGACAGTGGGTAAGCACTCTCAAAACATATGCACGGCCGGTTATTGGTAACAAGCCGGTGGATAAGATTAGTACTGAAGATATCCTGAAAATATTATCCCCTATCTGGAATGAAAAAACAGAAACTGCCAAACGAGTACAGGGGCGAATAGAGAATGTTCTGGATTTTGCTGCAGCCCATAAATATCGGGATGCGTCTAACCCTGCTCGGTGGCGAGGCCATCTGGATATGTTGCTGCCTAAACCCTCACGGGTGAAAACAATCCGTCATCACCCTGCCATGCCCTATGATGAAGTTCCAGATTTCATGTCTGAACTGTCGGCAAACAAAAGTGTCTCAGCTGTGGCGCTTCGTCTGTTGATCATGACAGCAGTTCGCACCAACGAATTGTTAAAAGCGCAGTGGTCAGAAATTGATTTAGACGCTGCTGTCTGGACAATTCCAGCTGATAGGATGAAAGCTAAGCGTGAGCATAGAGTGCCACTGACTAATCATATGTTGGCAGATCTAAAGGCACTTCCCCGAATAGAAGGAAATTCACATCTGTTTCCAGGTGCCAGATATGGTAAGCCACTATCAAATATGGCATTGCTACAGCTCATGCGTGGTATGGGGTACGGAGTTAACGGGGTAAGGGGTAATTATGTGCCACACGGTTTTCGTTCCAGCTTTCGTGATTGGTCAGGGGAGGTTTCTAGCTTTCCTCGTGATGTGGCAGAAATGGCTTTGGCTCATACGATAAAAGACAAAGTCGAAGCAGCGTATCGTCGTGGCGATTTATTTAATAAGCGTCGTAAGATGATGGAAGACTGGACTAGTTATCTAATGCCTGACAATGACAGGTCAAAAGCAATACAGATTTAATAAGCTCCAAGGTATTTATTCCATGTTTTTTGCTGAACACATTTCAATTTAAGTTTCCTCTGTTGCTATTAGAGAGGACTTGGAAAGAGATAGCGGAATTGTCTCCCTATGACCCAAACCAGAATTTACTAATTGCGACGAATAATTAGCAGTCAAACTCTAATACCTGGTCAAATAACCCCCATCATTGAGCATCTGATTTATTATAAGTTCCCGGTCGTTCTTAATGATGCAAATTGACATGACGCAACCGCAAGGCGTTGGCAATAACCGAGACGGAAGATAAACTCATCGCAGCAGCTGCGATCATGGGAGACAATAGCCAGCCGGTAAGTGGGTAGAGAATTCCTGCCGCTATGGGAATACCAGCTGCATTATAGGCAAAGGCAAAAAACAGATTTTGTTTGATATTGATGATAGTCGTCTTCGACAGGTTTCGAGCGCGAACAATTCCATCCAGGTTACCCTTTACCAGAGTGAAGCCCGCGCTTTCAACCGCCACATCTGCGCCAGTCCCCATAGCAATGCCCACATCAGCGGCTGCAAGCGCCGGAGCATCATTTACTCCGTCACCTGCCATTGCAACTATATTCCCTTTTGACTGGAGTTCGTCAACTAAGGCTTTTTTATCTTCCGGTAAGACATCAGCACGGACTTCATCAATGCCGAGTTTTGAAGCAACAGCCATGGCAGTGCGTTTGTTATCTCCAGTTGCCATGATAATTTTCAGGCCAGTTGCATGGATGGCTTTAATAGCTTCAAACGTTGATGGTTTAATCGGGTCAGCAACTGCAATCAGACCGGAGAATTGATTATCAATCCCGATAAACATCGCTGTTTTGCCTTCATCACGAAGTTCATCAGCCTGATGACGAAGCGAGGCTATATCAAGGTTTAACTCATCCATCATTGCTGCATTGCCGAGCGAAACTTTTTTTGTCCCAATCTTACCGGAAACTCCTTTGCCAGTGATGGCTTCAAACTCTTCTGAATTGCTAAGCACAAGGTCACGATCTTTGGCACCATTTATTATGGCTTCAGCTAAAGGGTGTTCCGATCCTCTCTCAAGTGAAGCTGCAAGAGTGAGTAATTCATTTTGCTCAATCCCACCGATAGCTATAATATCTGTTAGCTTTGGCTTGCCTTCAGTGAGAGTGCCTGTCTTGTCAACAATCAAAGTATCAACTTTTGCAAATCGCTCTAAGGCTTCAGCATCACGCACCAAAACACCAGATTGTGCGCCGCGACCAGTCGCTATCATAATTGACATTGGTGTAGCTAGTCCTAATGCACAAGGGCAAGCGATTATAAGGACTGAAACTGCAACCACTAAAGCATGGACTAAAGCTGGTTGTGGACCGAATAAAGCCCAGATTAAAAAAGCAATAAAAGCAACCAGAACAACAATTGGTACAAAATAGCCGGCAACAGTGTCAGCCAGTCCCTGGATAGGTGCTCTGGATCTCTGGGCAGATGAAACCATGTCTACGATTTTGGCTAACATTGTGTCGCCGCCTACTCGCTCGGCTTCCATAATGAGAGAACCCGTTCCGTTTAAGGTTCCGCCGGTTAGATTATCTTTTTCAGATTTTTCAACCGCAATCGGCTCGCCAGATATCATACTTTCATCAATTGAAGACCTGCCTTCGAGAACAAATCCATCAACGGGAACGCTCTCGCCGGGGCGCACGCGCAATCGATCGCCAACAAGAATATTTTCGATGGGAACATCACGCTCTAAACCATCTGAATTAATTCTTCTGGCCATTTTCGGCGCTAAATTAAGAAGAGCTCGTATAGCTGAACCAGTTCGTTGCCGGGCGCGAAGCTCCATAACCTGACCGAGGAATACAAGTGCTACAATCACAGCTGCTGCTTCAAAATAGACGGGTACCGTGCCATCCATTTCTCTGAACGACGCCGGGAATATGCCTGGGACCAGGGCTGCAATCAGGCTATATCCATAGGCAGCGCCGACACCCAGCATGATAAGAGTCCACATATTGGGACTACTATTGAGTATAGAGTTCCATCCTCGCTTAAAAAAAGGAATGGCTGCCCATAGAATAACAGGCGTACTAAGTGCCAATTCAATGAGAATGGTCGTTTTCTCACCAATCCATTCACGGATATTCAGGCCAATCATTGGCCCCATGGTCAGAATTAAAAGGGGTGTCGCACATAATGCTGATACCCAGAAACGTCGTGTAAAATCAAGTAATTCTTTATTCGGCTCATCCGTTGGAATGCCTTTAGGTTCCAATGCCATGCCGCATATGGGGCAATCTCCGGGATGGTCCTGGACAATTTCCGGATGCATTGGGCATGTATATTCTATCCCGGCAATCTCGTTCTTCGGTTTTCGCTTATGGTTACCTGTAATATAAAATTCGGGATCAGCCTCAAATTTATCATGACATTTTTCTGAGCAGAAATGATAGATTGTACCCAAATGGTCATGTGTTGGTTTATTCTTATTTTTATCAACGCTCATCCCACATACGGGATCAACTTTTGTATCTTTGCTAACTTGCTTATTCATTTGTGACTTATCGTGTGAATGATCGTGTTTGCATTCTTGGCTGGTCATTGATGATAATCCTTTCATTCACTTTTGCGCATATAAGCTTTCCAGTTACTGGAAGGTCAAGGGACTTCTAATAAAATATTTTAAAACCTAGTAGACCAAACACATTTTCCCCACAGCCGGGGGAGGATTCCTAGCTGTGGGGTACCATAAAAGCAATTACAGTCTCGGATGAATTAACTTCCATCTTCTGTCATGGTATCAAGATCAGACATAGGCTCATCTTTAACCACAAGCTTATGATCTAAAATGACATTTTGATTTAAAAACTTATTGCTATCCTGAGTATTCATTGATGCAAAAGCATGCGTTGGAACTAAAATTAAAACAGTAAGTAACACAGTTTTAAAGATCTTATTCATTTCGAACTCCTATTAGTTTGGTTATATAACTAATACGGTTCTCTGGTAAAAATCCCTCAAATTATTTGCAGTTTGTTTGATTAATTTATTTCTCAAAATAATCAATTCTAGCACTTCGTTGGCCATAATGAATTCCACATTGAATTAGACTTCAAAAATCTTTACTTATCTAGGACCTCTCTCATGATTATAATTACCGTGCAGGAAAATACGTTCTCCTGAGAATATTAGAGCCATTCCGATAAATGCTGCATATATTACCATCATGTCAGTTTGAGCTTTCATTATTAGGAAAGCTCCAAGAATAATGACATCGAAAATAATAGCAGAAATCAGCACAAAACCATTGGCATTGAGTTCCTTGCGTAAATAACGGAATACTCCCCAATGAACAGCGATATCCATAGTAATATAGAATATCGCACCGAGTGAGGCGATGCGGCTTAAATCAAAAAAGATTGTGAGAATAAGAGCAATCACCACGGTATAAACCAGTGTGTGATTTTGAATATTTCCCGGCATTCCAAAATGGTTATGCGGTACTAGCTTCATATCTGTCAGCATGGCCAGCATGCGTGAAACTGCAAAGACACTGGCAATTAGCCCAGAGATGGTAGCAACAATGGCAAGTACGACAGTAAACCATAGACCATAATCTCCAAAGGCTGGGCGGGCAGCCTGAGCTAAAGCAAAATCCTTTGCGGCAATAATTTCTGTAATACTAAGATTACTGGCTACCGCCATTGCCACCAGTGAATATAATACCACACAGATAATGATAGAAATGACGATAGCACGACCGACATTCTTATGCGGATCAACTATCTCTGAACCACTATTGGTGATGGTAGTGAACCCCTTGTAGGCAAGGATAGCCAGAGCCATGGCGGCTAGGAATCCGGTGGCGGAAGTATCTTGAAAGGATTGCTCTGTTATTTGAAAATCAATATCAGCCAGCCATAAGCCACTGGCTGCAAATATAAGTATTCCAACAATTTTTATGAATGCCATTAATAAGGAAAATAGGCCAATCATACGATTGCCCGAAATATTGATGAGGAACGCAAAAACCAGAACTATTACTCCTAATGCGGTGACAATCCAGCTGGTTGGTGGGATGTCAAATAATTGTACACTGTAAGTACCAAAAGTTCGGGCCACTAAACTCTCATTTATAACCATCGAAAAATACATCAGCAATGCACTGGCTGCAGTTATTGTGCCTCGACCATAGGCTTTTTCTAAAAACATCCCAATGCCCCCTGCGGAAGGATATGCATTAGACATCTTTACATAAGAATACGCACTAAAAGCGGTGACAATTGCAGCTGCCAGAAATGCCAATGGAAATAATGGGCCTGCAAGTTCGGCTATTTGACCTGTCAATGCTAAAATACCAGCACCAATCATAACACCTGTCCCCATTGACACGGCGCCAACTAGAGTTAGACTGTTCTTACTGTAATTAGTTGATTTGCCTTGATGTGAATGATCCATAACTATTCCATACTTGTTATTTCGTTTGGAGTTTTGGTGTACATTGATTTGAAATTTTCTAAAGCCCCCCCCCCCCGATCAGACCTTCAAAATGATCGAGGGGGGGCAACATTTCGGATGCCATTTATTTTGTCATACCTTTGAACTTTATATCGCCTTTCATCCCGGCTTGATAATGACCGGGCACATTGCAGCCAAATTCAAGCTTGGCTGTTTTTTTAAATTTCCAGATCAATTCTTTTTTCTCACCAGGGTTTAGAAATAACGCGTTCGGATCATTGTGCTCCATTTTATGACCCTCGTGTGAGTCCATTGCTTCCATCATTTTGGACATTTCTTTTTGGTGAGCGACTTGTATTTCAGGAGTTCCAATTGTAAAATCGTGGGCAGTCTCACCTTTATTGATAAGAACGAATTTAATGGTTTCACCATCCTTTACATCCAATGAAGGTTGGCTAAATTTCAAATCATCGGTGGCAATAATTTCTATTGTTCGGTTGATCTCAGATTCTTTGCCAGGCATTCCACCAGCAATCATATGAGCGTTGTCATTATCATGACTGTGATGACCATCATGACCATTGCCTGCAGCATAAATAGGTGAGGTCAGTGCTATAGTTAATACTGTCGTTGAAATTAGTGAAATGACAGGTTTTGTAATCTGTGTCAGTGAATTAATCATATTATACCTCGTAATGTATTGATTTGTTTGTATAATTATTCGTTTGTCATTAACTGAATTTTCCTAGAAAATTCCATTCTCTCTTTGTATTTCCCTTATATATGGGATGATTTTTTCTACGTCTGAACTGGTTACACCTTTGATCGGTGGCATCATCCCAAATCGCCAATGATGGGGGCTGACACCGTTTTTAACAGCCAAAAAAAATGACCTATCGGAATGATGATTAGGTTCATAGTATTTATGAATGAGCGGTGGTCCTTTTTCGGTGCCACTACCATATTTTCCATGGCAATCAATGCAGTTTTTATTGAAAAGTTTTCCTCCCTCTACAGCGACCTTAGAAAACTGGTTTGGTAGTTTAACCGTCACAACCAGTTCTTTTTTTTTAAAAGTCTGCGATAAGACGAATACTGTGATGGCTGTAATTCCAATCAGCAGAATCCATTCTATTTTAGCCATTTTTCTACCTAAATTTTTATACCATCTCGAACCAACTCATCATCACTAGCCGGACCAACCAATGTACCTTCAGGTGGGTTGTACCAACCGGGATCGTCATAATTTTCAATGTTTTCACGAACTTTAAACACAGTGAACATTCCGCCCATGCCGATGTAATCGTGGAGCCCTTCGGTGCCCACCATAGGGATGCTATTTTCTGGCATGTCCATATGCTGCGCATGCTTGCCCATATCTCCCATGCCATTTGCACCCATGGTCATATAGCCGGGCAATAAATCACCAACTTTTTGATCAAGACCAGTTGTCTTAATACCAACCATATTTGGTAAGCCGTGCCCCATTTGGTTCATCGTGTGATGGGTCATATGGCACTGCATTGCCCAATCACCTGGGTTATCCGCGACGAATTCAATATTTCTCGTCTGACCAACAGAGACCAAAACGGTGACTTCAGGCCACTGCCCAGACTCAGGGATTTCACCACCGTCTGTTTCTGTGACCTTGAACGCGTAACCATGTAAATGAAAAGGATGATGATCCATGGCTGTTAGATTACCAACCCGGATTCGTATTTTTTCGTTCAACTTGCAGACGAGAGGTTCCGTTCCGGGAAAAACTTTTGCGTTCAGTGTGAGTGTATTATATCCACTGGCAACACTTGTGTCAGGTCTGTATGTCCCGGGCTTTATGTCCCACTCAGACATCAAAAGTACAAAATCACGATCAGGGCGTTCTCTCTTAGGTTTACGTGGATGAACAATAAACATACCCATTAATCCCATACCTTCTTGGGTCATGGCGTCTTTATGTGAGTGATACATAAAGGTGCCATGCTGAACCAGTTTATACTCATACTTAAATGTTTCCCCTGGCTTAATTGTGCGTTGTGTAAGCCCTGCGACCCCGTCCATCCCCATGGGTAAAATTAAACCATGCCAATGTACTGTCGTTGGTACCGCTAATTTATTCGTGACATAAATCCGAATATTATCGCCTTCAACTGCTTCAATGACAGGACCATGTACTTGCCCATTATAACCCCAGCAATGCGCTTTGAACCCCGGAGCAAATTCATGGAATACCTCTTCGGCAATCAGGTGGAATACTTTAATTCCGTCGACGATTTTAAATGGCAGTGTGCTACTGTTTGGAGCGACAATAGGAGTATAATCCTTAATAGGTTCTCCAGGATTAAAAGACTCTTCCGGATCAACTGACCGCGCATAAAATGCATTCCCCATCGGGGTACTGTATTTTCCAGTACCGGTAACTTTTACAGGTGGTTTTTTATTCTGTCCCATTTCCATTTTATGACCCGAATGGGAGCCTCTCATATCATGACCTTCATGCTTTCCTTGCGCCAATAGGTCTTTGCTGGCCAGAGTAGCACTTGCGACTGCGATGCCAGATGTAGTTAAAAATTGTCTTCGAGATCTGTCCATTAGTGACCTCCTCCTTCTGCATTATTTGCTGCTGAAATTGTGCTGTTTAGTTCTGCTCCCCCTGCGCCGTCAGGCAAGCGACCATGAATTAACTGCTTGATGGCAATACGTGCGCGCCAATAGTCTTGTTGTGCTGATATGTATTGTTGCCCAGAAGATATCTGTTGACGCTTGGCGGTAATTAACTGAAAAACGCCTGCCTGCATTGCGTTATAATCACGCTGCATTCCAGATACGATTTGCTTATTTTCCGGTAATACAGTTTGCTGATAAAAAGAAACCATTTTGCGGGTCGTTAATAACTTGGCACGTAACAATCTGGCGGTAGATCTGATTTGAATACCCAAAGACCAATACTGACTTCTTAGTTTTTCAATTTCCAATTTAGCTTTGGCACGTTTGGCTTCACCCATATCAAAGATAGGAATTTCAATTTCAAATGTGGGGCCAAACTGTTTTTCACCATCACCACGCTCATACTCTGCCCCTACTTCAAGGTCAGGTAATAGGGTTTGTTTGCGTTTTAACTGGTACTTCGTTGCCAGAGTGAAGAGTGATTGTTTTATCTGCGCTAGGTCCAAACTGTTCTCAATGGCAGTTTTTTCTATATTGGCGGTTTTAACATCATATCTTGGCAGAGCGGGTAACCTGTTTGGCGCTCTCCAATTGATATCTTTGCCAGATAATCCCATTAAGACATTCAACTTTTCTTTCATCTCAACTGCATTTGCTTCTGATTTGGCCAGGTTGAGTTTTGCTAATGTCAAAATATTCCTTTGTTGGTCAAATTGAAGAGCTGTTAAATTGCCAGCTTTTCGTAGTGCGCTGGCCGCTTCAACTGTAGCTCTTGATGACCGAACAACTTGTTGCAATAATTCAACCTGTTGGCGTGCCGCAATATAATCTATGTAAGCTGTGTGTGTTCGCGCAACCATATCAATTACGAGACCGGAAATTTCTAGCTTCACAGTTTCAAGTTCGGATGTTGCAATATCCCTTTTAAGTGGAATCCAAAGGATCTCAATAAATTTGACAGCAATTCCAAAGGTGAGATTAGGTGTGCTCATACCTTCGGGAAAAGTAATTGCTCCATCTAGGATCGGATTGCTTAACAGGCCTGCCTGTACCAAATCGGCTTGAGCGACGCCTAACTTTGTGTAGGCAGCTTGTAAGTCTTTATTATTTAGCAGAGCTATCTGTATCGTATTTTTTGCCGTTAATTGACGTGACAAAACAGATTTCATAACACTCTCTGCCTGAAGATCTTCAGGTGAGCCCGAGTCCCACAAAATCTTTCGACCTGTTCTCTCTAACACATCATCTGAAACATCTAAAAAAGCTTGTTCCGCTGATAATTGAGCGCAGCCAGCTAATCCAATCATGCTAATCAAAATTAGTGCTGTAGGCTGTAATTGTTTAAGCATATATTCCTCCTACTGGCTCAATTTTTATGCATCTGATGACCAGAATGATCATTCGATGGCATTTCTTTAAGCTGACGTTTTGTATCGCCAAGCTCTGGTTTAACATCATTGAATTCAGTATCTAGCGCTTTAGTAAGTCTTATTGGCGCACCAGTTCTTGCTTCTGGATCAGCAGGATGACCAATTGGTAAAAATATTTCGGGTGTTTCTCTTAAACAGCCTGACAAACCGATAGTGGCTATTAGGCTTAATATTATCGGACGTAACACAGCGTTCCCCCTGAGTAATTTATCGAGTGCGATAAATGAAAATTGCAGGTAAATTTTCAGCCAATGATTTTAATAATCACCAGTTGAATGATATTGAAATTTTTCAGGAGAAAAGTATTAGAGTCGCAATCGTCTTGTCAGATCAAGAATGGGAAGGAACATTTTTGATTGGGACTCTATTAAACGACCTGCAAATTGCGGCCATTTAAAATATGCATGCAAGGCTGGAGTGATTGAAACAGAATAAAATTTGAGTTCTTTTTTTTCTGTATAAATCACATTTTTGGGGAGTTTGTCAGCAAACGAACTGATTGCAATTTGCTGGCTGCAATCAAGTGCATTATGATCACAAGGTTCGTTAGAATGTTCGGATAGATCTTTCTTTTGCTCATGATGATTGGCATGATCGTGAGCATTAGAACCTGTCTCAATACTCTCAGTGGTAAGGATATTTTGATGATGAGAATTAAAGGCAAAAGCAGAGAAGACACCCGTGCAGCACGAGCCCACTAGAATAGAAAAAATTGTAAAAATTGCTATTAGTCTGCTCATTTAACCTAATATTCTTCTAAGAGAATCTATTATTGTATACTATACCACATAGTTTCATGTTTTCTAATTATAGTAACATCCACAAGAAGTCATTCTTAGCAACTGTTGTATCTGAGATACGTTTTCATTCTAGAAATTCAGAATTATTACTTTGAACAACCCTCGTGCCAGGGCGTATATATATGTGTGTGGGGTCTGCGGTATTGATGGTTTCTACGATGTTGTTTTGTCATCGAATTATGTCCATCTCCACAAGTCCGAGAAGCATTGTATCGTAAAAAATGTTCTGGATTAGTACTCTGACTTACATATGTACTTGAGCCTTTTGTTGCCATGTGGTCAAAATGTGCAAAATTTTGTGCATGGGCTAAGTTTATATTAAAATTAAGAGAGCTTGTTATGGCGATTATTGAAATTATTGATAATTTCATCTTCAAATCTCCGACAATTAAAATTCATAGTTATAAAACTATTACGTGATGACGATGATTATCCCTCAAAATTTATTGGTATTTTTTTTGTTAATATTTTTCTCGCGCGGTAGACCCTCGTCTCGATCGTTTTGGCTGTAACATTTAGAATTTTGGCACATTCTTCTTGTGAGTGACCTTCAACAGTAAAAAGTAGCAATGCAGTCTTTAGTTTGTGAGGCAGCTTTTGTATTTCTTTTTCAAGTACCCTGAGTTGATTTCGATTACCAACCAATTCTTCTACATTGCTAAGGGGGGCTTCAAGTAAATCAGTAAAACTTTTCTGACTGTCTGTTCCAATATATGTCTCAAGGGAAACAAGTTGCCATAATTTTTGTTTTCTTGCTCTATCTCGACAAAGATTTATCGCTATCTGATAAATCCAGGTTGAAAATGCAAATTCAGATTTATAGCTGCCAGCTTTCGTATAAACTCTAATGAAAGTTTCTTGTACAATATCGTAGGCAACATCCTGGTCCTGAACATACTTAAAAATAAATGAAAAGAGTTTCTGTTTATAGCGCCCTATAAGAATATTTAATGCCGGATCGTAACCATCAGCTAAACGCCTAATTAGTTCTTCATCAGTTTGATTTTTAATGCCCATGTCATCATTCTGGGTTTTTGAGTGCATTAGTGACTATCTGTTCCAATTTTTGATATTGCTCATCGGTAAGAATTGGACGCATTTCAAACAAATGTTGTATTGTTAATTTTTGTAATTCCCCCATAGATTGATGTATTTTATTCGTGGCTTCCTGCACTTTTTGACTAAAGAATTTATCATTCGTTATGGCTTTCGCTAACTCCTGATTTGCCGTGCTGATTTGTAATTCAAGTGCTTTGTGCTGTTCGTAAAAACGATCTTCAATCTCTGATAGTTGCGTTGCCTGTTTGGGAGTTATTTTTAATTTTTCATGTGAAATTAAATGCCAGTGATCAGATTTTGCTTCTGATTTCCAGCCGTCAAAATGTAAATAATTTTGACCTACATATAGACCAGCGAATCCAGATATTAAAAAAAATAACAGAAATATTGCTGCTTTAATGTTGCGCTGGTTCATTTTATTTTCTCAATTAAGTTGGCTGTCAAATAGGGGTTGTTAGTACTAAAAATTTTCATATCTAGCGCAATGATATTTTTTTCTGATTGTAGTTTTAGTTCAATGGGAAATAGTGAACCTAGACTAATACCAAATAAGAGGGCCAACGTTATAGCCGAAATTTGAAGTTGAGGTGAATTAAATGCGGATATGAGCATTTGTTGCCATCTGCGATCATAGGCATGAATTCTAATCCAGACGTCAGATTCTAAATTTAATAATTTTCCATTATCTGGCTGTTGTTTGGAAAGCACTGCTAAATGATCATCTAAATTATATTGAGACATAATGCCCTCATCTTTTAAAGCTTAACTGTTAATACGTATAAAAGCCTCGTATCCCTCAAAATATTTTTAATTTTTGTGTAATGACTTTCATATTTCCAATGAGAATTTAGAAATCAATTTTATTTTTCATACCACAATGGGGGAGGATCAATGGAGACCACTCATTGGTGGCTGATCACTTTGTCAAAAGGAATTAACTTTCCTGACTGTTAGATTTGTGAATGCAAAACTATGAAAGCTTAAGTTGCAACTGTGACTACAAAATACATGCAATTCAATTATTTGCAGTAAATTTCATTCCAGCAAGTTTTCGACTTACCTTGCTTTCTGATATTTTAAAATATTGTGCGGCTTCCCTTTGAGTTGGTCGTTGTCCAGTTAATTTTCCCTGATTTTCAATCCACTCAATAATTTGTATCTCAAGAGGCAATACATCATTTTGTACAAGGTTTTTACTTGTATCAATGTTCAATTCTTTCAAGGCAGCACCTATGAAACCAATACTCGCCAACCAGATGCCGACTGGTAAAAAAAGTGGGTAAGCCAGCTGTATCCATTTTTCAGGTATAGCAA
>JAJFHX010000011.1 GCA_021775425.1 Hyphomicrobiales bacterium
AGCAGAGCCACAAATGCCGTCGGATATAGTGATTCCCTGGATCCCTACATTGTAGGTGGGCACCGAATAATCAAAACCACGGTTAAGATCAGGGTCAGTTCCCTAGAGAAACTTATAGGCCCCGGAAAAACATCACCTAACGAACACCATAGCCCAATGCTTTAGAAAAAGACTGTGAGATAGATTATATGTCAGAAAGCAGCAAAACAAAACAGCAGCCACTCTCATCCCAATATCATTATGAACATATAATAAACGAACAGCACACCACCATCCCTCACTTAATAAGTAAATAAGGGCACAATATAAAAATTAAAAGAGGCTTATCTGTAAGAGCACAATGCCAAAGACAGCAACGGCTTAATCTGCATCAAGCGTTTCAAGTATCATCTCTTCAATTTTGTTCAGCCGTTCCTTCAGCATTTCCTGCTGTCCTAAAAGCTGTGAAACCCGTTCTTCAGAAGATTTAAGTTTTGCTCTCAGGATTTCTTTTTCATCAGACAAAGTCTTATTTTCGCTATTCAAAGCTCTACCCTCTATATCAAGCATAAATTCTCGAAGCCTCCAAACCGGGAAAACACCCATATAATGCGAATGAGCAAATCATCTCTAATGCTCAAACCTCAGCTTCCAGATCGTTATAAACCCTAAAACCTGAAAACTATCAGCACATAACCGATACAAATGCCTGGTTGCATAACTAACCGGTTGCAACGACCAGAACCCGTAAAAGTGACGAGCCAACAGAAATTCATTAAGGCTGAAATTACGTTTTGCGATTGAGTAATAAATCAGCCCTGGTTTCGTAAAGAACATTGCTGCCCTTTAAAATTAAATGATATATAATATATACATGTTATATAAAATCACTGTGCACATAATAGAATTTTTTTGTTAAATTTCAACACATAAACTCAAAATAACGATGGTTTCAGCACACATTTTTCATGATGAGTGCTGAATTGTCAGTGTGACTACAAGAATTTAGGCAAAACAACCAAAGAGCCCCTTCAATTTGCCGTGAAACAAGAGAAAACGGAAAAAGATGTTTGCATTCCGCATTAACATGCGCCAAAAAGAGCCACGCTATTGAACAGACAACAGAACATGGCAAATATCTGATGAGCGCCGGGCGCGACGAATTGGACAATTGGCAATATCTGAATATATGGGCAGGTAAGTGGCTTCGGAAACAGAAGATGGGTTTCGAGCAAACAACTTACAATCGCCCATCCAATAAGATCAGAATTTTAGGAGAGGACTTATGGCACTTAAGGTTGCAATTAATGGTTTCGGACGAATTGGCAGAAACGTCTTGCGCGCAGCCGCTGAAGCAAACAATCAGGACATCGAATTTGTAGCGATCAATGACCTGACACCAATTGAAACAACCGCCCACCTGATGCGTTACGACAGTGTCCATGGCCGCTATAATGGTGAGATTAAAATTACTGGCGATACAATTGACATCGGCCGTGGCCCCATCAAGGTGCTGGCGGAACGTGACCCGACAAACCTTCGCTGGGGTGACCTTGGCGTTGACCTCGTGATGGAATGTACTGGTATTTTCAGTGCCAAAGAAAAAGCCGTTGTTCACATTCACGATGGCGGAGCAAAGAAAGTGCTTGTCTCAGCACCATCAGCCGGCGCTGACATGACAGTCGTTTATGGTGTCAACCATGATCAGCTATTGCCAGAACATCAGGTTGTCTCAAACGCATCCTGCACAACCAACTGCCTTGCCCCTGTTGCAAAAGTTCTGAATGAACTTTGCGGCATCAATCAGGGTTTCATGACAACGGTTCACGCTTACACATCAGACCAGCGCATCCATGATTTGCCGCATGGTGATATGTACCGCGCCAGAGCCGCAGCTCTTTCAATCATCCCGACGTCAACCGGCGCTGCCAAAGCCGTTGGCCTTGTTCTTCCGGAACTAGCCGGCAAGCTTGATGGCACAGCCGTTCGTGTGCCAACTCCAAACGTCTCAATGATTGACCTGAAATTCCTTCCTGGCCGCGAAACTTCAGTTGAAGAAATCAACGCCGCCATGGTCAAGGCTTCAGAAAATGAGCTCAAAGGTGTCCTAAGCGTGGTGACAGAACCACTGGTCTCCATCGACTTTAACCACGATCCGGCTTCTTCATCATTCGATCTGGCTCAAACCAAAATCGTTGACGGAAAACTGGCACGCGTTCTCTCATGGTATGACAACGAATGGGGCTTCTCAAACCGGATGCTCGACACAGCTGCAGCAATGGGCAAATTTATCTAAGCTCATCGCTACAGAAATAGCAGATAGAATAAATATAATGCCTCTTGGATGGTTTTCGTCTAAGAGGCATTATTGTATTCTGCATACCTTATAATTTATTCCGTCTTCCTATATGAAGAGCAAAGAGTTTAGCATCTCATAAAAGAGCCGGAATGATAGAGACAGCAAGAAAGAGCCAGTATGAAAGTGCCAGTATGAAAGTGCCAGAAAAATACCCACCAGAGCTGATCCTGATCATGGATTTATCACTCACAACCAATCCAGTGGATGACCTGAAACAAATCCTGGCCCAATCTGACATTGCAACCATCATCATCAGCAATAAAACCACTTCCCCGTCTCTCAACAGGGAACTGATCACAACCATTCAGAGCCTGAACATTGCTGTCCTGATTGAAGACAACGTCCCTCTCGCTAATCAACTTGGCGCAGATGGAATCCACCTCAGCTCAGATGATGAAGATATGTTTGAAGCCGCTCTCAATTCCCTTGATGAAAACAGCATCATCGGCATAACAGCCGGTGAGTCTCGCCACAAAGCCATGGTCTTTGCAGAAAGCGGTTGTTCATATCTGGCCATAAATTTGGCAAATAATGACGATAATACAATTGAAGAGTTTGAGCGCCCACCAGAAATTGACTGGTGGGTTCAGTTGTTTGGCACACCATGCGTTGCGTGGAACCTGAAAACGGTTGAAGAAACCGCCGAGGCAATCAATCAGCAGGCCGACTTTCTCGCCCTTGCGCCCGAGCTTTGGCAAAAAGAAAAACCGGATGAGACATTCATATCAATCCGGCAGTTAATCAGCAATGCAGCTAAAGAAACTATATCCGATTGAATACTATTAATTTCTTGAAAGCACCTATCCTAGAGATGAAACAGACCACCAGACAGAAAAATGTTCCGCAAAAACCCGCAATCACAAGCACGCTCTCAAAATTGTGTGTGCTTGTTTCTGTCGTTTTGTCCCTTACCCTAACTATTGCCCTGTCTCTCAACATAAATCACGCCAGATCAGAAACCATCACACTCGCCAAAAAGACTGACAAAGCCACCACTAAAAATACAACTCCTGAACTCACACTTGGCGAACAGGCCTATCAGGCTTTTGAAGAAGGTAAATACATCACCGCTCAGAAACTGGCCAAAGAAGCAGCCAAAAATGAAGAAGCCAACGCTTATACCTTGCTTGGCCGAATTTATGCCGCTGGTCTCGGCATCCCGAAAAATATGAAAACCGCAGCCGAATGGTATCAGAAAGGCGCTGAAAAAGATGAGGTCCATTCACTCGTTGCGTTAGGCGCTCAATACGCGACAGGTAACGGCGTGAAAAAAAATTCGTTCACAGCGGCGAACCTGTTTGAGCGCGCTGCAAAAATGGGAGAAATTCAGGCCCAGTATAATCTCGCCCTGATCTATACCAAAGGCGATGGCCGCAAACGTGATCTTTATGCCGCCGCAGAATGGATGAAAAAAGCCGCTGAGGGTGATCTGAATGTCGCGCAATATGGCCTCGGCACACTCTATGCAACGGGAAGCGGCGTACAAAAAGACATGAAACAAGCCGCATACTGGACAGGCAAAGCCGCAAAAAACGGTCTGAATGAAGCTGAGCTTGAATATGCCATCATGTTATTCAAAGGGCGCGGCGTAGAAAAAAACCAGAAACAAGCCTTTGAATATTTTAAATCAAGCGCCCTGAAGGGCAACCCGGTCGCCCAGAACCGCCTCGCCCGGCTCTATGCCTACGGCATCGCGACAGAACCAAACCCTGTCGAAGCCGCCAAATGGCATATAATCGCCCGCAACGCCGGCATTGCAGATATGAAAATGGACCTCTTCATCGCCAAACTCCCCGAAGATATGAAACAAAAAGCCCAGACCAAAATCGACGAACTCCAGGGCACCAACGGTCTATATTAGCAATCTCTTATTGCCGCATTTATTTCTTAATCAGCCATGCCAATTAACCCATATTCACATTTTCACGCCAACAGCCTCAAATTTCATAAATCCCCACACAACCCAGCTTGACGTCCCCGCCCTTTTCAGCATAAGCATAGTGCGGATGTATATGGGCATCTAAAGCAGTTCGAAAATGTGCGGATGTTTTTTTGGTTTTATACTCACAAATGAGATTAAGCCATCACAACCATCCGTAATGTTCAGCGACGGTTGCCATGTAGGCAACTGAAGGAGCACTAAAAAGACGGTTGCCATGTAGGCAACTGAAGGAGCGCTAAAAAGACGGTTGCCATGTGGGCAACTGAAGGTGCACTTAAAAGAGTGCAACCTGAAAAGCCATCAAGAAAGTTATGAAATGAAAATCAACGGCAACGAAATTCGCCCCGGTAATGTAATTCAGCACAAAGGCCAGCTATGGGCCGCTGTCAAAACACAGGCTGTAAAACCCGGCAAAGGCGGCGCCTTTAATCAGGTTGAATTAAAAAACCTCATAGAAGGCACCAAATTAAACGAACGTTTCCGCGCCTCTGAAACCGTTGAAAAAATTCGTCTCGAACAAAAGGACCATCAGTTCCTTTACGCTGAAGGCGACATGATGGTGTTTATGGATTTAGAAACCTATGAACAAATAGAACTCGAGCGTGATTTTATTGGCGATCGTGCTGTATTCCTGCAGGATAACATGAATGTCGTGCTGGAAAGTTTTGAAGGCAAACAAATTGGTGTCTCCCTCCCGGATCAGGTCGTCCTTGAAGTGGTAGAAACTGAGCCGGTTGTTAAGGGGCAAACAGCTGCCTCTTCTAACAAACCGTCTATTCTTGATAATGGCCTGCGCATTATGGTCCCTCCCTTCATCAGCACAGGTGAGAAAATCGTCGTTGATACCAACGAAATGATCTATCTGCGCCGGGCAGAAGCTGAATAGTTTTTAAAAATTGAAAACCCAATAAAGGATCTAGCTGTGCCAGCTTCTGCTTTAATGAATGTAATGGTTGGGGCGGCTCGCAAAGCCTCTCGCCGACTAATCCGTGACTTTAACGAAGTCGAACAATTGCAGGTCTCTGTCAAAGGCCCATCAGACTTTGTCTCTCAGGCTGATCTGGCGTGCGAAAAAACCATCCATGAAGAGCTTTCTAAGGCACGCCACGGCTATAGCTTTCTGATGGAAGAAAGCGGTCTGGTTGAAGGGCCGGACAAAACCCACCGCTGGATCATAGACCCACTGGATGGCACCACAAATTTCCTGCATGGCATCCCGCTCTTTGCAATTTCAATCGCCCTTGAAAGAGAAGGTGAGCTGGTCGCTGCCCTCATTTACAACCCGGCATTGGATGAATTTTTCACAGCAGAAAAAGGCAAAGGCGCCTTCCTCAATGACCGCCGCATCCGCATAGCGGCCCGTAAAAACCTTGAAGACACTGTCATCGTCACCGGCATTCCTCACCGGGGAAAACCGGGCCACAGCCAGTTCATCAAGGAACAATCAACCATGATGCAGCATGTCTCCGGCATTCGCCGCACAGGCTCGGCAGCGCTTGATTTAGCCTGGGTCGCTGCTGGCAGATTTGATGGCTATTGGGAGCGAAATATTCAGGCGTGGGATATGGCAGCCGGTGTTTTATTGGTTCGCGAAGCTGGCGGTTTTGTCACTGATCTGGATGGTGAGGGCAAAATGCTTGATAAAGGCCATATTCTTGCCGCTAATTTACCTATCCATAAATCAATGTTGAACATTCTCACAAATATCGGTTAGATAAGCCAGACGGTTATCCTTATTCATCAAATATATATGAGTAATTTGATTTTGGTGTATTTTCCGCTAATGTTGACAGCAGTTGATCAGACAGGGAGCATGCTAAAGGGAATTTAAACCGGATAGAGATTGTAGATTGTGGTTACACCATTGTAATGACAACAAAGTATTTCTTAAGCGTTTAACTTAGCCCGGTATGTATAAGTGAGTGGCAAAAGTAATGGTAACGGTTTCGAAGCCTGGTGTTTATCTCTGGCGGATGATTGTTTTTCTCTCACTGATTGGCTTTCTCGCAGCCGTTCTCTATGGCCAGATCAAAACGGCCTTTATGTCAAATCCCGGCCTGAATGGCATGATCATCGCTGTGCTGTTTATCGGCACACTCTATTCTTTTGGCCAGATTTTAAGATTATACCCTGAAATCCGCTGGATTAATAATTTCCGTTTTACTGACCCTGGAAAAAATCAGGGCTCAAAAACCCCAATTATGCTGGCCAGCATGGCCAATATGCTGCGCAACCAGTCAGGTCCTATTCGTCTTTCAACCAATGTAACCAGCGCCATTCTCGATTCTGTTGGGTCTCGTCTTGATGAAGCACGCGATACTTCCCGCTATCTGGTCGGCCTACTGATTTTCCTTGGCCTGCTTGGCACATTCTGGGGCCTGCTTGAAACCATTCAGTCAGTTGGTAAAACCATCAGTTCATTAGACACCACCGGCAGTGGCGGCGTTGGCGTTTTCACAGCACTAAAAGAAGGCCTTCAGGCACCATTGCAGGGCATGGGCACAGCGTTTTCGTCTTCTCTTTTTGGCCTTGCCGGTTCACTCATTCTTGGCTTCCTTGATTTGCAATCAGGCCAGTCTCAAAACCGCTTTTATCATGAGACTGAAGAATGGCTTGCAAGCATGACAAACGTCACCGCTGAATCTGGCAATGGCAACAGTCAGGACAGCTACGCCAATATGACAGAAATCACCCACGCCCTCTCAAATGTTGCGGAACGAATAGAACGCTCAGGCGGTGGCGGCATGGTCAGCCAGAATGGCATGAATATAGCCGACAGCCTCGAGCAATTGATAGGACAGATGCGGGCAGAACAGAAAATCGTTCGCCAATGGATGGATGAACAAGCCAACCAGAACGCAGAGATGCGGCACCTGATGGCAGAAATCCTAAAAACCAGAGGACGCTGATATGGCCTTTGGGC
Source organism: Hyphomicrobiales bacterium (assembly GCA_021775425.1). Taxonomy (GTDB): domain Bacteria; phylum Pseudomonadota; class Alphaproteobacteria; order Rhizobiales; family HXMU1428-3; genus HXMU1428-3. The sequence continues at coordinate 7,204 of JAJFHX010000011.1, forward strand.
GCGCCCGGCGGCGCTATAGCGATAGTGGAAGTTACTGGCCCGGCTTTGTCGATGCTATGGCCACATTGTTGCTTGTGATGACTTTCCTCTTATCAATCCTCTCTGTCGCACAGTATTTCGTCACACAGGAAGCCACCGGCAAAGACAACGCCCTCCAGCAGCTCAACCGGCAAATCCTAGAACTGACCGACCTGCTGCAGCTTGAAAAAAACCAGAACAAAGACCTTGAAAGCAACCTCGCTCTGTTAAAAGCAACCCTTGCTGATAGTCAGGAAAAAACCAAATCACTTGAAGGACTGATCGGCCTTGAAGGTGACAAATCACGAAATGCGCAATTGCAGATTTCCGAACTGAACCAGAAGCTGAAAGGCGAAAAGGAAATTTCAGAAGAGGCAACCGCACAAATCGCCATCCTTAACCAGCAGCTTGCAGCCCTTCGCGGTCAGATAGCCGCCCTTAATGAAGCCCTTGAAGCTTCTGAAGCCAGAGACAAAAAGAAAAATCAACAAATCAAGGATTTGGGAGCAAGGTTAAATGTCGCACTGGCCAAACGTGTACAGGAGCTTAGCTCTTACCGCTCTGACTTTTTCGGCCGTCTTCGCAAATTGCTTGGCAACCGCCCAGGCATTCGCATCGTTGGTGACAGGTTCGTGTTTCAATCGGAAGTCCTCTTTCCATCTGGCTCAGACGAGTTGAACCCTGCCGGGCAGATAGAGATGACAAAACTCGCCTCTGCCATTAATGAAATTCGCCTCGAAATCCCGCGTAACATCAACTGGGTCTTGCGCATTGATGGCCACACAGACAAACAACCCATCAACAACGAGAAATTCCCATCAAACTGGGAGCTTTCCTCATCACGCGCTATTTCCGTGGTCCGCTATTTGATAGATGAAGGCGTGCCGCCAAGCCGTCTGGTTGCTGCTGGCTTTGGTGAAAATCATCCGCTGGATAATGCCAGCACACCTGAAGCCTTTGCCAAAAACCGCCGCATTGAATTAAAACTGACTGAAAAGTAAGTGTTAATCTGAGACTGCCGTTTCTGAAATTTCTTCATCAACAGAACTCTGCTCTGTATCAGTCAGGTCAGGCTGCAATTGCGTGCGGGCCAGCTCAGCATAAAGCCCGCCCTTTGAAATAAGTTGCTGATGCGTGCCTTGTTCCACAAAACGCCCATGATCAAACACCAGAATCCGGTCTGCATTCATCACGGTTGAAAGTCTGTGTGCAATGATAAGGCTGGTCTTGCCCTTCAGCACATCTTCAAGTGCAAGCTGCACCCGTTCTTCGCTCCCAGCATCAAGCGCACTCGTCGCTTCATCCAGCAGCAAAATCGGCGAACCGCGCAATATCGCCCGTGCCAGTGCAATCCGCTGTCTTTGCCCCCCTGAAAGGCTCTGGCCACCCTCCCCAATGCGGGTGTCATACCCGTTGGTAAACCCTTGAATAAATTCATCAGCCTGCGCGATTTGTGCCGCTGTGATGATTTCATGTTTAGAGGCATCCGGTTTGGCAAACGCAATATTTTCATAAATGCTGGCATCAAACAAACTAACCTCTTGCGGCACAACAGCAAAACTATCCCGCAATTCATCAAGAGAAAGCTTGTCAATTCGAATGCCATCAAGCTCAATTGAACCAATCAGCGGGTCATAAAACCTGAGCAATAATTGAAAAAGCGTGCTTTTCCCGGCCCCTGAAGCCCCAACAATAGCAACCCGCTCTGAAGGCTCTATTGTAAAACTGACATTATGCAAAACAGCCTCTTCATCCCGTGTCGGGTAGGAGAAGCTAACCTCCTTAAATTCAATTTTGCCTTGAATTGGTTCTGAAAATTCAACTGGTTCCGGGTCTTCTTCGACATCAGACCGGGTTGATAAAAATTCTGATAGTCTGTCAGACGCGCCTGCCGCCTGCGAAATTTCCCCCCAGACTTCCGTTAAAGACCCCATCGCCCCGCCGGCAAAAACCGCGTAGAGCATGAACTGGATCAGCACGCCGGCGCTCATCTCGCCATTAATCACATCATGCGCGCCATACCATAAAATCAGCACGATGCTGACCATCACCAGAAATATTGCAACAGCCGTTAAAAATGCTCTTGCTTTGGTCCGCGCCATTCCCTTTTCAACAGTCACTTCATTGCTGGTTGAGAATTTATCGTTGACATACTCCTCCGCCCCAAATGCCTGTACCGCCCGGATGTTCGATAAAATTTCCGCACCATATTGATGCAGTTCAGCCATTTTTTCCTGCGCATTGGTAGATAACCGCCGCACCATCCGCCCATAAAAAACAAGTGGCAATACAACAACAGGAATTGCAACCACAACCATCAAGGAAAGCGAAGGGCTGGTAATGATCATCATCAAAAGCCCGCCAAACAACACCACCAGATTGCGCAGAGCCTGCGAAACACTGGCCCGAATGGCAGAACTGATCAGCGTTGTATCCGCCGCCAGCCGCGACATCAGCTCCCCGGAATGATGCGTATCATAAAAACCGGCGCTTAAAGAAATCAGCCGGGAAAACACATCCCGTTTTAAATCAGCAACAAGCCGCTCACCCAGCCAGAACACACAATAAAACCTGACAGCCGATCCAACAGCCAGAATTGCCACAATGCCAATAAGAGATTGAAAATAAATATCAATCTCATTCACATTGCCGCCCGCAATGCCTTTATCAATCACCAGCCTTGTTGCAAAAGGTAAGGCTAAGGTGGCAAAAGCCGCAACCAGCAAGGCCATGATGGTCAGAGAAAGCATAAATGGATAGCGCCCAAGATAAGGAAGCAGCCGTTTAAGCGGATGGAGTTGAGACCTGGATGGATTTTCATCCCGGTCCTTTGCATGATTTGAAGCAGCGTTCATAAGGAATAATAATTCTTAATTGTTATAATCAGCACTGGTAGTAACAATCCACAAACCAGCTGGCCTTGTTTTAGCGTGATCTGACCGGAGATAAAACAATTTATCACAGCCACGCACCAGCATGCCACCTGAAAACCGTTCCACAGTCCGATTAAAAAGTCAGACTATAGACCAAAATCAGAGGCTAACAGTATAAAATATATTGAAATTATGAATGCAAATTCAGCGGCACAATCAATTGATTATGCTTCAAGCATCAGCGAAGCAACCACAGAATAAAACGCCGTCCATGCCGCCCTGACTTCGTCAGTAAACGACGTCACAAGTACTTTTTCCAGCGTAAAGGTCAGCGCGTCGGCAAAATCAACAAAATGCTCATCACTGACATTATGAACTTTTAAACTTTCCCCAAGCTCATCAAGCGTCGAGACAAACTGATCTTCATCTTCAAGGTTTCCAACAATCACCGCAAGCGCAGTCATTGTCTGTTTTTTGACAGTCTCAACATGATCGCCGATCAACTCACGCATATCAGGTGAACATTCTGACAATTTCTCAAAAAACAGATCAGCCGCTCTTCCCGCGCGCTCATTAACAATCACAAAACTTTCACCAACGAGGTCTTTTTGCCTGTCAGTAATCCCATCCATAATTGAAATGGTCTTAATTCGAACCGGTCTCATCGGCGCCGCTTGCGCCGTTTCCGGTTTATCTATTGTTTCAGACCCGGCACTCTCAGCCTCAGCAATTTCAGGCTCTGAAAAACTCAGATCATTTGCTGATACTTCCGCCTCATCATTTACATACCCAGCATCAGAACCCGCTTCAAAATCCCCATGGTCCATTTCCGAAACGTCAGTTGCATGTTGTTCTGAAAAATCAAGGTCGTCAGGATTTGCATCCTGAGCCTCATTCATCACAGCATCAAACGGCACCGTATCAGCACCATCAATGACATCATATTCTGCAATACTATCAAAACCGGTCTCACCCTCAGTTCCATCATCATCAGATACAAGATGTTCTGATTGCCCTGCCATCTGCTTTATATTTTTTTCAAGATTGCCCGCGTGCAGATTAAGAGTTTGCAAAATTTCAGCAATTTCTTCTGTGGCAATGCTGGTTTGCTCAGCAAGAATTTTCACTTCCCCCGCAACAACAGCAAACCCTTTGCCACTTTCACCAGCTCTGGCAGCTTCAATCGTCGCATTGAGTGCAAGTAAATTGGTTTGCTTGGTCACGGCCTTAATCTGTGCCGCAACACCAGAAACCCTCTCAATCTGAGTTTTCAGACTGACGACTTCATTCTCACTATTTGTTATATTTTGCCTGATCGCTGAAGAATAAGTCATAATGCACCCGCTTCCGATAATAAAAATTCAGACTGAGCGGTGCCAAATAACCGCGATTATAAAGTCTATGCTCACCACTGGTTAACAAAGCATTAACTTTCTTGTTCTGACCAAATAATGCCTAAAGTAATTTTGAGATTTTTGCTTGTAATAAAGGCAGGTAATCTTCACGAAACCAGTCATTTTTATTTACCCAATTATTATTCCTCCAGGAAGGATGCGGCAAAGGCAGATAGCGGGGCAGAACAGGGCTTTCCAGAAAAATTCGGTAAGATTCAACCAGTTTATAGAGTGGGAATTTAGAGTATTCATGGAACTGCGGATGCCCCTTAAGGTGATAGGCTTGCGCATATTTACCAACCAGTATAATCAGCTCAAGTTGAGGCAATTCGGCAAATAACGCATCATGCCACGTCGCCTTGCATTCAACCCGCGGCGGTAAGTCTGCCCCTTTATCATTCTGGCCCGGATAGCAAAACCCCATCGGAATGATCGCCAGTTTTGAAGCATCATAAAATACATCCTCGCCAATCCCCATCCATTCACGTAATCTATCTCCTGAGCGATCTGTAAACGGCTGACCAGACAAATGAACCTTGGTCCCCGGAGCCTGCCCACAAATGGCAATCTTCGCCTTCTGAGATACCTGCAACACCGGGCGCGGCTCATGAGCAAGTTTTTTTCGCAGCGGCGCATCCAAACAAATTCGACAAGCCCTGATTTCATTTAATAATTTTATGAAATCTTTCCCCATAACATATCCTCACGAATAACTGATGTGACAAAAGACACATCCTTTGCCACAATGCTCTGCAATAATCGCGCTATAAGCATTCAGAAAGAAAGCTACAAACAAATCAGCTATAAATTGGCCATATCTCTCATATTGAAATCAGATACGGCCAACAACAAAAGGTAAAATCAATGAGCATTACAACAAAATCATATTTAGTGCTGTGCCTGGCTCTGGTTGGCGCAGTATTCCTCACCATCTCAAAAGAAGCCACTGCCGGTAAATACAAATTAAAGTGTGATGGCCCGTATCAGATCGTACAAGGCAACAAAATTCACACACCGCCATGTGAAAATTCCTATATTGCCTCTGTCGCACGTAGTTACGGCTATAAAGTCAGCAATTATGAAGTGAGAAACAACGTCCATAAGAAAATGGAAATCTGTCGTTTCGTCGGTCATGATTCAAGAATCAGTGATTATTGCGACATTTACAATAATGGCCCCAACAGAGGCTATCGTTAAAAAGTCAACGTGATGAGGTGCAGCAATAGGCCGTGATAATTTTCGGCCATTCTTCTTCTCATCACAATTCTGATGGCATTATCCCTTGCTAGTTTATTAAATTAAGGGATAATGCCCATTATGTTGGCAAAAAAACAAAAGACATCAGTAAGTTCTGGTACATGGCTTACAATTCTGGCAACCCTGATGGTGAGTATGTCCCTCACAGCCTGTGGCGGGCTGGGCTATGTCCCACCGCCTGGTGCAAAGCTCGGTGATGCCTTCCTTAGTCTGACCATCAGCACAAAAGACAGATCACGCATGCCGCAAGGAGCGGATATCGTTATCACCATAGAAGACCCTATGGCCGTCACCCCGGTTGATAACGCGAAAAAAGATCCAAAATTCGAGCCCGGCGTCATCATAGGAGACGTCGTCAAACTCTCCCAGCCAGATTCAGATGTGAAAGTGAACTTCCCCGTAGATCGCAATCGTCTGGCTGACTGCGGCAAAAGCAAAACCTGTTATCTGCGTGTCAAAGTGGTCAAAGGTGGCACGGTCCGCTATAAATCCACAACACCCGGCATTTATAAAGCCGGGCAGACCAAAGCCGGCATCACTATTTCAAAAGCGACTTAGGCAGCACACCGCGCTTTAGCATTCTTTTTCGCATCGCAAGCCACTTCTTGCACGATGGCCGCTTCAAATTACATGAAACTTTAATCTGACCGGCTGGGTCAGCCTTCGCCCGTTGTTTGGGCAGCAATGTTTTATAATAATGGCTGAGTTTAGAAACCCAGGCAATTTCAGTCACCCCCGCATCTTCAACCGAACTGATCGGCAAAGGCTCCATGCACCCCCCTTGCGTCTGCGGCACTCCATCATCAAACACACCTGACCGGTAAACGTGATAACCGGTTGCACAAACCAGTATCAGCGGAAGTTTCCGGCGTTGGTTAAAATGATCATATACAGGTTGCAGCTTCTTCCAGAATGGAACAGACCCATGCCCCTTATGCCGCTCCCAGTTCGCCTCGTTCAGCCTGAACGGAAAAATATGAATCGGCACCAGTTTCTGTCCGCTTTTAAGAGCAATAGAAACCATCGCATAAAGCGCCTCCATCGGCCCGTTATCCAGCGCATAACAACCAATTGACGAACACCCACCATGTATAAGTAGATACGACCCGGTCCGTTTTTTAAGCGCATCAAACACATTCGGAAAAGAAAGATTAAGTGAGCGCGGCCACTTGGCAGAATTCCATATCACATCATCCGCAGGCACATGATAAAACCCTTCAGGTGATTGCTTGTCTCCCTCTTCAAGCTTCGGCCCAAGCTCACCGGAATATTTACAAATATCATAACTGCGATAGAGTTTATATTCTGAGCTGGACCTGACCCAGATCTCCAGCACCTTCTCTTCTTTAAAAATTCTGAGATAAACCCGGGGCTGATCACCATATCCGATGGATTTTAATCGCTCCAGCTGAGCTGCCTCAACGGATGTATATTTTTCTGAAGCCAGCACCACCTGACAGAAAACCTGTGAGAAAAACACAAGATAAATTAACTGCAAATATATAAAAAACCGTATCAAATCAATCTCTTCACAAAGGTTTTATCCGGAAATTTCACAATTTAAATGACATCTGCCCACAAAATGGCAACAATCAGATAACAAAATTAACGAATGAGATATTACAATATTTTGCATCTCTTCTGTGTTATGATCAGTGTAATGGATTATAACAGTTTCGATAGAAGATAGTAGTGATCCCATTCTAAAGTTAAGAGGAATATTATGGTGAAATTTACTTTTTCAGTCCTGGCCACTTTCATGCTTATCCTGAGCCTCAGTAGCCCGGCAAGTGCTGGCAACCGGTACTATCAGAATGAATCAGGGTTCTTCATTTTTGATCTATTTGCAAATGCGCCTGATAGCAAATACAGAAAAGGCCGCCCCAAAGTTTACGGATACAGAAAAAAAGTCGGCGGCTATTCTTATAAATATTCAGACACACTGAATGGTTATGGCAGCAAACCGAGCGACTTCAGCCCGATTTTTGATCGTGGGTTGTTCAGCACCCGCCTTGGAACAGATGGTCCTTATCTTGGATACTAAAATATCTGAGCCAGTTAATTGGTGAATAGATTATCGTAACCAAGATCAAGTTCTAAAAAACCCGCAATGAATTTTGCGGGTTTTTTTATGCGTGTAAAACCGCCTCGACCATAAACACCTGCGCTCAATCAAGGCCAAAACAAGTCTCACATACCCTTCACACTTTAGCGATTGAAGCTCACGATAAGACACTTTGCTTTGACGCAAAGTGAAATCAGTTTAAATGACTTCCCTGAAAATTCCTGCGATTGTCATAGTCATCAGGTGATCAGAAAATTCACCAGATAGCTGACTAAAAGCCCCTCCCCAGGTTCTCTTTTAGAACAGCTAATTTCAGACAAATACAAAACGCCGGACATTCCGGCAGAAGGAAATTATTATGAAACTTACATTATCACTATTAAGCTCAGTCGTTGCCCTTGGCCTGATGCTATCACCAGTCAGCGCAAAAGAAGTTCAGCCATTCGGCATCACAGCTCCTGTAACAACAGTGGGCATGAACGACACAGCCACAGGCGACAAAGTGAAGGGTTATGATTTCGGACACGAGCAAGGCGCATAATAGCGACCCTTTCTCCACATAGAAAATCAAATCGTTCATAAGTGGTATGATGCGCAAGCGTCATACCACTTTTTATTTGACACCCCTCACCCCAATAATGATCATGACCAACGGAGAATAGAGGACAAAGCAATCAAAAGCTGGGTAACAAAAGTAAAGATGAGGTAGATCATGGGTCAGAAAAGTTCGTTCCTGCTAAGCGCAGCATTATTCGTAGCCATAGTTTTCACAAGCATCATATCAGTGCCAACATCAGCCGAAGCCGGATGTAAAAAGTTTGGCTTCACAGTCAATGATTACGGCAAAGAAGGCCCAACCAATGACGCCAAACGCCTGCTCGATAAACACGTCGCTGAGTGGATGGCCAAAAACAACATCAAAAACTACAGAACAAGCAAAAAAGAAGTTTCATGCAAACTCTTTATTGATGTCATTTTATTTGATGAATACACCTGCCGGGCAGACACAACAGCCTGCTGGTAAAATGCTCTGGCCGGATATGTAGCCGATTATGAAAAGGCGAATTATTGCGACCGGGGTATAAGAACCACGTTAAAAGATGAAGCGAAAAAAGGGCTGGAGATTTTCCAGCCCTTTCAGCATCAATCAACACCTTAAATCGCCCTATCAATCGCGCAGCCTGATATACGCAGAACAATCAAGGTGGCGGCCTGATAAATGTTGGCGCAATCCACCAATCTTGCTGACGCTCTATCAAATCCTTCGCCGCCATATGGGCTTCATCTTCACTTGGATAGAGGCCAAAGCACGTCGCACCTGAACCGGAAAGCCTGGCAATAAGGCACCCTTCTGTTCTCTCTATCTCAGCCAGAACCTCACCGATGACAGGGGCAATCTCAATCGCTGCCTCAGTCAGGTCGTTTCCGGTTGATTGCATAAAACGAATGACCTCATCAATGTTTTGATATTTCGTTCTGCTTTCACAAATTAACCGTCTGTCACTTGTCACTTCTGAAGCACCCGGCTCAGTTATACCGCCCTCAGCCTTGCTATTTTCCAGCAGAGGCGCATCAAGGCGCTGAAACACATCTTTCGTTGCAACAGAGACCCGCGGATTAACCATCAGCACACCCATTTTCGGAAAGTGAGAAAGCGGTTCAACCAACTCCCCAATCCCCCGCATAAAAGCGGGCGCAGACGCAACACAAACAGGCACATCCGCTCCGAATTTTTTCCCAAAACTGATGATGTCAGCCTCATCAAACCGGGAAAACCCAGCCTTCTCAACTAGCCTGATTAATGCCCCGGCATCGGCAGACCCGCCACCAAGCCCAGCTGCCACGGGTAGGTTCTTAGTAAGCTGAACACGCCCTAATCCCTCGGCAAGGCTTTTGATCCCAAAATCAGATATCAAAGACTGCCCAAGTTTATAGAGCAGGTTTTCACCCAAAATTTGCCCTGCCTCCGGGCCGTCCACCTCAAGCGAAAACGTCTCCCCCCGCTCGATACGAAGCTGATCACCAAACCCGGCAAACACCACCAGGCTTGAAAGCTCATGATAGCCATCAGGCCGCTTACCAAGAATTTTTAATGAAAGGTTGAGTTTCGCCCACGCCGTTTCCACATCAGACAATTCTGTTCACCCTTATAAAAAGCGCTTAGTTTACACTGCCCTTTAAGTGAACACAGCCCTTTAGTAAACACAAGCCACCTGCGAAAGATGAAACCCGTCGACAAATAGAAAAACAAAGCACCAATCGCTCTCTGGCTAGTTCCTCTATAGTCAGCACATCAAACGCAAGCTAACCCACAGCAGGAAAACAGATTTCCCTACAGATTAACAACATTCAAAAAAGTGAGCTATTTTTTCTCGATGTTTACCTTGGCCTGCCGCTTTTCATTCAGGCCGTGCTTCATCTTTTTGTTGATCTCTTCAATCAACTCTTTCGTCGGCTTAAGACTAAGCACCTGTTTCCATTGGAAACGAGCTTCATTATGCCGCCCGACACGCCAGTAAACATCACCAAGATGATCATTTATCACAGGGTCATCCGGACGCAGCATCACAGCTTTTTCAAGAATGGAGACAGCCTCTTTATATTTTCCAAGCCGGTAATGCGCCCAGCCAAGACTATCAACATAATAACCGCTATTCGGTTTTAGCTTCACAGCCTTGCGTATAAGTTTCATCGCCTGCGTTAAATTCAGATTCTGATCAACCCAGCTGTAACCAAGGTAATTCAAAACATCAGGTCGGTTCGGGCTGAGTTTAAGCGATTGCTTGAAATCTTTTTCCGCCTTCGCCCAGACTTTCAGTCGTTCATAACTGATGCCCCGGCCATAATAATAAAACCAGTCACTGCTGCGTGGCTTTTTAATCAGGTTGATGGCCGTTGTATAATTCTCAACTGCTTTGGCATAATTTTCTTCGTCGAGATAAAGTTTGCCCAGCGCATTGTAAAGATCAATGTCTTTGCCATATTTACCGGTTAAATCTTCAAGAAGCGCAATCGCCTTTTTACTGTCTTTTTTAGCGCTAAGACTCTGTGCTTTCAAAATCTGCGCATCAAGCCAGATCGGCTGGTTCTCATCAATCGCACTTAAATGAACAATCGCCCGGTCATATTTTTTCACCCGGTAAAGCAAAGATGCGAGAGAAAATTCAGCAGCCGCAAAATCCGGGCGCAACAATCTCGACATCTGCAAAAAGATCAACCCGTCATCAATGCCGCCATTTTCGGCCCGGCGATCACCTAGGCTGAAGAAAATTTCCGCAAGCCCTTCCTGCACCGTTTCTACATATGAAACCATCGGCACTTTGGCTCTGATCCGTGCTTCTATAAACTGCAGATCAGGATGCTTTAAGCGTGATTTTTTAAAATGGCCTCTCAAGACCTGTAAGGCAGCTTTCCGCTGACCATTTTTCGCTAGAAATTGCGCATATGAGCCAACCAGCCGCACCATTTGATGATATTTGCGATATAGCCTTGAATAAGCTTTTTGAGCGTCTTTCACTTTGCCGTTCACATCAGCAATCAAAGCCCGGTGATATTGCTGATAATCCCGCACCCAATCCGTTTCAGATTTGCTATTGAGCATCTTCATGGCTTTGTCATATTGCCCCTGCTCTGACAAAATCCACGCCTGAGCAATTTTAGCAATCAACGCACCAAGCGGCCCGTCACTGCCAGCCTGAAAATGAGATTCAGCCGCACTGTAATTTTTATGTTTAAACTCATCAACACCGCGATAAAGCCGCGCAAACGGGTGCGCCGGGTCAATTGTAATCAGTTGATTGCTAAGTTCAGTAGACCGGCCCCAGTCACCAGCCATAAGTTCAAGAAGAAACGATTGTTCCAAAATGCGTTTATTGGTCGGCTCATAATCTAACGCACGCCGCATATAAAGCGCTGCTTCAGCCGTATCATGTCGTGAACTGGCATATCGGCCGGCAAGGTAACTGCCAAGAAAAGAGTTTGGCTGCAATTCAACCTCAGCCTTTTCAGCAAGCACACCCTGGCTAAGCAGCAAGGCGGCTCCAATAACGGTTACACTGAGAACAGTGGCAAAAGGCTTCAAAAATTTCTTCATAAATCGTCAATATCCATCAATTGAATTGCCAGCCAACTAAAGATGGCCTGTTTTATGCCCCTTCGCAAGTCACAATACGTCCTTACACAATTGAGTATGTACGCCGCTATGTGGCAAAGCTGTGATGAAACATGCATTTCTAAAGGCAAATCAGTCAAATACTATTACAACGCGCTTATTATAACACAACTGAACCCCTGATCTCTAAATCATAATAAATTGATGAATGAAGAGATCAATTTAAAGTCAGTACCATCTTCAAGACTTAAAACTCGCTGTAAACCGCAAATCAAGCGGTTTAGCCATAACCGCAGCCTACATATTCGGATAATTCGGGCCGCCGCCACCTTCTGGTGTCACCCAGTTAATATTCTTCGCCGGATCCTTGATGTCACAGGTCTTGCAATGAACGCAGTTCTGCCCATTGATCTGAAACCGCAATCCAGCCCCCTCTTCGTCAATCACCTCATAAACACCAGCCGGGCAATAGCGCTGCGCCGGCTCATCATAAAGTGGCAGATTGGAAGAAATTGGAATGGAAGCATCCTTTAATTCAAGATGACACTTCTGGTCTTCACTATGATTGGTTGCCGAAAAACTCACATTCGTCAGCCGGTCAAAAGAAAGCACCCCGTCAGGTTTCGGGTAATCAATCTCAGGGTGGTCTTTCGCCAACTCCGTACATTCAGCGTCCGTTTTGCCATGGCTGAGCGTGCCAAGCGGGTTCCAGTGAAACACATTCGCCATCCACATATCAAAGCCGCCCAAAGTCAGTCCCCCCAGAATGCCAAACTTGCTATTGAGTGGCGCAACATTGCGAACCCGTTTCAGATCCTTGCCAACCGGCCCGCTTCGTAGTTCAGTTTCATATTCAGTCAGCTCATCAAGAGAGCGACCCTCAGAAAATGCCTTATGAGCAGCCTCAGCCGCCGCAATGCCAGAGAGCATCGCATTATGGTTGCCCTTAATCCGCGGCAGGTTCACAAGCCCGGCAGAACAGCCCAGCAATGCCCCGCCGGGAAAGACCACCTTCGGAATGGATTGATACCCACCTTTGGTCACAACCCTTGCCCCATAGGCAACCCTCTTGCCTCCTTCAAGCACCTCGGCGATTTCCGGGTGATGCTTCCAGCGTTGAAATTCCATATAAGGGTAAAGATGCGGGTTCTTATAACTAAGGTCGACAATATAACCCACATAAACCTGATTATTTTCAAGGTGGTACATAAAAGAGCCGCCACCCGTTTTCATACCCAGCGGCCAGCCCATACTATGCACAACTTTACCCGGCCGATGGTTCTCCGGTTTCACATCCCAGATCTCTTTCATCCCCAGCCCGAATTTCGGCACATCACAGTCAGCATCCAGCCTGAAGTCTTTGATCACCTGTTTAGTGAGTGAACCACGCGCGCCTTCAGCCAAAAAGATATATTTTCCATTCAGCACCATACCCGGTTCATAATTCGGCCCCGGCTTGCCATTGGCTTCCTTACCAAATTCACCAGCCACAACTCCGGTCACTTCACCATCTTCACCATAAACAAGTTCCGAGCAAGCCATGCTCGGGAAAACCTCAACGCCAAGCGCTTCCGCCTGCTCCGCCATCCACCGGCAGACATTCCCCATAGAAACCACATAAGCCCCATGATTGCTCATCAAAGGCGGCATTAAAAAATTAGGCAGGCGTAATGACCCGGCCGGGCCAAAAATTTTAAAATGGTCCTCGGTAACCGGCGTGTTAACCGGCGCGCCTTTCTCTTTCCAGTCAGGAATAAGCGCATCAAGGCCTGAAACATCAAGCACCGCCCCTGATAATATATGCGCCCCAACCTCAGAACCTTTTTCAAGCACCACAACATTAATATCAGCATCAAGCTGCTTTAATCTGATCGCCGCCGAAAGACCCGCTGGTCCCGCACCAACAATCACCACATCAAAATCCATGGATTCCCTTTGTGGGGTCTCTGTATTATCAACCATCAAATTCTCCTCGTTAGCCAGAACAGCTTAGCCGAAACAACATGCCCAAAGCAGCTTGGCCAAAGTTTCAAAGCAAGAAAGTCGCATGGCAAAATCGTTACCAGTTTCGTCCTGTTAAAAATGTCAGCACTGAAGTCAAAACAACATAGTTATAAACACACCACCTGATAGACAGTCATCTAATTTGCAGAACTCATTCCCGAGCTGAAATGCACCCTGTTTCAAACCCGTACCTCAGCCAATTATTTCAGAATTTGTTTTAACAATTCTGGTGAGTATTGCCTGTCTGCATTTTGCAATACCCCTATATAAATGCTAAATAACCTCAATACTTATGCTAAAGGAATAATCTGTATTTTGCGAGGTGAGCAAGGTCAGAAATGGAAAAATACAGTGAATATCAACGCTTCTTCAGAAAATAAGCTCAAATTATCTGAATATCAGCAGATTTTAGCCTGGTATGAGCAAATGGGTGTGGATAGTGCCATCGGTGAAACACCTGTAAACTGGTTTGAAACTGAAAATACCATTGACCAGTCGCTGATTCGCGCACTCACAATGCACCCAGCAACAAGCACAGAAAAACACAGAGTTGCCCCCGCTCCGGCTCAGAAAAATTCACATTTCACACAAAATCAACACCCCGCCGAAAACGGCCAGCAACAAAAAACAGAAATCTCACCTTCTCATACACCAGCCCCGCAAACCACCGCTCCATTAGCACAGCCCTCACTGGAGCTGGCCAAAAAACTCGCAAGCCAGTGCAATTCACTAAATGACTTACAACAGGCCTTAACTGAATTTGACGGCTGCGGCCTGAAACGAACCGCAAAAAATCTGGTGTTTTACCGCGGCGCTGAACAGGCTGACATCATGATCATCGGCGAAGCACCGGGGCGAGATGAAGACATTGTCGGCAAACCCTTCGTCGGTAAAGCCGGGCAGTTACTGGACCGTATGCTCAAATCTATCAACCTTGACGAACAAACAACCCACATCACCAACATTGTCTATTGGCGCCCCCCTGGCAACCGCACACCTACTAGCGAAGAAGGTCATCTCTGCCGACCATTTCTTAATCGGCAGGTTGAGCTTGTTCAGCCAAAAATGATCCTGCTTCTTGGCGGCGCCGCAGCAAAACAGATTTTCAACACCGTCACCGGCATCACAAAACTGAGGGGGAGCTGGAAGCCCATCACCTATAATTCGTCGACTGTGCCAACCATAGCAACCCTGCACCCCGCCTACCTCCTCAGAACACCCATAGCGAAAAAAATGGTCTGGCAGGATTTACAGCAACTGGCACAAAAAAGGGAGGCTGGTTAAATGACTGTCAAAATTGAAGAAAAACCATCACAACAGGTTCTGACAACATTTGCATTAGGGCCTTACCCTCAGTCTGCACCAAAGGCATGGAAAGAACTGAACGACTGGCTGAGCCAAAATGCTCCCACCCTCGATGGGCAGCGCATTGGCTTTGGCATGGATAATCCGCTGATGACACCTCATCATCTCTTAAGATACATCGCAGGCATAACTATAAAAGACGTGACAGAAAACACCGGCAAAGACCAGATATACCCGCTCACATTACCCGGCGGTAAATTTGCAAAACACACAGTCACAGGTCCATATAAACAGATACCGGATGCCATAAATCATGTCATGAATGAATGGATGCAGAAAAGTGAATTTCAGTTTGATATCACCCGACCCATTCTGGAGCATTATGTAAATGACCCCAATAAAGTTCCCGAAGCTGAATATCAGACAGATATTCTCGTTCCCGTCATGGCAAAAGACGCCTGAAACACATTAGAGACAATAAAAACCGACAAAACGCTCTGAATAACTTCATTCCAATCAACCACAGAAGAGAAAAGTAATGGCTGGCATAGACGAAACACGCGCCTTCATCCCGATTACAATCGCCGTCCTCACTGTTTCGGATACCCGAACAGAGCATGATGACAAATCCGGCTCCCTGCTCGCCAATATGTTGCAGGAGCACGGCCACAATCTGGCTGAAACGGCCATCGTCAAAGATGATGTCAGCGCTCTGCAAAACCAGATCAAAAGCTGGGTTGAAAACAAAGACATAGATGTCATCATCACAACTGGTGGTACTGGCTTTACCGGCAGAGACGTCACCCCGGAAGCTGTGAAGCCGTTGTTTGATAAAGAAATTGACGGATTTTCCGCGCTTTTTCATCAACTTTCGTATGAAAAAGTCGGCACTTCTACCATTCAGTCACGCGCCTGCGGTGGCCTGATAAAAGACACCTTTGTCTTTTGCGTGCCCGGCTCACCCGGCGCCTGCAAAGATGCCTGGCACGGTATTTTAAAATACCAGCTCGACAGTCGCCATCGTCCCTGCAACTTTGTCGAAATCATGCCGCGTCTGATGGAACATATTCAATAATAAGGAATTAGCGAAAAACACGCTTTGCGGTGTTATTTATGCCAAAATTTAATGAAATCACTTGTAGATGATAGAGACAAACACTTTTTTATCTTATGCCAATTAAAATATGACATTTGATAATCTTTTGACACTTGAAATGGGTCCCGGATTTTAATGCAGGTTACGCAGCTCTCAAAAAGCCGCCACACCCTTGGTGTGGGCAAATTCTTTGTGACATTTTGTGTGACAATATCGCTGTTTATCTGCCTGACAGCTGACCAGCTTTATGGCCGCCCGGAAGGAAGCCGCACCCTATCCATCTATAACATCCATACCAAGCAAACCCTCACCGTGACATACAAGGTAGACGGCAAATACATCCCTTCAGCCATGAAAAAAATCAACCACATCATGGGTGACTGGCGGCGCAAAGAAAGCCGCGTCATGAACAAAGACCTCATCGATCTGATGTGGGAAATGCATACCGAGCTTGGTTCTAAAAAACCCATCCACCTGATTTCCGGCTACCGGTCATTAAAAACCAACAACAAATTACGCAAACGTGGCGGCGGACAGGCCAGAAAAAGCCGTCACATCCTCGGCATGGCAGCCGATGTTCACTTTCCAGACATCCCCGTTAGAGAACTTCGCGATTCAACCCTTATCCGCCAGCGCGGCGGCGTTGGATATTACCCAACCTCAGGCCTCCCATTTGTGCATATGGATGTTGGCCGCGTGCGCCACTGGCCGCGGCTCAACCGGGCACAGCTAGCCTCACTCTTTCCATCAGGCCGCAGTCACCACGTGCCAAGCGATGGTCGCCCTCTGACAAAAGCTGACGCAGTTAAATACGGGGCCAAACAAAAGATCGCCAAAATGCGGCGCATTCAACTGGCTCGCCGAAGAAGCCTGAGAGGAGAGACAGCCATCGCAGTGGCATCTCTGAACCCGACCATCAAAGCCGCCAAAACACCTGATTATGTCAATTCAGCACGAAGACAGCTAAACCAGAAAATTGCCGCCCTTGAAACCGGAAACAGAAAAACACCGATCAAACCCAATACAAAAAATATAGAACTCGCCGCAAAAACCCCGGTGAAAAATGCCATTATCCCAGCCACAAAACCTGAAACCCGGCCCGAATGGTGGCGCGGCCAGACCATCGCCGGGCTTGAACCACTTCACACCAAGCTTGATGAAGAGCGCCAGCTTGTTCAGTTAGCTTCAATTGATACCAACATGCCAGAAAGCTGGCAAAGCTTCACCCCAAGAAAAAGACCTGAGGTGATTGAAGAAAAGAACGTTGCTTATTCACCTGAATTTGATGAAGAACATCCTGAAGAGTTCAACTATCGCCCGTTTTCCCTCAGCCCGTTAATGACGGATCAGCCAGTCGCGGAAAATCAGAAACTCGCCAAACTCAGCCCGCCTGACTATGCCGAAGACAGCGTTTTGCTGAATGATGGCAAGATCATCAATTCATCAAGGTTCCGCCCCGGCCTTCAGTTTGCACATCTGCGCCTCGCCAATCAGTTCGTTGGCAACGCCATCACCAGTCTTGATCCTCCGGCAGAAATTGAAACAGAGAAAACAAATTCATCTGCCAGAAAAAGAGTACGCCCCAAAAAACGGTATCGTAAAAAACCAAGAGTGAGAAAAACCAAAAAAGTTGAAAAGCCATTTTTCAGCTTCTGGTAATTCACCCCCCGCAAACTTCCGGAAAACAAATACATAACCAGTGTTGGATCTCTCCAGGATGGCGTCCTCCAGATTGACGACAGGTTTTGATACCAGCGCTAAAATGCCATTTGGCTAGCACGCCAACAATCATCACCTTCAGGAATGAAGCAATCACACAAAATTATATCAGCCCCCCTTGATTGAAGCATAAATAATTGGCAAGATGCCGCAAGTTAAACTAAAGTAATAGATAGAATTATAAATTAACATCTGAATTTATTATTTGTGAGAAAATCATGAGAAACATCATGAGAAAAGTATAAGAAAATAAATACTAGTATTAGCGCAGTATAAATCAAACAATCTGCAAATGATAATCTTTAAGGTCAAATATCTAACTGTAATAAAACAATAAATTCCATCCATAAGAAAACGGCAAACCATCTTATTATCTGCGTTCTTGAATGGTATAAATCAATCTTCAGGAGAAATAGTATGAAGTTTAATATGAAATCTTTGGCCTTTACTGGTCTACTCACTTGTGCCTATTTCACCCCGGCACTTATGAGCCCGGCAGATGCCTACACCGTCTATATCAGCAATGAAAAAGATGACACAATCACCATCATTGACAGTAAAACTCTTGAAGTTACGGGAACCATTAAAGTCGGCCAGCGCCCACGCGGGATCACCCTGACCAAGGACGAAAAATTTATTCTTCTTTGCGCCAGTGATGATGACACCGTTGAAGTGATTGACAGAAAAACCAAAAAAATCGTTAAAACGCTTCCCTCCGGACCAGATCCTGAATTGTTCATTCTCCACCCAACAGGCAACCCGCTTTATATTGCCAACGAAGATGACAACATGGTCACCGTAGTAGATATCGAAAATAACAAAGTCCTCAATGAAATCCCTGTTGGTGTTGAACCTGAAGGCATGGGCATCAGCCCTGATGGAAAAACCATCGTCAATACCTCTGAAACCACCAATATGGTTCATTTCATTGATTCAAAAACTCATGAAATCACTCACAATGTTCTGGTAGATCAGCGCCCTCGTGTTGCGACTTATAACACTGCCGGAACTGAGGTCTGGTCTTCATCTGAAATTGGCGGCACAGTCAATGTGATAGATGCGGAAACCAAAGAAATCACCAAAAAGATTACTTTCAAAATACCTGGCATTTCACCTGATACAATCCAGCCGGTCGGCATTCAGTTGCTTAAAGATGGTTCAAAAGCCTTTGTCGCGCTTGGCCCTTCAAATCGCGTCGCAGTGATCAACGCCAAAACTTACGAAGTTGAAAAGTATCTATTGGTTGGCCAACGTGTCTGGAATCTAACCTTAACTCCGGATGAAAAACAGATCTTTACCACAAACGGCATCAGTAATGATGTCTCAGTGATTGATGTTGCCTCACTTAAAGTAATTAAATCAATCCCAGTCGGGCGCTATCCATGGGGCGTTGTCATAGCGAAAGATTAAATTTCATCGCGGGTAAAACCTGACTTATAATCATTGTCAGAAATGGCAATGGTTATAAGTTTTTTTAACCACTCCTCGCGGAAAAATAATAGCTTAGTCTTAATTGTCATAGTATAAATGATTGAAATAAATGTGATTTAATAAAAAAGTGAATTTGTAAAAAAGTATGATGAAATATCTGACCGAAAATACATCTGCTGCGTTAATGGGAACACTGGTTCTTAGCGCGATACTCAGTTTCTCATTCCATCAGAAACCGGCATTGGCATTCACTGAAGATAAAGACTGGCCATGTATCCAGCGCAAGGTTGATGCCCTTTCAGCCGGTCAAATGTGGCGCGGCAACCCGGTTGATCCATCCGACAAAAGCTGGCAGGAAAATAAAGATGTGATTAAGCTGGCAAATTCAATCATTGTCCGCCGCGTTCCCCTCGAAGAAACCGACAAAATCATCACTGAATTTACAGAGAAAAACAGCAAAGACACAAACAAACTGCTCGAGCAGACTTTCCTCGCCCTTTTGGATGAAACCAATAAAGTCCGCAAAGAAATTATCAACGGAATTGGCAAATTTTCCAAACGGCAAAAAGCGTTTTCAAAACGCATCATCGAAAATCAGCGCAAAATCGCTGAGTTCGAAAAAAAGGATGCAGACGGAACCCTCACAAAAGAAGAAGACCGCGAATTAGTCAAATTAGAACAACAACTTGAATGGGATACCAGAATTCACGAGGAACGTGAAAAATCTCTCGAATATGTCTGTGAATCCCCGGTATTGCTGGAACAGAGACTATTCGCCCTCTCCCAGCAACTCAAAAAACACTACAAATAAATTCAGCCGATAATCAGCCATACTGCATAACCGGAATTTTTGTTAGTCAGAAGCTTTGGCCGATAAATCGTCCATCGTGATATGATGAATGTTAATTTTATTGCCATCAAGATCACGGAAATACCCAACATAAAAACCGGGAAATTCTTCTCGCGCACCAACAGGCCCTTCATCCTTACCGCCAAGCTCAAGTGCTTTCGCGTGAACAGCATCCACCTGCTCTTTGCTCACCGCACTCAATGCTATCATCACCCCATTACCAACTGTAGCTGCAGCGCCATCAAACGGTTTGGTTATAGAAAACCCGGCAGAGCTATCCCCTCTTCCCCACACAATAAATTTCTCATTTTCCATAAACCGCCCAATGTTCAGCACCTGAAACAACTCATCATAAAAAGCAGCGCTTTTATCAAAATTATTCGTCCCAACAGTGATATAACCAATCATATTCCTCTAGCTCCATTGCAATAAAAATCATTCGTTAAATTTTGTCAGCTGAACCCGTCAAACCGAAACCAATAATCGATAAAGGCGCTTACTCCCATCGGCATCTGCCACTTCCATTATTGTATGTGCCTTCAAACCAGCATCGGTATTCCGCCTTACATCGTCAAATAAAGACAACCCGGAATGGCTTTGAAAATGTAAAACTTCTAAGCGCGCGTCATGCCCAAGCTCCCAGTTTTCATGTCTCAAAATTCCATATTCATCCAATGAGTTTTCATTGGTTTGACTGTCTTCATCTGATACCGCACTGTGGGAAAGACTATGCCCCACAAAGATAAGGGCATTAGTCATGTTCATCTTTTCTGTCATATCAGAAAATCCTATCTAACATTGTGTTACGAACACTTTGCTTGATAATATGACAAAATATGTCATATATGATTTATGAAACAAAAAAATACCCTCACCAGACTGCAAAGGCTGGACGAACTTTCAGGCCTGTTGAAGTCTAGCGACCATTTTCTGGTTGCAGATTTAGCTGAAAAATTAGAGGTCAGCACAAGAACTCTGATGCGCGATCTTGATGTGTTACGCGACAAAGGCTACCCGATTGAAACCAACCAGGGACGCGGTGGCGGCATACGCCTGCACAGATATTGGGGGCTTGGCAGATTACACCTCAACTACCGCGAAATCATTGATTTATTGTTGAGCCTGGCTGTCATGGAAAAGTTAAATTCACCGATTTTCCTCGGCAATTTAAAATCCATCCGGCATAAAATTGCCGCCTCATTCCCGGAGCAACAAAGACAAAAGGTGCAAGCAGTCCGCGGCAGGATACTGATAAGCGAAATGGAGCCGGATCTGAGCTTTGAAAAAGCACACCCAATGCCAACAACCTCAGCTAATTCAGCCAGGTCTCTTTATGAAGCTTTTTTCGAAATGAAGCAGCTGAAAATAAACTATCAGGATATGAAAGGATCAGAAACAGAAAGAACCATAGAGCCACATTACATCTTATTATGCTGGCCCCTATGGTACATCCTGGCGTGGGATCATTTACGAAATGATGCGAGATGCTTTCGGCTGGACAGAATTAAAAATGCGACATTAACAACCAGGCACTTTAAATTAAAGAACAGCAAAAAGTTGATTGGGTCGCTTGAAAACAGTTCAGTCCGGCTTTAACAACGACACGAACAAACAGATGCCATATGCAGATGCAACAAAGATCAAAGTAGCTTACTGTGCTTACTGTGCCTTCTGTTCCATCTTCGCTTCAATTAACTTACCGCTTTCATCAATCAGCGGCACGCCATAGTCGAGTAGAATTTTATTGATGTCATCCTGACGGCGCCGAATAATCCTGTTCAATTGACGCTTCCAGATCTTTTCACCACGGCGCATACCAAATGTAATCCTGTAAGACATACGACCACCTTTGGTCTCATGTAACAATGGTTCAACCACGAGATCAGCGGAAGCTTTCTTGGCAAAATATCCGCCAATCGGCCCCCACAACAGGCCAACATCAAGCTCACCTTTGGCGATCTGGTCTACCATCTTTTCAGCAGGTGAAAAATACCGTCGGTCCACCATCCTGTGAAACGATGAAATATTATCAAGAAGCTCATTTTCTGCCAGAATGCTAACAGGAGGCGTGCCGGCAATCACGCCGATTTTTTTCCCTTTAAGACGCGGGTCATCAAGGTTTTTAAATCCGTCAAACTCCCCCTTACGATGCACCATCACATAGCTGGTCATATAATAAGGGTTGCTATTGAGAACCAGCTCATGCGCTGAGACATAGCCAATAATGATATCGCATTTTTTCTTATCAAGTGTCTGGCGAATAAACCCGACCGACTGCGGAAACCAGGTATATCTGACAGGCACACCCAGTTCTTCAGCAATCAACTCGGCAATCTTATTCTCAAAACCCTCTTTCTTTTTCGTAGAAAAAGGAAGATTGGCCGGGTCCGCACAAACCCTCAGGCTTGTGCGGTCCACGAGATCAGATGTTTGAGCAAACGCAGTTCCTGATAGTCCGAATAAAAACAGTATGGCACCAATAAAGGCAGTTCTCATAAAATTTACTCTCCAAAACAGGCGGCTTCTTCTTCACGAATTTCCTTAGGCTTAGCTTCTTTTTTCAGGTCTCTGTGAAAAACTTTACCCATCGCACCATCAGCACGGGCTTTCAGGTAAACATAAAGATCGTCAAGGAAACACATAACATTCTTATTAGTACCAAATGTTGGCATAACATTGGAAGAACCATCAGTCTGCTTAACTGAGCGACCATTTGTGACCACTTCACGGAAATCATCATACGACATCGTCTTGAGACTTGTTGCCAGCGCTGGCGCAAAACTACTACCTAGACCCAGCGGACCGTGACAAACGTGGCATTCAGCATGATAGCGGCGATTACCATTATAGGTCAGCCAGTCCCATTCATCTTTGTCATTCTTGTTGTATGTAGGATTGTCATCCTTATCAAAATACTTACCATCTTCTTTATATTTACCGTCTGCAGCAGGTTTTGCTTCCTTCTCCGCAGCAGCAACTTTAATCTCGTTCGCAACAAGCACATAACCAGCATCAGCTTTCTCAGAAAGACCTGTGGTCTGGGCAACTGGCCCGGCATTAGCAACAGCTTGCAGTGAAGCCATCATGAATGCGGCTAGTCCAAAACGAGTGAACAATCCTCTCAACATTTTGTAATTCATCCTCCCGGGGAAATTTTTCTTATTAAACGTAACAGTTCTCATTAAACATTCATTAATAGTTCATTTCATAGTAAATGGCCCAGCAACATCAGGTAATGCTGCTGGGCCACACCCTAGTCTTTTAACGAGTGGATCTCACTCATATCGGTCTATGGTAGTTCGAACACAGTTAGTGTACCACCTAGACGCGTGTAGTTACTCAATGCAGCGTAACCACCCACAGCACCTAGACCAGCATTTGGATCTGTCAGGCCAGCTGCAAGACCAATACCGGCCCAGCCACCAACACCTGAAAGAATACCAACATACTGTTTTCCTTTGTGTGTGTAAGTCATCACGTTACCGATGATGCCAGAAGGTGTGCGGAACTTATAAAGTTCTTTACCTGTCTTAGCGTCAACAGCTTTTAGATAACCTTCAAGAGTACCATAAAATACCACGCCGCCTGCTGTTGCAAGAGCGCCAGACCAAACAGAGAATTTCTCTTTGTTTGACCATACGATTTTACCTTTAGTCGCATCCCATGCGATGAAGTTACCCATGTGCGAATCACCTTTAGGTGGATACATAGCAAGGGTCGCACCAACATATGGTTGACCTGGTGTGTAAGTTACACGGAAAGGTTCGTAGTCCATGCAAACGTGGTTTGTAGGAACATAGAACAGACCGGTTTCAGGTGAGAAAGCAGCAGGCTGTTGGTCTTTTGTACCAAGAGCAGCCGGGCAGATGTTTTTAGAGTTTACATCTTCACCATTTTGCTCTGTTGAGTACTTAGAAACAACCTGAGGACGACCGGTTTTCATGTCAACGTGAGTAGCCCAGTTAACAACGGGGTCATACTTTTCAGCGACAAGAAGTTCACCAGTTACACGATCCATTGTGTAGCCAAAACCGTTACGGTCAAAGTGCACGAGAATTTTGCGCATTTTGCCATCGATTTTTTGGTTAGCAAGGATCATTTCATTGATGCCGTCATAATCCCACTCATCGTGTGGAGTCATTTGGTAAACCCATTTGGCCATACCAGTGTCAACATCGCGAGCCCAGATAGTCATTGACCAGCGGTTATCACCAGGACGTTGCTTAGGGTTCCATGTTGATGGGTTACCAGAACCATAATAAGCAAGGTTTGTTTCTGGATCATAAGACAACCAGCCCCATGTACAACCACCACCAATTTTCCACTGATCACCTTTCCAGGTGTTAGTGCCACTGTCTTTACCAACAGCTTTGCCAAGGTGTGTTGTTTTCGCTGGATCAACAAGGATATCGCTATCAGGACCCATTGAATAGCCACGCCATGCTTGCTTGCCAGAAGCAAGGTCATAAGCAGTTACGTGACAACGAACACCAAATTCACCGCCGGAAATACCAACGAGAACTTTGTCTTTAACAACCATAGGTGCAGAAGTACCGGTTTCACCGATTTTTGGATCACCATTTGCAGTTTTCCAGATTTCTTTACCAGTTTTTTCATCAAGAGCTACAAGATTTGTATCAGCTTGGTGAAGAATGATTTTGCCATCGCCATATGCAACGCCACGGTTAACCGTGTCACAGCACATTACAGGAATAACAGTTGGATCCTGTTTTGGCTCATAGCGCCATACAATTGTTCCATCATCAAGGTTCAATGCATAAACATTGTTTGGAAATGGTGTATGTAGATACATCATATTCCCGATAACCAATGGGTTACCTTCGTGACCACGAAGAACACCAGTAGAGAATGTCCAGGCCACTTTAAGTGTCCCAACATTACCGGCATTAATTTGATCAAGTTTACTATAACGCGTATTGGCATAGTCGCCTGTAGGCATCGCCCAATTGTTCGCGTCATTTGAGAGTGCCATAAGCTTGTCGTTCGCCTGCGCAACAGGTGCAGCCGAAACGGTCATGGCAACTGCTATAGCTGACAGCAGTATTTTCCTCATATGCGTCCCTTCCCTAGGTTTCCTAATTTTTATCCGGACAGATGGAATTTCCATCCAGACTTATCGAACACAGTGTTTGCAATTAGGGGGTAAGCTCGGAACACATCCGCTCACATACACTCAATACCACCGGCTAGAGATTAAAGTCTTTT
>JAJFHX010000012.1 GCA_021775425.1 Hyphomicrobiales bacterium
GCAGCCTTAAGTGCGCTCACCTCGGCCATCATCAACGGCCCGGCAAATGCTGGCATATGCCGCGTGATGCCTTCGGTTGAAGCATGTGCCCGGTGCGATGTTGAAAACGCATCGCTAACATATATGTCACCAAGCTTCGCCAACTCCGCCGTGAACGCCGGATCATTGTCGGTTTCCCCCGCATGAAAACGTAAATTTTCAAGCATCAGAACATCACCATCACCAAGCTGGTTAACGGCATCCTGCGCCGCTGCACCAATACAGTCAGTCGCAAAGCTAACAGATGTCGGGCTCAGCATTTCACCAACCTTGTCAGCCACCGGGCGCAGAGAAAGCGCCGGCTCAACCTGACCTTTCGGGCGGCCAAAATGCGTCATGATGATAACCCGCGCACCACGTGATACGAGATCCTTCACCACCGGCAAAAACCGTTCAATCCGTGTTGCATCAGAAATCTCACCGTTTTGCATCGGCACATTGAGGTCACCCCGCACCAAAACTCTTTTGCCAGCAACATCCGCATCAGCGACGGATTTTAATTTGTCTAAAGCCATGTTTGCCATAAGACTTAACCCCTCCCTCTATGCGTTGCCGGTTACACGGCGCGCGGCTTCAGCCACTTTTTCCGCCGTAATGCCAAAATGAACAAAAAGCTCTTCCGCCGGGCCAGAAGCACCAAAGCCGGTCATGCCAATAAACTGACCATTGCTGCCAAGCCATTTGCTCCAGCCCTGCTCAACGGCGGCTTCAACACCAACACGCGGCGCATCACCAAGCACTTTCCATTGATAATCAGAACCTTGCGCTTCAAACAGCTCCCAGCAGGGAAGAGAAACAACAGCCACCTTAAGGCCATCCGTTTCAAGCAGTGTCGCCGCTTCCATCGCAATTGATACTTCAGAGCCGGTACCGATTAGCGTCACATCACGCTCACCATCAGCTTCTTTGAGAACATAGCCACCCATCGCGCATTTATTTTCAGCAGTTGCATCATCACGCAATAACGGCAGCCCCTGTCTGGTAAGCGATAGAATAGCTGGCGTTTTATCCTGAGACGCAAACAACTCCCAGCATTCAGCGCATTCAACAGAATCCGCCGGGCGAAACACATTAAGGTTCGGCATCGCCCGCAAACTCGCCAGATGTTCAACCGGTTGGTGTGTCGGCCCATCTTCACCAAGGCCGATTGAATCATGTGTCATCACATAACCAACAGGCTGCTCCATCAAAGCTGAAAGGCGAATGGCACCGCGTGCATAATCAGAAAACACTAGGAACGTGCCGGAATAGGGAAGAAACCCGCCATGCAGCGAAATGCCATTCATCACCGCACCCATGCCATGCTCACGCACACCATAGTGAATATAATTGCCGCCAAACTCACCCCGGTTAATCGGCGCATATTGGTCGGTCTTAGTGCCGTTTGAACCGGTCAGATCAGCAGAACCGCCAACCATGCCAGGAATAACTGGCAAAATTTCATCAAGCACTTGTTTCGATGAAATCCGGGTTGCCAGCTTGGCACCGCCTTCAACGAATTTCTGCTTCACGCCAACAATGGCTTTGCCCAGGTTTTGCTTCACGGTCTCAGTCACCGGCGTCACAAGCGTATCTTTTTGCTCGTCACTAAGGCTCTCATATTGCGATAGCCATGCTGCTCTTTTTTCAGCGCCTTGTGAGCCAACAGCCCGCCAGGCTTCAAGTACATCTTCAGGCACTTCAAATGGCGCAGATGTCCATCCGAGTTTCATGCGCGTTAATGCAATTTCATCATCTCCAAGCGGTGA
The DNA here is from genome assembly GCA_021775425.1 of Hyphomicrobiales bacterium. Taxonomy (GTDB): domain Bacteria; phylum Pseudomonadota; class Alphaproteobacteria; order Rhizobiales; family HXMU1428-3; genus HXMU1428-3. The sequence goes on from JAJFHX010000012.1 coordinate 1,788, forward strand.
GCCATGCGTAGATGAGGTACCTTGTTTATTTGGGGAACCAAAACCGATAATTGTTTTACAGGCAATCAGGCTTGGCCTGTCACTGGCTTTCGCCTCAGAAATCGTGGCTGAAACGGCAGCCATATCATGCCCGTCAACCTGAATAGTATGCCATCCTGAAGCTTCAAACCGCTTAAGCTGGTCATCAGAACAGGCCATATTAAGCTCGCCATCAATCGAGATATTATTGTCATCCCAAAGCACGATCAGTTTCGAAAGCTGCAAATGCCCGGCCATTGAAATCGCTTCCTGAGAAATACCTTCCATCAGGCAACCATCACCAGCAATCGCATAGGTGTAATGGTCAATCACCGCATCACCAAGCTTCTGGTTTTGCATCCGTTCAGCTAAAGCCATACCAACAGCGGTTGTGATACCCTGACCAAGCGGCCCGGTCGTTGTTTCAATGCCAGCAGCATGGCCAAATTCAGGGTGCCCGGCGGTCGGGCTGCCAAGTTGGCGAAAATTCTTAATTTGCTCAATTCCCATGCCCGGGTAACCGGCTAAATAAAGCAGCGAATAAACCAGCATGGAACCATGCCCGGCAGACATCACAAACCGGTCCCGGTCGTGCCAATCGGGGTTGGCTGCATCAAATTTCAAATGGTCTGAAAATAGCACTGTTGCCACATCAGCAAGGCCCATTGGTGCGCCCGGGTGGCCCGAATTAGCCTTTTGCACTGCATCCATAGCTAAGGCACGGATCGCATTCGCCATCTTGGCTTTCAATTCTGCATCCGGCTTATTCTGCATTTCTACCGCTTCTCCCATGAGAAGATCTCCTTTTAAATCACGTGTAAATTCGACAAAACTTCATTTTGCTGCTGCCTAGGTAGCACAAACACCACCATATGACAGGCCCTTATATGGGCCACTTATATGGCCCCCTTATATGGCATGCACGCCTAGGGCGGCTTTCACCATATGATAGGCAACAAGAAGTTGGGTCAACGCCAAAGGATGGCTTGTCGCTGAGGCCCCATCAATCAGGCCCAGCTGGTCACGCAAATGGCTTGCTTCCGGGATTAAATCCCATAACAAATTCTGTATTTTTATCGAGTGTTCATCTGAAATACTGCCGTCAATCTGCAACGCATCAACCGGCTTTCCATCAACGTCGCGCGCCAGCTCATAAAGCAACCCGCTATTACTGGCACTTTCAAACAAAGGCGAGAAATCAGGATGCGGCAATGTTGGCCGTAGTATATGCCTGACATCCAGATGCGCATCATCACCGCCCTGAGCTGGCGTTTGAAAACGAATGACAATATCAGCAAATGTCCGTTGCGGTTGTATGAAAGCCGGGCTGTCAGCTCTTCTCTTTTCAAGCGAAGCAAGCACCTGCTCTTCGGTATAGCCACGCTTGGTTGTATCCCGGTGCACTTTCCACTTCACGCGCAGATCTTCTTCAGGGTCAAGATAGATCTTCACATCATAACAATCACGCATCTCACGCGTCGTATAACCAAGCAGACCCTCCATAATCACATAGTCACGCGGTTTGACATATAAAGGCCGGTCAAGCGTGCCATGATCGTGATTATAGATCGGCTTTAAAATCGCTTCACCGCGGCGCAAAGCGCGCAAATGCTGACCTAAAATGTCAATATAATTACCTTTAGGATCAAGCGCAGAGATACCGTTTTTAGCACGCTCAACCCGGTCATATGCATGGTAATCATCTGTACAGATCACCGTGCAACGGTCCTCACCCAAAATCTTAGCAACACCAGCTGAGAGGGTTGTTTTCCCGGTTGCTGAGTCTCCAACAACACCCAGTATAATGGGACGATCCACTATCTTTGGCATAATTTCTTTTCCCCAGTAAGAGGGAAGCCTGCAATTTATTCCTGCGCTTCCAGTTTATCTTTACCCCATATGAATGGGGGTGTTTTATTTGTTATTTCAATAATTTAGTTTATTTAACGACCTTTACCTGGTGTGTATGTTGTCAAAATCTGTCGCTCATGAGTTGCCCCGGTAACCATCAGGGTTTGCATTTTAAACCCACCATTGAACGGCTCAACTCCATCAAGCATCAGCCCGGTTGTGATGCCGGTCGCACAAAAGAACAACTCATCAGATGAGACCAGCTCTTCAATTTTGTACCATTTACTAGTGTCGAGATTGGCAGCCTTCACGGCCAAAGTTTCGGTTTGCAGTTGCGGGTCAAGCCGGGCCATAAATTCACCGCCCAGCGCCCTGATAGCAACCGCAGACATAATCCCTTCAGGTGTGCCGCCGGTGCCCATCAATGCGTCAACGCCGCTCTCAGGGATAGCAGCCAGCAAGGCACCCGCGACATCACCTGCCGGATAAAGCAGCACCCTTGCCCCGGCATCATGAATTTCTTCAATCATCTGCCGGTGGCGCGGTTTCTCAAGGGCATAAATATTAATTTCTGAAACATCTTTTTTCAGGCATTTGGCAAGTCTTTGAATTTTTTCTTCAACTGACCAGCTTGGGTCAATTTCGCCTTTTGCCCGCGGCGGTGCCGCAAATTTTTCCATATAGAAAGCCGGGCCAGGGTCCATCATCGTACCGCGCGGCGCAATCGCAATCACAGCCAGCGCATTCGTTAAACCTTTGGCGAGGTAAGATGTCCCCTCAACCGGGTCAACCGCGATATCAGCTTTAAAAGCGGCACCTGGCTGGCCAACAATTTCACCATTGTAAAGCTGCGGCGCTTCATCTTTTTCGCCCTCACCAATAACCACCAGGCCTTCAAGTTCAATCTGCTGGAGAGCGGTGCGCATCGCATCAACAGCAGCGCCGTCACCGCGTTCTTTATCACCGCGACCAATCCAGTCAAATGCGGCAATCGCAGCATCTTCAGTCACTTTCCGCAGCCCGTAAATAAGTTCAGGCTTGGCGCCGCCAGCGCTAGTTATCATAATCTCTCCCCAGAGGATTAAATCCTCAATTATTGCGGGGGTTTCCCCCCGGTTGCAAAGCGCCAGTTCTACAAGGCAATTGCTCAACTTATTTTCAATAAGTCAGTCACAAATGGCAGTTGCAAAAGGGTTCACCCCTTATTTTTGCCTGAGAATTTGTTCCCTCAGTTGAACCAACGCTATCCGTTAATCATGGGTTAAAGAATATGCCAAGAGGTAGGGCAAGCCCACCCAAAAGGGTAGGTTTTCACGGGTTTTTATATCTTTTGACAGAAAAATTTAATTTATTTGCAATTTTTTTTATCAATTGCTCTGCGATTTGCCCGCTATTTGATCAAAATCACGACAAATCCAGCACAAACCAAAACAACAACCCAAGCGTCAACCCAGTTGCTGCAAAGTATTTTGAAGAATAAAAAAGAGAGGAGAGGGCATTGAGAAAGTGGGAGAGGCGAAAAGAGAGTGAGTGAGGTTTGATTGAGAAATAAAATTTAAGGCAAAGTCTCTACCCGTGAATTCACCGACACAGAATTTGAGCCGTTTGCCTCATTATAATAAAGCGCCACCGCTTCCGCCCTGTTTCTGACATTCAATTTCGAGTAAATATTGCGCAAATGGAACTTCACGGTATTCGGCGAAACCTGCAACACCTCAGACATTTCCAGGTTCGTCATGCCAAGGCTTAATTTCTCCAGCAACAAACCTTCCTTCCGGGTCAACTGTTGCAACAGGCTTGCGTCGCGTGCCTTGGCCATGAAAGGAAACACCATCGAACCACGCACCACGCTATCCAGCACATAAAGCAACCGCTCAGGCGGTTCCGATTTAGAGAAATAAGCCCGCGCCCCAAGGTCCATCGCTTCTCTGGCCACCGCATCACTTAAATCACCAGTATAAACAATGATTTTCGGTGCATTTTTGCGTTTCGACAAAGCTTCAAGCAACTGCCGGCCATTACAATAAGGCATAATCCAACCGGTAATCACCACATCAAGCGACAGGATCTCAAGCCCATCCAGCAGCCGCGCGCCGTCTGAAGCTGCAGCCACCAGATCAAACCGGCCATCTTCATCAAATAATGACCGCAACCCCCGCACAATCAACGGGTTCTTATCCACAACACCAACACGAACGGGATAGCTAATTTTTTTCCCATCTACCATTCAGCAACATTTCCTCACCCAGAGATTAAACAATGAGGCCTGATCAGCAATCCACAACCACAACGAAAAACTTGGGGCAGCACAACCAAACATCATTTCTCTTAAGTTATAGCAGAAGAACCCCCTACCAGAAACTGCACAAAACAGCACACAGCAGTAAAGCCCTGCTACATAACCAAACATCAGCTATAAACGGTTGTTAATTATAGAGTTATTATATGGGTGTTGTTTTGCTGGCCGATCACTGACAGGCAAAAGCCTGCGCCACACACTGATAGCTATATTTGGTCTTTTTCTTACAGTCGACAGACTTGTCTTTCGCACTTTCCCATAAAGCCCAGTCATCACCATGTGTGCGTTTTGCAAGCAATGCCCAGCCATTTTCAGCTTCCGCTTTGGCCGCCAGCTCAGAACGTTTGCGCGCTCCATAAGCAATTGTCACCAGCTCTTTACAGGAAGGCGATGCACTTATTATTGATTTTGTCGATTTGCAGGGCCTGGCTATCCGGGTGCATTCCCACTTGCCTTTATTTTCCCCGGCCATCAAATCAACGCATGAGAGCTGGCGCTCCGTAGCCGCAGACCATGCCGCATAGTCATCACCATGTTTGGCCTTAACAACTGACTTCCAGGTAAAAAAAGCATTCGCCCGCGCCAGCTCACCTATTGAAGAAGGTTTGCCAACCGCCGAAACAGACGCATCAAGACATTGATTGCCCGCCGCTAACAGAACTCCATTGAGAGGAAAAATCATCCCAGCCACAGCCATCCCAATGACAATCACCACCCTGTACATATATTTACACTCCTGGAAATGAGTTGATAATTCTAAATCGCCAATGCCTACCCCCTGCAAAAAAATTTCAGACAAAATCTTCTGTGCGGTCAGCCTTCACGGCCTCATAATATGGCTTAACGGCGCCGTATTCCAGAAGTTTTTCGCAACTGTTCACCGGTCTTTTAGTCAAATTCGCGGGCCCCAACTCCAACCCAAAAAAACAGGCGCCCCAAAACCAGAGCGCCTGTTTTATCTCTTTATATCGAGCCGGCCACAAAATAAAGCCTTGCAGCCAGCAAGCAAAATTAATCAGATCACTTGCAAATTCTGCCCCGATGTTTTCTCCTGCCGGGAAATTAACCCATTGAGCGCACTGATATAAGCCCGGGCCGATGCCACCATCGTATCCGTATCAGCACTGCGACCGGTCGTCGTGAAACCATCCTGCTCCAGCCGCACCATCACTTCGGCTTGCGCGTCGGTTCCTTCGGTCACGGCCATCACCTGATAAAGCGGCAACCGCGCCTCATGAGGCACAATCGCCCGAATGGCGTTAAACGTCGCATCAACCGGGCCGTCACCGCCTGCTTCCCGCGTTGTTTCAACACCTTCGACATTCAGCGTCACAGTCGCCTTTTGCGGCCCACCCGTGCCGGCATAAACAGTCAACGAAACAAGCTTGATCCGGTCATTTTGAGAAGAAACCTCATCATCAACAAGCGCGATTAAATCCTCGTCAAACACCTGTTTCTTTTTGTCCGCAAGAGCTTTAAATCGCTGAAATGCCTCCTGAAAAGCATTATCGCCAAGCTCATAGCCCAAATCTTTCAACTTCTCTTTAAACGCATGCCGGCCAGAATGTTTACCCATCACCAAAGAAGAAGCCCGAAGCCCGACAGATTCCGGCGTCATGATTTCATAGGTTTCATTATTTTTAAGCATCCCGTCCTGATGAATGCCGCTTTCATGCGCAAATGCATTCTGGCCAACAATCGCCTTGTTATATTGAACAGGAAAACCAGAGACTGCTGAAACCAACCTGGATGCCCGGGTGATGTGAACCGGGTTCACCTCGGTCCAATAGGGCAGCACATCAGCCCGCGTATTCATCCCCATGACAATCTCTTCAAGCGCCGCATTGCCAGCCCGCTCGCCCATGCCATTAATCGTGCATTCAATCTGCCGCGCCCCGGCCCGCACACCGGCAAGCGAGTTCGCAACAGCCAAACCCAAATCATTATGACAATGCGTTGAAAAAACAACGTCCCCGGCGCCGGGCACTTTTTCAATCAACATTTTGATTAAATCATAATATTCTTCCGGCACCGTATAACCAACAGTATCAGGAATATTAATCGTTGTGGCCCCGGCTTTAATCGCGGCTTCCACACTGCGGCACAAAAAATCATGCTCAGTGCGGGTTGCGTCTTCCGCCGACCATTCGACATTATCCGTATACCGCCTCGCCCTTGTCACACTGCTGGTCACTGCTTCAAGCACCGTTTCCGGCTCCATTTGCAATTTATATTTCATATGCAAAGGGCTGGTTGATATGAACGTGTGGATGCGTGATTGTTTGGCTGGTTTCAAAGCTTCACCAGCCCGGTCAATATCATTATTTTGCGCGCGCGATAATCCGCACACAACCGAGCGTTTCAACAATTTTGAAATTTCATGAACCGCTTCAAAATCACCATTTGAAGCAATCGGAAAACCGGCCTCAATCACATCAACACCCATTTCATCAAGCAGCTCAGCCACCTGAAGCTTCTCGTTCAATGTCATAGATGCGCCGGGGCTCTGCTCACCATCCCGCAAAGTGGTATCAAAAACAGTAATTTTATCTTGTGAATTGCGCCGCTGGTCAGCGCCCTGAGTATTTTCAGTCATTTTAAAAGGTCCTAAATTATCTTTTGAGAGAACATCATTCTCTAAATTTGCTAAAAACCTGACCACGTTTCAAGTGATCACTAATAACTCAATCCCCTAAGGCCTTGACGACTTAACGCCTGGCAGCCCAGGGGCCCATAAGCAGCAGGAGGTCCAGCAAGAGAGCAGCAGATAAAGTAGACAATGATGATAGAGCTGCGAACAAAGCTTTCGCAACCGGGGAGAAGGCCTCAATAACATATGCTGTAAAAACATAGAAAGACGCGCACAGCAAAACCCGGCTAAAAGTGAAATCACCACAAAGCCGTTGCTGAATACCCGCCTGATCACCTGCTTTAAAGTCAGCGTGATCAATATAGCTATGTGAAACCACAGCTATCATAAAACCATCTCCAAAAATAACTACCGGCGAACTATAACCAAATTTCAAAAATTTTTCCAGCACATTTTCAGCCCAAAATCATAATCATAGTCACCCCCAGGCTTGCCATTTTGCACGCGCCAGAAAATAGAACACACCCCCCCAACCTTTGCCATATTGTTTTGACAAACATTCACACAGCCGCATTAATGGACTTTTATAAATATTTTCAGCGAACTAACATGCAGAATGGGGGAAAAAATGCAAAAACCTGGTGGTCACAACCCCACGGAACGGCTGGACGATCTGCTTCATAGTGTGATGGACTGGAATGAACAAGCCAGCCATCAAGAAGATGGAGCAACCCAGACAGAAAAAAACAATCAATCAACTGAGCCTGATGGGGAAAGTAAAATGAGTAAGAGATCCAATTCAACCTTTAGCACAGGCGCTTTCATCACCACTCTGGTATCCGCCATCGCCTTGTTATTTTCCGGCTATAGCTTTTATGAAACCGTCCTCAAACAAGCACAGTTGAAAATATACCCCCCGGCCCTTGTTCATATGTACCGCTCAAGCTACCGCGATGTGTTCGCCATCCCGCTGACAATTTCTAACGATGGCGCAAGGCGCGGCACAATTCTGTCCTTTGATTTGAAAGTCACCAATGTCGATACCAAAGACACAATGAACTTCGACAATCTCTATTTTGGCAACAACCCCAAAGACACCAGCCGCATCTTCACCCCGTTGACCATGTCTGGCCGCGCCAATCAGTCTGAAGTGATCATGTTTTTTGCTGAAAAAACCGGCTCATTTTTCAAAACCCCCGGCGGCGTCAGATCTAACCTCAAATTTGAACTGACCATCAACGCTGAAGAAGCAGAATATCTCTTCAAACCAAGGCAAAAAACCAGATTGAGCTTTGATATGACAACCGGCTTTATCCAGTCATTCAGGCAAATGGAACAAGGTTCTCCAACCGTTTTTTATAAAGTAGCAACAAAAGAAACCAGCACCCCAGAAGACCAAACGGATACACCCGCAAAGTCTGAAGCAGAGCCTGAAGCGAAAACTGCACCTGAAACAAAGTCGCAATAGTTACGCCCCAAAAAGCGTCGCAACAAAAATAAAGAGGCACCAGAAAAAATCTGATGCCTCTTATAACGCTTCACAACTTAGCAGCAGAACAACTTAGCCACTCAGCAGTTAAGCAAAGCTCAAAACACTTTATTTAGTACAGAATTTCGCCCAGCTGATGCAGGTATAGCTGCCACCATCGGCTTTACACTTATAGCGCTCTTTATGGACGGTATATCCAGCCACTTCACCTGAAGCAACCCAGCCTGGCCAAAGCCCCCAGCTCACCGCCTGCACCATTGTTTCCATTGCAAACCATTTTGCTGAACTTTCAGTACCAGATGTCGCTTGCGCTGACTTTGAAACACAACCAGCAGCCGCCACCCCAAATGAACTGACAACAAGCCCACCAGCAACAACGCCGGAAATTAAAAATGAACGAACAGACATAACTATACTCCATTTAATATTGAATTTAGAGCCAGCCAAAACCAGCCCTGCCAAACACCCTGCACCCCCCAGTAATCTGAAAAACGAAAACCTTCCAAATCAAATCAGCAGCACAGTTAATGCTTCATAATAGCAAATACAAACCCTGAATTCACCATAATTTCTCACCCGGCCACCCGGCTTCAAACTGCGCCAGAATGCCGCATTGCAGAAAGTCTGATAGGCCCATAAGAAGCGATAATTCATGCATACAAGAGGCATAAACCCTCAAAAGAGCCATGCACTCAGCGCATGCCTGTGTTGCGCGTAACATGGTTGCTCATGCGTTAAAAAAACGGCATATTCAAATCATAGAGATTGAGAAACAGATTTATCTGCTCTTGGTCTTGAAGGTTTCTTCCCTCCCCAGAATCCTTCTATTCACTTCTATTGCTAGAAGTATCTACACTTAACCAGGTCAGCAATGACCTGGTTTTTTTTTGCCTTCTTTCAGGTCGCCATTTAAATGTTCCATACCTTGAATATCCTCCCAAACCCCTCAAATTAATGAAAATATGTCGAACCCTCTTTCCACATATCCAACACCGTGCAACACTGCCCGAAAAACGCCTGAACTGACCCAGCCAACAAGTTCAATACCAATAGGTCCAGAGCATGTCAGATATCACAGATGCCATTGTAAACGCCTTTTATCTCATCATTACAGCTGATAGAGACCTCGTTGAAATCGTCATCCTGTCATTACAGGTCAATCTGCTGGCGATCTTCATTTCCTGCGCCATTGGCCTCAGCCTTGGTGCCCTGCTCGCCGTATACAGGTTCAGAGGCCGTACCATCACACTCATTGCGCTCAGCGCGCTGATGGGCCTGCCCCCCGTCGTTGTCGGGTTGATTGTCTATATGTTCCTCTCCAATTCAGGCCCGCTTGGTGTCCTTGGCCTGCTCTATACCCCAACCGCCATGGTCATCGCCCAGGTCATCCTCATCACACCGATCATCGCCGCCCTCACCCGCCAGACCTTAGAGGCCATCTATGAAGAATATAAAGAACAACTAAAATCACTCGGCGTTGGCAAACTTGGCATGGCTGCAACCTTATTGTGGGATGGGCGCTACCAGCTCATCACCGTCATCCTCGTTGGCTTTGGCCGCGCCCTCTCGGAAGTTGGCGCGGTGATGATTGTTGGTGGCAACATCAATCACGTTACCCGCATCATGACAACCGCCATCGCATTAGAAACATCAAAAGGCAATTTAAGCCTCGCCCTTGGCCTGGGCATTATTTTGATTATTCTGTCGTTCATCGTCAACGGCCTCGTCCACGCGATTAATTTAACTGCGGAGCGTTATGCCTATGCTTAATTCCGCGCAAGTGACTAACCTCTTTCCCTTAAAGGTCGAAAACCTCAGCCTGAATTTCGGGGGAAGAAACAAATCCCAGCCCCTCATTAATGGGATGAGCTTCACCATCAACCAATCCGGCATCACCGCCATCATGGGGCCAAATGGCGCTGGTAAAAGCCTGACCTTGCGCTTACTACACGGACTGCTCATCCCGACATCTGGCAAAATCAGCTGGTATCAAAAAGGTGAAAATTCAGAGCAGACCAAAGCCATGCAAAACCAGCAGGCCATGGTGTTTCAAAAGCCAGTGCTGCTGCGCCGCTCGGTGACAGAAAACCTGCGCTATACCTTACGCGTGAAAAACATCACCGATAAGAATGAGCAGCAAAAACTGATAGATGAAGCGCTGGAAAAAGCCGGCCTGGAAGATCAGGCCAAAAACCCGGCCCGGCGTCTTTCAGGCGGCGAACAACAAAAGCTGGCCATGGTGCGCGCCCTGATGACCCGCCCGGCCATTCTGTTTCTGGATGAACCCACCGCCAGCCTGGACCCGAACGCCACCAAAGCGATTGAAGATATGGTGCTAAGCGCCAGTGAAGCTGGCACAAAAATCATCATCGTCACCCACGACATCGGCCAGGCCAACCGCATCACAGACGAAATCATCTTCCTGAACAAAGGCCAGATGACAGAACAAGCCCCAACAAAAACCCTCATAGAAGCACCACAATCAAAAGCAGCCCGGCAATATTTCAGAGGTGAAATCGTCCTGGATGATTAAGGTCTATCTTAATTTTTCAAAATTTTTCTTAAAATAGTATCTCGCCTTTAGATCATGAACCTATATAAATCTAACCCATTTTAAAATCTACTTAGAAATATGAAGGGTTTCTATGTTCGAATTGGCAATTTCTTCTGCTGAAATAGCTGCAAGCAATTCAACATGTTTAGTAGCAATGGTATAGACATAAATCTTATACACATTCTCGATGTATTCGAGATAAATCACGCGACCGTTATTCAGCAATGTTGGACGAGAAAATGAAAAATCTTCCGCCTTAATGAGATCATAAAGTTCACCTGAATTAAGGTTATAAATTGCTAAATCATAACGGTAGTTATATCCCTTTGCTTCCCACCGCTGAAGAACAGCCATGAATGGGCTATCATCAATCGTACTCGGTTTAAAGAGTTTTTTATCTGTATTGATTACGGGCTTAAAAATTGATTCTTCAATTATTAAATTGAAATTTTCGTCTATTTGAATTTCAAATACATCTTCTATTTTTGTTTCTTCATATAAATCATTGGGAAAATGCTTTTCTAGAAGGTGAGATTTTGGCCCTGTGGCCGCAACTATAATTTTACCTTTTAATACATTTAAAAATCCAAATTGATAAAAAGCAAATTCTGTTAATCTTTTGATATTTCCTGTGGCATCTCGATGGAACAGATCTAAGCCAACAGTATCGTATCCTTTTTTAGTTTTGCTAATTACGTTTGAAGTAAATAATGATGCACCATTTGGCAATTCTGTCCAAACACCAATTAGTTTGTTGGACGTGAAAATTAAATGACAAGACGAGTTATTAATTTTGCATTTTAAAATTGACCAAAGTCTCCGATTATCAGTTGATCGGGAAACATGTGAATAATGAAGTACTCTACCATCTAATTTGCTTAATTTAGGATAAAGCTCAGCATTTTCAGAAAACTTATAAACCTTCCAATCTTTGTCCTTTAAATTAAATATAATTGAGACATGATCACCATTTTCTAGCTCTCGGGAAAAAGCAAAATGAGTATCATTCGCTTGCGGCGAATTGGTTGCATAAACCTCGTTCACACGGTCTTTCTTATCAAAAGAAATAAATATACCCAGCAAACATATTGCAACAAAGAAAATAGTCCCATACACGGTCAATAATCTGGTTTTGTATGTTTTTTCTCTAAACGGATTTTTACGTTGCATGCGATTTTTTTAATATCCTGTGTCGTCGTGGTAAACTCCTCACAACAACCTCATCCCCCGGAAGCAAAGTACACTGAGGCGCAGCCATGATGTTCAACTGGCTAGGGACTTTTTCCCGACCCCGGCTATATATCCAAATCCTTGGCATATTCCGCATTTTGCGAGATAAACTCAAACCGCGCTTCAGGCTTGCTGCCCATCAGCTTTTCAACCACATCAAGTGTGATCTCTTCATCCTCAGTAATATCAACACGCAGCAAAATCCGGCTTTCCCGATTCATGGTGGTTTCCTTGAGCTGGCTCGCCATCATCTCACCAAGGCCCTTAAAGCGGGAAATCTCCACCTTGCCCCGGCTGTTAAATTCATCCCTGAGCAACTCATCCTTATGCGCTTCATCACGCGCATAAAGCGTCTTCGCCCCTTGCGCGATTTTAAACAAAGGCGGCATTGCCAGAAACAAATGCCCGTTGCGCACAAGATCCGGCATCTGACGATAGAAAAACGTAATCAGCAGCGAAGCAATATGCGCCCCATCCACATCCGCATCCGTCATGATGATCACTTTTTCATAGCGAAGATCATCCAGCTTGAAATTCCGTCCCATGCCACAACCCAGCGCCTGCACCAGATCAGAGAGCAACTGGTTCGCCGCCAGCTTGGCTGAACTTGCATTCGCAACATTCAGGATTTTCCCGCGAAGCGGCAGCACCGCCTGCAGTTTTCGGTCTCGCGCCTGCTTGGCTGAACCACCCGCGCTGTCACCCTCAACGATAAAAATCTCAGTCCCTTCACGCGAATTGGCAGAACAATCCGCCAGCTTGCCCGGCAGGCGCAATTTCCGCGTTGCCGTTTTGCGGTTTATTTCTTTTTCCCGCTTGCGGCGCAACCGTTCCTCAGCCCGGTCAATCACCCATTCAAGCAGCTTCGCGCTGTCAGCTGTGTGCGCACTTAACCAATGATCAAACTCATCACGAACCGCATTTTCAACAATCCGCGCCGCTTCTGCTGTCGCCAGCTTATCTTTTGTCTGGCCCTGAAATTCCGGCTCGCGAATAAAAACAGATAGCATCGCCCCAAGACTGACAAACACATCATCCGCCGTGATCTGTGCGGCCTTCTTGTTACCAACCCGCTCACCATGCGCCCGCAAGCCCTTTGTGAGCGCGGCGCGCAAGCCATTTTCATGGGTACCACCCTCAAGCGTTGGCACCGTATTACAATATGAATTGAGAAACCCGTCGCGGTTGCCTATCCAGCACAGCGCCCACTCAAGCGAACCATGCCCGACCTTGGTTTCAACCTTGCCGGAAAACATCGTGCTGGTAACAAGCGTCGCCCCCTCCACTCGGGTTGAAAGAAAGTCTTTCAACCCGCCGGGGAAATGAAACACAGCCTCAGGTTTCGCCACATCTTTTTCAGAAAGCAATTCAGGCGCACAAAACCAGCGAATTTCAACCCCACCAAAAAGATACGCTTTTGAGCGCGCCATTTTATAAAGGATAGAAGGCTTGAATTTCGCCCCCTTACCAAAAATCTGCTCATCAGGAATGAACCGCACCTTCGTGCCACGCCGGTTTTTAATCGACCCAAGCTTTTCTAATTTTCCCTGTGCAATGCCACGCGAAAAAGTCTGGCGGTAAAGCTGCTGCCCGCGCGCCACTTCAACTTCCAGAATGCTGGAAAGCGCGTTCACCACAGAAACACCAACCCCGTGCAACCCGCCAGATGTCGCATAAACTTTGGAATCAAACTTACCGCCCGCATGAAGCGTCGTCATAATCACTTCTAGCGCCGATTTATCTTTAAATTTCGGGTGCGGATCAATTGGAATGCCCCGCCCGTTATCTGAAACAACAAGCGCGCCATCCGCTTCCATGCGCACCTCAATCCAGTTCGCATGGCCAGCCACGGCTTCATCCATTGAGTTATCAATAATCTCGGCAAAAAGGTGGTGCAGCGCCTTTTCGTCTGTGCCGCCAATATACATGCCCGGTCGGCGGCGCACAGGCTCCAGCCCTTCAAGCACCTCAATATCAGCCGCGGTATAATCCGCTTCACCAGAACTGGCCGCAGTAGCTTTATCTTTTAAAGGCAATTTCTTTGTTGTTTCTTTCGCCGGAGACTTCTTTACAACCGGTGCTGCAACATTCGCTTTTTTTGTATTTGCCTTACTCACACGTATTTCCTTATCATTTAAATTCCCGATCGCCACAACTTCGCTAGTAGGCACCGGCTCCTTAACAGCTTCAGGCTCATTCACAGGTTCAGCTTGCCTGGATTTTCTGCCAACAGATTTAACCGCATTTTCCAGTCTTGCGAATAAGTCACGCGCCATGTCATTCCCTGTTTTCTGAAAATATCTGTCTGGAATTGCCTGTTATCGTGCCAGCCCCAATCTGTATGGACTTTGAAAGGCCAAAACTGAATGGAATTTAAAAAGCAAGACACAAACAACTCAACAAACCGGTTTCTAAAGATTAGAGCCACCTGTAAACTATAAGAGCTCAAAGCGAATCAATACATTTTAGAACATCTTACGACCAATGTGTGAGGGCCAATCTGCAACGCACGGCAATTTTCGCCAAAAACTCAGAATATGCCGCACCTGGTACCTGACCAGAACCAGTTGAATTTTCAGTAATTTAAAACCTAGGCTTTAAAGGATTTTACCTCAACCAACCACCAAAACCACGTATTAGAGCTGAAAAATTCGTCATTAAACTGTCAAATAGGGCCAAAATGCACATATTTCCATGAAAAACGATGAAAACCGAAGCCTCATCCTGTTAAACAGCTGGCAAACCTGCTAGAGACAATGTGAGTTAGACAGCCTGAATTGAACTGAAAAATCAGATCTGAGGTCAATTTTAGACAGATCCGGATCAAAGCTCTGAAATCAGAGCAATATCCGATTATTTTAAGCATGTATAATGCGCTGTACAATTATTCAACAAACATGCTCGACGAACAAATTAGCACAAGTGGCAACCAGTTTAGAGAAAACCGCCCTGTGCAGGGAAATATTGTCATATGACATTTAAAGAATTGAATTTAAGCGATAAAGTCATGGCAGCCATTGAAAGTGCTGGCTATGATACACCAACCCCCATCCAGAAAGCCGCCATTCCGCCAGCCATCGCTGGAGAAGATATTCTCGGCATCGCCCAGACAGGAACAGGCAAAACGGCATCGTTTGTTATCCCCATGCTCACCAAGCTGGAGCGTGGCCGGGCCAGAGCAAGAATGCCAAGATCACTCATTCTCGCCCCGACAAGAGAGCTTGCCGCTCAGGTTGCCGAAGCCTTCGAGCAACTGGGCACAAACCACAAACTGACCATCGCTCTTCTGATCGGTGGTGTTTCTTTTGATGAGCAGTTTAAGAAACTAGATCGCGGCGCCGATATTCTGATCGCCACACCAGGCCGCCTGCTCGATCATTTCAGCCGCGGTAAGATATTGCTGACAGGCGTTGAAATTCTGGTCATCGACGAAGCCGATCGCATGCTCGATATGGGCTTTATAGATGACATCAAAAAGATCTGCGGCCTGTTACCGCCAAAACGCCAGACTATGTTCTTTTCCGCAACCATGCCGGATGAAATTCAGAAATTTACCAAAAAATTTCTTAAATCCCCGGTCAAAATTGAGATCGAGCGCCAGAGCACAACAGCCAGCACCATCACCCAGCGCTTCATATTCAATAATGAAGATGACACCGGCAAAAGAAATACCTTCCGCAAAATGATAGATGGAATGGAAATTGAAAATGCCATTATCTTTTGCAATCGCAAACGGGATGTCTCCATCCTTCTTAAATCAATGACCAAACATGAATATAGCGTCGGCGCACTTCATGGTGATATGGACCAGCGCCAGCGTATGGCAACATTAGATAGTTTCCGCGCTGGTGAAATCACCTTTCTTGTTGCCAGCGATGTCGCCGCCCGCGGCCTCGATATTCCAAATGTCGGTCATGTCTTTAATTTTGACATA
Organism: Hyphomicrobiales bacterium; assembly: GCA_021775425.1. GTDB lineage: Bacteria > Pseudomonadota > Alphaproteobacteria > Rhizobiales > HXMU1428-3 > HXMU1428-3. The sequence continues at coordinate 17,753 of JAJFHX010000012.1, forward strand.
CCCATTCACGCTGAAGACTATGTCCACCGCATCGGCCGAACCGGCCGCGCCGGCAGAGAAGGCTTTGCCGCTTCTTTCATCTCGCCAAAAGACAAAAAGAATTTTGATGCAATTGTCAGCCTGTGTGAAATGACACCTGAGTGGATTGGCGACGCCCCGGATGAAGAAGACTTCAGAAAACGCAGCCGCCAGGGTAGATCTCAAAGCAGAGAGCGCGGCCGTTCATCTGAGAAGAAGCACACAAAACCTGCCAGCCGGTCAGACTCACAGAAAACTTCTGAACCCCGCTCTAACCCAAAAGACAGCGCAAAAAAGCAAAGCCGCAATAAAAAAGTCTCAACTGAAGTTGAAACTGATAATCAAAATGAGATATCCACACAAAATTCATCTCAAATTCACCAGGATGAAAATAAGGTTTCTTCATCAAAACAAACAGTCTCAAATAGAAAAAACGAGCCTAAATCGGCCCCTAAACGACAATCTCGTAAATCGGGCCCGGCAGCTGAAAAAAGCGGACAAAAGCGGCGTAAAACGGAAGAACCGGTTATTGGGATGGGAGATCACGTGCCAGCGTTCCTGAAAAGGACACCTATTAAAAATAAGTCATAATATTATTTCATATCTATAAGATACAACATTTTCAACAGGTTGAAGATGTCAGCTGATGCAACCTGCATTGAAATTTTATGCTATAGAATATTGTACAAATCAGCTAATGATTATAAATTATGCTCTTTTTTTGATTGATCAGGAAACAAACAATTAAAAAAATTAAGTTAAAAACAACTTATCGATGTTAAGTAATATTTATTAAAATCAGCATTTTTCGTAAGCATCAATATCATTAGGTGAGTCAGTGACCGAAGATTCTAAAAATAATGAGCACAAATCAAGCATTTCTCTCGGAGAGAAAGCTCTAGGTTATATTAAATATAACCAGTCATCTGCTGCGCCTGATGGCTATGAACTCTGGTTCAATTATGCAAGTGGGCTAAAACCTGAACTGAACAACCAGATCAAACAGATGCTCTCTAAAAGCCCCCGCATCAATCAGGATCAGCTGGACGACCTTTACAATACTTATTTCTGTAAGAACCAGATTGATGACCGTATGGAAGAAATCAGCTCAAGGGTTTCTTTTGAGCTGAACGAAGTATTAGAGATGGTGGGCAACTCTCTCGAAAATGCTGAAAACTACACGGAAAGCCTTGATATTTTCACCAGCGAACTTGCTGACATTGAAGATAAGGGTTCATTAAAAATGATGATCTCTTCAATGGCGGCCGCCACTTTCGAGATGGCTCAGAAAACCAAAGAGCTGGAAGATAATCTGGTTCATTCAAAAGAACAGATTACCAAACTCAATAAAAATATTGAAAGCATTCAGGCCGAATCAATGATAGATGCCCTAACCAGCATCGCCAATCGTAAAAAATTCGACCTTACCATTCATAAAGAAATCACCTACGCCCTTGATGAAGATGAACCGCTCTGCCTCATCATCGCAGATATTGATCATTTTAAATCGTTTAATGATAATTACGGCCACCAGACCGGTGATCAGGTGCTTCGTCTCGTAGCAAGCATTTTAAGTACCAATGTCAAAGGACGAGACCTCGCGTCAAGATATGGCGGTGAAGAATTTGCAATCATCCTGCCTCAGACCAATCTTTCAAACGCTGCCATTGTAGCTGAGCAGATTCGCAAAGCCGTGATGAACAAAGAGCTACTGAAAAAATCAACCGGCGAAAAACTGGGCCGCATCACCCTTTCACTCGGCGTTGCAGAGTTCCAGACAACAGATACCATTGAAAGTCTGATTGCCCGTGCTGATAAAAACCTTTATGCCGCGAAACATGGCGGACGTAATCAGGTAAAAACAGATAACAACCCACCAGAAATTCAAATCTCAAATCAGCAAGTCGGCTGATCCAAAGCGATTCACCACCAGATAGATAAATAACTCAGCTAAATAGCCGGCACAATTTTACGTGTTGATTTATAAGCAGCGATAATTAAACGCTTCAGGCGAATAACTTCGGGGGCGCGAACGGCCCGCAAATCGGCTTAACCGGATTTTGAAAACGCATCCATCTGATCCTGATTGACAGGCGTGATCACCACAGATTCCCCGCACCCGCAAGCACTGGTCTGATTGGGGTTGTTAAAAACAAACCCGGAAGAAAGCTTTGTCACTTCATAATCCATTTCAGTGCCAAGCAAAAACAAGATCGCTTTCGGGTCAATTACGATTTTAACGCCTTTATCCTCAACCACATCCGTTGAATTCTGAATTTCTTCCGCATAGTCGAGGGTATATTCCATACCCGCACAGCCACCGTTCTTGACACCAATTTTCAATCCGGCAATCGGTGCATCAGAATTCTCAATAATAGAGCGCACGCGTTCAGCTGCCGCCTCAGTCAGTGTCATCACTTTTGGAAGTTCACGTTTCATTACTGATTTTCCTCAAAAAAATCAAAATCCCGGTTAGGGGAATTAAAACATATTCAACGCAAAACGCGCTTCTTCAGACATCATGCTCATATCCCAGGGTGGATCAAAACTAAGAGAGGCCTTCGCCCCCTTAACACCATCAACATCTAAAATCGCATCTACAACCCATCCGGGCATGTCACCCGCCACCGGGCAACCAGGCGATGTCAGCGTCATCTCGACATGAACCGATCGGTCATCTTCAATATCTACCTTATAGATAAGACCTAATTCATAAATATCAACCGGGATTTCCGGGTCGTATACTGTCTTGATAGCAGCAACAATATCACGTCTTAAACGCTCAAGCTCTTCTTCAGATATCGGCGGAAAATCCCCCTCCTTCTCTTTCGCTGCCGCTTCAACCTGCGCCATAAAAGAAGGTTCTGGCTCACTACCAACCCGGTCAACACCCGTGGTCAGGGCATCATTCGCATTCGCGTCTGAGGCTACACTCTCATCTTTAGGCATTTCATTATCTTCAATCATCTTTAAAACCTTAAAAAGATTTCTCAGTTTAAATTTTTAATCCAGTTATCACTATTATATAGGGTGTTCTGTTAAATTTCACACCAATTCATCAGTTAAAAAACTGATTAGCCTTTTCAAGCCCGGCTATCAACGCATCAATATCAGCCTTATTGGTATACATCCCAATAGAGGCCCGGCATGTCGCCGTCACTCCAAAGTGGGCCATTAAAGGCTCCGCACAATGCGTGCCAGCTCGAACAGCAATCCCAGAGCGATCAATAAGCGTGCTCACATCATGCGCATGCACACCCTCAATCTCAAACGAAAAGATGCCACCTTTTCCCTTGGCCTCGCCAATCACCCGCACTGAATTTAACTTAGATAATTGACGCGTGGCATAATCAGTGATCTCAGTTTCATGTGCGGCAATCGCTTCACGGCCAACACTCTCAACATAGTCAATCGCTGCAGCAAGCCCAATGGCCTGAACAATTGGCGGTGTCCCGGCTTCAAAACGATGCGGCGGATGTCCATAGCTGATCGCATCAGTCGAAACCGTTTCAATCATCTCACCACCGCCCATAAAGGGTGACATCTTCTCTAAGTGCTCCATCTTACCATAAAGCACCCCAATACCTGAAGGGCCATAAAGCTTATGACCGGTAAAGGCATAAAAATCAGCACCGAGGTCCTGCACATCAACCGGCATATGCACAACGCCCTGGCTGCCATCAACCAACACCTTAATTCCGCGCTCATGCGCCAGCCTGATCACCTCTTTCACAGGGACAACAGTCCCAAGCACATTTGACATCTGTGTGATGGCAACAAGCTTTGTCTTTTC
>JAJFHX010000013.1 GCA_021775425.1 Hyphomicrobiales bacterium
GCGTAATGATAGCCACATCGAGTGCCGTGTCTGAGCCAACTGGGCAAGGTGGATGCTGGCGGGGAAAGTCCTTCGCCAGTTGTAAAATCAGCTGTTTGGCCCGAGAAGCATTATCCAAAAGCACACGAATAATCTCAGCCACATCCACATGTTCATGGTCTTCATGCCAGCAATCATAGTCAGTCACCATAGCCAGACTGGCGTAACAAATCTCGGCCTCCCGCGCGAGTTTGGCTTCAGGCATGTTAGTCATGCCGATCACCGAACACCCCCATGAACGATAAAGATTAGACTCAGCCCGTGTTGAAAATTGCGGTCCTTCCATCGCGAGATACGTCCCCCCTTTGGTAAGAGGTAGGCTATGCTTTTCGGCAGCCTGTGCTATCGCATCTGAAAGAAGCGGGCTTGTCGGGTCTCCCATCGCCACATGCGCCACACAGCCCGGCCCGAAAAAGCTTTTATCCCGCGCAAATGTCCGGTCAATAAACTGGTCCACCAGCACAAAATGCCCAGGCGCATATTCCTCTTTCAAAGAACCACAGGCAGAGACAGATACAAGGTCCGTAACACCCGCCCGTTTTAATACATCTATATTGGCGCGGTAATTAATACTGGAAGGTGACTGCCCGTGCCCGCGTCCGTGCCGGGGCAGAAAACGCATTTGCAAACCGTCAATTTCGCCAAACAATACGTCATCGGAGGGCGCACCCCAGGGGCTGTCAATCCGCCGCCACTCAGCGTTTGTTAATTCCTCAAGCTCATAAAGCCCGCTACCCCCAACAATGCCCAATACTGACTCAGTCATATTTACCCCCGCAGATGGAATTTAATTGAATTAAAACAAACACAAAATCTGTCATCCCGTCTATTAAAATGTCGAATGTAAAACATTTATGACAAAAAAAGCCGGCCCCTAATTAAAAGAGCCAGCTTCTAGTAAATCTTTGTTCATGATCATCAGCGATCAGCGGATAAAACTAATGTTTCACCCTTGACCAGACGCTGCGTTTCGCAAGGAACAGCAATAAAGCCAGGATCAGCAGATAAATCTGCACCCGCTTACCAAGATCTTTACGGGCATTGAGATGTGGTTCCGATGCCCATGCCATAAAGGCCGTTACGTCCTTGGCGTGCTGTTCAACTGTGGTTGGTGTCCCATCAGTATATTCAACAGCATCTTCAGTCAGCGGCGCAGCCATCGCGATTTGATGACCTGCAAACACTTTATTATAGCTCATGCCATCACCAAGTGTCACACCATTTGGCGCTGTTCCATAGCCTGTCAGGAGGGCATAGATATAGTCAGAACCTTTTTCTTCATAAGCGGTGACAATATCATAAGCCCAGTAATAAGGTTCCGTATACCACGGCACATGCCGGTGAATGGTGCGCGCTTTGGCAAGAACTGAAAAATCCGGCGGGTATGCGCCATTATTGGCTGAACGTGCCTCAGCTTCGTTTTTAAAAGGTGACTGGAAACGGTCTGAAAGTTTACCAGGCCGCTCTTTAGGATCACCGCTATCATCAACACCGTCGATCACAGTCGCTTCCTTAGCTATAGCAAGCGCCTGCTCCTTGGAGAATTCAGGGCCGCCTTTTTGCGCAAGGTTACGATACGAAAGAAGTTTCAAACCATGGCAGGCTGAACAAACTTCTTTATAAACGCCAAAGCCGCGTTGCAATTGCGCCTTGTTATACTTGCCGTTAAAGCCGTTAAAGCTCCAATCCTGGCGTTTGATTTCCGGGCCAGGTTCCCCGCCAGCAGCCATAGCCGGCGAAAGAGCAAAAGTACCTGCAAGCATGAAAGCAGCACCTGCAAGACTTAACTTTTTGAATAATCCAGATGGATTGTGCTTCATGACATTTACCTTCATGATTGAGCCCCTTCTTTTGCGGTCTCTTCAGGAGATGATTTGCCTGTCACACTTTCAGTAATGCTGTCAGGCAGCGCCTTTGGTTTTTCAATCAAACCAACAACGGGCATCACAACAAGAAAATGTATGAAGTAATAGGCCGTGAACAACCGGCTAGCCAGCAGGTAATACCCTTCAGGCGCCTTGGCACCAAGATATCCAAGAGCAAGACAGGTAATCACAAACAGCCAGAAAAACGGCTTGAACATAGGCCGGTATTTGACTGACTTAATCTTTGAAGTATCAAGCCAGGGGATAACAAACAGCACAACAATTGCAAGCACCATAGCAATCACACCAAACAGCTTGTCGGGAATTGCACGCAGAATTGCATAGAACGGCAGGAAGTACCATTCAGGCACAATGTGCGGTGGTGTTTGCAGCGGGTTGGCTTCAATGTAGTTGTCAGAGTGGCCAAGATAGTTCGGCGCATAAAACACAAACCATGAAAACAGCAAGGCAAACATAATCACCATAAACCCGTCTTTAATCACAAAATACGGGAAGAAGCTGAGCGTGTCCTCTTTGGTTTTCACTTCAACACCTGTTGGGTTGTTACTGCCAACCACATGCAAGGCCCAGATATGCAGACCAACAAGGGCAGCAATAATAAAGGGAAACAGGTAATGCAGGCTAAAGAGACGGTTTAGTGTCGGGTCACCAACAGAATAACCACCCCAGATCCATTGTGTGATGCTCTCACCAACAATCGGAATAGCGGTAAAGAGGTTAGTAATCACAGTCACGGCCCAGAAGCTCATTTGCCCCCAGACAAGTGAATAGCCCATAAACGCGGTAATGATCATCATCAACAGAATGATGACGCCCAAAATCCATAAAATCTCACGCGGTGATTTATATGAACCATAATATAGCCCGCGGAAAATATGTACATAAGCCGCGAAAAAGAACATTGAAGCACCAACCGCGTGCGTATAGCGAATGAGGTCACCCCAGTTTACATCGCGCATCAGATGTTCAACACTGGCAAAAGCGTGGTCACCATGTGCGACAAAATGCATGGCAATCACAATGCCGGTAACAATCTGAACCAGCAGGCAGAAGGTAAGAATACCGCCAAATGTCCAGAGATAATTCAGGTTTCTGGGTGTTGGAAACACACCAAAAGAATCATAAACCAACCGAATGATCGGTAAACGTTCATCCATCCAACGCGTAAAGGCGTTTGAAGGTTTGTAGCTTGAGCTATGTTCAGACATGCCTTGCTCTCCTAACCAATCTTGATTTTTGTATCTGAAACGAATGTGTATGGTGGCACTTCAAGGTTTTTCGGTGCCGGTCCTTTTCTTATCCGTCCAGAGGTATCATAGTGCGAGCCATGGCAGGGGCAGAACCAGCCGCCAAAATCACCGTGGACATCGCCATTGGCCTGGCCACGTGGAATACAACCCAAATGCGTACAGATCCCGATGAGGACCAGCCATTCAGGTTTCTGAACCCGGGTCTCATCAGTTTGCGGGTCACGCATATCAGCATTATCGGCTGATTCAGCTGATTTAATCTCATCAGCTGTACGTTTGCGGATAAAAATGGGTTTGCCGCGCCACATAACTGTCACAGCCTGCCCCTCTTTAATCGGTGTCAGATCAATCTCTATCGAAGCCAGCGCCTTGGCTGAAGCATCAGGGTTCATCTGGTCAACCAGTGGCCAAAGCGATGCTCCGGCACCAACAGCAGCAAAAGATCCGGCTGCCACCATCAAAAAATCCCGACGGCCTTCATCATTATGGTCTGAAGACAAATTCGCCTCCTTCAGGTTACCGCCTTTACAAAACCAGATGAGAACGCCCCAGCAGGTTGTGCAAAAGCTGATTTAAAAAGAGCTCAATTGGCCCTTATACAAAGCATTTTTAAAAATTCTAATTTGAAAAACAGGTATATCATAAGTAAAACAGCTAATTTTCCCCGTTAACTTCGGTTTCACACTGAAAATCATCATATTCGCTTCAATGTTCGTGTCGTATTTGGCCAATAACATAACGACAGCTAGAAAGTTAGGGTAAATTTATTATTTGCGAACTGTACTGCCATTGTTTTGTCAAAATCACAAGGGGAGAGTCAAAGATAAATCGTCGCATTTTTGTGTTTTTGTATATTTGTCGCAATTTTTTGTGTGAAACTTCGTGTAAACCTGTTTCAACTGGTTTTTTATTGCAAATAAGCGTTCGGATTTGATCAGACAGCAGACCATCTTTATTCTGCTGTCCATAGTAGTCCCAGTTTAATCCCAATCAGTGAAAGAGCATATTAATAATGGTACGTCTCGCCCTTTATCAGCCGGACATTCCCCAGAACATGGGCACATTGCTGCGTTTCGGTGCCTGTCTCAATGTCCCAGTAGATGTCATCGGCCCAACAGGTTTTGACATGTCTGACAGAAGTTTAAAACGCGCCGCAATGGACTATATCACCAGATCAGATCTCACTCGTCATATCTCTTTTGATCGCTTTCTTGATTCAGATCAAAGAAAATCAGGCCGCCTTATTTTATCAACCACCAAAGCAACCACGATTTATACTGACTTTGAGTTTCTGCAAGGTGACATAATTTTGCTTGGCCGTGAATCTTCCGGCGTTCCAGAGCATGTTGTCCAGGCGTCAGACGCACAAATCAAAATCCCGATGGCGAGGGATGTCCGGTCATTGAACATTGCCGTCGCCGGTGCCATGATCATCGGCGAAGCCCTTCGCCAGACGGGGTATTTTGATGATAGAACAGGTTCCGAAGCTTCAGTTTCTGACAAGACAGCATAAACAACAATATGAAAAACTACATATTAAAGAGCGCTTAAACGAATGATGGACAAAAACAAACTCGCTTCCAAACAACCCCACGCCCCAAAGGAAGCCATTGCAGAATTACAATCTGAGGCACGCCAGTGGTTTGAGACCTTACGTGATCAGATCTGCCAGGAATTTGAAACATTAGAAAATGAGTTAGAAGAAAACCTGCCGGACTATCTGGCGGATAAATCACCAGGGCGTTTTTCGCGCACACCATGGGAGCGACAAAACCATGATGAGACAAAAGGCGGTGGCGGTGTTATGTCGATGATGTCAGGCCGGGTGTTTGAAAAAGTCGGTGTTCATTGCTCAACTGTGTTTGGTGAGTTCTCACCTGAATTCCGTGGGCAAATCCCGGGCGCAAGTGAACATCCTCAATTCTGGGCCTCCGGCATTTCCCTCATCGCCCACCCGCATAATCCGAATGTGCCTGCCGTTCATATGAACACCCGCTTTGTAAACACAACCACTACATGGTTCGGTGGCGGCGCAGACCTCACCCCGGTTTTAGCTGAACGCCGCACCCAGCAAGACCAAGACACAATCAGCTTCCATGAAGCGATGGAAAAGTCATGCGAGGGCCATAAAGTTGCTGATTATCAAGCGCTTAAAAAATGGTGCGACGAATATTTCTATCTTCCCCACAGGGATGAGCCCCGCGGCATTGGTGGTATTTTTTATGATTATCTCAATTCCGGAAGTTTTGCTGATGATCTCACCTTTACCAAATCCGTCGGCAAAGCCTTTAAAGATATCTACCCCGAACTCGTGCGCCGGAATTATAAAACGGAATGGACTGAGGAAATGAGAGAGCGACAGCTCATTCAGCGCGGACGCTATGTAGAATATAATCTGCTGTATGACAGAGGCACAATCTTCGGCCTGAAAACCGGCGGCAATGTAAACTCCATTCTCTCCTCAATGCCCCCGGTTATTAAATGGCCCTAAGGATTAAACAGTTTTGCAGCATATAAATTATTAAGAGTGCTGAATACACAGAGCGATGAAGAAAATCGCGTTCATTCCAGAAAATCACCTCATACAACATGAAACCACTTGCAATGCCGCGCCCCCCCTTTAAAACTAGCCGCAAAATTAAAGGGACAACCAATCAACGGGGTAAGCAAGATGAACAATGAGCAATTAAAATCCTTGATCAGAACCATTCCTGATCATCCCAAACCCGGCATATTGTTTCGGGATGTCACAACCCTTATCAGCCATGGGGAAGGCTTTCGCGCCACCATTAACAATATGACCGAGCCATTTTTTGAAAAAGGCATCGAGGCTGTTGTTGGCATTGAAGCCCGCGGCTTTATTCTGGGCGGCGCCATGGCTGACAAACTCGGCGTTGGTTTTGTACCGGTGCGCAAAAAGGGCAAACTCCCCTTTGACACCATCTCTCAGTCTTATCAGCTGGAATACTGCACTGACGAACTTGAAATGCACACTGATTCCATCCGCGAAGGCGAAAAAGTGTTGATCGTAGATGACCTTATCGCCACCGGCGGCACACTGGAAGCAGCATCAAAACTGGTCAGAAACCTTGGCGGCAACATAATCGGCGCAGCCTTCATCGTTGATCTGCCAGATCTTGGTGGTTCCAGCAAATGCGAAAGTCTAAATATTCCCTGCCACAGCCTGATGGCCTTTGAGGGCGATTGATGACCAGTGAGGAGGATAGCAACAGCTTGACCAAAATCTACATCGACGCAGACGCCTGCCCGGTCAAAGATGAGGCCGTGAAAGTCGCTGTCCGGCATAATCTGCCGATTATCTTTGTCTCAAACAGCTGGATGCGGCTTGATGATCACCCGTTAGTAGAACGCGTCGTCGTCAGCGAAGGGCCGGATGAGGCTGACAATTGGATTGTTGAGAACATCAGCCCGAAAGATATCGTCATCACAGCAGACATACCCTTAGCGGCTCGGGCCATGGAGAAAGATGGCAAAGCTCTTCGCCCTAACGGAAAGCTGTTCACAAGTGATAACATCGGCATGGCCCTTGCGATGCGTGAACTGAACCAGGAATTGAGAGAGACCGGAGAGATCAAAGGTTACAACCCGGCCTTTACCAGCAAAGATCGCTCTGACTTTCTCCAGGCACTTGAAAATATCATCCAGACAATCAAACGTGAGCAGTAATTTATTAATCACTTGCTTAAAGAGCTGTCATAAAACTGTTATAACCGGGTGTGAGATAACGTAAGATAACGGATATGAAGGTTAGGGTTTTAAAATGCGCATCAATGGCAAACCACACAAAACCATCTGGCTGAATGAAGACGGCTGGTCAGTTGACATAATCGACCAGACCAGACTGCCACATCAGTTTATCATCGCCAATCTGAAAACGGTTGAAGATGCGGCCCATGCCATCAAAGCCATGCTGGTCAGGGGCGCTCCTTTAATTGGCGCAACAGCAGCCTATGGTCTTTGTCTCGCCATCAGAAACGACGCATCTAATGAGGCCATGGAAAAAGCGAGCGACTATCTAAACAGCCAGCGACCAACGGCCGTAAATCTGCGCTGGGCCTTAAATGTGATGCGCAATCATCTATTGCCCTTACCTGAAGAAAAACGCCTGAATGCCGCATATGAAAAAGCGGCCTTAATTGTTGAGGAAGACATTGAAACCAACCGCATGATCGGCGTTCACGGGCTAGAACTGATCAGACAAATTGCAGCGAGAAAAACACCCGGCGAAACCATTAATGTGCTCACCCATTGCAACGCCGGCTGGCTAGCGACAACAGAGTGGGGCACTGCAACCTCTCCGGTTTATCACGCCGCGAAGGCGGGCATTCCCATCCATGTCTGGGTTGATGAAACCCGCCCGCGCAATCAGGGCGCCAGTCTGACAGCTTATGAACTTGGCCATGAAAACATCCCTCACACCATCATTGTTGATAATGCTGGTGGCCACCTGATGCAGCACGGAAAGGTTGACCTCTGCATTGTTGGCACAGACAGAACCGCAAGCAATGGTGACGTGTGCAACAAAATCGGCACCTATCTCAAAGCGCTTGCAGCACATGATAATAATATTCCCTTTTACGTGGCGCTTCCAAGCACAACCATAGACTGGCAGTTAACCAGCGGTTTTGATATCCCGATTGAAGAAAGAGGCCCTGAAGAAGTGCTTATGATGACAGGTGTGAAAGCTGGCGGCGGGGAGACAGAAAACGAACTCATCACCATAGAGATTGCCGCCAAAGGCAGCCCCGCAGCCAACCCGGCATTTGATGTGACCCCGGCAAAATATGTCACCGGGCTGATCACAGAAAAAGGCGTCGTTAAAGCAACAACAGCGGGCCTCGCCAATTTGAAATCGGAATTGTCGAATGTCGCTTAAGAAAATGTCGATTGATCAGAAAACTCTGGCCGATAAAAAACTCACCAGAAACACCCTGGCAAAAGAAATCATTGCCCAATCGATCTATATGAAAGAAAAGGGGCTAACCCCCGGGCACACTGGCAACATTTCTGCCCGTTATGAGGATGGTTTTTTAATCACTCCAACCGGTGTTCCTTATAATCAGTTAAAGCCGGATCAGATTGTTCACATTGTCAGTCTCGAAGAAAATTGCGATGAACAAAAATTATGGGATCAGTCCGGCTTCAGGCCATCTAGTGAATGGCAGTTTCACAGGGCCGCTTATCAGGCGAATAAGTCGATCAAAGCCCTGGTTCACACGCACTCAAATTATGCAACCATCCTCGCCTGCGCCGGGAAAGAAATCCCGCCCTTTCATTACATGATCGCTGCTGCAGGGGCCGATGTCATTCCGCTGGTGCCTTATGCCATCTTTGGCTCAAAACAATTATCTGATGGGGTGAAAATCTCAATGACGGGCGGTAAGGCTTGCCTGCTGGCCCACCATGGCCAGCTCGCAGGGGAGGGCACACTTGCCAAAGCGATGGAACTGGCTGAAATCGTTGAAGATCTGGCTCACCAATATTGGGCATTGCTACAATTGGGTGATGTAAAACTGCTCAGCAAATCTGAGATGAAAGCCGTCCACCAGAAATTCAAAACCTATGGCCAGCAAAACATCTGACTATCTGTTCAGCTAGATACAAACAGTATGCGTAGCCTAGTTCGCAAACCTGAAATGCAGCACATCACCATCCTTGACGATATAGTCTTTACCTTCAAGCCGCATTTTGCCTTTTTCTTTCGCGCCGGCTTCACCGTTGAGCTCAACATAATCAGCATATGAAATGGTCTCAGCCCGAATAAAGCCTTTCTCAAAATCTGTATGGATAACACCAGCTGCTTTTGGTGCAATTGTTCCTTGAGGAATGGTCCAGGCACGCGTTTCTTTCGGCCCGCAGGTGAAATAGGTGATAAGATCAAGCAACCCATAACCGGCACGAATGAGCCGGTTTAGCCCGGGTTCTTTAAGGCCAAGCTCTTCAAGAAACAAAGCCCGTTCCTCTTCATCAAGGCCGGAAAGTTCAGATTCAATTTTAGCCGAGATCACAACAAACGCCGCCCCTTCAGCTTCAGCCTGTGCTTTTACTTTGTCAGAAAGCGCATTGCCTTCAGCCGCGCTCTCTTCATCAACATTCGCCACATAAACAATCGGTTTATCCGTCAGCAACTGCAACTGGCGAAACAATAGTTTCTCATCATCTTCAAGCGGGGTGCTGCGCGCTGGTTTGCCGTCCTGCAACTGGGGCAGCACTTTGTCGATAATTTTAATGAGAGCGATCGCTTCCTTGTCTTGCCCTTTGGCTTTTTTCTCAAGGTTGGTCTTGCGTTTCTCTAAACTCTCAAGGTCGGCCAGCATCAACTCGGTTTCAACTGTTTCTGCGTCAGAAAGCGGATCGACCTTGCCTTCAACATGGGTAATGTTTTCATCTTCAAAACAGCGCAACACATAAGCAATAGCATCCACTTCGCGTATGTTAGCAAGAAACTGATTGCCAAGGCCTTCCCCTTTGGAAGCCCCCTTAACAAGGCCGGCAATGTCAACAAAGGTGAGGCGGGTTGGTAATATTTCTTTCGATTTCGCTATGCCGGCAAGTGTGTCAAGCCGAGGGTCAGGCACGGAAACATCGCCTACATTCGGCTCGATCGTGCAAAATGGAAAATTGGCAGCCTCAGCACTTGCCGTTTGTGTCAGTGCATTAAACAGGGTGGACTTGCCAACATTCGGCAAACCGACAATACCGCATTTAAACCCCATAAACTCAATCTCCCTTTTTAAGCCACTTGTTTAATGCGGCCTCTAATGCACTTTTAGGTGTTTCAGTTGAAACCTGTTTCGTTTTGTCTCTTGAAGCTGATTGTTCACCAGGCTCTTTGTTACGATCTGATTTGTCATCAGATGTTGCTTTCGATCTGGCACTGCCACCTTGTTGTCTTGGCTTAGTTTCAGCTTTAGATGATGATGTCGTAAATTCTCGCAAATCATCTGAAAACTGTTTGATAAAATCTGAATTTCGCTCTTTAACCAACAAACCCACATGGCGCCCAATGGTGCTAAGAGCTTCACTGAGCCAGGCTTCATCTGCTTTGGCAAAGTCCTTTAAAACAAAATTGGCGACCTGGCTTTTATCTGCTGGTCGCCCAACCCCAAGCCGCACCCGCTGATAATCATTGGAAACATGCTGACTAATGGATTTCAAGCCATTATGCCCTGCATTGCCGCCCCCACTTTTCACTTTGACCTTTGCTGCGTGAATATCAATTTCATCATGAAAAACAATCACATCTTCAGGGTCAATCTTATAAAACTGAACCGCCTCACGCACAGCTTCACCTGAAAGGTTCATATAGGTTTGTGGCTTTAGCAAAAGGCACTTATCCCCTTCTATCAGCCCTTCAGAAAACTGGCCCTTAAAACGAGAACGCCAGGGCGCAAATTGATGCACCCTGGCAATTTCGTCAATAGCCATGAAACCAATATTATGTCTGTTCCGGTCAAATTTTTTACCCGGATTGCCGAGCCCAACCAGAAGCTTCATTATCGGTCTCCATCATGAGATGAGCCATGAACCAGTCAAAACTCTGAATTCACGAAGTATCAAATCAGAGCAGATAAAGCAGATGATTATTCATCACCTTCTTCTGTTGCTTCACCTTCTTCGCCGTCTTCAGCCTCTTCGCCGTCTTCTTCTTCTTCTTCACTTTCAGAAGGACCAGCAGTGGTGATTGTCGCAATTGTAAAATCACGATCAGTAATCGTCGAAGTGACACCTTCAGGCAAAGTGATATCTGAAATGTGAATTGAATCGCCGATATCGGCATCTCCAAGATCAATCTCAATCACATCAGGAATGGCATTTGGCGCACAGGTAAGTTCAAGTTCGTGGCGAACAATATTAAGCGCACCGCCCTTTTTAAGGCCAGGGCAAGTTTCTTCATTAAGAAAATGAACAGAGACAGAAACAGAAACTTTCGTTCCCTTGCCAATCCGCAAAAAGTCAACATGCATCGGCAGATCTTTAACCGGATCAACCTGGCAGTCACGGGCAAGAACCTGTGTTGTTTTGCCATCAACTTCAATCACAAATACGGTCGAAAGAAACTGCCCGGAATTGAGGTGTTTCAAAACAACAGGGTAATCAAGGGAAATTGGTTCAGGTGCTTTATTATCGCCGTAAATAACAGCAGGGACTTGGCCCTCCCGTCTTGCAGCTCGAGCGGCCCCCTTGCCGACACGCTCACGCACCGATGCTTTAAGTTCTACAAAATCAGACATCAGTATCTCCTAAAAAATCTAAGCTCCGGCCGGAACAGTGAACACTAAAAAATATTCAGTAAATTCCAGCAGGTAACAACATCCATGCGCCGAAACATTGGCAATAACCATGCTTCCTCCAGGGGTGAACAGCATCAGTTACATACATGGCTCAACAATATTGAAAAACAGGCTTATAGCGCTAAAAAATAACGAACGCAATAACTTTCCGCCCAATTCGTCGCTTTGGCAAACGTTTTAGAACGCCTGATTTAAGCGGTATTGAGTGTAAAGAATTAAACACCCCAGCCATAAGAAATGGCAGAGGTGCAGATCTCAAACATCAATAAACCATCAGATTTAACCGCCAATACGTCCGGCGGCGTGCATCAGCAGCAAATAAACCCGCCCTGAATCAGAAGTCAGGTGTTTGGTTGAAAGGTTACCAGCCGGATCTTTTGCCTCAGCGTCATTCAGCAAACGGTCAAAATCAGCTATGTAACGGTCCACATTCCCTCTGAATGCAACATCTGATCCATAAAGCCCGTTGATGCGGCGGAACGCTTCGCCTCTGTCATTGTAAACAGATTCACTAATCGGTGTTTTCAGACCGGAACGATATGTCCGCCATAATTCAACGGCCGCAGCCTGATCAACCAGTTGCGCAATCGCATTTATATTAATAGGCGGTGCAGAAGCCTGTTGCCCGGAAATATCACCAAGTGCACTGGTAACACTGCCGGTATCTTCAGGTTGATCAGCATGATCATCTTCAGAGGCACGGGCAAGCAAATCACCCATTGACCAATGAGAAGATCCACCTCTGCCAGGAGCCCCCTGACCTAAAGATTGACCTCCCAACGCCTGACCACCTAATGGTTGCCCTGCTGGCATCTGTCCGCCAGCTCTTTGCCCGGCCAGACCTTGTGCGCCAAGCTCATTACCTCCACCAAGTGGTTTCACCCCCTGATGCGGCAACTGACCGCCAGCTAAAGGTGAATTGGTTTGACCAAGAGATTTTGATAATTCAGACAAATCCATCTGATCGCTAACACGTTTGGCCAGTGTTTCAGTGATGGCATCTATCTCGGCATCGCGCTCATTCTGCATAGCGCCAGGATTATGAGCATTCAGGTTATGTTGCTGGTTAAAAGCTGAGGACGAGGAACCAGATTGCGGATTGTTCTGCGCACCCTGATACCCGGCACCGAATTGCCCACTATTCATCGGCTTCGGTAATATTCCCTGCGCCTGGAAAGCATCTGTCACAGGACCACTGTTAAGAGGACCACTGTTGAGAGCACCCTTGTTTGCAGAAGGCTGATAACCACCAGCACCACCATGCAATGAGCCCGGCGTGGAAACATCAATATGATCAGACCCGCTGGAGATTGAAGAGAGCGATTCAAGAGCTTTCAACTGATCCTGCAATGTGCGCCGCATCAACGAAGCACTCTTGCGCGTGGTGTCAGGAATCTGCTGCAATTGTTCTTTCAAATGACTTTGTGTGTCACTGATCTCTGACGAAAGCGTGTTGATCTGGCTTGACATCTCATTGGAAACGGCGGCAATCCGGTCTTTCATATCGTGGATTGCTTTTTCAGTCTGATTGGTTGCTGTATCTCTGAGTTTAGTTAATTCAGAAAGTGCTGCCATTGATTGTGTCGCTGAGCGTGAATGTAGCGACTGGGTAATATCCGTCGCCTTTTTTTCTGCCATCGCCAGAGTTTGCTCCAATTGCTTGGAGTAAGACCCCATAACCATATCAAGGTCACTTGTCCGATGAGAAATGGATTCAACTAATTTTTGCAGATGAGATTGGCTATTTCCAAGTTTATTACCGATCCGGTCATGTGAATGTTCAAGCTTGGCCGCAGTCTCAACCACAAAATTACCCTGATCCCGAAGGTTACTGGTAATCTGGCTCACATGGGTTTGCATACTTGATGAAATATCTTTCAGATATTGAGCCTGTTGAGCCAGCCCATGAATGGTTTTAATCACCTGGTTGCCAACATCTTCTGTTGTCAGTTGCAGTGTTTTCGCCCCGGACATCAGCGCATTATCAAGCTCTTTGGTTTTCGCCCCGATTGTCTGAACAATATACTGACTACGAGAATCCATAGAACGCCCAAGTTCTTCCGCTCGGTGCGCAAAAGCCTGATCCAGCGTTTTCGAACTGGTGTGAAGCGCATGGTCAAGCGCCTGCAAACGCTCAGTAAAGGCCGCATCAATCACCTGTGAGCGCTGAATGAGAGCTGAATCAAGCTCAGTCACCCGTGATGAAATCGCCATATCGAGATATTGCGCTTTATCAGATAGGGCACGGTCGATCTTCTGTGTTGTATTCGTCAGCGTATCTTCAAAATCATCCATGCGAGAATGTAATGTGTTATCAAATGTCTGTAATTTATTGCCAAGCGTATTATCAAGTGACTGACTGCGCTCATCCATAGAGATGCTCATCGTCTGCACATGCTTGCGGAAAATCCCTTCAAGTTGTTGCGTGCGATCTGTCAGTGCATTGTTAAGAGCGCCGGCATGATGGCCGATTGAGCTGTCAAGAGCTGTAAGATTTTTGCTGGCATGTTCAACAACCCGGCCAAGCTTAATTTGCTCTTTGCCCATCCGGTCAAGCAAGGCTGGCATTTCCCGGCCAACCCGGTCATTCATTGCAGTCATGGTAGAGACAACAGAATTACTTTGCTCAGACATTGACTGAGCAACTTTTTCAGAAGATTCAATCAATTTGCTGGAAACAGAGCCGCTGGTTTTCTCAAGCAATTGCGTTGTCTGAAGACCCTGATGTTCAATTTGTTTCGTGACACGCTGCCCAAGCCCTGAAAGAGCAGAGCTGATCCGCTCGCTATCATTCGTGAGCGCAGTGCGTTCATGAGCCAGTTCACCAATCAGATTACGGATCCGGTGTTCGTTCTCACTATAAGAGCGCTCAAGTGCCGCCACTTCATTATGAACCATCGCTTCAAGCTCACCAGCACGACCAAGTGCCCGCGAGATTGCATCATTCATAGCAGTTACCTGCCGCCTAACGGATTGACCAAGCGAAGCAACAGATTGTTCAGCCGCTTTATCAGGCTCAGCAAGACGAACGGCAACTTCTGTCATTGCCGATGACATCAGCCGTAATTCCTGCGCCCGCCAGATAAGCAGGGCCAGAAACCAGAACAGGGCAATCGGAATAGTGATAACGGCAAGAGTGCCCATCGCATTCACAGATTGAAAAAACTGAGCAACACTAGTTACCTGCGAAAAGGCTGGCCAAAACACTGACCAGACAAGGCCAGCCGAAAGACCAACCCAAACGGCTGAAGCAATCCCAGCAATGACAAACGGTCGATTGGACGGGCGCTGCTGCAGGGCAAAGATCAGCCCGCCAATAGAAGGAACATCATCATTGGCAGCAAAACGCCTGCGTGCCGGTGCCGCCCGGCGACGATCACCCTGATCATCAGAATTTTGGGTGCTGGTACTTTCATCACGGCGCGGTGCACTGCTAACTCTGGTCGGATATGGATCCTGATCAGAGATTTGTCGCCCACCAATTGTTTTCATAGAATTGCCACTTGCACCACTGCCCATAGAACCACCTTGTGAAACTTTACTGCTAACTGTTGGTTTTACATTCGGTCCGCCAGGTTGCCCGGCAGTTTTTCCGGTATTTTGTGAAAGCCCTCCAGGTGGGCTTTTAGAATAAGGCGAATTTCCCCCGCCGACACGCTTTGCCTCATCAGATGCACCTAATGATGAGTTGTTATTTTTTTGCCCTTTTGCCCCTTTTCGTGCCGCTTTAGAAAGAGGAGGCTGTTGCTTTTCTTGTGCCATACAATAATCCAATACTTAACCCGCGTTACTATCTCAAACAATCGGATAAACTAATAATAAAAAAGCAAAACAAAGCTAATTTGCTTCAATACCCCAGTTTGGTTTTCATTCTAATTCCATATCGTTTACGACTTGCCCGCTCAGCGGGTGATAAGCCTGCCAGTTCAGCTTCAGCTCTTTGCATACCCGCAGAAACAATATGATTTCATAGAAATGAGAAACTCCCGTCTGAACAGCCGATAAATGTTCCAGCTGTCCTGTTTGAGACTTTTTGAACCATGCCAAAACCACTGCCATCTCTTTGTAAGGATCAGGAATGCGATCCATGATTAAAGAGAGTGATTTTATCCGCAAATTCAAAAAATAATTTGCCCTCAAATGAATTGATAATTTTGCCCCACCATCCAATTCCGTTTGATAAAACACCATTATGTCAAAACTCTGCCAACAACTGGAATATTCATTTCCCTGGCAGGAATTTTATGTATCACGGCTTTAATCAAACATATCGCTGTCTGCCCCTGTATAAAACAAAAAAACAGGCTGAAAGCGCGAATCAACGCCTACAGACCCCCTGAATTCTGTTAATGTTGAAAAAATGTGGAAAACAATGCCAATCTAATCATCAGGAACAACAGCTCAAACCCATATCCAACAACACATCTTATAATAAAATTTTAAAATCGTGCTGTGCGCGAAATGCCCTCATAAACAAAAGCCCTCTTAACCGTGAGACCCGTTTTGAAAATCAAAATGAATTCCCACAGTTGCCGGGTGATGTCACCATCCCCAGAGCCCGTTGATATTTTTGGATTAAATTTAAACCCGAAAATCACTGAACATCAGACATAACAAAATAATACCCGAAGGTACCATATTATTCATCACGAATCACTACATGTTTTCAATGTAAAGCAAAAAAAATTTCCAAAATAACCCTGTGCAATACTCACCTCACATATGCAATAAAAAAACATTCATCGTTTATCAAGTCGTAAGAACTTCTGGTTTAAAGTTTAAAGACTCAATGGTTTTGAGGGCTTGCAATTGTTGGCTGCAATAGAGATGCAAGGACATTTAAACTGAAAAGGGCAAAGCGATGGCATATGGTGCTGAGCAAATCTTCGAGGAGTTTGAAGAAGAAAAACATCCATGTAGTAACAAACCAATTGATCTTGTACATTTGTCTCGTCAGACATTTGGCAACAAAGATCTTGAAAATGAGGTTCTCGGCCTGTTTTACAAACATTCACAACAATGTTTAACACGGTTAAGAGAGGCCACAACTCCAAAACAATGGGCTGAGGCAATGCACTCAATCAAAGGCTCATCAAGGGGCATCGGTGCCTGGGAAATTGGCGAGCTGGCTGAAAAATATGAGTGCACGCACCCAACTGAAACAGAAACTGAAAAAGAAAAAGCGGTCCGTAAAATCGAAAATTTGATAAATACGACCAATAAATTTATCAAAAACCTGATTTAATCGGCCCTGTTTGAAATTATTTTTTCGGGCCTGTCAGCTACTGATCTGGCCTCTCTGTTTCTGATAAAGAGCCTGTAGTCTTGTCACTCTTTATATAGAGTGCCTGAAAAACAGCAGGCATCCATTTTGCGCTTCTCATTGAGATACGGGCAATCACATTCCAATGCCCGGCACGGCTCAGTTATCATCCACTACATGAACATTGGCATCATAGAATTAAATTCCGGCGATAAATTTATTAGTTGTTCGAAGTTTCAGCCATACGGCTAGCTGCACAGGCGTCTCTGTCTCTCCCGTTATATTAACCCTGACCAGTTGTTATTAAACACCCATAAGCAATTCTTGCTGGAATCTCACTCAGATATGCCTTATAGGAAGGCGCTTAAGAGATTGCACCCGGATTGAATACTGTTTGCCACGTTCCTGCCTGATTGAACATTCAGCGGAAGCTCAGAATTGAAAGGCAAACAGAAGCTGCGTTTGCGGTAATAACAACAGGGGCAAATGAACCGGCCTGATTTATGAAAACTCCTCAATCAGGCTGAGTGAATAATTGAACAAAGGAGCGCGGTTTAAAATCCATGCCAAAAATTACCTTTATAGAACATGACGGAACCACAAATGAAGTTGAGGGTGAAGTCGGAATGACGGTCATGGAACTGGCTCGCAAACATGACATTCCCGGCATTGAAGCTGAATGCGGCGGTGCCTGTAGCTGTGCGACCTGCCATGTTTATGTCGATGACGCATGGACAGCAAAAACCGGCTCACCCGAAGAGATGGAAGAAGACATGCTCGACTTCGCTTTTGACGTGCGTGCCAATAGCCGTCTTAGCTGCCAGATTAAAATCACAGATGAGCTGGATGGCCTCATCGTCAGAACACCGGAAAAACAATTCTGATTTTAAGAATTCACGCTTGTTTTTATCTCTGGTCGCCGAATTCGGCAGAGCCGCATGAAACACAATGCATCTAGGGCCATGTTGCCAGTATGATGATTAGGTAAAAAATTAATGGAAATGACAAATTCACCAATTGAAACAGATGTCGTGATCATCGGTGCCGGCCCTTGCGGTCTGTTTGCTGTTTTTGAGCTCGGCCTTCTTGATATTCGCTGCCACCTCATTGACATTCTTGATAGGCCCGGCGGGCAATGTGCCGAGCTTTATCCTGAAAAGCCGATCTATGACATCCCGGCATATCCGATTATTTCCGGTCAGGAATTAACAGACGCGCTGCTTGAGCAGATCAAACCATTTGATCCGCAATATCATTTCAATCAGCGTGTTGATGAAATCGAACGCATTGGTGATAATAAGTTCCGCCTGAAAACTGATGATAATCAGGAATTTATCTGTAAAAATGTCGTCATCGCCGCTGGTGGTGGTTCCTTCACACCAAAACGCCCACCTCTGCCGGGCATTGAAGACTATGAAGGCAAGTCCGTTCATTATTCAGTGCGCCGCATGTCAGATTTTGAAGGCAAGGACCTGCTGATTGTTGGCGGCGGAGATAGCGCGCTTGATTGGACACTGAACCTGACACCGCTTGCAAAAAGCGTTACCCTTGTGCACAGAAGAGATAAATTCCGCGCCGCAACTGACAGCGTGAATAAAATGATGGCCCTTCGTGAGGAAGGAAAGATCAATTTCATTCTTGGTCAGATGACAGAGCTAAAGGGTGAAAATGGAGAGCTGAGTTCAGTAACCATCAGCGGACCGGAGGGGGAAACCGAAGTTAACTGCAATTGCCTGCTGCCATTTTTTGGCCTGACCATGAAACTTGGCCCCGTTGCGAACTGGGGATTGAATTTGCATGAAAACCTGATCGCGGTTGATACCGAAAAATTTGAAACCAGCGAGCCGGGCATTTTCGCAATTGGTGATATCAACCATTATCCGGGCAAATTAAAACTGATCTTATCTGGTTTCCATGAAGCAGCCCTGATGGCACAGAAAGTCAACAACTACATCTACCCTGATAAGAAAGTTGTGTTCCAGTATACAACCTCATCATCCAGCCTGCAGAAAAAGCTCGGTGTGAAATAGCCTAAACTGACCTGACAGTAATGGTTGTAGAATTTCTGGCCTTAATATTTATAAAGCCAGTCATACTGTTTCAGCATCCATGAAGCGGGCAGAGCTTTCACGCCCAAATTGCGAATATGCGCCAGATAAGATGATGCGTGATAGAACTGCAATTGATAGACAGACTTGGAAAACACCCGCTGGCAGCGGCGAAAGCGCTGGGCCTGAAAAGTATCAACAATTTTGTCTGGCTGATCCGGGTGATTTTCAATCAGCTCTGCGAGCAGGCTGGCATCTTCTATCGCCATCGCCGCCCCCTGAGCAAGAAACGGCAGAATAGCATGGGCCGCATCTCCCATTAATATGGCGCGGCCGCGGCTCCATGGCTTAAATGGCGCAAGCATCATCAACGGCCATGCAGACCACCCCTCAACAGCCATCACCGCCTGACGGATTGACTTATTCCAGGGCCGCATTTCTTCAAATAATGCTTCAGCCGGTAAATCACTGGCCCAATCTTTGGTAAGCGCTTTTCCCTTCGTAACGGCTACGAGGTTTATCTTATCCCCGCCCATCACTCTGTATTGCACCAGATGAGAATTGGGACCAAACCAGACCTGTGTTGAATTGGGACCGGTCGTATTTAGGTTACTCGGATTTTTTAAGTCACTTGCATTTTTAAATAACTGCGGCGCGGTGTCGGCATCTATCAGCGCACGCCACGCAATCATTTCGGTTTGTTGCGGTGTCTGTTCCTGTGCAAACATATGCCGCACGCGCGACCAGACCCCATCAGCACCAATCAGAAGCACCCCTTCACCCGTGCTGCCGTCTTCCATATGCGCCCTGATCAAGCCATTGGTTTCAACGACTGGCGGATTCTGAGTGTAATTGATAAATTTTTTGCCAAGGTGAATGGAAACACAATCATACTCCTCAAGGGCTGCCAGCAGGATAGCCTGTAAATCCTTGCGTGCAACCACCCAGTAAGGAGCGCCATATTTTTCAAGCACACTATGGCCAAGCGGAATGTTCTTCAGGTGAGCATTCGTCAAACCGTCAGAGAGGCAGATTTGATCTGGTGCACTGATTACGGCACCTAACGCAGTTTCAAGTCCAAGATTTTTCAGGCGGCGCACAGCATTGGGGCTGAGTTGCAACCCGGCGCCAATGTCACTGAATTCTTCAGCCTGCTCATAAATTTGTGAAGAGATATTGCGCTTCGCCAGCTCAAGCGCCAGCACCAGCCCGCCAATACCCCCGCCAATAATCAGAACCGGGGCATTTAACGAAGTGGCATTCATATGAAAGTCTCTAATCGCGCTTATGCGGCAGCAGTTTTCACCAAACAGGCTGGTGGAATGCTCTCATCAGCGCCAAGTGTTTCGCGGTATTTATAAAGAGTGGAGCAATAAGGACAAATGATCTCATCATCCTGCCCCATATCAAGATAAACATGCGGATGGTCAAACGGAGCGGACGCGCCAATGCACTTAAATTCTTTCACACCGATTTCAATTTTTTCAACACCAATGTCGTTGGTAAATTGCGGTGTTCCACCATGTCCCATAACACATCCCCACATTTTTCAAAAAATAAGGCTAGCTTAAGTTTAAAACGATTCATGCTTTGAATAAGCCACTCATCTATAAGCCACAGAGCAGTGACAGTCAAAGCAGGAAAGTTGTTTGCAAAAGATAGCCTTGTTTCAGAAACAATGATAGAGAAAAGCTCGAAAATTTAACAGGAGCAGGGCATGCAACCGACAGGAACATTCATTTCAGACGGCCTCGAACTGGCTTATTTTGAACAGCAGCCAAAAGGATCATCTGAAACGGCCAGAAACGAGACCATCATCCTGGTACATGGATTTGCCTCAAACAGCCACATGAACTGGGTAACACCCGGCTGGTTCAAATACCTCTCTGAAGCGGGCTATCATGTTGTCTCATTTGATAATCGCGGCCACGGATTAAGTGAAAAGCCGCATGATGAAGAAAAATACGGTGCTCACCTGATGGCAGGGGATGTAAATGCCCTTTGTCAGCATCTCAATTTATCAAGCATCCATTTGATGGGATATTCCATGGGCGCACGTATCTCTGCCTTTGTGACGATGGACTACCAGCATTTGCTAAAATCTGTCATTTTTGCCGGCATGGGCTTTCATATGGTGCGCGGTATGGGCAACCCTGAACCCATCGCCCGGGCACTGGAAGCTGATACGGCAGAAGAAGTCACCAACCCGGCTGCAAGAAATTTCCGCGATTTCGCAGAGGTCACAAAAAGTGATTTAAAAGCCCTCGCAGCCTGCATCCGCTCCACAAGAAAACCGGTCACCAAAGAAGCCCTGGCGAATATCAAAGTGCCGTCCCTCGTAGCAGTCGGCACAACAGATGTGATAGCTGGCTCAGGTGAAAAACTGGTTGAACTGATACCCGGCGCCAAACATCTCCCGATTCCTGATAGAGATCACATGCGCGCCGTGGGGGATAAAGCCTATAAAGAAGGTGTTCTGGAATTCCTGGCTGACCTCTAAATGCGTTGAGGTCTTAGCAACTTTTCAAACACCGTAAATCTTCTAAATATTGCAAATGTCATAAGTGTTTAAGAGCCGCAAAGTCTTATCATGTCACGAGATCACAGTGCTGATTTTTGGGCATATCAGTTCAGGATGGTTCCTCCCGAAAGAACGTTTAGCGAACATGGCGCGACATCATAGTCTTCCATAAAAATAACTGCACTCAGATTAGTTTAAAAATAAATAGTGAGCACAAAGAACCACTTACCTCCAACACAATAAAAAAGACACATTTAGAAACGCCGCAAATATTAATGCAACGCAACTTAGTTATTCGTTCAAAAACAACAACTATAAACGAATATGTTTGCCAGAAAGTTTAAATATATAGTGTGGAAAAGTTATGGGAAACTCATGCCAGGTTGAGATCTACTGAATATAATAAAGAATAAACAAAATATACTTTGCAAATATATTACTAAAGATGCAAAGGTTAACAAAGCGTTAACTTAATGTTGCTTTATGAATACAGTCTAAATTTTCTGAATCTTAACAGCTATTAACGAATCAGTTACTCCTTATGGCTCGTAAGGGGCTGTGTCAGATAATGTCGTCAATCCGGATACGCACCCACATTATATGTGTGTGCAAAGATTATCCTGGGTTGGCAAGTTATCGCTGGAAGTCCCAGATGCATACTTTGACCGCGGCGGTTTAAAGTTATGCGTTTGGGCTTCTCTTTAAAAGATGTTCAATTCTTTATCTCTGGGGTTCCACCAACACAAAGTTAGTAACCTTCTTCAAAGCCGGAAGAGGTCGGGGTCGCAGACGCAACGGCATCATATAAACGATGCGAAAACCCGTCTGAAGTATCAAACAAGCGTAAAATTCTATTGAAGTTGTGATGAAAGGTCATCACTCCCGTCAGCTTAATAATAGGCGCGCTAACAACAAGGCAGCGTTTTAAAGAGCTTAAGTTTCAGAAGGAATTTATGTTTGTACAGGAAATAATGAATTGAACAACTTATAAGCCAGGGCACACAACCACGACGGAGTTTTGAATGCCGGTTTAAAGGCCGGTGCAAACGAAGGAGGCCGTCCATGAGACATGTTCTTGGACTACTGGGATTAATTGCAGCGTCAGCATTGGTGGTGGTATCAGCTGCCATGAACTGGCGATTTGGCGCAAGCCTGGGCAACACTGAATTTGATGGCCATGTTTATGGCCTCGCAAGTGTCGCAGCCGATTGCCTGAAAGCCATCGTCCCCTTCCTGATCATTTATGCGCTAAAAACCAGAAAATGGGCACAAGCTGTTGCCGGCATCGCTCTTGGTATTATCTGCACAGGCTATTCTTTGACTTCAAGCCTTGGCTTTGCTGCCTTGAACCGGGCAGACAATAATGGCGCAAGACTGATTAAAGTTACCAAATATAACGACACAAGATCCGAGTTAAAACGACTTCAGGATCAGATTTCATGGATGCCTAAACACCGGCCCGCCAGTGCAGTGGAAGCCGAATTGCAAAACGCAACTTCCCAGCAAATCAAACTAAAAGGTCGCCGCCGCCAGACAATTCAAGAGGCTACAAAAGATTGCACGCTGACCAACTGGATCACACGCAAATACTGCCCGGCTATTTTTGAATTGAGAAAAGAGCTGGCCATCTCCGAGGAAGCAGCCAAAATAGATGAACGTATCGTTGCGCTGAAAAACAAAATATCAGACGCAACAAGTGTTGCCGCCGCCGGCAAAACTGACCCACAAGCCGATTTCCTCTCAAGCCTGTTTGGCTTGAAACTCGAAGACACACAAACCATCCTGATAATTCTTGTCTCTCTGTTGGTTGAGGCAGGCTCAGCGCTGGGATTGTTCGTGGTGTTCAGCATGTGGAAAATGGATGAAACACAGTTAAAACGCCCGGTCAGACATAGAGCAACAGAACCATTTGATGAGCAAGGGCAAGGCCAGCACGTGGCAACCACGCGGCTTACAAACAGTGCACCTGAATATGAAACAAGAAGGCAGCGTGAAGAAAGATTTCGTAGTGACAATGATAATGATCACTCAGGCATTGAAGCGCCGGCATCACTGTTGCTGGAAAACAAGCCGGAAGAAAGAGACCCGATCCTGTTGCCGAAAAATGAGATGGATCGGTATTACGAAGAACGTATTGAGATCGCTGAAGGAGAAAGCACCACGGCGACACAGCTTTATGATGATTATTGCGAATGGTGTGACGATCAGGGTTCAAACCCGATGTCACAAATTCCATTTGGCAAACATTTGAGCAAAATGGAAATCCAGAAAGCGAAAATCGCCGGGCGCATCCGCTACAAAGGGATACAATTGAAAAAGAAAGCCAAAACAGGAAGCTCCGTCCGTGTAGCCTGATTTTTCAGACAAAATAGATGATTTACAGAATTAGTCTTGACCTGTTTCAACGTTTCAAGTCTAAGACATTTTAAATAGCCCCTGATGAAGGGGCTGTTTTGTTTTTGAAACAACAAAATGTGATCCATAGATAGAAACTTTTTATTTGAAAGTAACTAAGCTGGGTTATAATGGTTGTAATAATCGTAAGAATTCTTAACTTAATTGAATTAAGAGAGAACGGCTCCGTAAATCTGCCTGGATTACAGGGTAAAATGAAATGCGGGCGATAATTTTAAGTAGATACAGATTAAGGCCACCTGGCGCCAGAATATATCAGTTCTGCCAGCATCAGTAATGAATGTATAATATGGCAAACTTGAGAATGATAAAGCGTCAGATAGATAAGAAGTCCCAAAGCGAATAGTTTAAGACGATTGGTTTAAAACTACCGCACAAGGGTTGAAAAGGGAAGCCATGGCTCAGCAAGCAGAAGTGAAATCATTCGGTCAGGTAGATCCTGTCTGGCAGAAAGTCAGGCAGGAAGCAGAAAAAGCAGTAGAAGCAGATAAGGTCATCGCCAGTCTGATCTATAATGCCATTCTTAATCATCAGTCACTTGAAGAAGCCTTAAGCTACCATCTGGCACAAAGCCTCGATTATTCAGATGTTGATGCAAGTGTCCTCAATCGCACATTCAGTGAAATCATCAATAATGACGAAGCTTTCAGACAAACTCTGCGCATAGATATGGCAGCCGTTTTTGAACGTGACCCTGCCTGTAATCGCCTGATGGAGCCATTGCTATATTTTAAAGGCTTTCACGCACTGCAAACGCATCGCTTCGCGCACCGCCTCTGGCATCGCGGTTCAAAAGACTTTTCTTACTATTTGCAAAGCCGTTCGTCGAAAATTTTCGGTGTCGACATTCACCCCAAAGCGAAAATCGGCAGCGGCATAATGTTTGACCACGCATCTGGTCTGGTGATTGGTGAAACAGCCGAAGTCGGCGATTACACCTCAATCCTTCATAATGTCACCCTTGGTGGCAGTGGCAAGGAAACCGGCGAACGTCACCCCAAAATCGGCAGCAATGTCATGATTGGCGCTGGGGCAAAAATTCTCGGCAATATTAAGGTCGGCAATTGCGCTCGTATTGCTGCCGGCTCAGTTGTGCTGGCAGATGTGCCAAAGGAAACCACAGTCGCAGGTGTGCCAGCAAAAGTCATTGGCTCAGCCGGTTGCAACGAACCAGCCCGCACTATGAACCAGCTTCTTAATGTGGTCGCCAGCGAAAAAAACTCTGATTAAATGAAAGATAAATGAGTGCCTGCCCCGGCGGTTGCATTCACCGCCGTGCTATGCAGACAACAATCCTCAGTTATGATGTCAGGCCGGGGTGATAAAACATTTGATTAAACCGGCTGGCTCTTATAAACCTGTGCACCTGAAAAGATTCCACCAAAAAGGCCTGAAAGGGGATGCACTGTGACTGCTGAAGAAATCAAAAAATTAGAGACCTATTTACGCAAAGTCTTTAACTCAGAAGCGATCGAGCTGCGCCGCGCCCCGAAAATTGAAGAAATGGTTGAACTTCATAAGGCGGATGAATTTCTTGGCACCATTTATAAAGATACAGAAGACGGTGATGTCTCCTATCAGGTCAATCTGGCAATTCTCGATATTGACCTTGACGAATAAATTAAGAACCGGGCAGTTAATCGCTATATGACTGTCGAACCCAGCAAAACCAGCTACCACAAACGGGCCCTCATGAAAAAGAATTATGAGGCCGCGGCGTTAACCAAAAATTAACGAAACAATTAAAATCCACCACATCCTATGTCAAAATGCACCTGAACCGGTTCTCTCCGGTCGGGGTGCATTTGCATGAGCAAACCTGCTACCTGGCTTACGAACCATCAAAAGCAGGGAGCATTTGTGACAGTTGTGGCGTACCCGGATTTTAACATCATTCTGAATATCTACACCCTCGCCCTTGGGTTCACCGTTGGTGGGTTTTGCGCTTCATCCTTCGCCCTTGTGACCGGCCAGCCGTTAAAATTTGAAATGCCACGCGAGCAAAGCAACCTTTCCGTACTGATTGGCACTATGTTTCGTCTGATTGCCGGCCCCTTCATGATCATCAGAAATACTCTGCGCGCTGTGATGATTGCCGGCCGTGAACCATATTGGGTGATGATGGCCATTGTCATTTCGGCGCTTTGGAGTTTCTGCCAGGGTGTTCTGATCGTTGAAGCCGTATGCCAGCTGAGCGCATGTTCTTAATTGATATTTTGAATTTCTCTCTTGTTCTCATGTAAAAATCACAGCTACACTCATGTGATATGGAAACAAGAAAAAAGCGATATTTGCATGCCCCTTTATCAGTTTGAAGATAAATCCCCCATCATTGAAGATCCTGAAAAATGCTGGGTTGCCCCGGAAGCCTCCGTCATAGGGTCTGTCACACTTGAGCAGGATACAAGCGTCTGGTTCACCGCAGTCTTGCGCGGGGATAATGAAATGATCACCATTAAAAAAGGCTCTAATGTGCAGGAAGGTGTGGTCATGCACACCGATATGGGTTTTCCACTAGTGGTAGGTGAGGGCTGCACGATTGGTCATCAGGCCATGTTGCACGGTTGCACTCTGGAAGAAAATGTCCTCATCGGTATGGGAGCAACCATTTTAAATGGCGCAGTCATTGGTAAAAATTCACTCGTCGGCGCTCATACGCTCGTCGCCGAAAATAAAACATTTCCGGAAGGAGTGCTCATCCTCGGCACACCAGCCAAAGTCATAAGAGACTTAACTGCAGAAGAAATAGAACGTCAGAAAGGCTCTGCTCTGAGCTATATTGAGAAAAGCCGAAGATTTAAAAGCAGCCTGAAACCTTTATCATAATTGTTCCCAAAGATTCAGGGTATAGCCCCATCTTTAACTGACAACAACAGCAAAGTTATGTAGCTGAAAAACGAAATGAACCGGGTTCATTCATTTAAAAGATAAAGGACCAGCGAACGAAGCTCAGCCGGGGCAATCGGTTTTGTCAGAAGTTCACAATTATAACTTGCTGCATGGGCCAGCACTTCATCTTGCGGTGTTGCAGTGATAATCACGGCTGGCAAAATATCTGAGCCATAACGTCTGCGAACCTGACGGACAATTTCAGGACCAACCAGATCATCACCAAGGTGATAATCCGCGACAATAATATCCGGTCGCCTCTCAACCTGATCCAGCTTTTCCTGAAGTTCAGAATAGTTGGCAGCGGCAAGACATTGCGCTCCCCACTTGGCAAACAGCGTCTTTAGCGCCACCCTGACATTCGGGTTATCTTCAACTAACACAACAAAGGCATCCTGCAATTTATACCGGGTTGGAAAATTATCCTTCGGTTCATCCTGCTCATCAATGAGCTGAAATGGTTCATTGCTGATCGGCACGGTAACCTGAAAAACGGATCCCTTTTCAGGAAATGAACGAAAGTTGATTTCATGTCCTGTTGCTTCGGCCATCCGTTTAACAATGGCCAGACCAAGCCCGAGCCCATCCTGATGAATGTGCGATTTACAGCGATGAAATTCGTCAAAAATTTTATCGTGTTCATCTTCTTCAATGCCCGCACCGGTATCCCAGACTTCAAATCGAAGCGTATCACCTCGGCGGCGACAGCCAATTAAAACGCCGCCCGTTTCCGTATATCTTAAAGCGTTGCTAATCAGGTTCTGTAATATACGGCGCAAAAAAATCGGATCAGTATGAATGATCAGCGGTAATGAAAAAACACTAAGCTTGAGATTTTTCTGTTTTGCAACCGGGGCAAAATCAGCCTCAAGCCCTTTCAGAATTCGTTCCGCAGGAAAACGACAGATTTCAGGAACACTTACCCGGGCGTCCAGTTTTGAAATATCAAACAATGTCCGCAACAATTCTTCGATAGATAATAAAGAACGGTCAACCTGAGAAATAAGGCGCCCGGCCTGTTTAGAAACATCCTCAGTTTTTAAAGCAGACATATTCAACCGGGCAGCGCTTAAAGGTTGCAACAGATCATGGCTGGCTGCCGCGAGAAATTTTGTTTTACTGACATTAGATTGCTCAGCCTGTTCTTTGGCTATTGAAAGATCCTGATTGGAAGTTTCAAGTTCATTCAGAGCTGAACGCAGCTCCATTGTGCGCGAGCGAACCTGTTCTTCCAGCAGTATGGCTGATTGAAACAGAGAATAACTGTTAGTCCGCTGGTCCATGCTGCGTTCAACCCGGCGAATTAAAGCCTGATTTATTTTTTCGAGCTTTTCAACACGTTCGATTAACTGCGCTTCCCTCTCGCTAAGCGGGCCATCAGTGGTATATGTCGGCGCGTCTTTGTTGCTCAACAGCAAAATTGGTTTTTCCGGTGCTGTGTCAGGGGTATTTAAGGTGCCTTTATCTCTGCTCATCTGCCAATCGCGATCCCTGAAAATGTCTGGTTTAAGTGCATACCGTGGATTTGCTCTCCATATGTATTAAAGCCAATCACCCGGTGATCCTTAAAAAGCTGATTAACCTGCCCCTTACTTTGATTGATTTCATACATCAGCCGCCTGAGAATGCAGTCAAATCCCAGAACCATTTGCGGTTTACCAATATTTTGCTGGATTTCCTCCATTGTCTCTTCAATGCCCTGAACCATGTCACCAATTTCAGAAAGCGTGAAAACAATGCCTTCATCAATGGCGCAATAGAAACGAAAGGACCCATCGGCGTTTACATCCTGGATCGAGCGAACATAATGATCACCACCAAAACAGACAGATAAAGGATGAGAGGCAAAGCTGAGGGGATTTAGATCAGTTTCATTCACCCCAAGTGCCGTTGCATAAGCTGTCGCGGCAGGCATAGCATTGAGTTCATAGACAATCCGTTTTTCCGGGTCAGCGCGTGTAACCACAAATTTAACAGGTGAGGGCAGGAAACTGTCACTTTTAAATATATGCAATGGTGGGCGGCTCTCAATTAACAGCAAAATAGCGGCGTTTTCTTTAATTTCACCATCATAAACAATGCTGGTTTTGCTAAATTGCAGTCCGTCACCCGCAGAACCACCAATTAAAGGAATGTCTTTAATGCCGGAATTGACAGCAGAAACCAGTCGTTCTTCACAATAGCAAAGCCCATCGACCAACATTAAAGCAAGACTATGAGGTTTATAAACACTGCGGTTTGACTGAAAGACTTCAAAACTCTTCTGAACCTGAGCTTGCCCGTCCGTAATGGTGAACTGATCGAGATTTTCAATTAAACAGCAAACAACCCCAAAATCACTGGCCCGGAACCCAACTGCGACGATAGCCCCCTCAGATAAACCTTCAGATGTCAGTTCACCCGCTGAACTACAGCCATAAACAGGTGTATTATTGAATTTCCGCCTCAGTTCAGTTGAAAATTTCGTTCCAACATAGAGTGGGGAAAAAAACACAAGTATGAAGGCGTAGGCCTCATTCTGCAGTTGGCTATAGATATCATCAACAATATCTTCAGTCAGAGTTTTGCAGGAAATTGCGATATCAACACTGTCAGGAGTGGTTGTTAACGGTGTTTTGTTCATAAAATAACAATGCTCTCCTGAATAAATGGTGTCAAATGAGTATCACTCGCCATAGCAGAGCCAGGCTCAACAGCCAGACACCGCACTCAGCAAAATCCGGATGATTGCGCATGATAACGCAGTTCTGGAGTATAAATCCAAGCAATTAGCGGTTTTAATTAATAAAAAATACTGCCGGCCAGTACTAAAGTATCAATTATTGCGGAAAATTAAAAAAACTAAGCCGAAACCCGATAATTTCTTGAGAGAGTCTACGAATCAACACTAAAAATCCTGTTTTCGGGGTAGTATTATACCAAATACCTAGACAGCCAGACGGGCTGAAAATATGTATCATTGAAACAACACTATAGTGCAACGAACACACAGTTTTCCATTAACTTTTCTATGACAAAGGCCAGTCTTTCATTAGAAAAACTAGAAATTGCCAGAAAAATACAACTTTTGAGCCATAAAAATGAGCATAAAACAGCTCATAAACTGTGCATAAAAAAACTGATCGATTCGATGTTGAGTGAAAACATTTATCTGCACCAAAGCGCTTTGTAACTCATTGATATTAAATGAAAATATAGGCGGTGCGGATAAAATAAATTATGCTTAATGAGTAATTAACCAGTTAATAACGAGTTCAATTTACAATAATAGCTGGGGATTATGTCTGCTAATATATTGCACAGTGAATATAATCTAAGGGAGAATGTTCCCAAGGCTGCTACTTAAAGCATATCCTACCAAGTGTCATAAATAACACAGGGCTGGATATTATCCCTCACAGGGTGGTAGTTTTTGTTTACGTACTGATCATAAATGGTTTAAAGATTCTGTACGTGAAGATTTCCGAGGGACGGGGGTCGAACGGTTATTCTTAACCGGGGGGCCGTTCTTAAATGAGTTCACTGTATATTTGCGTCAGTTACAAACGGCGCCTGAACAAGAATAGGAGAATAGGAATGATTGGGGGATTAATTAAATCCAATCGCATAGCAGCCCTAGCAGGTGCTGGTTTTATCGCCAGTGCAATGGCTGTTAGCCCTGCACAAGCAGCCGACTTAGGCGGTGATTGCTGCGCAGATTTGGAAGAGCGTGTTGCAACTTTAGAAGCAACCACAGCTCGTAAAGGCAACCGCAAGGTTTCGCTGACAATCTCAGGCTGGGTCAACTCAGGCCTATACATCTGGGATGATGGCGTTGCAAGTGATGCATATGTTGCATCAGATAACGGTACTACACTAGGTAGCCGTTTCACATTTGCAGGCGCAGCTAAAATCAACAGTGACTGGTCAGCCGGTTACAACATCACGATTGAAGCTCAGCAAGATGATGTGTTCCTTCAAGGTACAAACCAAAACCAGGATGACTCAGGCACAAACCTTAGCGTTCTGTACAGCTACATGTATGTTAAAAGTGAAACATACGGTACTTTGAGCTTGGGTAAACAATCTCAGGCAACAGACAACATCTCAATTGTTGACCTTTCAGGTACATTATTCAGCGGCAATAACATTGTCTTTGAAGGCAACACATTCCTTCTTAGAAATGGCAATGGTAATGGCGCTCTGACAACAACAACATGGGGTACTGCTCTTGGTTGTAGTGGTATCGGTCAGGACTGTCATGGTGTGCCTTTCAACGTCGTGAAATATGAAACACCTACAATTGCAGGCTTCACTGTTTCTGCTTCTTGGGGTGAAGATGATTTCTGGGACGTTGCAGCTAAATATGCTGGACAGTTCGGTGATTTCAAAGTGGCAGCAGCTATCGGTTACTCTGAATTTGACGGCACAGATGCTAAAGTTGGTGGTTTTTCCGAAAATCAACTCTTTGAAGTTGGCGGTTCTATCATGCACGTACCAACAGGTATCTTTGTTTCATCATCATACACAGACTTCGAGCTTGTTAACTTCGCAGCCACTGGTGGCAGCGTAGACACAGACAGCTGGTACATCAAAGCTGGTGTGAAACAACGCTGGAATTCACTTGGTGATACAGCCATCTATGGTGAGTATGGCCAATACAATGATGGTCTGAACTCAGGTAGTGAAGTAGAACGCATCGGCGTTGGCCTTCACCAGTGGATTGATGCCGCTTCAATGCAACTTTATGCTAAGTGGGATCATCTTGAACTTGAAGGTGCATCTGGTGCAAATGCTGTTCTTAACGGCAACGAGCTAGATCAGTTCACACTAGGTGGCGTAATATTCTTCTAATCCTTTTAAGGATAGAATTTACGACCAAAGAATTAAAGCCACTCCTTCGGGAGTGGCTTTTTTTATGCGTTGGTTTTGGATGATGAATTACAGAACAGACAGTAATCAGGAGTAAGTGAGAAGAGCCAAATCTGAAATAGTGAAAAGACTTAAGACAAGTTCGTGCGTCTTGTGTTGAAAGGTACTGAAATTCCAATGAAGAAAGAAAAGTAAGCGGGCCAAATGCGTGCGATCAGCAATTTCAAACTCTGGAAGAGGGTAGAAGTAATTATTCACTGAGATCCGTTAGGGGTACGATTAAAAACCGCTCCGTTGGGCCTTACCTTTTTTCGTCCGTGTGCCAGGCCGTCCACCAGTTGATCTGGGTTTATGATGCGGATCTCTGTCTTGCCCGTCACGATTTATAGCTTGCTCAGCCTCTTTGGCTTGCTGTGCCAGCAACTTGCGGGCTTCCAATGCGCCAGGTGGCACTGGACGTTCACCGGAAGGCCCCATTTCATCAAGGCTGTTCTTGCGAACCTTACTACTTTGACGCTTTGAACCGGATGACATTTGCAAATCACTCGCCTTGAAACTTTTT
This sequence comes from Hyphomicrobiales bacterium, assembly GCA_021775425.1. Taxonomy (GTDB): domain Bacteria; phylum Pseudomonadota; class Alphaproteobacteria; order Rhizobiales; family HXMU1428-3; genus HXMU1428-3. Next base: position 32,040 of record JAJFHX010000013.1, read on the forward strand.
GCCAGCGGGTCGTTGGCAATCAGCAATTCTTTGGCCTTCAGTTTTTGTATTTCATCCCGCAAGCGAGCAGCTTCTTCAAATTCCAGATCTTCTGCTGCCTGGAACATTCGTTTTTCCAGTCCCTGCAGAACCGCTTCAAAATTATGGCCAATCGTCATCTGGTCATCATCGCCACTGTCAGACCCGGCCGTAACATCATCCCCCTCATAAACGCCATCAAGAATATCACCGATATTCTTTGATACCGTTTTGGGCGTGATATTGTGTTCTATATTATAGGCTATCTGTTTTTCACGGCGTCGTTCGGTCTCATCAATTGCCCGCTGCATTGAACCGGTTATTTTGTCAGCATATAGAATAACCCGGCCCTCAACATTTCGCGCAGCCCGGCCTATCGTCTGCACCAGTGATGTCTCAGATCGCAAAAAACCTTCCTTATCAGCGTCTAGAATGGCCACAAGCGCACACTCAGGAATATCAAGCCCCTCGCGTAACAGGTTAATGCCGATCAGCACATCAAACGCACCAAGCCTGAGGTCACGAATAATTTCAATACGCTCAAGCGTATCAATATCAGAATGCATATACCGCACTCGCAAACCCTGATCATGCGCATATTCAGTCAGATCCTCAGCCATGCGTTTTGTCAGTGTCGTTACAAGCGCGCGATACCCTTTCGCCGCCACCTGACGGCATTCATCAATCAGATCATCAACCTGAGTGTCAGCCGGGCGAATGAGTATATCAGGGTCAATCAACCCCGTCGGGCGAATAACCTGCTCAGCAAAAACACCGCCGGTTTGCTCAAGTTCCCACCCACCAGGTGTTGCGGAAACAAACACTGTTGGTGGGCGCATCTTATCCCATTCAGCAAACCGCATCGGTCTGTTATCCATGCAGGATGGCAGCCGGAAGCCATAATCAGCCAATGTGCGCTTTCGTTTAAAGTCACCGCGGAACATGGCGTTTAACTGCCCAACCGTCACATGGCTTTCATCAACAAAAGTCAGCGCATTCTCGGGTAGATATTCAAACAGTGTCGGCGGTGGGTCGCCCGGGTTACGCCCGGTTAGATAACGGGAATAGTTTTCAATGCCGGCACAAGACCCGGTCGCTCCCATCATCTCAAGATCAAAGGCAACCCTTTGCTCCAACCTTTGTGCCTCAACAAGTTTATTCACGGCCTTAAGCTCAGCCAGCCTTTGTTGCAACTCCTGCTCAATTCCCTTCATTGCCTGATTAAGTGTCGGCTTGGGGGTCACATAATGTGAATTGGCATAGAGCTTAACAGTTTCAAACTCATTGCATTTTTGCCCTGTTAACGGGTCAAATTCAGTGAGCCCTTCAATCTCATCACCAAACAGAGAAATGCGCCATGCCCGGTCCTCAAGGTGAGCGGGCCAGATCTCAATCGTATCTCCGCGCACTCTGAAAGTGCCGCGCCCGAACGCTTGATCATTTCGTTTGTAATGAAGTGCGACAATATCTGCGATCAGCTGGCGTTGTTCAATTCGCTCATTAAGTGTGAGCGGTAAAGTCATCGCTGTATAAGTTTCAACAGAACCAATACCGTAAATACACGAAACCGAAGCTACAATAATCACATCATCCCGCTCAAGAAGCGCTCGGGTTGCCGCATGTCGCATACGGTCAATCTGCTCATTCACGCTGGCTTCTTTTTCTATGAACGTATCCGTTCGGGGCACATAGGCTTCCGGCTGATAATAATCATAATAAGAAACAAAATATTCAACGGCATTGTTGGGGAAAAAACTTTTAAACTCACCATAAAGCTGGGCAGCCAGAATTTTATTTGGCGCCAGAATAAGCGCAGGTCGTTGCAGATGTTCAATCACATGCGCCACGGTGAAGGTTTTGCCTGTTCCAGTCGCACCTAGCAGCACTTGGTTTTGTTCAAGGTCTTGAAGCCCCTCGACCAGTTCGGCAATAGCTGTTGGCTGGTCCCCTTTGGGCGTAAAATCAGAATGGATCTTAAATGGTATCCCGCCTTCAGATTTTTTCGGACGCTCAGGCCGGTGCGGAATATAAGGTGCCAGCTGTTCTTCATGTGAAAGCGGATGCAAATCAATCATCGGTTGAGAAACCGCCGGATATTCCTGTGATTGAGAACTTACTTTTCGTGAATTTGCCATAATGAGAATATGATATGAGTAAGAGTGAAGAGCAAGTGGGAATGTTTCTTTTTCACGGCTGAGCAACCAATCCGGGATTTGACCAAAGATAAAATAGGCAGACATGAAGCTAAAAATATGGCCAGATAAAAGGCCTTGCATGTTTGAAAATTAAATTGGGGGTAAATATTAGATGGCTATAAATATCTATAGAAAAATCATTTGCTTATTAGTTTTTACTCTGTCCAGCACATACCTCTTTCAGCAATCGGTCATAGCCGCTTCCCCTTCCTTTAATTGCAAACAGCGGCTCACTCAAAATGAAAGACTGATTTGTAATCAGCAAGATCTTTCAGAACTTGACGTTGAAATCTCAAATGTCTTCCATCAGCTAACCTCCATGCTAAACCGTGCGGCAGCAGATCTTGTCCGGGGTGACCAGAAACGCTGGTTAAAACAACGGCAAAAATGCCGCCGCAATTATAGATGCACCTTAAATCTGATGCGTCTTCGCCTCGATGAGCTGATCGACAGCCTGAGTGAGCAAAATGCTTTTAGAAGCCCGCCAGAGGATCAACCACTTGATCGCAGAACTGACGATGGCAGAACTAATGATGGTAGAACTGATGATCAGATAAATTGCGCGCAATTGGGCCAGTATCATTATAAAGACCGCTGTGTTGATGAATGCCCGCCTGATTTCGTCGCGGAACCTCAAGGCAAAAGGTGCCGCCCCATGTCAGACGAAGAAAGAGATGGAGGTTTATGCGGACCAGGCTTCACCAATATACGCGGCAAATGCATTCACAATTCTGAGTTGCAAAACAATGAGCAGTTACCAGACAATAGGAATAAAGGGCCGGTCGCAAATGGCGTTTATGGCATCTTTGTGCTCTCCCATCAGGATAGCCTTCGCCTTGATCATACAGCAGACAAACTCCTATACACTCAAAACAAATCAGGCGATAAAAACGACCCCAAACAACCGTTCAGATTCACATATCACAACGGCTCTTACATCATCACTGATATCAAAAGCGGCCTGAGATTACATGCTGATGGAAATGGAGACTGGAAAGTTTCCGTGCGTTATCAGCCCAAAGATGATTTTACGAAGTTTAATCTGACACGGGCAAGCGAAGGTTGCTTTTTTATCCAGACAGAAGCCTCTGGTAACTACTGGATCTGGGAACCAAATTCTCAGGAAATCCAGGTCCGCCCCGGTCACAAAGATGAGGAAAGCATGTTCTGCCTGATGAAGCAGTAAGTATTGATTTTTCCATAAAGAGCTAAGCTACAGCCCGCCCAATCAATTGCTGGAGGGAGAAAATGTCATAAAACGTATGATGGTAGTCAATTCTTCATCCGTAAATTCATCTGAAAGCTGACTATCCAGATCAGCAAAATAACGGCGTGCCAGAGCCATCATGCGCTCCCCTTCAAGTGTAAAATGAATGACACGTTGGTTGGCCCGATCTTTATCAGCATGTGTCTCCAGCCAGCCTGCCTTTTCCAGCTCACGAATTGTTTTATAAACCGCCTGACGGGTTATGCCCATTTCACGAGCAATCTGTGCGGCATGATTGGGACCACAATCCAGCGCCCCTAAAAATTGTAGCTGACTGGCTGTCAGATCATCAAATCCATCTTGTTTCAGCCGAGAGATCAGCCAGACGACAATGCGCTGCTGAATGCCCCCCATGGCCTGCATAAGGTTAAGCGAATGACTATCCACAAGTTCATAACTGCCAGATGGTGATCTTGTAAACTTAGTTGACAATGACGCGCCCCTTTGTTAGTCGTAAACCTAGTTTACATAAAAAGGAAACCGCTACAATGTTGAAAACAGTATTAAACCTCAATGCTGCATCCTGTATTTTTTTTGGTGTTATATTTGTGATGTTTGATCGCGTTGTTTCTGCTTTCATCGGTACAGTCCCCGAAATTGTCATAATGACGCTCGGTGCAATTCTGATCGTCAACGGGTTACTACTTATACTCGTTGCTAGGCAAGAAAATCCCAAACGCAGCCACGTTATGACATTTGTTATCGGCGATTTCGCCTGGGTGGGCCTGACAATCATCCTATTAATTTTAGGAATCTGGATCACCAATCCTTATGCCATGATACTGGCACTAATCATTGCTGTTTTTGTCGGCTCTTTTGGGGTGCTTCAGTGCAAATACGCCCCAGAATGACAAGCGTAATGTTTATAACTGAAAAGCAAAAAAAGAAGGGTTATGTCGCCGTTTTCAAACCGGCCCGCTCTATCAGCGAAACATCACCTTCAGCATCATTATTGCCGGTGGTGAGCAATTTTTCACCATAGAAGATGGAGTTAGCACCGGCCATAAAGCATAGCAATTGCGCCTCATCATTTAAATTCTGTCGCCCTGCTGATAGCCGAACCCGTGCCTTTGGCATTAAAATACGGGCAGTAGCGATCATCCGCACCAGTTCAATCGGGTCAATTCGCTTGCGCTCGCCCATAGGCGTGCCGGCAACCGGCACCAGAGCGTTAATCGGTACAGAACCGGGATGCGGTGTTAATGTTGCCAGAACTTCAAGCATCCGGGCACGGTCACGAATGCTCTCACCCATACCGATAATGCCGCCGGAACAAAGCGATATCCCAGCCTGCTGCACACGAGAAATGGTCTCAAGCCGGTCCTCAAAAGTGCGGGTGGTGATAATCTTGTCGTAAAATTCAGGAGACGTATCAATATTGTGGTTGTAGGAATTCAGCCCGGCGTCTTTCAACCGTTGCGCCTGTTCCGCGCTTAGCATGCCAAGCGTGACGCAGGCTTCCATCCCCATGTCAGAAACACCTTTGACCATCTCAACAACCTGATCAAATTCTTTCCCATCCCGTACATTGCGCCAGGCAGCACCCATGCAGAACCGGGTCGCTCCAGCGTCTTTCGCTGTTTTCGCTTTATCCAGAACATCATCAATGGCAAGAAGGCTTTCTTTTTCAAGACCTGTTTCTTTGCTGTAATGAGCGGATTGCGGGCAATATTTACAATCTTCAGGGCAGGAACCGGTTTTGATGCTGAGCAAGCTCGCAAGTTGTACACTGCCATCTTCATGAAACTGTCGGTGAACCGTCTGCGCCCGGTATAAAAGCTCCATCAAGGGCATTTCCAGCAGTTCAACAATTTCATCCGTTTGCCAGTCATGACGAATAAGCTCATTGGTGAAGGTCTCGTCATTCATTTCTGAACCTGAAGTGAGAGAACCGGCATGATCCTGATTTGTATTAATATAGTCTTCCATGATACAGCAATAAGTGTCCTGTAGAAAAAAGTGAAAAGCGATAATGAGCTCTGATGAAACAGATTGAAAATGTTTATAAGTCATTTTTGCAAGATTGCCATGAGAAAAATCTCAGACGAAAGCTCATAGCCATAGAGCCGGAAAAAGCCGGTAAAATCAAGGTCGGAGGTCAAACTTATCTTAATTTCGCATCAAATGACTATCTGGGCTTAAAACATCACCCAAAATTGCTGGAACAAAGCCGAAAATATGGTGAAAAATACGGCGCAGGCGCAGGGGCATCTCGCCTGGTAACAGGCAATACCCCCCTGTTTGGGGAAATAGAACAAAAAATAGCGAGTCTAAAAGGCAAACAGGCGGCTTTAGTACTGGCTTCTGGATATCAGGCCAATGGTACAGTTCTACAAGCCTTATTTGATAAAACCATTCTAAAGTCGTCTCCAACAATTGTGGCTGATAAACTCAATCATGCCAGCATGCATTTTGGCTGTGCTGCCGCTGGCATCCGCCAGAAAAGATACCGTCATCTGGATGCTGATCATGCAGAAAACCTGTTATCTGAGGCACCAGCAGATACTCCCGCTTTTCTCTTAACTGAAACCGTTTTCAGCATGGATGGCGACATCGCCCCGATGAAGCAACTGATCAACATTGCCAGCAAAAACCAAGCAACATTAATCGCTGATGATGCACACGGCTTTGGCATTCTTGGCAAAGAGGGCAGAGGCCTTGCTGAAGAGGCTGACATCATCATCGGCACATTCTCAAAAGCGCTTGGCAGTTTTGGCGCTTATGTCGCCGCCAGTCAGACCGTCATAGACTATCTCATCCAGCGCTGCGGCGGGCTGATATATTCAACCGGCCTGCCACCAACCACGCTGGGTTCTATTAATGCGGCGATTGATCTGCTTCCAGAGCTTGAAGCAGAACGTAAGCAGGTGCAAAGAAATGCCGCCTTTTTCAGAAATGAAATGAACAACATCGGCTGGGATACAGGGAAATCTGAAACACAGATTGTGCCTCTCATCATTGGCCCTGCGAAAGAAGCAATGGAATTATCAGAGTATTTAAAATCTGAGAACATCTGGGTCACCGCCATACGCCCCCCAACCGTGCCTGAAGGCACAGCCCGCCTGCGCTTTACATTCACTGCCAGCCAGAGTGAGGCAGATATTGAATATCTCGTCAAGCTACTGAAACAATACAAAAAAAAGCGTGGCCCGCAATCATGAAACCACTGGTCTTTATTCATGGTTGGGGCATGAACAGCACCATCTGGCGTGATGTAATAGCTGAACTGAATGATTACACATGCCACACAATTGATCTCGGCTTTATCAAGGGCGGGGAGACTAACTGGCATGACCTTGAAAAACCGGCGGTATATATCGGTCATTCTCTCGGCGCCCTCTGGGCCCTAAAGCAACCTGCATTAAAACCAGCAGCCTTCATTTCAGTTTCAGGCTTTACCAGTTTCACCAGCTTCACACCGCGGGCGGCAATTGAAAAAATGCAGAGAGGTCTGGAGCTGAAACCTGAAACGCAAATGAAAACATTCTGGAAAAGAGCCGGGTACCAATACCCCGGCGAATCTGATCAGCCTGGAAACATAGAGAAAGAGTTACTCATCCCGTCACTGGATCAGGGTCTAGGCTGGCTAAAAGACTGGGATGGAAGGGATGAGTTCACAAAACGAAACTACCCGACCTGCATCATCGCCAGCCGGAATGATCGTATTGTGCCTGAGCAGGCAACAAACGAACAATGGCCGGAACAGCATATCTTCTGGCATGAAACAGCATCTCACTCACTCCCCCAGCAAGAACCAGCATGGCTTGCAAACCAGATAAAATCATTCCTGATGTCTACCACAAGCTAATTACAAATCACATCAAGCCCTTTGATAAGGCCTTCATAAGCGGTGTCCAATTGCGCGTCAGTGATACAATAAGGCGGCATCAGATAAACAACCGGGCCAAGTGGTCGAATATTTAAACCATGGGAGATATAATAATCTCGCAACTTCAAACTGGCTTCAGATTTATAGTCACCCGTTTCCCCGGCCAGATCAAATGCCAGTAAAGAGCCGCAAACCCGCACTCGCTCAGCTTTTTCATGTGAACCTAACCGCTCAGCAAATTGACGGTGCTTATGTTCAATCTCTTGCAGGCGGGAAAGTGTTGCCTCTTCTTCGAACAACGAGAGTGAGCGGTTCGCAATGGCGCAGGCCAGTGGATTGCCGGTAAACGAGTGGCCATGTGCCAATGCTTTTGAAAAATCTTCACCAAGAAAGTTGTCATAAATATGAGTTGCAATAACGGTGACTGAAAGCGGCAATGTCCCTGCAGTCAGCCCCTTGGAAAGACAGATGATGTCAGGACGAATTTCAGTATGATGATGAGCGAATAATTTTCCGGTCCGCCCAAAGCCGGCAGCAATTTCATCAAAAATAATCAGAATACCGGCTTGCCGTGCCGTGGTGACGACCTTTTCAATAAATGAAGGGCGGCAAAACCGCATACCTCCAGCCCCCTGAAATAAGGGCTCGATAATCAGCCCTGCAATTTCATCACCTCTTTCAGCGATCAGCTTAGAAAGCGCATCAATCGACTCTTGCTCTCTTACCTCAACTTCATCGTCACCAATCCATGTCGGAGCATAGGGCGCAAGATGCACCTCAGTTAACAACCCATCGAACGAAGAGAAAAAACCGGAGCCCTTGCCAACCGCCATCGCGCCAAATGTATCGCCGTGATACCCGCCATCAAAGGCAATAAACCCGCGCCGCTTCCCCTCACCTTTATTTTGCCAGTACTGATATGCAACCTTCAGCGCCACCTCAACTGAGGTTGAACCATTGTCAGAAAAAAACACCCGTGAAAGCTCACCGCCAAGTGAAGTTGTCAGCGCCTCTGCCAGTTGAACAGCAGGTTCATGCGTAAACCCTGAAAACATCACATGAGACATCTTTTCAGCCTGCTCGCGCATTGCCTGATTAATTGCCGGGTGGCAATGCCCATGCGTCACCGTCCACCATGATGAGATCAAATCGAGAATTTCATTGCCTTGGGTATCATAGAGAACAGCCCCTTTCGCGTGCGTTAAGGCAATCGGGTCGCTTTCTGTCTGATGCTGCGTAAAAGGATGCCAGATATGGCGCTTGTCACGTTGCGCTAAATCGTCACTTTGAGTTAAAGTCTCTCGTTGTGCTAAGTCAATCGGATCAGTCATGTAAACTATTTTCCATTTCGCCGGATGCCCATTGATGAACCGGCATTGTCGGTGCGATCGCAGAAAGGGCCTTCGAGGAAAGTTCAGTTAGTTGCGGTATTTCCCCAAGCACTGCAACACCGCCAAAATGACAGATCGCCGCTTTATTCGCCTCGTTTGGTTCTCCATTCAGTACCACACCGGCAATTTCAATGTTCCGCATCCTGAGGGTCTCTATAGTCATAAGACTGTGATTAATCGTGCCAAGGCTGGTGCGGCAAACCACAATCACCGGCAAGTTAAGATGAGCCATCATATCAATCATCAGCTCATCATCATTCAATGGCACCAGCACGCCGCCAGCCCCTTCAACAACTAACGGTCTTTCTGTTTGGGGCAGAGAAAAATCAGAAACCTTAATCTGCACACCATCTATTCGAGCAGCAAGATGCGGAGACAGCGGCTCATTCAGCTCATACCGGCAGGGATAAATCCGCGTTTCTTCAACCCCGGCAACGCGCTGAACAAACTGGCTGTCAGTTTCCCCCATCAGCCCGGATTGAACAGGCTTCCAATAAGCGCCGTCAAGCCATTGAACGGCCCATGCGCACACAACACTTTTTCCAAGGTCGGTGTCAGTTCCGGTAATAAAAAAACCTCGCAAACTTTTGCTCCTGCTCAATCTAAAGCCATTCGTCTGAATGTTGAAACACAGTGACTGAACTCTGTAAAGAGCGAGACCCGTCAATCAGTCGAATAACAAACAGTCTTCCTAAAAATTAGCCGCGTATCAAATGAGAAAGTAATTTTTTCTTAAATGATGAACCAAAATAAAACTCAGCCGACAAATAAATATAAGCAACTTTATATTTGAGGAGATTATAATGAGAACCTATCTGAAAACGTCTGCAACAACGGGCCGCAAACTAAGCATGGCGATGTCGGCCGTTGCCATTCTGTCAATCGTCAGCCTTTCATCTGTAGTCCAGTCAACAGACGCAAAAGCCTATGCCTGCAAATCATACCCAACTCAGGCAGTTGGCGTTCGAAAATTGAAATTTAAAGCAAAAACAGTTTCAAGGCTGGGCTGGCGAAACAACGTGAAATCCCAATTCGGCATGCCATGGTCAGTCTGGAACATCGCCAAAGCTAAGCAAATACACTGTGTGAAGATTAGTGCGGGCGGTACCATGAAATGGCGATGTCTGACCTCCGCCAAACCATGTCTTTATGTCGTTCAATAATGTGCTGAGGAAAATTAACTGATGAAAGCCCTGCAAATCCGTTCAGCAATTTGCAGGGCTTAATTTTGACCAGAAGAGAAACGAGGTATCCATTTTATAAATAAAATTTCAGAGTTGCAGACCAGAGTTGTCTAATAAAAATGGCTGCTTTTTTCGTGGTCTCATTCGAAACTAAAATCATATGACGTCAAAAGAAAACCATTTATAGAATACACAATAGAAAATGAAGAAACGCATCAATCTGCAATTGGGAGAATCGAGCGCTTAATGTATAATGGTGATTCGTAATGCGAGTACCTTTATCAACAATAACTCAAACCGTGTGGGGAGTTTGATGCGGCAAAGACTTGCACCAGAATCCAATCGTATCGCTGACAAACTATGGGCAGCGATGCGTGAAAATGAAAAGTGGTGGTCAGTGAACGATATTTCAACAGAGACCGGGGCCAGTGGAAGATATACAAGGCGTTATGTAAGGGCACTTAAAGAGGCAGGCTATGTCGAAGCCTCTGATGAGGCAAAACGCTTTCAGTCGACCTATTACAAACTGATTAAAGACACAGGAGAAACAGCGCCGATTTTACGGGGCCGGGATGGCAGCCTTGCCGTTTATGATCCAAACCTTTCAGACATGACAGGCAATGAACTGGAAAATATTCGTGGTCAGCTCAATATGACGTTGCGCGAATTTGCAGACATCATCGGTGTTCGCGATCCAAGAACCGTTCGTCGTTATGAAACGATGGATCATGTGCCGCCTCAGGTCGCGACCACGGCCAGAAAAGCCAATCAGCGCTGATTGAATAAGCAAACCGTAAATGCTGGTTTGCAATAGCTTAATCTACAAAAGGCCTTTTTTGCCAGTCCTGGCAGAAAAGCGCCTTTTTGTGCATAAGCGCTACAAAAAAACACCGCAGAAAAGTGCCATAGTAAAGCACCCAGTAATTTACCGAAGAAAGTACACCTTCCAAATATCAATTCTACAGGTGAGCCATCAAAAGTTCTTCATTGACAGTCAGCATTGTCAGTTATCAACAATCTGCGCCAGGAACGGCTGAATAATTTCAATACAAATCAAATCAACGGCGCAACAATCTCTAAAATGAGAGTGCCAATATAGTCTTGCAGGTCCCTTTGCCACGCGCTATGACTGTGCATCAAATAAAGCACATCAATTGAGATGAGGGTGCGGTGCGAAATTTTGCCCGCAAATCAAATAATTTAAAGGTCAGAACTATGCAAATTAATGAGGCCACGGTGCGAAAAATCGCTCATCTGGCACGTATTAAGGTCACCGATGAAGAGGCAAAGTCACTTGAAAATGAGCTGAGCTCAATTCTTGAATGGGTCGAACAGCTAAACGAAGTTGACACAAACGACGTTGAACCGATGACAAGCGCTGTTGAAACCTCAATGATGATGCGCGAAGACGTTGTAACGGATGGTGGTTATGCTGGCCGGGTAACAAAAAATGCCCCTCTTAGCGAAGATAACTTTTTCGTAGTGCCGAAGGTTGTGGAGTAAGCAGATGAAAGATTTATTAGAACTCTCAATCGCCGATGCGCGCGAAGGTTTAAGCCAGGGTGACTTTTCAGCCAAAGAATATACGCAGAGCCATATCGAGGAAATCGAAGCGGCGAATGATGCTTTAAACGCTTTCATTCTGAAAACACCGGAAAAAGCCCTTGAAATGGCTGAGAAATCTGACGAACGCATCGCCAAAGGTGAAGCCGGCATTCTTGAAGGCATTCCGCTTGGCATTAAAGACCTCTTTTGCACCGAAGGTGTTGGCACAACCGCAGGCTCTCACATTCTGGATGGTTTCAAACCAACTTATTCCTCAACTGTGAACACCAATCTCTGGAACGCCGGTGCCGTCATGCTAGGCAAGCTCAATCTAGATGAATTTGCAATGGGCTCCTCAAATGAAACCAGCTATTTCGGCCCTTGCGTAAACCCATGGCGCCGCAAGGATGATCAGGTAAAGCTGGTGCCGGGTGGTTCATCAGGTGGTTCAGCTTCCGCTGTTGCAGCGCACCTTTGTGCTGGCGCGACAGCAACAGATACCGGCGGCTCCATCCGCCAGCCAGCAGCCTTTACAGGAACAGTCGGCCTCAAACCAACTTATGGCCGGGTTTCCCGCTGGGGCATTGTTGCCTTTGCTTCCAGCCTTGATCAGGCTGGGCCCATCACCAGAACGGTTGATGATGCCGCCATCATGCTTCAGGCAATGGCCAGCTATGATGAGAAAGATACCACCTCAGTTAATCTGCCGGTCCCTGATTACCAGGAGCAAATGGCTGGTAAAATCAAAGGCTTAACCATCGGAATTCCAAAGGAATACCGGCTTGATGGTATGAGCGATGAAATTGAAGCCCTCTGGCAACAGGGGATTGACTGGTATAAGGAAGCGGGCGCAAAAATTGTTGAAGTCAGTCTGCCGCATACGAAATATGCTTTACCGGCTTATTATATTGTTGCTCCAGCCGAAGCGTCTTCAAATCTGGCCCGTTATGATGGTGTGAAATATGGCCTTCGGGTTGAAGGGGATGACATCATCTCCATGTATGAAAACACCAGAGCCGAAGGCTTTGGCGCTGAAGTCAAGCGCCGCATCCTGATGGGGACCTATGTGCTTTCAGCCGGTTATTATGATGCCTATTATCTGAAAGCTCAAAAGGTGAGAACCCGCATCAAACAGGATTTTGATGAAGCCTTTGAAAAAGTGGACATGTTGCTAACACCAACCACACCAAGCCCGGCCTTCGCTGAAGGTGAAAAATCCGGTGACCCGTTAGAAATGTACCTAAATGACATTTTCACAGTCACTGTGAACATGGCTGGTCTGCCAGGTATTTCGGTGCCGGCAGGCATGTCACAATCAGGTTTGCCGCTTGGCCTTCAACTGATTGGCAAACCATTTGATGAAGGCAATCTGCTAAAAGCCGCCAGAGTGATAGAACAATCAGCAGGTGAATTGCCAGAACCTGAGCGCTGGTGGTCATAAAAGTGGCAGAGATCTATTCAGCCATTGGTTTAGGGCCTCTGCTTTCGATCATCGGTCTTGTGATGGATGGGCTGGGCGTAATCATATCTCTGCGCCCCTATGCCTTCCAGACCAGAACTGAAATTGCCTATGAAACTGAAGCCATCCTGACAGCAGAATGGGACCATAACAGAACAGAGCAACAATGGTTAAGTACTGAGGTCGGCAAAACCAGATTGATGCAACGAAGATCAGCTAGGTTAGGGTTGTTTTTTCTGGCGGGTGGTTTTTTCCTGCAGGCGATCGGAAATTATATTTGGGCCTCTTCATAAGCTGGCTGGAAAAACGGAATAAACTGAATTGGTAAACCATCGAGAGAGTAAGTGAGAGAGTAAAGATGACAGAACAAATTAAATCCCCTCAAACCTGCACCTCAATGGATGAAGTCCGCAAGGAAATCGACCGTCTTGATGAACAACTGGTGACCCTGATAGGTGAACGCTTCTCATATGTTGACCGTGCCTGGCAATTAAAAGACAATCCGGCCGATGCAACAGTACCCTGGCGCATTCAGCAAGTGATAGAAAAAGTTCGCCAAAAAGCAGAACAGAAAAACGTGCCACCAGAGTTGGTCGAAGCTTTATGGCGACAGATGATTGGCTGGTTTATTCAATATGAAGAAGAAAAGCTTGATGAAAAACAAAATTCAGATTAGGTTCTGATTCTAATAATTTTTGTCTTCAGAAAATAAACATAAATACTGGAGACAAGTCTTGGTTCAGTTGGCACAAAGAACAAAAACAAATGCCCTTTTCTGAACCAAAAACAAGAACCTCTGGGGAGGGGTCCTTGAAAAGGGAGTGAGGTTTATTGGTCATTTTATGATCGCTAACTTCGCTCCCTTTATTATTTGCGCTTCTTAAGAACCTGTTTCTCCATTAATAATCCGCCAGAGATAATAAGCCGTTGAATGCAGCAGCGTATGCTTGCGCCCAAAGCGGACAATCACCAGATCATAATCTGGAATGAGATAAACAAGCTGCCCGCCATGGCCGACAAAATAGGTAAACGGTCCCTTTATACTCTCTCCGTCACGATCAAGAATATCATGGCGCACATGCAGGCCATAAACACCTTCACGTAGCAATGAAGGCGCATAGCGTTTCGCGCTGATTAGCTTCTCCATTGAAGGAGAAAGAAACGGCTCATCTACAGTGCCGTTTTTAGAAAGGTAAATTGCCACCTTGGCCCAGTCCTCAACGGTTGCGAACAAACAGCAATAGGGTGTCACGCTCCCTTCATTCGTATAAGTCCTCCACCTGGCATTGGCAGCCCCTGCCGGGCGCCAGATTTTCTCAGATAAAATCACATTCAGTGGTTTTTTATAAATGCGCGTTAGCATCAACCCAAGCAGGGCGGTATTCACATTCTGATAGTGGTAGCTAAGGTCAGCGTTATCGGCAATGCTGAGATGATCTCTGATGCCAGCAAGCCCCTCAATATGAAGTTGTGCCAGCAGCGTAAACGGGTTGGAGGCATCTTTATCAGGACCGCGCTTGGCATCTTTCGCCAGCGGTTTGGGCGGGCCTTTTTTCTCAATCTTCAAACCGCTTGTCATGGTCAGAAAATGTTCAATCGTCTGTTCACGTAGGTTCTTATCTTTAAAGCCGAGTAAATAGTCACCAATCTGGCTTTGGAGGCTATCAATTTCCCCCTCATCAATGGCTTTTAAAACCAGATAACCAATCAGGCTTTTGGCCATGGAAAATGAGTTGAATTGAGTGAGTGGATCAAAGCCCTCCTTAAAATAAGCATATTTCAATTGCCCCTTGTGATAGGCAACCAGAGCCTCCGTCTGATTATCAGTATTGAGCTGTTGTAACTCCCGGGCAGCGTCGCCCTGTTTGGGCGGCATGGGTTTTAGTTTTGGCGGCCATGCAATGGGTTTGCCGGTGACTTGTACATAAATGCCTTTGGCGGGCCATTTAGTAGCCGGAAACCCCTCTTCGGCAATGGCGATCACATGTGGGTATTGATACGCGACACCGCCAGCTGCAATAGAGCCAAGCACAATCACAGCCAACACAAATATAAGGAGTTTTTTCATATATCAGGCCCGAATTTTAAAATATTTCCAAAGCAATAGTCAAAAGCGTATGAAACATCAACTGCCCCATAAATGCAAAAAAAGCTGATGGTGCGAAAATAGAACAGATTATATTGCCCTTCATG
Source organism: Hyphomicrobiales bacterium (assembly GCA_021775425.1). Taxonomy (GTDB): domain Bacteria; phylum Pseudomonadota; class Alphaproteobacteria; order Rhizobiales; family HXMU1428-3; genus HXMU1428-3. The sequence goes on from JAJFHX010000013.1 coordinate 47,121, forward strand.
CAACATTACGGTAAACACAACTCTTCAAGCAAGTCCTGCACCTTATCTATCTGATCAAAGGCTGTTTTGAACGATCAAAACATCTTGTCAAACGGCCAGAAGATATATAAGCAATTGCAGCGATTGAGAGAACAAAGAGGTCATCAATGTCTGCTGAAAATACACACCTGGTCAAAGGCGCAACCGGTGAATGGGAGGTCGTTATCGGCCTTGAAGTTCACGCTCAGGTGACATCAAATTCAAAACTGTTTTCAGGCGCTTCAGCAGAATATGGCGGCGAGCCAAATGATCATGTTTCACTGGTTGATGCGGCCATGCCCGGCATGCTCCCGGTGATCAACAGGGAATGTGTTGATCAGGCCATCAGAACCGGTCTTGGCCTCAAGGCTGAAATCAACCTGTTTTCAAGGTTTGACAGAAAAAACTATTTCTACCCCGATTTGCCGCAAGGCTATCAGATTTCCCAGTTTCAATACCCGATCGTCGGCGAAGGCACGGTTATTCTTGATATGAAAGACGGTTCAACCTTTGAAGTTGGTATTGAGCGCCTTCATCTTGAACAAGACGCTGGCAAAAGCATGCATGATCAGCACCCAAGCTATTCCTATGTCGATTTTAACCGCACCGGCGTCGCGCTGATGGAGATTGTCTCCAAGCCCGATATGCGCACAAGCGAACAGGCCAGAGCCTATGTCACAAAACTGCGCACCATTCTGCGCTATCTCGGCACCTGCGATGGCAATATGGATGAAGGCTCAATGCGCGCTGACGTCAATGTATCTGTGCGCCGCCCAGGCGAAGAGCTTGGCACCAGAACAGAAACTAAAAACGTCAACTCAATTCGTTTTATTGGCCAGACAATTGATTATGAAGTTGGCAGACAAATTGATGTTCTGGAAGATGGCGGGACAATTGATCAGGAAACCAGATTGTTTGACCCAAAATCAGGCGTGACCAAATCCATGCGTTCAAAAGAAGAAGCCCATGATTATCGCTACTTCCCGTGCCCGGATCTGCTGCCATTAAAAGTGACGCAAGATCATGTTGATGAACTGGCCAAACACCTGCCCGAATTGCCGGATGAGAAAAAAGACCGGCTGATCAGAGAATATGGTCTTAATAGCTATGATGCCGGCATTCTGGTGAGTGACAGAGCCTCGTCAGACTTTTTTGAAGCTGTCGCCAAAGGGCGGGACGCTAAACTCGCTTCAAACTGGGTAACAAATGACTTTTTCGGTCGCCTGAAAAAAGAAGGCAAAGACATCAGCGAAAGCCCGATATCAGCAGACCAGCTTGGCGGTGTGATTGACCTGATTTCAAAAGGCGACATTTCCGGTAAAATCGCCAAAGATCTGTTTGAAATCGTCTGGGAAGAGGGCGGCGACCCGGCTGAAATCGTTGAAGCACGCGGCATGAAACAGGTGACAGACACCGGAGCAATTGAAGCCATTGTAGATCAGATCATCGCCAACAACCCGGATCAGGTCGCAGGCGTGAAAGAAAAGCCGCAACTGATCGGCTGGTTCGTCGGCCAGGTGATGAAAGAAAGCAAGGGCAAAGCCAACCCGCAAGCGGTCAACGAAATCCTGAAAGAGAAGCTTGGTCTTTAAGTTTAGGGCGGGCTATCTTATCAATGGCACTGCTATCCCTCACCACACAAAGTGGTGAGGGTAAAATATTAACGCAGCTTACTTCTTCTCAATCACCACCTCCAGATATTCAGCGGCAACCAGAGCTGTGCCGTCTGTTGAGGTATTAAAGCGCTTAATGAGTGCAATCATCTCAGCTTCAAGGGCCCCCTGTTTCGCTGGATCAAGCGCCAGAAACGCTTTGTGAACGGGGCCATAAATGGCACGGAACGTATCAACAAAACTTTTTGCGTCTGCAAACCGCAGTTGAAAGATTTTAGGCGTGATGGAGATGTCAGCAGCTTGTGAGCCAAACACTTCGCTTAGCCAGGACTCTGTTCCCCAGCGGGCAGGGGATTGCACACCAGCGGGCGGAGGCACAAATTGCCCGAGAATTTTGAATAGTTGCCCGATAAAGCCTTCGGGTGTCCAGTTCGCCATGGCGATTCTGCCGCCCGGTTTACACACGCGCATCAACTCTGTGGCAGATTGTTCTTGATTAGGAGTAAACATCACGCCAAAGGTCGAGGCCACACCATCAAAACTCTCATCTTCAAAGGGTAAGGCTTCTGCGTCAGCGACCTGAAAGTCCAGCTCCAGATCTTCAGCTTTTGCCCGATTGCGGCCACGCTCCAAAAGCTCAGCCACATAATCCGTGCTGGTGACCTGATAATCACGCCGCGCTAATGCAAGGGACACATTGCCATTGCCAGCCGCCACATCAAGAACTTTGGCACCAAACGGCAAGTCAATCGCTTCAGCAAGCGTCTCGCCAACAATCTGTAGCTTAACCCCGATTTTCGAATAATCCCCGGAACCCCAGGCTGCATTCTGTTTGGTCTTAATCGCCGCGTAATCAGGTGATGGGTTTCCATTGGTATTAAATTCAGTCATTCGTCGTATTCCTTTCACAAATTAAATATCAAAATTTATGAAAGGGGAGATACCAGTGGCGCAGTATGATAGAAGTGATAATTATCACATGAGTGGTTATTCTAAGTTTGCTTTTACACAATAGTAATTTGCTAATGGATACTCTTTATTCAGGTTTTTTACAGCTCTCTCGCATTCTATGCGGTCATCTCCATAACCAAAATAAAGTGCGGTACGATCCTCGTCCGAAGAAATAGAATTCCCCTTCACCAACCAATAATCATACGAGGAACCTATTTTTTGTTTTGAAACGTAGTCCTCAAATAAAAATCTGTGATCCTGAAAAGGTAATTGTAAAAGTCCCAAGAGGTAAAAGATTACGCTTGCTAATGCAAACCCTGAAATAAAATTTTTCAAATGACAATCCTCTCTTTAAATCAGCACATTACAAAGTGACCAGTCACTCACGCCTCCAGCCTTGCTGTGATTTCCAGCCATTCTTCTTCCAGCTCTTCAATGTCGCGCTGGGTGAGGCCGCGTTCCATGGCCAGTTCTTTCACCAGATCAGGGTCTTTTTCATATAACGTCACATCCTCAAGCTGCGCATCTACCTTGGCCATGTCTTCATTTAAATTGGCGATTTTTTTCTCAATCACCTTGAGTTCTTTGCGCAAGGGAGCCAGCAGGGCGCGCTTCTCAGCTGCCAGCCGGCGCTCTTCCTTGCGGCTGATTTTAGGGCTGTTGTCCTCATCTGTGCTGGTTTTCTTCGGGGTTTTACCACTCCGGCTTTGCAACAGCTCGGTACGGTAACTATCGAGATCACCGTCATAAGGCACAGTTGTCCCCTCATTCACCAGCCACAAACGGTCAACGGATGCCTCAAGCAGATGCCGGTCGTGCGAAATGATGATCACAGCACCTTCATAATCATTAATCGCATGAATAAGAGCCTCGCAGCTATCAACATCAAGGTGGTTGGTCGGCTCATCGAGAATAAGGATATGCGGTCCGTGAAAACTCGCCATGGCAAATAACAGCCGGGCCTTTTCACCGCCGGATAACAACGCCGCTTTTGTGTCTGCCTTTTGCGGTCCAAAACCAATCGCCGCACATTTCGCCCGTTTTTGTGCTTCCGTATGGTCGGGCATCAGCGCCGCGATATGATCGTAAGGGGATTGTTCAGGTTTCAGTTCATCTAGCTGATGCTGGGCAAAATAGCCAATCGTACATTTTTTAGAGCAACGCCGGTGCCCTGATTGCGGGCTGAGTTGCCCCATCAGCAGTTTCGCCATCGTCGATTTACCATTGCCGTTAGCGCCCAGCAATCCAATCCGATCGTCAGTGTCAAGATTGAGATTGAGATTGCGCAATATAGGCTTGCCTTCCTCATAACCAACAGCAACCTCATCAAGCCGGATAATAGGATTGCCAAGTTTGGTATTGGGGGAAGGAAACAGAAAAGGCGCGACCCGTTCATCCATCTGTGCCGCGATGGGTTGCATTTTAGCCAGGACTTTGAGCCGCGATTGCGCTTGCTTGGCTTTAGACGCCTTGGCCCGGAACCGGTCAACAAATGATTCAAGGTGACGGCGGGCATCATCCTGCTTCTTCATCATTTTCAGCTCAAGCCGCTGCTGCTCACGCCGCGTGTCTTCAAACTGGTCATACCCGCCTGTATAAAGTGAGAGCTTCATTTTACTAAGGTGCAGAATATGCGTAACCGAATTATTCAAGAGCTCACGATTGTGCGAAACCATCAGCACGGTGTGCGGGTAATTGCGCAAAAAATTCTCTAGCCAGAGCGTACCTTCAAGGTCAAGATAGTTAGAGGGCTCATCAAGCAGCAGAATATCCGGCGCTGCAAAAAGCGCCGCGGCCAGCGCCACCCGCATCCGCCACCCGCCAGAATATTCAGAAGCAAAGCGTTGTTGAGCTTCTTCATCAAACCCCAAGCCTGAAAGAATGGTCGCGGCCCGGGCCGGGGCCGTGTGGGCGTCAATATCCTGCAAACGAAGCTGAATTTCACTAATCCGGTTTGGCTCTGTCGCTGTTTCAGCTTCCTCAAGGAGGGCATGACGTTCAAGGTCAGCTTCAAGCACAATATCAATCAGGCTAGTTTGGCCAGAAGGAACTTCCTGTGCCACATGGCCAATGCGCTGGGTTTTCGGCCAGCTGATGCTGCCATCATCAACCGCAAGCTCACCAGTGATGAGTTTTAGCAAAGTGGTTTTGCCCGTGCCATTGCGCCCGACAATCCCGACTTTATGACCAGAGGGGATCGCAATATTTGCGTCGTCAATCAGCAAACGGCCATCAATTCGAAATGTGAGATTATTAATATGCAGCATAGAAGGGAAAAACACCTGAAAGTTTGGACATGAAAATAAAAAAGAGTTGAACGCTTTCGCGCAACTCATCAAAACAGTTAAATGGCAGATTTTAGCCAGAGAGTAACATTCGGCAGTAAAAAACACCCCGCAAAAGTACAATACGGCACTGTTCTTTGGTATGATATAATGGTTCTTAAAAAAAAATGCCAAGGCTTTATCAATTAGCGGGCTTAAAGGCCCAAAAAAAAGGGCGATCAAGTTATAACAGAGCGATCATGTAATAGCAGAGCCAGAAAGGGAGTGGGTGCTTATGTCATTCAGCGAAATATACAGATTAAAACGGCAGCTGGTTTTAATGCTCTGCACTTTTATTCTGGTGGCATATGGCAGTTTATCTTCTGGTGGCTTGAACGCAGCGGAGCCAGAAAATAAAGAACTGCCAAAAGACGTGCTGAATTCGATTATGTGGAAATCAGTCGCAACGGACTATCTACTCAGTGATAAAAACAGCAACGGCACCATTATTATGAACAGTGCCATTAAAGTCGTTGCCCCAAAAGACGCGGAAGATCAGTTAAACGTCCCCGTTTCAGTAGATGCAACGGCAATTAAAAATGTAAGAAAAATCCTCGTCGTAGCGGATTTAAATCCACTACCTGAAGTTCTCACCTATGAGCCTCTCAATGCAGCCGCCCGCATCAGTTTTAGAATTAAAGTAGACCAGGGCACCCCTGTTCGCGCTGCCGTGCTGGATGCAGAAGGTGTCTGGCATGTGGCAGGAACATACCTTGATGCTTCGGGTGGGGGATGTTCCCAGCCCGCCCTGGCCTATAAAAATGATGACTGGGTCAAACGACTGGCAGAAGTTCGCGGCAAAATCTGGCGCCATCTTGGCAAGGATCAGGCAACACTCAGGTTTTCCATCCGCCACCCGATGGATACGGGCCTGGCAGACGGTATCCCGGCATTTTATGTCGAAAATCTGAAGCTCACAGATAGCGCAGGCAAAATCCTAGGCCGTTTAACAGTACACGAACCAGTGTCAGAAAACCCCACCATCACAGTTTATCCATTTATCAAACAGACAATTGATAAAATTCAAATCAAAGGCCGTGATAATGAAGGCAACCTGTTCAAAGCTTCAGTTCCGGTCCCTGTAACTTCCACAAGGCTGCAGACCCGAAAATAAGCCGGTTAAAGTTATTTCATCTAACGAACCCATCATAAAAACCTGGCAAGCTTCTATGCCAGAAAGGTGCAAGCATGGACATTTTCCGCCGTTCTCTATTGTTGAATGCAGCTGTTATGGCCGCATATTCAGCCCTGCCCTTAAGAACCGGCCATGCAGCAGATTTTAATTATCAGCTCAAAGCCAGTCGAATTGCAGATAACACTTACGCAGTCATAGGCAAGCTTGAATATTTCACCGGACATAATGGCGGAGCCGTGGTCAACACCGCCTTTATAGAGACATCAGACGGTGTCATTGTGATAGATACAGGCCCTTCAAAACGCTATGGGGAGCAGTTAAAAAAACTCATCAGGGAGACTACAGGCAAAGAAATCGTCAGGGTATACAACACACATTTTCACCCTGATCATTGCTTTGGCAATCAGCTGTTTGATGTAAAGCAAATAGCCGCGCTGCCAAAAACCATCTCCGGTCTGAAAGAAAGCGGCGAAGGCTTTTCAGATAATTTTTATCGCCTGCTGGGTGACTGGATGCGTGGCACGGAGCTGACAATCCCAGGCCTTCCCATCACATTCAGTTCTGAAAAATTTGGCGACCACCGCCTTGAATTAATTGCCCTTAGCGGACATACAGATGCGGACCTCGCCATTCTTGACCATAAAACCGGTGTCCTTTTTGCTGGGGACCTTTGCTTTCTTGATCGCACCCCGACAACCCCGCACGCCGACTTATCGCAATGGCAAGCGTCACTCGCTCAGTTAAAAAAAGTGCCACATAAAATTATATTACCAGGCCACGGCATCGCTGATCCGACCGATCGTTCAATTGAGCAAACGTCAGATTATTTAAACTGGCTTGAAAAAAGCCTCATCGAACAGGCCCGGCAAGGCAAGGACATGATTGAAGCTGCGAAACTTGAAATCCCTCAAAAGTTTGAGAAACTGAAATTGATCAAAGCAGAAATTGAACGTTCAGTTGCACATTTATACCCAAAAATTGAACAGAACGTGCTGCCGGTGATTTCGCCAGGTGGAAGATAAACAATTGAAATTGCACTAAAATATATGTATTCTCATTGAAAATTTAAAAAAGATATACTTATTGCCAATTAAACGACAGGCCAAGCTCAGCTAGGTTCAGTCGGAGTAGCGAAGTATATTGGAACAAGAATTCACAAACAAAACGATGAGGTTTGTTCATACAGAAACACAAAAATGATAAGCCGGAATGATCTTTTACTTCCCTGAGAAATGAACACTTCAGCTTATAATTAAAAAATGTTTCAACTGACCGTGCCTATAAAAAAACGTGATCGATTGTTATGGATTTGTAACAACAAAATGACAGGTAAAGAACAGCCTGTTATTTTTTCCAATTGATGGAGCGAACTTAAATCTTAACATAACCTAGGGGAAGGGAGCTCAAACATGCACCTTAGAAAAGCTATAATGGCGGCAGCAAGTATTCTTGCTATCGCATCAAGCACACCGGCTCTTGCCGAAGGTGTTACGATTGACGATATTGTCAATGATCATAAATCACCCGGCAATGTATTGACCTACGGACAGGACATTCGTGGTCAGCGTTATAGTACACTTGAAAAAATTAATGTCTCCAACGTTGCTAGCCTGGCACCAGCCTGGGTTTTTTCTTATGGCGGTGAAAAGCAACGCGGACAGGAAACTCAGCCGATCGTTTCGGACGGCGTAATCTATGTTACTGGTTCATACAGCCGTATGTGGGCAATTGATGCCAAAACGGGTGAAGAAATCTGGCAATATGATGCCCGCTTGCCTGAAGGCATTCTGCCTTGCTGTGATGTGATCAACCGCGGCGCTGCAATTTTTGGTGACAAAGTTTACTTTGGCACATTGGATGCCCAGATTGTTGCCCTCGATAAGAAAACCGGCAAAGTTGCATGGCGTAAAAAGATTGATGATTTTAAAGCTGGCTTCTCATACACAGCTGCACCATTGATCGTTCCATCAAAGCATGGCGCCCTCATCGTAACCGGCGTTTCCGGTGGTGAATTTGGTATTGTTGGCCGTGTTGATGCCCGCAACGCTGAAACAGGTGAGCTGGTCTGGTCACGCCCGACAATTGAAGGCCACATGGGCACTTTAAACGGCAAACCTTCCACAATGACAGGCAAGAAAAACGAAACATGGCCTGGTGATATGTGGAAATGGGGTGGCGGTGCAACCTGGCTTGGTGGAACTTATGACCCTGATACAAAACAGATTTTCATGGGCACAGGCAACCCTGCACCATGGAACTCACACCTTCGCCCTGGCGATAACAAATGGTCATGTGCCCGTTTAGCGATTGACCCTGACACAGGTGAAATCAATTGGGGTTTCCAGACCACACCACATGATGGCTGGGATTATGACGGCGTAAACGAACTGATTTCTTTTGATGCAGACGGTAAAAAACTTGCCGGCACTGCTGACAGAAATGGTTTCTTTTACGTACTAGATCGCACAAACGGTAAGTTCCATAACGGCTTCCCTTTTGTGAAAAACATTTCCTGGGCCAAGGGCCTCGATAAAAATGGTCGCCCTGTCTATGTGAAAGAAAACTATCCGGGAAATCCGAAATCTTCAAAAGATGGCAAAAAAGGCAAAGGCGTATTTGCTGTACCAAGTTTCCTTGGCGGTAAAAACCAGATGCCAATGGCCTATAGCCAGCAAACTGGTTTGTTCTACATCCCTTCAAACGAATGGGGTATGGATATCTGGAACGAGCCTGTGTCATATAAAAAAGGCGCAGCTTACCTGGGTGCCGGCTTTACCATTAAGCCATTGTTCAAAGGTCATATCGGTTCACTAAAAGCGGTTGAACCACTAACCGGTAAGGTTGTCTGGGAATATAAAAACAAAGCACCTCTTTGGGGCGGCGTTCTGACAACTGCTGGCGGCCTTGTCTTTACAGGAACACCTGAAGGTTTTCTAAAAGCGTTTGACGCAAAATCAGGTAAAGAACTTTGGAAATTCCAGACCGGCTCTGGTATTGTTGCTCCTCCCGCAACATGGGAGCAGGATGGCGAACAGGTCATCGGTGTATCAAGTGGTTGGGGCGGTGCTGTTCCTCTTTGGGGCGGTGAAGTTGCCAAAACCGTGAAATACCTCAATCAGGGCGGTTCTTTCTGGTTATTCAAACTACCAAAGAAACTGGCCGCGAACTAAAACGCGAAACCAGACCAGATAATGATCAGCGATTGCTGTGCGCGTCTGGTTACTCTCTCAAAACTAAATCCCGGGCCACATCAGCCCGGGATTTTTTATTTGAACAGAGTCTGACCTTAAAATAAGCAAATAAATATGCTATAATTGCTTGAGTGCTAAGAATAAAACCAAATATTGCACAAAAGTACTATTTCCTTTGTTGCTATTTACTGGGATGACTTGAGATAACGCAATCATTGCCTGTTTTTTATCCGTTATGATGACTGTTAAGGCAGATTGCAAAATCTACAGCTGGCAAATGCTATAATTTCCGGGAGGATGCAGAACTTGAAACGCATACTCATAGTCGATGATCATCCTCTATTTCGTGATGCATTACACAACTCTATCCAGAGTGTTATGCCGCGGGTTGATATACATGAAGCCGAAACCATCGATGATGCCATTGGCACTCTGAAAAATATCGGTCTGTTTAAACTGGCTCTGCTGGATCTGTTTATGCCGGATACCAACGGATTTGATGGTCTGCTCACGCTTCGAAAACAATTTCCCAAATTACCGATCATGATTGTCACCGGTCAGGAAGATCGCCGTCTGGTGAAAGAAGCTATCAATTATGGCGCGAGCGGCTTTATTGCGAAAACGTCAAGCGGTGAAGAAATTGCCCACGCCATTTCTGAAGTCCTGGCAGGGAATATTTATATTCCTGAAGATTTTAATACTGACAATTTTGATGAAGCCAATCAGGAAAGTAAAGAACTGGCTCGGCGTTTGTTTTCACTAACAAGACAACAACTGATTGTGCTTGGTATGTTGCGCGAAGGCAAGCTGAACAAACAAATCGCTTATGAGCTGAGCGTTGGCGAGACAACTGTTAAAGCGCATGTATCTGAAATATTGCGCAAGATGAATGTTGTCAGCCGAACGCAGGCCGTTATCGAAGCCAGCAAAATTGATTTTGATTCAATTCTCAATCAATCAGCTGAAAAGATCTCCACGCAGTAATACAAACGACCAAAGACGTCTTATTTCCAACAGGACCACGCCTTCCCTCACATGCTTATTGTGAGCTGTTCCGGTGCTGTAAGTTCTATTTCGTGTCTTCAACTGTCTCACCAACCGGATGCACCCGAAGGCTGGTGATCTTGTTTTGATATTTGCGAAGCACATGAAACCTGAAACCATAAAATGTAAAGGCCTGCCCGGGTTCGGGAATGATTTGAGCTTCATGGATCACAAGTCCGGCAATGGTTGTTGCTTCATCGTCCGGTAAAGACCAGTCCATATGCCGGTTAAGGTCTCTGATCGGCACCGATCCGTCAACATTCACAGACCCATCCGGCTGAGGCCGAACGCCTCTGACTTCGAGGTCATGCTCATCAGAAATCTCACCAACAATTTCCTCAAGAATATCCTCAAGTGTCACCAGCCCCATCACTTCACCATATTCATCCACAACAAGCGCAAAGTGGGCTTTGCGTCGTAAAAATGCATTCAGTTGATCCTGCAATCCAGTGCTGTCAGGAATAAACCAGGGCTTGCTGGCAAATTCCTGTAATTTCAATTTTGAAATATCCCAGTCAAGGGTAGAAATCACCCGCAGCAGATCTTTCGCATGTAGCACCCCGATAATATTATCAGGTTCATCCTGCCATAAGGGCAGGCGGGTAAAAGGGCTGTTCAGCACCTGCTCGACAATCATCTCCGGGCTGTCATCGGCATTGAGCGAAGCAATTTCCGTCCGGTGCACCATCACATCTGCAACATCCAGTTCCTTCAGGTCAAGAACACCGCCAAGCATGTCTTTGTCATGTTTAACAACGCCGCCTTCCTGGTGATGCAGATGAATAGCACCGCGCAATTCATCATGCGCCGAGATCAGGTTGGCCTGCTCAGCCATGTCACTGCCAAACAGATGAAAAATTTTCACAATAACCCAGTCGATCGCCATGGTGAACGGCGTTAGAATCAGCACAATAGGCCTCAGCACAGGTGCAAAATTAAGAGCAGTTTCATCCGGCTTGGTGATCGCATAGGTTTTCGGCATTACTTCTGCAAAAATGACCACCAGTATTGTCATAGCAATGGTGGCATAAGCCACGCCAGCAGCCCCAAACTCAGAAAGAAACAAGCTGGTTGCAAGTGAAGAGGCCAGAATATTCACTAGATTATTGCCGATCAGAATAGAGCTAATCAGTTTCTTTCTGTCAGCCAGCAGCTTATTGACCAGCGCGGCCTTATGATCACCTTCATTTTCAAGGGTGAGTATGCGCGCTTTTGAGGCCGCAGTCAGCGCCGTTTCCGAGCTGGAAAAAAACGCTGACATCAGCAGCAAAGCCAGAATAGAAAGTATGATAAGCCAAAACATCTAATCAGTTCCTGAGAGTTTAAAGTCTAAAAATTCACGTAAATTATCTTCGCTCATATCACGAGAGACAAAGGCGTCTCCGATATCTCGGCAAAGAATGAAAGTAAGAACACCGCGCTCAACCTTCTTATCCTGTCGCATGGTTTTGATAAGGTCCTCAACCGACACATCCCCAAAACCATCAATATCTTTCATGCTGGTTGGCAGTCCTGCTTCTTTAAAATGAGAGCGAACAAGTTCAGCAAGGCCGGTTTTGCATAATCCGGCGCGTTCAGAAAATTCAAACGCCAGCACCATGCCAATGGCAATCGCTTCACCATGCAGCAACCGCTCACCATATCCGGTCAGTGCTTCAAACCCGTGTCCAAATGTATGCCCAAGATTGAGCAAGGCACGAAGGCCATGCTCTTTCTCATCCTGGCTCACAACATCCGCCTTCATGGCGCAAGACGTATGTAGTGTTTTAATAAGTGCATCATGTTCAAGAGCAAACACGCGGTCCCGGTTCTCTTGTAACCACTTGAAAAATATTGCGTCCCTGATAAGCCCGTATTTAACAACTTCCGCATAGCCCGCCCGAAACTGGCGCGGTTCAAGGGTTTTCAGCACGTCAATATCACAAAGCACAAGCAAGGGCTGGTGAAACGCACCGACAAGGTTTTTGCCATGCGGGCTGTTAATACCGGTTTTGCCACCAACAGAACTGTCAACCTGCGCCAGAAGTGAAGTCGGAATTTGAACGAAATCAACACCGCGCCTTAAAATGCTGGCCGCAAACCCGGCTAAGTCACCAATGACCCCGCCCCCAAATGCAATTACCAGATCATTGCGCTCAATTTCATGTGAGAGCAGCTCATTTACAAGGTAAGAAAGTTTATCAAAAGATTTGGTCGCTTCCCCGGCGGGAAGAATAATTGATTTATGAACAATACCAGCCTGATCAAGAGAAGCTTCAAGAGCGTTAAGGTGATGTGACGCGACATTTTCATCAGTGACAATTGAGCATTTGGCGGCTGGTCTTAAAGATTTAATCTGCTCACCAGCTTTTTCAAGCAACCCGGTACCCATAAGAATGTCATATGAGCGCTCGCCAAGAGCGACATTGATTGTTTCAAACCGGTTATTCGGGGCAGCCAGATTGGGGTCATCAGCTTGTGTCAGATTCTGGCCTGATACAGTTTGCGAGCTCATAGAAAAGCCTTTCCGTCTTTTATCTTTAGGGTTCATTTCCTGGAAAAGTCAGCCACGGCGCAGATGATTTCCTGAACAATCACTTCATGTGTCACATTGCGGCTTTCTATCGTAATATCTGATAATGCATAAACCGGATAGCGCGTGTCTATTAGATTCTGCATGATCTGCCGCGGATTTTCTTTCTTTAACAAAGGGCGATGATCACGCCTGCCGACCCGCTCCATCAGTATATCGAGTTCCGCTTTCAACCAGACGGAAATCCCGTGCTGCCTGATATTCTCCTGAGTGACCTTGCTCATAAAAGCACCACCACCGGTTGCCAGCACAATAGGCCCGCTTAACATCAGCCGTTCGATAATTTTCTCTTCACGGTCACGGAAATAGGCTTCTCCATCTTCAGCAAATATATCACTGATGGTCTTGCCGGCCGCCGCTTCAATCTCATTATCGGCATCAAGAAACGGCACATCAAGCCGGGCCGCAATCCGCCGCCCGATGGCAGATTTACCGGCCCCCATCAAGCCAACAAGAACCAGGGATTTTTCGCTAAGCACAGATTTTACCAGCTGGTCATTCGATTTATTGATTGTAGGCATTATTATTCAGTTCACTATTTTTCTGTTCAGCTGGGTAGTTTATCAAATTGGTCATCATTGTCCGTTAAATGGCTGGTTAATATCACCTTGTCTGATATGTCAATGATGAGGGTAACGTATTGAATTATCCTGTCAGTGCTATTGTTTGGTTTCACCATGTCATGTTAACCTTTAGGGAGCAAATATTAGTTTATCATGTGATAAATATGAGCGCAGAAACTATGAATATTTCTTCGTCGGATGATCATCAGAAATCTTAATTCTGAGCATGTAATGCCGGGTCATTCCGTCGGAGAATTTAATTCACACCGGGGTCAAAATGCCAAGTCTGGTAGCTTTTTTAACAAAGCTGACAATTTTCCTGTCAGTCACATTTATCAGCCTTTATGTGCTGGCTGTTTTCCTGGAGCCAAAACCAAGGGAATATCGTCATGAAGTTTTAGGACTGAGTATTAAAGAATAAATTCCGCGCCAGAAGGCCGGTAGAAAGACTATCAGCCATGCAAACCAACCCGCAACATCGCCAGCAACATACTGAGCCAAAAAGTTCCGAACTAGCAGCAAACCTTATCGCTGAATTTCTGGCCATGAAAAGTGCGGAACGAGGCGCCAGTCAAAATACCCTTGAAGCCTATCAGCGGGATTTAAACGGCTTTGATGCTTTTTTAACTGCACAATCCAAAAGTATTACAACGGCGACACCCGAACTGATCAGAGCCTATTTGTCAGAGCTGAAAGCAGCAGGTCTTGCAAACGCAACGCGCTCACGTCATCTTTCGGCCCTGCGCCAGTTTTATCGGTTTCTGTTAAGGGAACAAGTGATCAAAGATGACCCGGCTGCCCATATTGATGCCCCAAAACAACAACGCCCACTCCCCAAACTCATCAGTGCGGAAAATGTCGAATGTCTGTTAGTCAGAGCCAAAAAAGAAATTACCGGTTTTGAAAATCAAGGGACGGAAACACAAAGCCATGCAGAATACACCGCCGCACGTCTTTATTGCCTGCTGGAATTGCTCTATGCCACCGGCATGCGGGTCTCCGAACTTGTCAGCCTGCCTTATTCAGTTTTAAACGGTGATGAGCGCATGTTCACCATCACGGGTAAAGGCGGTAGAGAACGGCTGGTGCCGTTAAATAATTCTGCCCGGCAAGCCCTGAACAGCTACATCAGATCAGGCCAGCGTGAAGCTGAAAAAAAACAAGATCCAAAACGTAAAGCTAAGCCATCCAAATGGTTGTTCCCATCCAATAGCAAAGAAGGTCACCTGACAAGACAGCGCTTTGGCCAGGAATTAAAACAATTGGCCGATAGAGCGGGCTTAAATCCGGCGAAAATTTCGCCCCATGTTCTGCGTCATGCCTTTGCCAGCCATTTGCTGGAGCGTGGAGCTGATTTACGTGCCGTACAGCAGTTGTTAGGCCATGCAGACATCTCGACTACAGAAATCTACACACATGTGCTGGAAGAGCGCTTAAAGGCCCTCGTTGAGGCACATCACCCATTGGCAAACCTGTCAAAACCCTTTAAAAAACAAAATTAACTCATTAATCAAGTTAGATTTGATCTTGCTTGACACTGCCAGCTATGGCAGCAATTCTGTGCTGAACAATTTGAAGCACAATCGTCAGTAAAATTTAAGGGCAAACAGACGTCCAAAGGTAATATTACAAACAAGAGATCGCTGAATGGTCAGAATTAGCGGGTTTAAGCACTTGCTAAAGCAACGATGTTTTGCAATTGATCAACTTTTGTCGAAAACTTGCTAAAGAATAAACCGCACAGATATCATCTGCACACGATATCTGGCTCATACGGAGCTGAGTGTGGTCATAAAGGGTTTTGAATGCGCACATATCTTGATTTTGAAAAGAAAATCGCGGAACTGGAAAGTAAGGTTTCTGAGTTAAAAAGCATAGCCGGAGCTGAGGCAGACGAAGACGAAACCACCAGCGCCGTCTCCATAGATGACGAAATTCGCACCCTTGAAGAAAAAGCACGAAAAGCCTTAAGTGATACTTATAGTAACCTCACACCCTGGCAAAAATGTCAGGTGGCCCGCCATCCTGACCGCCCGCATTGCATGGCCTATGTCAATGCCATGATCACGGATTTTGTCCCACTTGCCGGTGACAGATATTACTCTGATGATGACGCGATCGTTGGCGGCATTGGCCGTTTCAGAGGGCGCTCCGTTGTCATTCTAGGTCATGAAAAGGGAAACACAACTGAAAGCCGCATCAAGCACAATTTTGGCATGGCCCGACCTGAAGGTTACCGAAAAGCCGTCAGGTTAATGGAAATGGCAGAACGTTTCCAGATGCCTATCATCACTTTTATTGATACAGCAGGGGCTTTCCCCGGCGTTGGCGCAGAAGAACGCGGCCAGGCCGAAGCCATTGCCCGCTCAACGGATAAATGCCTCTCGCTCACGGTGCCGATCATCACTCTGGTGATTGGTGAAGGGGGCTCTGGCGGCGCACTGGCAATTGCAACAGCAAACAAAGTTCTGATGCTGGAGCACTCAATTTACACGGTCGCTTCACCAGAAGCAGCAGCGTCTATCCTCTGGCATGATTCAACCCGCGCCAAAGATGCCGCCACGAATATGCGCATCACGGCGCAGGATCTGGATGAACTGGGCATCATTGATGGAATTATCACTGAGCCGATTGGCGGCGCGCACAGAAACCCGGAAACCATGATCAACCACGCCGCCAATGTAATTGAAAAACGGCTGACTGATCTTGAAGATATGGCCCCGGCCGAAATTCGCCGTCAGCGACAGCAAAAATTTCTCGATATTGGCAAATCACTGCATTGAGCCATTGATAAATTCTCAAATAATGCCCTCAAGAAGCAACATTTCCTTCAAAATGCCAAATAATTGGTCTTTGACTGGCTTTTTAGTAATATAATCCTGCTATTAAGAGGCAATGAACTGTGGGTGACAGGTAAATTCCCTGTGATTTACGCAGGATTGCCCTGACTGATACGCCAAGAATCAGGTTAATTGTTTTAATGTCTTAACTCCATTTAAAGCCATATTTAGTTGGAATATTGAGGCAATGTCGTTGATGAATTTGGCCTGGAGCTGGAATCACCTGTAACCATTCATGGAAAAATCAGGACGGCAATCAAACCAGCTATGATTTATGACTTGAAACTGATTAGATAGAATTTCGTCCAGGGTGTGCAATTGGTAATTTTAAAGCTACCACAGAGATCAGACAGAACTGCCAGAAACAACCAGAATCTGCATTCTTATTTAAAGCGTGCAAACGCGGTTGGCTGGCCGGACTACCTTTGTGCGCTTAGACGCCTTTGTTCGTTTTCAGCGAGGCACTCGTTTTCTTATTCTTGTTTCAAAGTCTTAAGAGACATCTTTCAGTCTCTTCGCTTCATTGTTGCCTTCTTTGCCCTCGCCACACTTGCTGCCTGCAGTCAGACTATGGAACCAACAAGCAACGCTGCTCTTAATCCCATACCGAAGGCGACGCAGGAAATGCTGCTGAAAAAGGGAATGCGTCTCGATGCGCCGATCTTCATCAGAATATTCAAAAAAGAATCTGAACTTGAAATCTGGAAGCAAAAAGAAGACGGGCTGTTCCATCACTTTAAATCCTACCCGATCTGTAACTGGTCTGGCGGTCTTGGGCCGAAAATCAAACAGGGTGACAAACAGGCGCCTGAAGGGTTTTACCGGGTTTCTCGTGGGCAAATGAACCCAAACAGTAAATTCCACCTCTCCTTCAATCTTGGTTATCCAAATGCATATGACCGCTCCTATCGCAGAACAGGTGCTAACCTGATGGTCCATGGTGATTGCCGCTCAGCTGGCTGCTATGCCATGACAGATGCGCTCGTTGAAGAAATTTACGCTCTGGCGAGAGAAGCCTTTGATGGCGGCCAGGAAGCTTTCGAGGTACACGCATATCCATTCCGCATGACCAATAAAGCCATGCAGCAATACAGAAAAAGCAAGTGGTACAAATTCTGGAAAGACCTGAAAAAAGGACATGATGAATTCGAATTGACCCGCGTGCCGCCAAAGGTAAAAGTTTGCGAAAAGCGTTACCATGTCAACCCGGCATTCGCCAATATTGATTACCGTATTGACCCGGCGGGCCCTTGCCCGGGCAGCCCAGGTTTCAGGCCTCTGCGCCGCACACCGGCCCTGACCATTGCTGGGTCTAAAACCAAGAAAGATCAGATCGGTAGCATTTTAAGCCGAACACCAGAGCAGCAGGTCAATGAAGATAAAGGCTTTGATACACTGAGCCTGCCAGATGATCTCTTTAGTGATGATATCAGCGGTTTTCGCGACGGTGTATATTAAAGGTGATTATGCTGGGGCAGGTCTAATCTGGCCATAATTATCATCAAAGCTATTCATACGCATTTCAAAGAAGTTCAATGACGATAATGACGGGCTGAGGCATGACATCAGATTTAGAAACACCTGAACCAGACCAGCCCACGATCAGAAAATCATCAAAAAAAACAACTTTGAAAAATCAGCTCTTCCTGTTTTGTGTCGTCACCATACTGACCTCGCTGATTTTTGGTTTCCTGACCAAATCTGGCCAGCAGGCATATGATGCCTGGTATGATGAATTGCGCATGACCCGGAACTGGGTAAATTATAAACTCGGGCTCCCCCTTGCAGGCACACCCGACCTTGCCAATCGCAAACAACGACTTAGCGAAAAAGGCTTAAAAATGGGCGCGCCGATTTTTATGCGGATTTTCAAACTTGAAAGCGAGCTTGAGTTATGGATGCGCGGTGAAGACGGTTTTAAACTCTTTGCCACATACCCGATTTGCCGCTGGTCGGGTCGCCTTGGCCCGAAACTGAAAGAAGGGGACCGACAGAGCCCTGAAGGCATTTACACGGTCAGACAAAAGCAGCTCAATGCCAACAGCCGCTGGTACAAATCTTTCAATCTCGGCTACCCGAATATTTATGACAAGAGCTACAGCCGAACGGGTTCCTATTTAATGGTCCACGGTGGTTGTTCATCAATCGGTTGTTATGCCATGACAAACGAGGTGATGAAGGAAATCTGGGAAATTGTGCTGGCTAGCTATCGGCGCGGAAACAAGATTTTTACAGTTCACTCATTTCCTTTCCGCATGACTGCCAGAAATATGCGAGTCTATAACCAAAAGAAATGGGCGCCGTTCTGGCAATCATTAAAACCTGCATATGACCTCTTTAACATCGCCCATGTGCCGCCCAAAGTCAGCATTTGCAAAAAAGCGTATCAGTTTGAAGAAGCTTCTAAAGAGGACAACACACACGCTCAGGATCTGCAAAAGCATTGCAGGGAAATGACCATTGGTGCTGAAAGCTGACGACAGCCATAAGGTCTATAGGTCTGTGTTCTGCTAAAACAGACCGTAAAAATGAGATGTAAATAAATCAATCAGTGCCTGGGCTTCAAACGTTTTTGAAATAATCATGATGTGGACGCACCAGAAAATAATCGCTACAATATACATCCCCGTATAAGCAAAGGAAAAAGCACCGCCTGCGTTTCTGCTCGGGTAAATATTGTTGATCATTGCAAAATCAAGCTCGTTTTCAATGCGTTTGGCTTCACGAATGAAAACTTTGATCTGCTGTGTGGTACGCCTGTCAAATATAGCAGCAAATATCAGCAGAATAACCACCATCACAGAGGCGATGACCTTTGTGGGTTGTGTCTGTAAAGTATTGAGGATGATCGGGTAGAGAATGCTGTTAATGGCAATGATAAAGCCAAACAATTTTGTTTTATGATCCAGAAAATACCTGAAATTGACCAGCGCCTGTTCATACTCAACCGGCCGTTCTAAAATCGTAATTTTTTCCATTGTTCATCCCCATACTCATACCCAAACCTATTTAAAGACTGAGTTAGGCCAAAGCGCAAGCAATCCAAATGGGCGGCAAACAAAAAACATGCCGACTGTGGCCGGATTACCCGGCGGCAAAATACACTAATTCACGTCTAAAATGACCAGAAATACATGATAGCCGGGATAGAAACGGCAATGATCAATATTTCAAGCGGCAAACCCATGCGCCAGTAATCACCAAACTTATAACCACCAGGCCCCATAATCAGCGTGTTATTCTTATGGCCGATCGGGGTGAGAAACGCACAGCTCGCCGCAATCGCGACCGCCATCAGAAACGGGTCAGGGTTAACACTAAGCCTGTTGGCAAGTTCAAGCGCAATGGGAGCCGCAATCACCGCTGTGGCCGTATTATTCAGCACATCAGAAAGCGTCATTGTCACCACCATCAGCAAGGTCAGCACAACCCAGGGCGCTGCCCCTTGCGTGACGGTTACGATCCAATTAGCAATAAGACCCGTGCCACCAGAAGCTTCAAGTGCGGCACCAACTGGGATGAGTGAGCCAAGCAGCACTATCACCGGCCATTCAACAGACTCATAAAGCCGCTGCACAGTGACGATGTTCAGTAAAACATAAAGAATGCAGGTAAGACCAAGTGCAAAAGGAAGATAAAGCACCCCGAAACTGGCCGCAAGAATAGCGGAAGCAAAAATACCAACCGCCAGCAAGGCTTTGTCTCGTTTAATCACCTGCAGACCGCGCTCTGCCAACGGCAGACAGCCAAGCCAGTTGGAGATTTCAGAGAGCCGCTCAGTTGGTCCATATAACAGCAGAATATCACCGGCCTTGATCTCAGTCCGCCGCACCCGCTCGTGAATTTTCTGCCCTTGCCGCGAAATACCCATCAAAGTGACGTTATGACGATAAAGCAGCTTCAGATTAAGCGCTGAGCGCCCGGCAATACGTGCGCCTTCCGGCACAACAACTTCCATAAAGCCTGTATCGGCAGAAACGAGCGAACCTTCATATTTTTCCGAGCCGACATACTCAACACCAAGTGACCCGGCCAGATCTTCAATGGCATTCGGGTTGGCTTCAACAACCAGAATATCACCTGCTTCAATCACCTGCCACGCAGTGATACCAGGCAGTTTATTTCCCCGGCGAATAACGCCCAGCACTTGAACTTCACCATTTTCTTCAAGCTCTTTGACATCCCGCAGCCGCTGGCCGATTAAATCAGAGTCATCAGAAACCCTGACTTCAGCCACATAATCATCAAGTCGGAATAACTCCTGAGCATGGTTGCTGCCGCCACTCGCCCGCGGAATGAGCCGCCAGCCGATAAGTGCCACAAACAACACGCCAACCACAGCACAGACAATGCCAACAGGGGCAAAATCAAACATTGCAAAAGGCTCACCCAGTGCCTTTTCACGGTAACTGGCGATGATAATATTTGGCGGTGTGCCAATCAGCGTGACAAGGCCGCCAAGAATAGAGGCAAAGGAAAGCGGCATCAGCGTCAGGGCAGGGGAGCGCTCAGCTTTTTCAGCAGCACGCAAATCAACAGGCATTAAAAGAGCAAGCGCACCAACATTATTCATCACGGCCGAAAGCGCTGCGGCCAGCCCTGCCATTATGCCAATATGTGAGGAGAGTTTGCGCCCGCTATCAATCATATACCGTGCCAGAAGCTCAATCGCCCCTGAGTTGGATAACCCTTTAGAAACAATCAGCACCAGCGCAATGATGATCACCGCTGGATGACCAAAGCCGGAAAAAGCTGTATCCTGCGGGATAACACCGATGACAACACCCGCAATCAACGCGGCAAATGCAACCAGGTCATACCGAAACCGGCCCCACAGTAGCAAAGCAAATACACAACCCAAAAGGCTAAACAGCATGATCTGTTCATTGGTCACAAGACATTCCCCCCGATCTTTTAACCATTAAGTACCGGCCAGACAGTTTAGCTCTGGTTATAGCCGGATCATCCAGTCGTAAGTTAACCTACAGATAAGCACCAAAGCTGTCTATCAGCGTTGCTGGCTATGCAGACAAAACACAAAAGGCTAATTTGACCAGTGCGATGACAAAATCATCAAAATTCAATAACTGGTACTAGGATAAAGTGAGAATGTCCTAACTAAGCTTGCCATGACATTGCTTGTATTTCTTACCAGAACCACAAGGGCACTTCTCATTTCGTGCCACCTTGCCCCAGGTTGAAGGGTCGTTCGGGTCAATTTCAGAGGCGGATTGACGGCTTCTGACTTGCACCTGCGCAGTGTCACCCCGGTCACCACCATGTGAGAATTCATCTTCACCGCTTGAAAAATCAACATGATGCGCTTCCATTTCAGGCAGGCTGGCATCTTCAAGAGTAGGCAGATCCTCATCCATCGAAAGCTCAACATGTGAAAGCTGACCAGTGACAGCCTCGCGCAATTGTGCCAGCATCGCCTCAAACAAAGTAAAACTTTCAGTCTGGTATTCATTCAGCGGATCACGCTGACCATAGCCACGCAGACCAACAACCTGACGTAAATGTTCAAGTGTCACCAGATGATCCCGCCAGAGATGGTCAAGTGATTGCAACAGAACAGATTTTTCAACCTGTCTCATTAATTCGGGTCCGATTTCAGCGGCTTTCTTAGCAGCAGCCTTGTTGGTTTCATCAACCAGCCGGTTTTGAATTTCTTCTTCCGCAATGCCTTCCTCAGCTGCCCAGTCTTTGATCGGCAGCTGTAAATTAAAAATACGTTCGACTTCTTCGGTCAGCCCATCAACATCCCATTGCTCAATATAGGCATTATTGGGGATAAAGCGCGGCACCATTTCTTCGATTAATTGCAGTCTGAGATCAGTAACCGTTTCCGTGACTTCCTCGTCACGCATCAGCTCAATACGCTGGTCAAAAATAACCTTGCGCTGCTCATTCATCACATTGTCAAATTTCAGCAGGTTCTTACGAATATCGTAGTTATGTGCTTCAACTTTTTTCTGAGCCTTTTCTAATGCCTTGTTGATCCAGGGGTGAATGATTGCTTCGCCTTCTTCAAGGCCGAGTTTCTGCAAAACTCCATCCATTCTGTCAGAGCCGAAAATTCGCATCAGATCATCATCAAGTGAAAGGAAAAATTTAGACCGACCCGGGTCACCCTGACGGCCCGAGCGACCGCGTAGCTGATTATCAATCCGCCGGCTTTCATGGCGCTCAGTACCAACAACATAAAGGCCGCCAGCTTCTAGTGCCCGCTTTTTCTTCACTTCAATGTCGGCCGCAATGGTTGCTGCCGCATCAACACGTTTCGGGCCCTCAGCTATCTCGGCCAGTTCCGTATCAAGTCTCATTTCAAGGTTGCCACCAAGCTGAATATCCGTACCACGACCCGCCATATTGGTCGCAATCGTCACAGATCCGGGGCAACCCGCATCAGCAATGATAGAGGCTTCCTGCTCATGATGGCGCGCATTCAGAACAGCATGCTTGATTTTTGCGTCATTCAACATGCTGGATAAAAGTTCAGACTTTTCAATAGAGGTAGTACCGACAAGAATAGGCTGGCCGCGCTTTGAGCAATCTTTAATCAGCTCGATGATGGCATTGTATTTTTCTTTAGCTGTCCGGTAAACTTCGTCAGATTCATCAACTCTGGCAACTTCTTTGTTGGTTGGGATATCAAGCACATCAAGCCCGTAAATATCCATAAATTCTTCAACTTCAGTCGCGGCTGTGCCGGTCATGCCGCAAAGCTTTTCATAAAGGCGGAAATAGTTCTGGAAGGTAATGGAAGCAAGTGTCTGGTTTTCAGGTTGAATTTCAGCGCCTTCTTTGGCTTCAAGCGCCTGATGCAAACCATCAGAATAGCGCCGGCCATCCATCATCCGCCCGGTAAATTCGTCAATGATCACAACCGCATTGTTTTTAACAATGTAATCCTTGTCCTTAAGGAACATGTGGTGGGCCCGAAGCGCATTATTCAGATGATGAACAAGTGTTACATTCTCAACATCATACAACCCGCCTTCTGTTAAAAGGCCAGCCTCTTTTAATAAATTCTCAGCAGTTTCGTTGCCTTCATCGGTCAGTGAAACGGCTTTTGCTTTTTCATCAATGTCATAATCAGAAGGTTGCAGCAGAGGCACAATTTTGTCGATGGCTTGATAGAGATCAGTTCTGTCTTCAACCGGGCCCGAAATGATCAGCGGTGTTCTGGCTTCGTCAATAAGAATAGAGTCAACTTCGTCAACAATGGCAAAGAAGTGTCCGCGTTGAACCATTTCACCAAGGTCATATTTCATATTGTCGCGAAGGTAATCAAACCCGAATTCATTATTGGTGCCATAGGTCACATCAGAAGCATACTGATCACGGCGCTCATCATCATCCATATCATTGGTGATGGTACCAACCGTCATACCAAGAAACTTATAAATCTGCCCCATCCATTCAGCATCGCGGCTGGCAAGATAATCATTCACTGTCACAACATGGACGCCGCGACCCGCAAGCGCATTGAGATAGCCGGCAAGTGTCGCAACAAGGGTCTTACCTTCACCAGTGCGCATTTCTGAAATACGCCCTTCATGCAAAACCATGCCGCCAATTAACTGCACATCATAATGGCGCTGCCCTAAAGTTCGTTTTGCGGCTTCTCTTACGGTGGCAAAAGCTGGCACCAGCAGGTCATCTAGTGATTTTCCATCAATTACCTGCTGACGAAAATCCGCGGTACGGGCTTTTAACTCTTCATCAGTCAGCTTGATCATTTCAGGTTCAAGCGCATTGATTGCTTCAACCCGCCCTGAAAACGCTTTAATCTGACGCTCATTTGACGTTCCAAAAAACTTCGCACCAAGTGCTGAAAACGATACCATAATAAAAGGCCTAACCTGACTTTTGGGTGCCAAATCTGAATGAGCTGACAAAACCGTAATTTCTTAATAAAATTCACAAAACCAGTCACTTAGAAAGTTGTTTTATTCAATAAACACAGTGATTGGCAAATTTAGAACATGTTGCGACTGTTTATCATCAAAAATCCGTCATTTCAATGAAGGCGAATGATAGAAACAGAGCTATTTTCACTTATCTTATAATGAGAGATAGAAAGTCGATCACAGAATGTCAACGCGTCATCATTTCTTCAGTCTGAAAAGCAGCCATATAAAAAACATACTCACAAAGGAGTGATGCATAGAAACCACTAATGCTTGCGCAAGCTCTTGATTTAACCTAATGAAGACACAAATGGCTTTTAAGAACGATTAAAGACATAAAAACACGAAGATTTGGCTGCTGGAACAGCTGATAGAAACACTGAGGAAGAAAAATAGTGAAACAAATAATCAAAACGGCTGCCGCAGCTATTCTTGTTCTCACATGTGGGAGCACGCCGCTGTTCGCTGAAGGTGAAGTTGTAGCTAAAATCGATGATGTAACCATAACCGAAGCAGATATGCACCGCGCTGAAACTGAAATGTTCAATCAGCTGGTGAATGTACCAAAACAGGCGCGCCGCAAAGTGCTGGTTGAATATCTGATTGAAACCCAGCTATTAGCCAAAGCCGCTGAAACGGATAAAATCGCTGAAAGTGAAGGGTTTAAAGCCCGCCAGGAATATTATCATCGCCGCGCTTTAAGAGACACATATTTCGACAAGCAAGTGTTTGATGCAGTCAGTGATGCTGATGTCAAAAAGACCTATGATGATGCAGGCAAAGAAGAAGAGGCGCATGTTCAGCACATTTTGGTGAAAGAAGAAAAACTCGCTAAAGAAATCATTGAAAAACTAAAAGCCGGCGGAGATTTTAAAAAACTGGCTGCGGAGCATTCCATTGACCCGGGTTCAAAACAAAAAGGGGGCGACCTTGGCTTTATTGTAAAAACACAAGTGGTGCCTTCTTTTGCCAAAGCCGCCTTTGAGCTGGAAAAAGACGGCATTTCAGAGCCTGTTAAGTCCCAGTTTGGTTATCACATCATCCGTCAGATTGAAAAACGCAACCGTGCACTTCCTCCGTTTGACACTGTTAAAGAACGGATAAAGGAAGTGCTGTGGCAACAAAAGGCCCAGACGCTGATTGAAAACCTGCGCAAAAACGCAAAAGTGGAATTTGTTGATAAAGAACTGGCCAAACCGCTGGAAAACCCACGCGGCAGTAACTAGGCTCCATCTAAAGACAATATTGAACTCAGCTGATATCAGAACTGCTATAAGTTACAGTTCAAAATTTAAATACCCAGGCACCATTCGGATCAATCCGGGTGGTGCTTTTTGTTGCTGTTAGTACCAATCAGCGTTATAGCGGTTATCAAAATTCATGCAGCTATCATATAAAGACCGGACAAAATGAAAAAATCTCCCTTTGCTCCTGAAACAATGCCAGACATGCCCACGATCGATGGTGTTGAGCTGGCTGTTGCCAAAGCCTTTATTAAATATGAAAATCGCTCAGACCTCTTATTAGCCAGCCTTGCCAAAGGCACGGTGGCAGCAGGCACCTTTACCAGGTCAAAAACAGCATCAGGCGCTGTGCAATGGTGCCAGAAAAATCTGGCCCAAAGGCGTGGTAACGGAAAGGCGAGTGCGCTGATCGTTAACTCAGGAAACGCCAATGCCTTTACAGGGGCAAAAGGCGAAAAAAGCGTTGAAACCATTGGTGCATTTGTTGCTGACATTATGGATTGCGCAAAAACGGAGGTTTATCAGTCTTCAACCGGGGTCATTGGTGAACCTTTGCCTGAGGATCGTATCCTAAAGGCGATCACTAATATCAAAGGCTCCCTTGGCAGATCAAGCTATCAGGAAGCGGCTGAAGCCATCATGACAACTGATACATTTGCCAAATACCAAACCGACCATTGCCAGATAGACGGGGAAACAATCACCCTCAATGGCATTGCCAAGGGGTCTGGCATGATCGCACCAGACATGGCCACCATGCTGGCTTATCATTTCACCGACCTGCCCGTTAAGCAGTCCATTCTACAAAAACTTGTCAGCAAAGCAGTAGACGCTACGTTTAACTGCATCACCGTGGATGGTGACACATCTACAAGTGACACAGTGCTGGTTTTTGCAACTGGTAAGGCGAACATAAAACCCATTAAAGATGAAAAGGACAGTCGTCTTCGCCCCTTTAAACGCATGCTGACAAAACAACTCAAAGCTCTGGCTCTGATGATCGTCAAGGATGGTGAGGGCATTTCAAAATTCGTGTCCATCAGGGTCAAAGGCGCGAAAGGCCGCAAAGCCGCAAAAACAATTGGTCTCTCCATAGCCAATTCACCATTGGTAAAGACAGCCATTGCGGGCAGTGATCCGAATTGGGGACGCATCGTGATGGCAGTTGGTAAAGCAGGAGAAGCGGCAGACAGGGATAAACTTAACATCTGGATAGGAGGTCATCTGGTCGCTGAAAATGGCGGGCGGGCACCAGAATATGATGAGGCTCCCTTGGCCAGATATATGAAGGGAGAAAACATTGAAATTGAGGTGGATATTGGCCTTGGAAATGGCAAAGCAGAAATATGGACCTGCGATCTGACACACGAATATATTTCCATCAACGCTGATTATAGAAGTTAAGAAAATATCCGTAAAAAGATCAACTGTTAAAGTTTTCTCAACTATCTTCGTCCGTAATATATTAATAGAAATTTGCCATGATGACCAAATCTACCAGTGTGAAAAATGAGAAGCTGGCCAAACTTCTGTTTGTTGTAGCTTGCGCCTTAATTGACCAGGATGGCCGCATCCTTTTAACTCAGCGACCAGACGGTAAGTCTATGGCAGGGTTGTGGGAGTTTCCTGGTGGTAAGATAGAAATTGGTGAAACGCCGGAGCAAGCATTAATTCGGGAGTTAAACGAAGAGCTGGGTATAGATACAAGTGAAAATTGTCTGGCTCCGTTTACATTTGCCAGTCATGCTTATGAAAAATTTCACCTCATGATGCCTCTCTATATTTGCCGCAAATGGAAAGGACACATTATCGGCAGGGAAGATCAGAAGTTAAAATGGGTGAAACCCGGACAACTTAAAGACTATGACATGCCACCAGCGGATGTACCTCTCATTGCGATGCTAAGAGATTATTTATGATAAAATATTATGTTTCCTCAGGAGTGGAACCGATGAAAAAGATATTCGCTAAATTTGATATTTTTCAAAAACAAGCATTTATCAAAAATGAAAGTGGGGCCACTTCGATCGAATATGCTGTTATTGCAGCTGGCATTGCTGTGATCATCGTCGCGACGGTTTATTCAATCGGAGCTTCAGTTTCCGGTATGTTTGTCGCAATAAATACAGCTATGTAAATTACGTTATAAGAGAATGGCGTTATAAAAAATATTGCAATAAACGTAATTTTCTGGAAAAGCGACCAACACTCTAATTTTCAAACACATCTCTCAGATTAACCTGACCACTGCCCGGGCGAAGTGGTTTTTGCTGATCAGGATGGGGTGCCCACCCCATCAGATAAATAATTTCAAAACTGGCATAAATTCGCCCGTCATCATCCGCATATAAGTCCTGATAAAGCTGGTTCACACGTTCAAATAGTGCTTTTGAGCGAGAGACTTTCAAACGGTTAGAGAGAACATTACCTGCCCCCATCGCCCTTAATTCATTCATCAACTGCATGGCTGACGGATATCTGACCCTGATTAAATCTCTGTCGGTAACAGGCAAGGCAAACCCCGCCCGCTGCAAGAGGTGACCAAAATCACGCACATCGGCAAAGGGGGCAACCCGTGGGCTGGCACCGCCATAAAGTTCTTCCTCAGCCAGTAAAAACACATGCCTTAATTCAGCAAGGCTCTCGCCGCCAAGAACGGCCGCAAGAAAAGCACCGTCAGGTTTTAAGCCTCTTCTCAATTGCAATAGTGTGCCGGGTAAATCATTCACCAATTGCAGACTTAAAGCGGAAACGATCAGATCAAAACTTTCGTTTTTAAATGGAAACAACTCTTCATCAGCAATCACACGCATATCAGGTGCTTGCTCAACCAGTACCTCTAAACCATCTGTGCTGATGATATGATCAATCTGATCAAGTTCCAGCAAATCATGACTGAGCCTCGCCGTATGACAGCCATAATTGAGTGCCAGTGGAAATTCCCGGGTAATCAGGCTCAATCTGTCAGCAATATCCTCACTGACATTAGCCAGTAGGTAGTCATAATCAGCCATAGACGGGGCGGCTCGTAATCGTCTTTTCTGCAGAAGCTGACGGTCAAATATTTGGGATGGGGTGGTCATGTTGGAGAAGCTGCCTTTGCGGGCGTTTTAAAATACAGTCTATAAAATGAAAAGGCGTTAAAAAAGCAAGCGCTCTGAAGCACTATCACGAATTCTTTTCGAAACACATTTGATGCATCACAAATAAAACAATTTACCAAAAATTAACAATAAAAGGTGACTAATGGTTGAAACAACCAGATAGCGAACCCGATTAGTTCAGGCGTAACAGGTTCAGGTGCTAAAAAGCCCGGGAGCAATTGCCGTGACGACGATACTCGCCTTGAATAGTTCCAAGTTTAAAGAAATGTATAAGAAAAAACAGAGCCTTAGCGCAAGCGCTGATGTTTTAAATGTTAATTCGCAACATGATCGGCCATCTGCTGAAATTATAATTTATCCGGGCATTCGCCGTGAACGTCTTCATGTTACGGATAGTGAGTTTGAGCCGGGTACAGATCTTTATTCAGTAAAATTGACGCATAACAACTAAAAAATCTATCCAGTCCCTTTGGATGTAACAACTGGCGTTGAAAATTTGTACCAGATTTAAGTAGAGACAAAGCTGGAGGGGGCACCTCAGGTTTAAGGCGTAACTAGTCAATCAGTTTTCTACCACTTTTCAATATTCTATAACCATGCAAATCCGGGCAAGCTCTCAAAAATGACAAGAACTATCAACAAACTAGTCTGCCCGGCATTAACGGTTCTCCTCGTCGTATCCGGTCAGATGCTGCTTTCCGCATGTTCAATGAAGGATGATTTTGGTCGCATTCAGAATTCTCAGCTGCGTGAAAACGCGGGAGATGTCGTCGGCTCAATTCAGGAACATACCGGTCTCTTTTCAAGAGATGCCGCCTATCACATACCGTTCACCGGGGACGAAATCAGATTAAGAAGAACGCTTAAACATTTCTCCAGGTCATTTTTCAAAAAACCAACTTTACGAAGACCTCTAAAAACCCAGACTTTCCCCGCGCACAGAACCGCGGAAAGTTTCAGAGAATACATCATCCATAACATCCGGTCAGATATGAGGCGTCTGTCCCATTTTGATGAAGCGGTTGAAGCCGTGATACGCCAGGACATGCAGCGCTATGAAGTGGTCGCATCAAGTTTTGATGTGAAGGAAAATGACAGCCGCTTCATCCGTGTTCGAATAAGAGAGAACCGGGCCGTCACCATGCGCATTATGAAACTGATAGACAGACGCATCGCAGATTATGATCAGGCCATTGAATATGCCGGGCTGCAATATCCAAGAGATAAACTGAGACCCCTGCACCCGGCCATGGAAAAATTACGCGCCAGAAACGGGGTTCTGAAAGCGCAGTTTGAAAGCTATGTATTCAGCCATAGCGCAAAAGGCCAGCTCAACCAGTTTGATGATTATCAGCGCAGTCGGCGTTAAATCACTGACCTGAAAATTCTTTAATATTTAAGAGCGCCGCTCGGCTACCTGTTCGGGCAATTGCTCACATTTGGCTCGCTTTAGCATCTCCAGTGCTGAACTCTCAAGTACACCATTATCAATCGGCGCCCTGATCACCAGAATTCCCTCACTATCAGGAACTGTAATTGTCAGCGCTTCAATATTGCCTTTAATTTGTTCTGGGCCAAGTAGCAACAGGCTGCTTTCACGCCGCAAAAGGTCATACCCGTCAGCCGCATAGAAATTCTTTCCTTCAAGATCATAAATAGCGACAGACCAATAGCCGCGAAACAGTTCAAAATCAACCTGAACCGGCCCGCGTGTTATGTCATAGTGGCAGATGGCATATTTCACATCAGGGGCATGAAAATTCCATAATTTATTGGCCTCATCCAGCTGATCCACAAGGACCATCTGATTGGCCTGCGAATGATTAAGCAACCGCTTCCAGGCGTCATTTTCAGAAAGATAAGGAATGGACAGCACAGCACAGAAATGAATGATCAGTGCGAGAATGGTCGTCGCTGCGGCCCATAAAACATACCGGTTATTCATCAGCAGGACACCCTCTTGATCAGTGGTAGCGGGACCTCACCATCAGCCTTTTCCTGTGCTTCACTTAATTGTTTGCGGTATAGCCGGTAAACCAGCACAAACGGCCCGTTATCTCCAACAGGCAGCCAGTTTTCAGGCTGGACTGTTTGTGAAAGATAAATTCTAAAACTGCCGTCAAATTTAATCATCGAGCTTGCAGCATTAAAACTGTAGCGGCCAAGCTCATTCTTGAAAACAGTACCCTTGTGGTCATAGGCGGCAATTGTCCACCACTTGGCAGAAACAGGCGGGCCTTCAACTCTGTAGGTGCAGCTTGTGTGCAGCCGTCTGTGCGCATTGTCATAAAGCGCATAGTAAGTTTGCGCAATTTGTGGCGGCATGGGCAGTTGGCCGGTCTTGGCGATATAGGCTCTGGTATAGGGGTCTGCATCCATATGGCCGGCATTTTTCCAGCTTTTCCAGCCGTCAAACCTTTTGGCAGCGAGGCCTGACCCGGTGCTAAGCGAGAGTGCAGTCAGCCCCAGCCCGGCGACGATGGCAATCAGAATGTAAGTTACAAACCGCGTGAAAAATACCATATTTGATTAGTTCTCTAGTTTATTGGATATTTAAAAAATTAGCCCACGTTACGGAAAGGTCTTTTTAGTTTTGATTTTCAGCCACAGGAATTGGTTGTTTGCTGACTTTCAACTGAACCTGTTTCTTTTCAGCTTTTGGCGGGGCAACAGAGCCAAAACTTTCCTTCGCCTTTTGCATCAGTGCCGTGATTGAACCAAGCAGCTTAAAAGTCCTGTCTGGCATGCGCTGGTCTTTGTCTTCGTCAAAATTCGCATCTGGGTTGGCGGCTTTTAAAAGCGCCAGCCGCTTGCGTTCAGCCACTTGTACAGGGTGTAAGGGGATGCCCGGAATTTCAGCGATGTTCATCTCCCGGTGGGCCTTGGCCATATAATCGTGCCAGGTCTGCGCCGGTAAGCTGCCGCCTGTCACCCGGCCCGTTGGCTGGCTGTTATCATTGCCATACCAGACACCGGTCACATATTTGCCGGTAAAGCCGAGGAAAAAGGCATCTTTATAACCCTGACCTGTGCCGGTTTTACCGGCAGATGCGGTGAAATCAAGGATTGCCCGCCGACCGGTGCCGGCAGAAACCACCTTGCCAAGCATCTGGTTTAGCATGGCGATATGTTCGGGGTTAAAAATCTGCTGTGAAGGGGGCTCATCCTGTTTTCTGGAATAAAGTGTCTTCCCCTTAGAACTGCGAATTTCAACAATAGCGTAAGGACGAACGGACAGGCCGCCATTTGCAAATGTGGCATAGCCGCCCGTATGCTCAAGAAGAGAAAGCTCAGATGTACCAATCGGCATTGTACAGTTTGGACGAACTCCCTTTAGCCCGAGCTTAACTGTATTGGCGACGATATTCTTATGGCCAATTTTTTTAGCCAGCCATACAGGAATGGTGTTGATCGATTTGGCCAGAGCAACTTCAAGCGAGGTCGCCCCGCGATAGCGCCGGTTGTAGTTTTTCGGTGACCATCTGTTACAGACAACGGGAAAATCCACCACCCGGCTGTTGGGCTTAAACCCGGCCTCAATCGCCGTTAGATAAACATAGGGCTTAAATGTTGAGCCAGGCTGGCGTTTCGCATTGACGGCCCGGTTAAACTGGCTTTCACCATAATCCGTGCCGCCGACCATTGCTCGAACGGCACCTTCTGTTGACATTGAAACAAGCGCCGCTTCAGAAACGCGTCTGGATTTTCGGTTCGGTAACAAAACATTAGAAACGGCTTCAACGGCAAATTGCTGCAATTCCATATCAATCGTTGTCTGAACAGTCAGGGACAGTTCCCCTTTGCCTTTGGCAAGGCGCTGGGTTTCATCAAACGCCCAATCAAGAAAATGCTCGGGGCTGTTGACATTTTCTGTCTGTTCAACAGGAATGGCCGGGTTAAGCCGGGCGCCATGCACTTGGCCTTCGGTCATAAAGCCGGCTTCAACCATATTATCAAGCACTTCATTCGCCCGTGCGCGGGAAGCTGGCAGGTTGGCGTGCGGTGAATATCGCGTTGGCGCTTTGAACATACCGGCCATCATCGCCCCTTCAGCAAGGGTAACTTCTCTGGCAGATTTGCCAAAATAAAGCTGCGCGGCGGCCTCGGCGCCGTGCGCACCGCCGCCCATATAGGCCCGGTCGAGATAAAGCCTTAAAATTTCTTTCTTTTCATAATGATTTTCAAGCCAGAGGGCGAGAAACGCCTCTTTGATTTTCCGGTCAAGAGTTCGCTCCGAAGAAAGAAACAACAGTTTCGCAAGCTGCTGTGAAAGCGAGCTGCCACCCTGTACAACGCCATTGGCGCGAGCGTTTTCAATAATCGCTCTGATCGTGCCGATGATATCAATACCAAAGTGGGTGTAAAATCGCCGGTCTTCAGTCGCCAGCACGGCTTTAATGAAATGGTCAGGCAATTCTTCAATCGGCACAGAAGCATCATGCAGAATGCCTCGGCGGCCAATTTCATTGCCATATCTGTCAAGGAAGGTGACGCTGAGCTCACCGCGGGCCAGCCAGTCACCCTTTTCAATAATGCGCACGGAAGGAATGGCCAGCGCGGCCAGCACGATCAACCCAGCAAGGCCGATGTTAAACCCTTCAGAGAGCATCTCATTAATCAGTTTGCGATAGCCGGTGAGGTGAAAGCGAGAAAAAAAGCTGGTATAGCCACGCCAGAGATTCTTGAACTTGCGCCAAATGTTAAACACACCTGAATCCAGCTTGGAATCAAGTGCGAGCAGGTTAATGGAGTGCTGCCGCTCTCCTTTTTTAAACATCCATTCAGGCACAGCTGTTCATCCCATTGAAGATATGGTTATGTTACGCCTTGAATATGGCATTCTGGAGATAAAAACTCAATCAGATGCTCAGTCAAATGATGATTTATACCCGTGAGAAATCAGCCGGAACACACAAAAGTGAAAGAAAAACCGGGTTTGCTTAGATAAGCAGAGAGTTTGCCAATAGATGCAGGACGAATACTGGAAAAAGAAGTCATTGAAAGAGATGACAGAAGCCGAATGGGAAGGCCTGTGCGATGGGTGTGGCGCCTGTTGTCTGATTCAGCTAGAGGATGAAGACACGGGCGAGCGGGTTTTTACTAAAGTCGCCTGTAAATTGCTGGATATTGGCATTTGCAAATGCAAGGACTACCAGAACCGCTTTGAAATCGTCGAAGGATGCAGCAAAGTCACCCCCGAGTTGCTGGAAACGGCAGACTGGCTACCGCCGACTTGTGCCTACAGGCTCATCTATGAAGGAAAACCGCTTTACTGGTGGCACCCGCTGGTATCAGGTGACCCGGAAACGGTGCATCAGTCAGGCGTTTCCATAAGAGGCTGGGCGAGAAGCGAAGAAGACATCACCAGCGACGATGAAATTCAGGAGAAATACATGGCCCCGAATTTGTTTGCACGGTTTCGGGGGTGAGGGAATAGCATTCAACAAAAATCAAAGCTTAGCAAATCGTTAATTTAATGAGGCAGAATCGCTACGTAAAAAATTAAAGCGATTCGACAGAATAGTTTAAAAAATATAAAAAAGGGTGACGCAGTTACAGCTGCGGCACCCTTAAGACAACAGAGGTGATACCCCCAAGCTTGTCTGGTAACTTTTGTATCTTGGCGCGTTCTTGCCTAAAGTTCAAGCCAAAGGTATCACCCCATCTCAATTGAAAGGAATATTGTGATGGGAAAGACTAGGAAAATTGGCCGAAACGCCAAAACTGGCAAATTCACAACTGTGAAAAAAGCTATCGAATACAAAGACACTCACATTGTGGAGACTTTGAAAACTAAGAAAAATTAACATTTTTTTTTGGACGCGCTGGCTTTTTTGTCTGGCGCGTCTTTTTTTCTTTAGGTTTAAGCTGGGTTATAAACATCCGCTTTAAAAGTTCATCGACTTTTTATTATGATTGGTGTTTGAAATGCAAAATAATTCTACAGAAAACTATATAGCCGAAGAAGTTTATGCTGAAATTGGCAAGATCGCTGTTATATGGTCTAAAATAGAAACTAACATGGAATTCCTAATTCTGGATATCCAAGAGATAGCACACGAGTCAGGGCTAGTTATAACGTCTGAACTTTCCTACCGCCCCAAACATAATCTACTTCAGACGTTCATAAATGATAGCCTAGATAAAAAAAATCCTAAACATATTGAGGCATTTGAATTACTTAAAGATATTGATAAGGCTAACACAATACGAAATAAAGCACTACATCATATTTGGGGAGCGACATCAGACCCTTTAAAAACAACACGCATGACTATTAGAGCTAAAGGAAAACTAGATTCTAGCATTATTACAATTGACTATGAGGAATTAATAAACACAACAGATTACCTTCTAGATGTTGGTAAAAAATTAGCAGCATTCCGCGAAAGTGATTGGCTTAGAAAAAATAGCGGTTAATGTACTTATGAAAGTCGGCCCACATTCATCATGTTCGAAATCATTTCAAACGTAATATCATTTTCCACTAGTTAGTCACGCTTCATATATATAGGAACCGTTCTTTTGGTCATTACAAGCTAAAGAGTAAATTCCTAAAATAGGAATTAATATGTTGACACCGCCCCGGTGTTGGGTTATAAAACATCTACACTCAGAAAACTCCGCCAAATAAAACAGTTAAACAGTTAGTCACACCAAGCCAGCCCAAACAGATACCCCTGTTAAGCTGGTTTTATTTTGCCTGTATGCCAGCAAATAAAGAGAACGGCTCACTCATCGTCAAAACAAACACAGACAAGCCCGGCATCGACACCACTTCGATAGACTGGGCCTCGATAGAAGCTGACTATCAAAACGCTGATCTCACAGTCAGCTCCATTTGTAAAAACCACGGCATCACCAGCTCAGCTCTTTATAAAGCGGCCAAAGCCAAAGGCTGGCCGTTGCGGTCACGACTGAAAACAAGAAAACATAAAACGCGGCAGTTAAAAGCGGGCCATGCATCTGAACAAATGAACCCAACCAGCCCGATTGATGAGACACTGGAGTATATCACCATGGAACTCATGCACCGCATCCGCCAATCCAGCAGCAAAGCGGATGCTGACCACGACAAAGACGCAAGAACGCTGTCTTCGCTAGTGCGCACATACGAAAAATTAAAAGACATCAGGACAGCAAACCCCGCGCCGACAAATAAAAACGAAGCTGCAACAAAGGATCAACAGACCCATCACAAGCCACAACAGGATGCGGACAGCCGCCGCAAGGAAATTGCGGCAAGCCTTGAAAAACTTATCAACGGGCTCTGAGCAAACTGAAACCAATAACCAGCTATTTGAGTCATCAAAGCTAAATTCGTTTTTAAAGAGCCTGCCATTAAAAACGCTCGAGACTTTACAATATGACTGGCAGATCTGGGCGATAAGGTTTCTATTAAGGCTTATCCAAAAACAAACCTGCTCAGTTTGCGCTGGCCGGAAACAACTGTCAGGCCTCCACAGGATATAAAAGCAGACAAAACCTTTGCCCTGGCTTTAAAACACGTGCTGAAACTGGAAGGCGGCTGGAGCAACCACCCGGCAGACAAAGGTGGCCCGACAAACAAGGGCATTACGTTAAAAACTTTTGAGCGGGCCATAGATGACGGATTTGTCATCTCAAATACAGATGATCTGATTACAGCGCTGAAGAATATAACAGATGCCACTGTTAAAAAGATTTATTTTAACTATTACTGGCAAAAAGCGGCCTGCCAGCATTTACCCAAAGCACTGGCCATTCTGCATTTTGATGCGGCTGTAAATCATGGTCCACGGAGGGCTATAAAATTTTTGCAGGAAACAATCGGTGCAAAAATTGACGGCGAGTTTGGCCCTGAAACAAAAACTAAAGTCCGAACGGATCAGGTGAGCAATTATCTGGCGACTTACATAGTCATTCGAAAAACATATTACCAGCAACTCAAACAATTCCCCGTCTTTGGCAAGGGCTGGATGAACCGCTTGCACTCTGTTGAAAATTTTTCAAAGGCGCAGCTCCCACGAAACACACAGGATATAAACACAAGCAAAAAGGAACCAACAACCATGGTGACTGAAACAACCATCACAAATTCAAAATGGTGGGGTGAAAGCCTGACCATCTGGGGTACCATCGTAACGGCTCTCTCGACCATCTTACCAGTAATAGGACCATTTATCGGGCTGGATATTTCCGCTGAAATGATAGAACAACTGGGCGAAACCGTAACAAGACTAATCCAGATTATTGGCGGCATAACAGGAACCACCATGACGCTTTATGGCAGAACCCGTGCCGACACCAGATTAACCCGCCGTGCGATTAATATGAAAATATAAGGAGCAGCACTGAATGTCCTTTAAACTCTGGTTACTCTCAATCATCATATCTGTTATTGCACCGCTCATTTTCCCGGCTTTCAAACAGAAAAATAAAACCACTCAAAAGAGTAAACAAAAATCAGTTGAGAACGACCCCTTCTACAATTCTGGCGGAAATAACGAATAAAATCAGTTTTGACAGTCTTTAACCTGAATTGAAATAACTCAAATGGAGCGAAGAAAAACAAAATAGTCTTGCCAAAATAATCCTGATCCTTAACACTCAGCCAAAAGCTTGCCCGATGCGTTCAGTGTGATAAATACTTATCAGTCAGATCGCTGACCGAAATTGATAATGGACAGTAGCCAAGATTGGGATTGAATTGTGCGCCTGCTAGTTGTTGAAGATGACCTTGACCTGAACAGACAAATTGTCACCGCGCTTGAAGAAGCCGGTTATGTCGTCGATAAAGCCCATGATGGTGAAGAAGGACATTTCCTCGGTGAGACAGAACCCTATGATGCTGTAATTCTCGATATCGGCCTGCCGACGATGGATGGCATAAGCGTGCTGGAAAACTGGCGACGGGAAAATCTGAAAATGCCTGTCCTCATCCTGACGGCAAGAGACAGATGGAGTGACAAAGTCGCTGGAATGGACGCCGGCGCGGATGACTATGTCTCAAAACCATTTCATATGGAAGAAATACTCGCACGTGTGCGCGCGTTGCTGAGACGTTCTGCTGGTCACGCCTCCAATGAAATTGAAGTTGGCAATTTAAGACTGGATACCAAAGCCGCCCGCGTGACAGTGAATGGTTCGCCAATTAAACTCACATCGCATGAATTCAGATTGCTGGCTTATCTCGTGCATCATAAAGATAAGGTGATTTCAAGAACTGAACTTGTCGAGCATTTATATGACCAGGACTTTGATAGAGATTCGAACACCATTGAAGTGTTTGTCGGGCGGTTGCGCAAAAAAATACCGTCGGATCTGATTAAAACGGTAAGAGGTCTTGGATATTGTTTATCCACGAATGATAATGAAGTTTAATTCACTAGCATTCCGGCTTTTCATAACCTCAACTGCTCTGGCTCTTCTTGTTCTCCCGCTTGCTGCATTCCAGCTCATCAACGAATATCGCAATTCCATCGAAACAAATTTCGATGAACGCCTGAAAGCCAATCTTTCACTATTGATTGAAAGCAGTTTGCAGGAAAATTTTGAAACGCCTCAAAAACCAAATCAGTTCGGCGGATTTGCATTCACCTTGCCAAATTCCGGTTGGTACTGGCAGATCCGCCCATTAAACAATGCGGCCCTCCCCACATATTCTTCCACCTCTCTCGGCTCTGAGATTTTAAACCTCAAAGAAAAACTAAGAAGCAATCAGGAAGCTGACGGCACTTCAAAATTCTATATTAAATATGGCAATGATCGCCAGTTAAGGGTGATCGAGCGCACTATTATATTGGGCACGGACAAACAGCCCCAGTCTTATGCCTATGTTGTCACCGGGGATAGCAGTGAGATAGAAGTCGATGTGCTGGATTTTGCCTCCATGCTCACTCTGACATTTATCATCCTCGGCAGTGGTCTGATCCTGGCGACCATTTTGCAGGTCAAGGTTGGCTTGCAGCCCTTGCGCGTTGTGGAACGCGGCCTCGCCGCCATCCGCGCCGGTAAAACAGAGCGGTTAGAAGGTCAGTTTCCAGCAGAAATTGAACCACTGCGATTTGAAATTAATAATCTCATCAAAAGCAATATGGATATTATTGAACGAGCCAGAACGCATGTTGGCAATCTCGCTCATGCTCTGAAAACACCTTTGAGTGTGGTCATTAATGAAGTTGAAAATAAAAACGATCCCCTGGCTCAGAAAATCGCCATGCAAACAGAAATTATGCAAAATCAGATCAGCCATCATCTGGACAGAGCCAGAATGGCAGCACGGGTAGGCGTTGTCGGAAGCCTGACGGATATTCACCCTGTCCTGTTGTCTCTGGAACGTGCCTTAACAAGAATTTATCAGGATAAAAGTTTAAAATTCACACTGGATTGCCCAAAAACACTAAAATTTGCCGGTGAAAAGCAGGATTTTGAAGAAATAATTGGAAATATGCTTGATAACGCCTTCAAATGGGCTGAAACGGAAGTAAATTGCAAAATAATCCTTGAAAACGGTAAAAAACGTAAGAGTGATTTGATTCCTCAAAAACTGGTCATTACAATAGAAGATGATGGCCCCGGTTTAAGCGAAAAAGAACAGATTCAAGTGTTGAAACGGGGCAAAAGGTTGGATGAGACCAAACCAGGCTCTGGTCTTGGGCTATCAATTGTCGCTGATCTGGTTGATTTGTATGGTGGTGAATTTACATTATCAAGATCAGCTAAGGGAGGCCTCAGGGCAAAAATGCAACTACCCGCCGGTTCTTAATTTTCTGCCCCAATTTTGTCAGATTTGAGCCATTCAAGTGTGCAATAGAGTTTAGAACCCCTATGAAATGTCAATATATAGAGATATATTACCTCAAACGGTGCGCATCATAGGCCGTAAGATTGGAAAAATAAATGAATACGAAATTTAAGATTCTGGCCCTGATAACAGTGATGCCGGTATTTCTTGCAGGTTGCTCTGGCAGCTTTAATAAGCAGGATAGTGGTACAGTCCTCGGCGCACTTGCCGGTGGCATTCTAGGCAATCAGGTGGGTAAAGGCAGTGGTAAAGTCCTCGCGACAGTCGCCGGTGCCGTTGTTGGTGGTATTGTCGGTAGTGAAATCGGCAAATCTCTGGATGAAAATGACAGACGCGCTGCAGCCGATGCTGAATACCGCGCTCTTGAAAGTGGTTATTCTGGCAAAGCCACACCATGGCGCAATCCGGATTCTGGAAGACATGGTGTCATCGTACCAAAGCCGCCCTACCAGGTGCGTGGCCAGAACTGCCGTGATTATACCCACACAATTTATATTGATGGTGAACCTCAGATTATGAAAGGCACAGCCTGCCGTTCTGACGATGGGACCTGGAATAAAGTTAGCTAACAGCTTGGAGCCAGCAACAAAATCAGCCACAAACTGAATTTCTGGTTAACCGGATTTACCAATTAAACAAAACAAAAAGAGGCTCATTCGGGTCTCTTTTTTTTTCTTCCCCACCAATAAAACACCCCTCCCTTAAGACCTTCCCCTACATTTTAAGTATTTAATTACAAAAATAACATTTTTGAGAAAAAGTAAAAACCAGCATATACTGGTGCGTTAAGGCTTACATTTGCCCAAACATTACATATATTTAATTTTTAAGACAGTGTGACGCCATGTTTAAACACCTATATTAGTGGCAAGTAGACATCTGCACCGGTCAGTTGTCCCCCCTAGGTCTGACCGGGATTGTTGAAACCAACGGAGAATGACTTTGAGAAATCTAAATTCAAATCAGTACAAATTGTCAGGCGGCAGATTAGCGGCACTGGCAGTTTTAGGATTGGTGGGTGCCACAGCTGCATCAAGCGGCCTGATCGTAAAAAATACGGCAGCATTAGCTGAAATGCAAAAAACGGTTGCCACCGGCGTCAAGCCATATGCAAATGCCCCGGCAAGCTTTGCTGACCTGGTAGAACAGGTTAAGCCTTCAGTTGTCAGCGTGAATGTAAAAGGCAAAGTGAAGACTGTAAATAATGAACGCGGTCAGCGACCTGACGGACGCAACCAGATGCCTCCCTTTGGCAAAAACCTGCCAGAGAACTCACCATTCAAAGACTTTTTTAACAAGCGATTTGGTCAGCAACAGCCACCAACGCCCGCAAATTCACAAGGATCCGGCTTTATCATTTCTGAAGACGGTTATGTTGTCACCAATCACCATGTGATCAAAGGTGGTTCTGAAATTAAAGTGACTCTCGCATCTGGTGAACAGCTGGACGCAAGGTTGATTGGCTCTGACGAAAGAACTGATCTGGCTCTGTTAAAAATCAAGGATAAACGCAAGTTTAACTTTGTGCCGATGGCCGCACAAAAAGCCCGCGTCGGTGATTGGGTCCTGGCCGTTGGTAATCCCTTTGGCCTTGGCGGTTCGGTTACCGCTGGCATCGTCTCTGCCCATGGCAGAAGTGTAGGCCAGAGCCCATATGATTACCTGCAAATTGATGCAGCAGTTAACCGTGGTAACTCAGGTGGCCCCGCGTTTAATCTGAAAGGTGAAGTAGTTGGCGTAAATACAGCTATTTACAGCCCTTCAGGTGGCAATGTTGGTATCGCTTTTGCTATCCCGGCAACAGTCGTGCAAAAAATTGTAACGGACCTTCGCACCGGCGGCGCAGTAACCCGCGGCTGGCTCGGCATTAACATTCAGAACGTCAGCGAAGACATCGCTGAAGGTCTGAATATGGAAAAAGCCTCCGGCGCACTGGTTACTCGCCTGGTCGCAGGTGGCCCGGCAACCAAATCTGACCTAAAAGTGAGCGATGTCATCCTCTCTGTAAACAATGAGCAAGTGAGTGACGTCCGCGATCTGATGCGTAAAATCGGCGAAATCAGACCAGATGAAGTGATCGCTCTTGAAGTATTGCGTGAAGGTAAGAAAAAGCAGGTTTCTGTAAAACTGGGCACATTCCCGGATAGCAAAAAACTCGCAGCTCTTGAAAAGAACCAGCCAACCGAAGAGCTTGATAACAAAGCCCTTGATGACTTAGGCCTCTCTCTTGCTCCGGCAAGAGATCTTGGCAAAGGTCAGAACGGTGTGGTTGTCACTGATGTGGATCCGGATAGTGACGCTTCGAGAAAAGGCATTAAAGTAGGTGATGTGATCCTGCAAATTAATGGAAAATCAGTCAACTTTCCTTCAGAAGTGAGCACTGAAATTCTCACAGCCAAGAAGAAAAATGCCAAAGTTGTGTTGGTGCGGATTAAAGATGGTCCTTATTATGGCCTGAAATTAAAGCAGAACACCGCACAAAAATAACAAATAATAATTGCAACAGCAGGATGGCAAGCGATTGCCATCCTGACTTTTACGGGACAAGAAAAAATGCGAGTGCTGTTAATTGAAGATGACCTGGAAACGGCCCGCTTTCTTTGCAAAGCACTGAGTGAGACCGGCCATAACACCGATCACGCTGAAGATGGAGAGCTGGGCCTTCAATATGGTCTCGCCAATGATTACGATGTCCTCATCGTAGACAGGATGCTCCCCAAAAGAGATGGCCTCTCAGTGATAGAGCATCTGCGAAAAGAAGAAATCAACACACCCGTATTAATTCTTAGCGCACTCGACAAGGTTGATGAACGTGTAAAAGGTCTTCGCTCTGGCGGAGATGATTATCTCACCAAACCTTTCGCCTTCAGTGAATTACTTGCACGCATCGAAGTGTTGATGCGCCGCCGCGCCCCGGATATGGAAGACGCAGAATTAAAAGTCGGCGATCTCACATTGGAGCGCATGTCTCAAAAAGTTT
Source organism: Hyphomicrobiales bacterium (assembly GCA_021775425.1). Classification (GTDB taxonomy): domain Bacteria; phylum Pseudomonadota; class Alphaproteobacteria; order Rhizobiales; family HXMU1428-3; genus HXMU1428-3. Next base: position 89,402 of record JAJFHX010000013.1, read on the forward strand.
CACGTTCAGGTAAGAATATCCAGCTGGTACCACGCGAATATCGCTTGCTTGAATATCTGATGCGCCATAAGGGCCAGGTCGTCACCAGAACAATGCTCCTCGAAAATGTATGGGATTACCATTTCGATCCGGGCACCAACGTGATAGACGTGCACATGTCACGTCTGAGGGCAAAGATTGACAAAGAATTTGAGCAATCTTTATTGCAGACCATTCGCGGCGCTGGGTATATGATCTCTGATGGCGCTTAATCGTCTTTTCAAAACCACAGCTTTCCGTTTATCTGCCATCTATCTCGTCGTCATTATGATCGCAAGCGGGGCCATTGGCTTATATATGGGTTGGAAAACCAACACATTGATAACCCAGCAACTGGTTGAAACCATTACCGCAGAAGTCAAAGGCCTGGCTGAACAATACCGCGAAGGTGGCTCCAAAAAGCTAGCCCAGACCATAGCACAGCGCTCAAGGCGGCCTGGACCCAGTCTGTATTATTTTGGCAGCCAGTCAGGGCGCAAAATCGCCGGTAGTCTCAATCGCGTGCCAACCGAATTGCGCAACGGCACAAGAGGCGCGCAGTTCAGCTATATCTGGCAGCAGGATGAAAAACGAGAAACACGAAACGCCGTCGGCATACCATTTCGGGTTGAAGGCGGGCTTGTGCTGATTGTCGGCCGCGATATTGAAGATCAGTTAAACTTCATCTATGCCGCACGAAAAATTTTCTTTATCAGCCTTGGGCTGATAGCCGCCTTTGGCCTCGGCACCGGCCTTTGGGTCAGCCAGAATCTGCTAAACCGGATAAACACCATTACAGATACCAGCAAATCTATCATGGCAGGCGATCTATCCGAGCGCATCACATTAAAGGGCACTGATGATGAGTTGGACCGGCTCTCTGCTAATCTCAACAATATGCTGGCCAAAATTGAAACCCTGATGATTGGGTTAAGGGAAGTTTCTGATAACATCGCTCATGATTTAAAAACACCGATCAATCGCATCCGCATTAAAGCGGAAGAGGCGCTTCTCGATCCGGCTGGAGAAGAAGCACATAAAACAGCCCTTCAGGGTACAATCGAAGAAGCCGATAATCTGATTAAAACATTCAATGCTTTGTTGAAAATCGCCAGACTTGAAGCGGGCGCAGATCATGAGCAGACCATTTCTGTCAACCTCAGTAATGTCATCAGCGAAGTCGCAGAATTATACGAACCCCTCATTGATGAAGAGGGCATGGAATTAAAACTAAGTATAGAAGAGAAAGTCTTAATCCTCGCTGACAGGCAGTTGATATCGCAGGCTATGACCAATCTGGTTGATAATGCCATCAAATATGGCTCAATAAGAACGCTGTCACCAGGCCAGAGTAATATCGTCGAATTAAGTGTGAAACATATTGATGATAAAGCCGTAATCATTGTGGCGGATAATGGCGATGGCATCAGCCGGGCCGACAGAGCCCGTGTGTTAAGCCGGTTTGTTCGCCTTGAAGACAGCCGGTCAAAACCTGGCAGCGGTCTGGGGCTTTCTATGGTTTCAGCGATAGTTAAAGCCTATAAAGGCACCATTCAGCTTGAGGAAAACAATCCGGGATTAAAAGCCATTCTGGAATTTCCACTACATAAGCCACAGCTCGAAAATAAGACCGAAAATAACTTTATTGAACCACTGACCAGTACGGGTTAATCAGGTTTCAGTTTTATAAACCGGTGTTATAACAAATCAATCTGATGTAAAATTCACCGGATTAATCATATCTATATCTATGAAAACTGACTGATGGGGCGCACAAATGATTGAAACTGGAAAGCAACAAAATCAGTCAGAAAAAACTCTGCTTCAATCTATTAAAACGGCCCCCATTCCAAATGATCTCTCCCATGCTGAAGATGTTCTGGAAACGTTTAAAAACGAACTCAGCGCAAAAGAAGACTATGATCAGTTTTTAACTGATCTTCAAAGCAATGCCGGTTTAAAAGAGCTGCTCCTGGGAATTTTTGGCAACTCTCCTTTCCTGACCGGCTTGATCACCAGAAATCCAGCCGCCTTAAGAGACGCCTTGTACACCCCGTCTGAACAACGTCTTTTCGAACTGGAAGAGATTTTAAGCAAACAGATCAGCGAAGCCACTTCAATGGATATGGCCATGAAAGCGCTGCGCCAGTACAAAACACAAGCATGCCTGTTCACAGCCCTCACAGATCTGTCAAAGTGCTGGGATGTCCCTCGCGTTATTGAGGCCATTACCATTAGCGCAGATACCGCACTCAAATACAGTGCGCGATATTTATTTACGCTTGCAATGAACAAGGGTGAAATATTCCCAAAGAACAAAAATGCACCTGAAATGGATAGCGGCTATATCATCCTCGCCATGGGAAAGCAGGGCGCCTATGAATTAAATTATTCTAGCGATGTTGACCTGATTATTTTTTACGATACCCACCGACTGACCCTGAAAGATGGCATTGAACCTTCAACTTATTTCGTGCGTCTGACCAGAAATCTAGTCAAACTGATGCATGAAAGAACGGCTGATGGTTATGTCTTTCGTGTTGATCTTCGACTGCGCCCAGACCCCGGCGCAACGCAAATCGCCCTTTCAACAGACGCTGCCTATTCCTATTATGAAAGTTTTGGCCAGAACTGGGAACGCGCTGCCATGATCAAGGCAAGACCAGTCGCTGGCGACATCATCGCCGGCATTGAATTGTTAAATGGACTGGCCCCCTTTATCTGGCGTAAATACCTCGACTTTGCCGCCATTGATGACATTCACGCCATGAAGCGCCAGATCCACGCCATTAAAGGCCACGGCAAAATCACGATTGCAGGCCACAACATTAAACTTGGCCGGGGCGGCATCAGAGAAATTGAATTTTTTGCACAAACCCAGCAACTCATTTCCGGCGGCAGACAACCAGAATTACGCACCACAAAGACCTTAGAAACTTTGGATAATCTGGCAGAAAACAACTGGATTGAACAATCCGCCGCTGAAGAAATGGCAGAGGCATATAAATATTTGCGCTTTATAGAACATCGCATTCAAATGGTCGCAGATGAACAAACCCATAGCCTGCCTGAAAAGGAAGACGCTTTGCTCCGTATTGCGAATTTCGCGGGTTATCAGACTTTGCAGGAATTTTCAGATGAGCTTCGTCACCGGCTGGAAACCGTTCAAAAACACTATGCTGAATTATTCGAAGATGACCCTTCACTTTCCAGCAGTTGCGGCAACCTTGTTTTTGCCGGCGATAATCCAGATCCGGATACGATCAAGACATTTGAAAAATTAGGATTTAAAGACCCGATAAGAACCTTAGAAACGGTAAAAAGCTGGCACTATGGTCGTTATGCCTCCACCCGCAGTGAGCGCTCCCGTGAGCGGATAACTGAATTCCAACCCCTGTTGATTGAGGCATTGTCAAAAACCGAACAACCGGATATGGCTCTGGCCACTTTTGACAAATTTTTGAAAGAACTGCCCGCAGGCGTGCAGCTGTTTTCACTATTATCATCCAATCAGAATTTACTGCGTCTGATCGCTGAAATCATGGGCACAGCACCCGGTCTTGCCCATGTCCTTTCAAGGCGAACCAGAGTGCTGGATGCGGTGCTTGATCCGGGGTTCTTTGGCAACCTTCCAGATGATCACGATCTCACCAAGCTGATCGAAGATGAATTTATTGAATGCATAGATTATCAGGACACATTGGATAAAGCGAGAATCGTGGGCCAGGAACAAGCCTTCCTCATTGGTGTTCGCCTTCTCTCAGGCATCATCAGCGCAGATGAAGCCGCCAGTGGCTACACTCTCCTCGCAGATATGCTGATACAAAAATTGCAGGCAAAGGTCGAAGAGGAAATGAGAGAGGCCCATGGCACTTTCGAAAACGCCGCCGTCACAGTGTTGGCGATGGGCAAACTGGGCGGCGTTGAAATGACCGCAACCTCAGACGTTGATATCATCCTGATCTATGACACACCTGCTACTGAACGAACCAGCGACGAGAGCACAACGCCGGCGCTGCTGTTCTCAAATGGTAAAAAACCACTTTCAGCCACTCAGTATTACTCTCGTTTTACCCAAAGGCTGATAGCCGCCATCTCAGCCCCAACTTCAGAAGGGGCACTTTATGAAGTTGACATGCGATTAAGGCCTTCAGGCCGGTCAGGCCCGGTGGCAACCCAGGTTGAAAGTTTTATCGAATATCAGAACAAGGAAGCCTGGGTCTGGGAACATCTGGCCCTGACGCGCGCGCGCTGCATTTCAGGAGCAGATCAATTACAGCAAAGGCTGAACCAGACAATCAAAGAAGTACTTTCAAAGCAGAGAAATAAGACAGATCTGGCCAATGAAGTCCGTAACATCAGGGAAAAAATAGCTGCAGAAAAAGGTACAGAAAACATCTGGGATATAAAACAGGTGCGAGGAGGGCAGGTTGACCTGGAATTTATCTGCCAATACCTGCAACTTCTGCATGGACATACACACCCGGAAATTATCGATACCAAAACAGCCCAATGTCTGGAAAAAATAGCACAAACAGAAATACTGCCAGAAGACCAGATTAATCAGCTTTATGAGGCAGCAAACTTTTATAACCGGCTCATTCAGATTATCAGATTATGCACTGAAAAAAGTTTCATTCCTGAAGCGGCAAGCCTTGGTTTAAAGAAAAAGCTGGCCTCAGGTGTTGGCTTAAACGATTTTGATGAGTTAACAGAAAAGCTGAAAGAAACTCAGTCCGGCATCAAACATATATTTGAAAACATGTTTTTATAATATTTCTATTTTACCGACGGATTTCACATCTCTCCTGCGTAAAAACTACATAAGCAAACACAAAGTTTGGATGTATTAGGAGAGATTATATGTCAAAAAAATTATTAATAGGTGTTGGTGTCATTGTCCTTGCCACAGGTATGGCAGGCGTTGCAGTCGCCAAACATCATGACAAGTCAAAGCATCGTATGCATGGACATGGTCATGGCCATAAAATGAGCATTATGCGCAGTGCTGATACCGATAAAGACGGTAAAATCACCAAAGATGAACTGAACGCCGCTCATGAAGCGAAATTCAAAACTTACGACATTGATGGCGACGGCGTTGTTACCAAAGACGAAGTGCAGAAAAAACTATCAGAGCGTTTCGAAAAACTGGCAACAAAAATTACCCGCCGCTTTGATCAAAACCGTGATGGCAAGGTAACCGCTGATGAATTCCAGGAACATGCCGCCAGAAAGCTATACCAGCTTGATCTGAATGATGATGGTGTGATCACCAAAGACGAACGCAGAGGAAAACGCTGGGCACGCCACCACAAACGTCATTGGGGCAAAAGAGGTCACCACAGAGGTCATCATAAATATCGCCGTCACCACAAGGGATATGACCACCGTGGATCGCATGGAGACCATAAACCAGCTGAAAAACCGGCAGAAACACCAAAGTCTGAATAATAATGATAGCTGACAGGATTGTATCTATGCAGTCAGTAGCACATAATGCAAATGAAGAGGGGTTAAAAGACCCCCCTTCATTTCAACAAAAAAGCCGGGGGGCTTTGTGTACAGTCATGCAGGAAGAACTGATTAAACAAGCACAGAATGGAGATTTACCTTCATTTCAGAAACTTGTGCAACAGTCACTGCCAAATGTCGTCGCGCTAAGCTATAAAATGCTGGGCAACAGCGCTGAAGCTGAAGATATAGCGCAAGAGGTGATGCTCTCGCTTTGGCAGAATCTGGATAAGTATGATAGCGAACGTGGAAAACTCTCAACCTGGCTATACAGGATCACCACCAACCGATGTCTTGATCGTTTGCGACAGAGAAAAGTTGATCAGCTTGATGAGAACTATGACATGGCAATTGAAGCAGATCAGGACGAAACCATATTCAACAAACAAATCGGCACCATGGTCGATGACAAATTAAAAGCATTACCAGAACGTCAGTATTCAGCACTGATTTTATTTCATTACCAGGGACACTCACTGCAGGAAATTGCTGAGATCTTAGAGTGTTCTTCAGAAGCAGTAGAAAGCCTGCTCGCCAGAGCGAGAAGGGCCATGAAAAAAGACTTAAAACCACTCTGGCAAAATCTAAACGATTTAAAATATCAAGGTGAACTATGAACGATTTTCAACAACCCAATCAGACAACTTCTCGTATGAACTTAGAGCGTCTCGAGCAAGCTCTTGACATCTATGGAGCAGATTTGTCACGCATGCCTGGCGAACTGAAAAAGCAGGTAGAAGAGTTGGTAGAAAATGATCAGCAAGCTAAAGCTCTCTTAAAAGAAGCAGCAGGTTTAGATAAGGCACTTGATAACAGAATGCCGGAAGTTAAATTTGACCTGGCGGCATTAGAAAACAAAATCATGGCGGCTGTGTCCGATACTGTTTTGGCAGAGCAAAACCAGGATGAGCTTTCAGATAGCGCAACCATCCTTGACATGCAAAAATGGAAAAAGGATCACGGCACTGCCTCAAGCCGCAATCACGGCAAAACCGATGATGTAAAAAATCAAAACCATAATCAACTATGGAAATCTCTGGTCCCGACCCCATATATCATGAGCAGCGGTTTGATTGCGGCCAGCTTACTGTGCGGTGTATTTTTTGGGTCTCTTGGCGGCGTAACATATATTTTTGGTGATACCAGCACAATCACTATGGCTAGTCTGGAAATGACAGATGACCTGCTCTATCTCAGTTCAGACGATAGTTTAATTTCTGACACAAGCCTTAGCCTGCTGTCAGACACAATTAATTAAAACACTAAGGAGAAGAGATATGTCAAAATTGATCAAAGTCATTTTCATAATTTCACTGGCATTTAACTTCGCCGTTTTAGGGGTGATGGCTGGCCACAAACTCGGTTTCTGGCACAAACATCATCACGGCTTTAAAAAATATGTGATCCAGTCAGTCCCGGCTGAAAAACGAGATGCCGTTGAAAAAATTCTGAAAGAATACAAAGCCGGACATAAGGCATACAAACGCAGCAAGAAAGAAAAATGGCAAAAATTCGAAGCACTGCTGACCGTTGAGCCATTTAACCGCGATGAATTTATCACAGCATTTAATGCGGAAAATGAAGGCCGCACAACACGTTGGGTAGCCAGTGGTAAGGTCATAGCTGATATTGCTGAATTGCTAACAGTCGAAGAAAGAAAAGACCTTCTGACCAAACTGAAGAAACGCGGCAAATGGAAACGCCGTTTCTTGCACAAACATGATAAAAACGATGAAAAGAAAAATGAAAATTAAGTTGTCAGAACTTTTCAGAACACGGCATTAAAATCAACACTGGCCGTTAAGCAGCCAGTACTTTTTCTGATCTGGTTTCAATTTGCTCCGTATTTTGGTTCCGATCAGGACTGGTCTGTTTGCCATGAATTGGCAGGCAGACCAGCACTTCCGTCCCCTCACCAACAACGCTCTCAATTGTCAGTCTGCCACCGTGCAAATCAACCAGGCTACGCGAGATCGCAAGCCCAAGTCCAGTACCTGAGTGACATTTCGTAAGTTGGTTTTCAACTTGCTGAAATGGTTTGCCTAGATTTTTCAATGCCGCTTCCTCAATGCCAATCCCTGTGTCTGTCACTTTAAGAAAAACACTCTCACCTTCCGTCAAGACATTAAGTGAGACCTTACCCTCAGCGGGTGTAAATTTAATCGCATTGGAAAGCAAGTTAAGCAGAACCTGTTTGATAGCCCGCCGATCAATAATCAGCTGAATTTCATCTGAAATTTTCTGCTCGAGTAAGATATTATGTTCCTGCGCCTGTGGCTGAACCAGCTGAAAACAGTCATCAATAATCGGTTTAAGCGAACATTCCTTCTTTTCAAGAATCAAACGCCCAGCTTCAATTCGTGACATATCCAGAATATCATTGATCAGCTCAAGCAGATAAGAACCACTCATATAAATATCATTGATATAGCCGGCATAATGCTCATTATTCATCGGCCCCAGCACTTCCCTGTGCATCATATCTGAAAATCCGATAATGGCATTCAAAGGGGTGCGCAGCTCATGGCTGATATTGGCAAGAAATTCAGACTTCACCCGATTGCCTTCTTCAGCCCGTTCTTTCTCACGCATATATTTGTCAGCAAGTTCAGCAAGTTTTTGTGTTTTGCGCTCCAGTTCACGGCGCGATGCCCGTAAATTCTCGACCGTGCTGCGCATTTGCTGTTCGCGAATGGCCAGGTTCTGCTGGCTGGATTTAAGTTTGGTGACATCAAAAGAAACACTCACCAGCCCGCCGTCAACGGTCGGCGTTTCATGGATGTGCAACCATTTTCCATCTCGCATCTGTGCTTCATATTGCGCGGCAGAAAACCCTTTGCGCGCTCTAGGAGAGCGCATCATCAGCCGGTTTACAACAGCTTCAAACCGGTAATAATTATTGGTAAGTTCACTGTCATCTTTAAGGTGATAGACTTCTTTGAATTTTTCGTTTGCCAGAACCAGTCTGCGGTTTTTATCCCAGAATGAAAACGCCTCAGGCATGCTTTCTATCGCACCGCGTAACGCAAGCAACTGGCCAAAGTCATCACCAAATTCCAGCACATCTTTATTTTCATGCCGCTCCATACGAATAAGCGGGTGAACAATAGCCCCAAGAAAATAAACCAGCGCCACCACAAGAAAAATCAAGGCCCCGTCAAGCAACTGGACAGCAATTAAAGGCGGCTGCAAAATGGTGAAAAGAGAAGCAGTCAGAATAAAAAATTTGAGAGTAAGCGCTGCAAAAAGTCCATAAATCACAAGCGTCAGCTTGCGGGATATAACCCGCGCTATAGCTTTACGAAACATCAGCCGCCCATAGCGCAGCAACAGGTTTGAAGAAGCAACAACCACCTTCAACTGTTCCCGCGCTATATGAAGCACAGCCATGAATATAGATTTAAATAGCCGCAACCGTTCAAAGAGGGCTTGAACTTGTTGAACCAGAAAGTTTCGTAACAAAAGATTCCTCGCAGGAAAAACCAGGCCCCCACTTGATTAATCGGGCGGTTAAGAAGCGCTGTAATCAAAAACAAAATCACAATACGCAGCGAATCAATTATTACCATTTGATAAAGATTTGCGCCTTTTTGCAAGGTCTTATCAGCTACAAAAGCCATCTGTCCGCGAATAAGTGCTTGAGAATCACACCATTAGCCTAAAAAGGTGCAAGAATTTAAAATTCCAGAGCAACAAAAATTTATCAACAAACTTTCAGCCAGAATTAATTTTGAAATCTAAAAAGGTTTCGCAACCACCAGATAAGCAACAAGTGCCACACCAGCAACGATAAAGCCGCCAATCAGCGGCACGGAAGTTTCGGCCCCCTTCTTTTCGGCCCCCTTCTTTTCGGCATGTTCTGTACCTGCACCAGCATCAGCTGAGTGACGAAGAGTTTTCGCAACGACCCCATGCAGGGCTGAAAGGCCGATAACAACTAGCAATTTGACCCAGAACCATTGTGCCACATAATAGCCACTGGCATAAACCAGATACATCCCACTGAGCCAGGTCAGTGAAATCCCCGCCCCCATCAACTGACGAAGTCTCTTAGAAAGCAATTCCCCCCGTTTAGCATGCAGTGTAAAAGACACCCCCGCCATACTGCCAACCCACAAGGCCATCGCAGCAATATGCACCGCTTTAATCAGTTCATACATATAAGTTCAACCCATCCAATAAGACTAACCAAGTATCTTCTGAACAATCTCATAACTGTCTTTAGATAATTTTGGTTCTGCTGCAATCAGCTTCAGTTGTTCCTTCATCAGCTCTTGACGCACTGGTTCAAGTTTTTGCCAGCTTCTGAACGCCCCCATCATCCGTGCCGCAATTTGCGGGTTAAACCGATCAAGCCGTAAAATTTGCTTGGCCAATAATTCATAACCCTTACCGTCAGGCCGGTTAAACTGCGTCGGGTTTGAGCCGGCAAACGCCGCAAGCACAGCCCTGACCTTATTCGGGTTCTGTATGTTGAATTTTTCATGGCGCAGCAATGAACGCACCGTTTTAAGCGCTGATGGAAGAGGGCACATCGCCTGCAAACCAAACCATTTATCAATCACCAGATGGTCGTCCAGCCACTTGTCATGAAAGTCCTGAAACACAATGTCTCTCTCAGCTGAACGATGCCCATTAAGAGCCTGTAACGCGGCAACTGAGGCTGTCATATTTTTCGCTTCATTATAATGCAGATTTGCCCGTTCATATTCTTCAGGAAATTCAGTCGCCGTTAAAAAATGCAAACATGCAGCGCGAAGGCTGCGGCGTCCTTCATTCACCGCATCAGGTGAATAGCTGCCCCGACCCTGATGTGAATTGTAAACTTCAATCAAGCCATCACGAAGCGTGCGGCCAATAGATTTTGCAAGTGCCTTCTTCGCCTTGCCATTTGCTGTCGGGTCAATATTGTTTCCAAGTGCTCTGACAAGGTCAGCTTCGGTCGGTAGCGATAGAAATGCCGCTCTGTAAGCCGG
>JAJFHX010000014.1 GCA_021775425.1 Hyphomicrobiales bacterium
ATCACACAACGAAGTTGAAAACATGATCAATTCAAAATTTTCTTCAACTCTTTTTCCAAATGTTTCGACCACTATACTTGCAGTTACAGCGCCAATTAGCGCCATCGCAAGATATCCCATCCATCTCATTAGATTACTCCGACCCAAAATATTACTCATCCGACCTCTTTATTAAGGCTGAATTTCAGGGTGGATCAATTCACAACTCTGGTGCTGGTTAAGAAGGGTAGTTAAGCTTTCTGGTTAAGATTCATAGTAAATTATGGAGTGTGTAATCTCGCATTTTTTGAAAATTTATTTGCGCTTTGCTTTGTTACACTGTATCAAACCTTCTGTTATAATATTCCATTTTATCAGGGTTCTATTTATGTGGGGTTGTCAGATTATTTCCAAATTAATTGCATGTTCAACTGATCATATTTTCCAGAAAGCTTATAGCTGCTTATTGTTGATATGCTTTGCCGCGATGTCTTTACTTGCACCCCCGCCTGCTTTGGCTAAAGAAGCATCAGCGCCTTTTGTGGTTGTTACCATTAAACCTCTGCATAGTCTGGTTTCAACAATTATGAAGGACGTCGGGACCCCCTATTTATTGTTAAAAGGGACAAGCAGTCCACATAGTTTTCAGTTAAAACCATCCGAAGCCCGCATGATAAACCGGGCTGATCTGATTATTCGTGTGGGGGCTAACCTTGAGGTGCCGCTTAATAAAATATTTTCCAGTCTTAGCCATCCGGAAAATATTATGGATATGATTGAGTTAAAAGGTTTGCGCCTCTATCCCTTAAGAGGGCGAAATTCGCAAGACCATGACAAGATCCATGATCATGGTGCTGGAGATCATCATCCTGAAACGACACAATTAACTGACCCGCATCTCTGGCTTGATTTTAAAAATGCCAAAGTCATGACGCTTGCAATTGCAAGCCGCCTTAAAACAATTGACCCTGGTAATGGCCTTATCTACCAGAAAAATGCCGCGCTGCTGATCGAAAAACTAAACCAGCAAACAATAGAATTTGAAACCAGTTTAAAACCATTATCCGGCAGGGGGTTCATGGTGTTTCATGATGCTTATCAATATCTGACACGACCTTATAATTTCCGGTTTTTAGGTGCTCTTAGAATGCATCCGTCGCGTCCCCCCAGCGCCCTGCATCTGCGTGAACTACGTCAGGATATGGAGAAGCTTAAAGTTTCATGTGTGTTTTCTGAACCGCAATACAATAACCGGGTTGTAAGCGCACTGATTGATAACACCTCTATTAAAGCCACAACACTTGACCCGATTGGCGTGAATATTAAAGCTGGTGAAGATGCGTATCTGTTGCTTATGAAACAATTATCAAAGCAGATGCTCAGGTGTGTCGGGCCATCCTGATAAATACTTTTCATCTAGCCGGGTAAGTTTAATGCTTTGGCAGTTCATTAAAACCTGACACATAAAAAACAGCCATTCATAGAAATATGAATGGCTGTTTTTTTATTTAACTTACACTTTCAGGCCTGAGTGAAAAAGTTTATGTCACTCATAATTGCCAATTAAGCGGTTTTGAATTTTTTCCAGGTCACGATAACACGTGCGCCAACTGGAACGCGTGGATAAAGATCAACCACATGCTCGTTGTACATACGGATGCAGCCTTTAGAAACGGCTTTACCGATTGTCCATGGTGCGTCTGTTCCGTGGATGCGATATAATGATGAGCCAATGTATAATGCGCGAATGCCGAGCGGGTTACGTGGGTGGCCGCCTGGTACATAGGCTGGAAGTTTTGGATTCTCACGGCGCATTGAAGCCGTTGGTGTCCATGATGGGTTCACCCGTTTCTGGCTGATGCGTGAATTGCCTGACCAGCGTGCTTCAGATTTTGGGATAGCAATCGGGTATGAAAGTGCTTCACCGCGCTTGTTGATGAAATATAAGCGGCGGTCACCAAAGCTGACGATAATTGTATTTTTTGAGAACCTTGGTGAAAATGAAACGACTGACTTGCCTGATGAAATGCCTGCCCCTCCACCAAAAAGAGCCGTGAACAAATCCTGCGCTTTTGCGCTTGGAGCTGCGAGGCTCATGGAGAATGCCACTGTTATGGCAGCGACTAAACTATAGATAGATTTTGAACGTCTCATTTACATTGTCCTCATGATATTTGTATGAATTTGGGCGAATGATCTGTTTTTCTAATATATCAACATGATAAAATTTATATTAAAATTCTGATTCACGCGCCTTCATCCCCGGTTTGTTAACTGAAATTCCTTAGTTTTAACGGATTACATGTACTGGTGCACCGATATGCACCCTTTTAAATAAATCGATAACGTCTCTATTTAGCATTCTGATGCACCCACTAGAAGCTGCTCTGCCGATCGAGCGGGGTGAGATTGTTCCATGGATGCGATATTCACTCCAGCCGAGATAAATGGCGCGCACACCTAAAGGATTTTTAGGCCCGGGAGGTACATATTTGGGTGCACCGGCGCGTCTCATTCTTGCGGTTGGTGTCCAGCCTGGGTTCTTTCTTTTTAAGGTGACAAATGTGTTGCCGAACCACTGCATTTTCGGTTTACCAACGGCCACTCGGTACCTGATGGCTTTGCCGTCTTTTAGCATGTAGTAAAGGCGTCTCTCTGATGTATCGACGACAATTGAACCAAAGGGATATTTGGCGAGTGACGAACCTTTGACATCAATGATTGCATTGCGGCTTTCTGATTTTTTTAAGAGGCGCTTATTCTTGCCCAGACGCGCTTCACCCGGCATAGCAGAGACAATAACGATGAGAGCCGATAATAAGACCGTCATAATAAAACGTATTGATGTGTTTGTTTGAACTGAATTGATCATCATTTTTGCCCAGATACTTGTCCCAGTTTGTTGTTCCGGTTAATTTAGCCCGTTTATAACCGTTCAGTTTTTTTCAATTCCGTCTTCATCTTGTTTCTGCAGTTGGCGAATTAATTGATTTACTCAGCCAAATCGTTTCACGATACAATTACGAAGGCCAACTGGTTCTAACTTTTTCCGACAGCAATGTTTGCTGACAGAGTTTCTTCATTCCAGCCGATTTTTCATTATTTATTATTTGGCGTGTTCTGATCCAGTGTCTCAGATATATCGACAATAGATTCAAGTCATTGAATAAGATAAGCAAAACAAATTTACGTGATCTGGTCACTTTTCAAATTGCTTATCAAGTATAGTTTGAGGGAGTTGGCAGGGGTTTGGCAAGGGGCATTGCGATCAAATCTTGATATGTCGGCGTTATATTTTGGCCTTAATTTTCAATTGTGTGTCTCTTGCAACAGTTCATCTGCCCAGGTGCACAACATTAAGGCTGGCTGCTGATATTGGCTCCATCCGCGAAAACTAAAATCAGCCAGTCAATAGTCTGTAAGAGTGTAAGCCTGTAAACTGTTGTCAGTAAATTGTTTAGCATTGATTTTCAGACGGGGAAGCTCAATAAGTTAGTGTCTGGCTAAAAGCCAAAGATACCGAATAGTTTCTTTTTCTTCTTTCTTACTCTGACGCGTCTTTTCTTACCGGTTCTGCGTGTTTTTTTCGGGCCAGCATTCCAGAAGCCGTCATTGTTCCAGAAAGAGTCATTTGAACGGGCCACACGTGGCGGCGCTCTTTTTACGGCTTTTCTCAGTATGATTTTATTTTCAATGCCGTCAGGATCGCTGATGGTTACATCGTTTGGGTTCCAGGCCCATTTGGCAATCTTACTCCCCCATCTGTATGGCTCTATCGACAGTACTTTTTGTTGTCTTAGCTTGAGGATGGCAACATGTTCGATCGGGTGTTTTTTATCTTCATTGCCTGCATCATATCTCAACAGACCGTAGCCACTGTAATTTCCGGTTAGCACTGTCCATTCAAGAATTTTTGGCTTCTCATTGCCGTAGAGATCCAGTGGGATTTTGAACTCTTTAAATTTATCGTTTTTTGCAACATACAACCCTTGCTTATTCTTATTTATATACCAGCCATTGACTTCGTCACCGATTGAAGCTGTTTCAGCTTTCCTCTCAACGCTAACTTCAGTGACTGTTTTCCTGTCAGCTGTTTCATCTGGATTAAAGTCTGCATGCGCTTCTGTTTCGGCTTGTTTTATTTCGGCTATTTCTTTGAGGCCGAGTTCAGCGTCAACATCTGCCGGGTCACGTTTTAGTGCTTCAAGATAATAACGCTCAGCCTCGGTGTAATGATCTGTCAACCTTGCGGCTTCACCAAGGGCTGACCAGCTGCGCCCATTTTCAGGTGTACGTTGTATGGCCTCGTTGGTATCACCTGAGACCATTTCATCCATGCCGCTTAATGCATATATCAGAGCCCGTTCTGCGTAAGCTGCTGAGCTTTGGGAAAGTGATATGGCCTGATCAAGGTCCTCAAGTGCGCTGTCAAAACGCCGTCTCTGACCATTTATACGGCCTCTAAATATCATCGCCTTAACATTGAGAGGCTCTTTATCAATGATAGCGGTCAAATATTTAACCGCACTCGGCAATTGATTATTTTCCTGATAGATCTCTGCCAGTACCATTTTATAACTGTTATTATCCGGCTCAAGCTGAACGGCTTTTGCCACATCCTGTATGGCATGCCGGCGATCACCCAGTGAGCGATAGATCAACCCCCTCTTGAAAAGACCCGATGACTGATCCGGGTTTTTATCCAATACCAGGTTCAGTTCTCTAAGTGCCGCGTAATGCCTTTTATGGGTCCAGTGAATGCTGCCCCGCGCCAGATGGGGAGCACTTTTGTTGTTGAGCAATTGCACTGCCTTGCCAAAATCACGGAATGCGGACTTTTCGGCACCCGCTTTTAAGAGGGAATTGCCTCTGTTGTGAAACGTGGCGCCAACATCAGGCTGCAATGCGATGGCCCGGTTAAAGTCTTTAATGGCTTCTTTATAGTGGCCAAGCAGATGAAGCAGGAGGCCTCTGTTGTTATAAGCTTTATCAAATTCGGGAAATGATTCTATCGCCTGATTGAAATCTTTCAGGGCGAGTTCATATTTTTTCATGCGGGTATAGGCGAGGCCCCTGTCGTTTAAAACGGAGGCTCTGGCATAGACAGGCATTGAACCGGCTACAAGTGCTTCTGAAAGAGTTGCTACAGCTTTGTGGTTGTCATTTTTCATCAAAGCTGAATTGCCCTGACGGGCGAGAACAGATGCGCTCTGACGTGCATCGGCCGGTTCAGGGCATACCAGAGACAAAACCGGAAGCAGGCAAAATACAGTCATTAATTTTGCAGATATATGATGTTTTATGCGGGGCATTCGGCTTTTCATTCTGCGTTCTGATTGTTTGCTTTGATCTGACAAATTGAGTGCTGATAATTCGTGAGCTGATAATTTGTGTTCTGACTGGGTGATAACAGGCGGAAAACCAACTGGCTGGTTGCTTACCTTATATCACATTTGCGGCACTCTCAAAACCACCTGTTGAACCTTCACACGAATACCATCACTCAAATTTATATTACTGAACGGTGTTCCCTTTCAGTCTCACTGATTGGTTGTTGCGGACTATAACCTGATATGGTCTCTAAGTCATAGGGACTGCCTGGGTTTTTAAGATGAAATTCATATCTTGCCCGCATTTTACACCTATTTCGGGTCAAGAATTAGACATAAATGAAGAATTGGGGATGACTTTTTATGAATTTTTTTAAAAGTTTGGTAGAATTTACCGGTTTGCTGGCCGATAGATTCTGTCATTTTTTATTCCTCATTCTGCTTGGCTTGCTGTTGATTATACCTGAAACGCAATTTGCCTATGGCTTGTCCACAGATTGTTTTTCAGCCCGTGACTGCGAGGATAAAGAGCAAAGCCCGGTGCAGCTCAGGGACGATGACAGCCAACTGGTGCTGAAGGTTTCAGACCGGATGAATGCTTCATTGTTGCGTGGTGTTTCGCTGGATCAAATGATTGGTCAGATGCTGATGCTGTCTTTTCATGGTCAGAAACCCACAGACACTGGCACCGTAGACGCCCAGAAAATATTATCTTCAGGGAAGATTGGTGGCCTCATTTTTATGGGGCATAACATGAAATCCAGAGCACAGATCTCGGCTCTGATAGGCTTTATCAAGAAGGGGTCTCCTTTAAACTCACCACCCTTTCTGGCAATAGACCAGGAAGGTGGTCAGGTACAGCGCTTGCAGGAAAAACACGGGTTTACCACAATCCCAACGGCCCATGAACTGGCGCTTCACAAATCCACCAGTGCTGCATTCAAGACGTATAAAGTGATGGCGAATGAACTGGCCGATGTTGGGTTTAATGTCAATTTTGGCCCTGTGGTTGATTTAAACCTGGTTCCGCAAAATCCGATTATTGGCAAACGTGAGCGAAGTTATGGTCAGTTGCCTGCCACCGTTGAATCATTTTCGCGCGCATTTGTTATGGCGCACCGGCAAAATAATATTCTAACTGCACTTAAGCATTTCCCGGGGCACGGCAGCTCCTGGACGGATAGTCATGAGCAATTTGTTGATCTCTCTCAGAGCTGGAAACAGCGTGAGTTAGAGCCATACCGGCAGATGATCAGCGAAAAGCTAGCGGATATGGTGATGGTAGGTCATCTTTATCATCCGAATTTCAGTGACGGGAATAAGCTGCCTGCCTCACTTTCAAAACGGGCGATTGAGGGTGTTCTTAGAGGACAGCTCGGTTATAAGGGGCTTGTTGTGACTGATGACCTTGGTATGGGGGCTATTCGTAAATATTTTTCGTTCGATGAAGCTTTGATCCGCTCTATCAGGGCTGGAAATGATATTATCATGATTGTTGACGGGAAATACGCAAACAGCCATGAGATTAATCGCATTCACGGGATTATCATTGATGCTGTGAAGCAGGGGCATATACCGCTCTCCACCATTCAGCAATCATATTTACGGATTATTAAGGCTAAGAAACATCTGGCCAAAGTGCGTATGAATAAACGCCGGTAGCTTCAATTCGTTACCTAATTCTTAACCGAATCTCAGCTATGATTTTTGTGATTAATTATGGAGTGGCAAATGGCCATTAGCGCAACATCTATATTTGGTGGTGGGTCTGCAAGCAGTGTGTTTGCAGCCGGTGTTTCTGGCGGTGCAACCGATGCTCAAGTGGCTGCGCAGGAAGTTGTGAATGCCAACAGGACTGAGATCAACCGGATCCGGGGCTATAAATTAAGGCTCACTCCTGCCGATAATCAGCGTCTTTCTGAAATTCAGAATGAAATAACCAAAATCAGTTCCAAAATTTCCAATGGTACTGTGCGAGCTGATGAGCTTGAAGATCGTTCGGAATTGTTCCTTGAAGCTGATGTCATACTTGGGAAACCTTCAGCTGAAGTTGAAAATGACGATGTTCTTGATGAAATTCGCGAAAAGATTGACGCTGTTCTGGCGCCGCGGTTAACGCCGCAACAAGAGGACCGTCTTGACACTCTGAATACTTTGAAAGAAGCATTTCAGACCCGTCTTGATGATGATCCATCGAATGTGATTGCTATTCGTCAGATTCAAAACGTGCAGCGTCAGATTGATACGATTGATGTACCGCGACAGGTTTCAAGGCTTAGTGTTTCAGAAAGACAGGAATATGATGATCTGGTTGATCAGGCAAATGAACATGCTGGTGCAAAGCTGCTTCTGAATTCAAGAGAATCCATTCGTGTTCAGCAGTTGCAGGAATCAATCGACAGCATGGCTGACCTTTTGCCTGCAGATGCGGCCAGTCAGCCTTCTGCTGCGGCGGTTTCAAGAGCTTATACGCGGCTTAGCTTCTAGATGTCTTTTTTATTATTTTTCTGCATTTAAATTTCAAAACCCCATTGTCAGGCTCACCTTCAGTGTAAGTTTCAGTGACGCAAGCTCTGTTGTATAGTTGTGGGGATCTGCTCAATAAGGTCGTCCGCAATCAGGTTATGATTGATTTTGCTGGCGCATTCACCGTGGATATATACGGCGGCTGCGGCTGCCTCAAAGCCCGTCATTCCCTTTGCTATCAGCCCTGTTACTATACCTGCCAGTACATCCCCTGTGCCACCAGTGGCCAAAGTCGGCGGGGCATTATAATTGATAGCTCCGCGGCCATCCGGCGCTGCGATGACTGTATCTGCGCCTTTCAGGATGATTATGGCACCTGACAATTGCGCTGCATCTTTAGCTGCTGCCAATTTGCCATTCTGACCGATCGCACCGAACAAACGTTTAAACTCGCCTTCGTGGGGGGTGAGGATGACTTGTTTTTTATCTGTAATTTCATTGTGTTTGTTTATGGCTTGAAATAATTCATCTTTGTTGTTTTCAAAAGCTGTGATAGCGCCGGCATCAATGATCAGGTTAGTTTCCTCTTGTAGCAATGTCAGAGTCAGGTTTCTTGTTTGCTTGTCTGGCGTATGTCCTGGCCCGATGAGGACGGTATTTATTTTTTTGTTTTTTAAGAATTCTGACCAGTTCGGTTCCTGCGTTTCAGGGGGATCATTAAGATTGGGCATGGTGGACAGCATTATGGCCGAAAAACTATTGGGATGTGGTTGTGCATTCTTCACTGAACGAGAGAGCGTCACAAGGCCAGCACCGGTTCTGAGGGCAGCGTTTGAAGCGAGCACACTAGCACCCTGCATTGATTCATCGCCGCCAACCACCAGGACTGTACCCTGATGATACTTATGGCTGTCATCGGCTTTGTTGATGAAATTCGCATTCCAGAGAGACGGGGTATTGAGGCTGATATCTGATGAGATCTGATTCACGATGCGTTCCGGAATGCCGATCTCATGAATTGATAATTGTCCGGTGTTTTTACGGCCCGGGTAGAGATAGTGTCCGGGTTTGGGCCTGACAAAGCTTACCGTGTGTGATGCATTTATCGCAGTGCCATAAATTTTGCCGGTGTCTCCATCTATCCCGGAAGGGATGTCGATAGCGATGACAAGCTTGTTTGCCATGTTGACCTCATGAATAACTTTTGCGTAATCACCTCTAACTGGCTTGTTCAAACCGGCACCAAACAGACCATCAATTATTATCTCTGCGTTTTGCACTGAACTTTTAAAGGCTTCCTGATTGTAACCTTCGATTGTTGTGCCGCCCTGCTCTCTCCAAAAAGTTGCCGCCTGAGCAGCATCCCCTTTTAGCCTATTTATTGGGCACAGAATATGAACGTCTAATTTATAATCACGTTGTTTTAAGAGGCCAGCAGCCACAAGTGCATCTCCTCCATTATTCCCACCGCCGGCGATAACAACCACATTGCATGGGCCCTGACTGATTTGTTCAATGTGACTACAAATGGCGGCAGCGGCTCTTTGCATGAGGTAAAAGCCCGATATCCCCTGCTCTATAGCCATTTGATCTGCGGCTCTGATCTGATTTGTATCTAATAATTTCATAGCTTGCCTCTGGAACAATCTTTGTCTGCGGAGCGTAATAATGTTTGCCATTCAGAGCCTCGCAATGCTGATTAAATTTTGCACAATTCGCCTGATTATTATTTAAGCTATTTGCCTGTTTATTGGGCAGCAATTAGGTGTATGATGAATGCAAGATACACCAGTGTTTTTTAACTTACTGATAATATTGCGTATTTTGCCTTAAAAGCAGTTTGGCACAAGCAATGCAAAAGAAAGCGCAATCAACAAAGTTTGGCATAAAGCTAAAACATCATAAAGGAGAGCGGTTGGGTATGAAAAAAATCGAATCAATTATTAAACCATTTAAACTGGACGAAGTTAAAGAGGCCCTACAGGAAGTTGGTTTGCAGGGTATCACTGTTTTAGAAGCCAAAGGTTTTGGTCGTCAAAAGGGCCACACTGAGCTTTACAGAGGCGCTGAATACGTCGTCGACTTTTTACCCAAGGTAAAATTAGAAGTTGTCACTACTGCAGAAATGTTGGACAAAGCTGTTGAAGCTATTCTGAATGCAGCAAAAACCGGTCGCATTGGTGACGGTAAAATCTTTGTTTCTGACATCACTGAAGTCATCAGAATTCGTACTGGTGAAACAGGACAGGAAGCAATTTAATTTTTTAAGTATTTAGAATCCGCCAGCCTATTACTAGTCAGTATTAAGCTGCGGGTTCTAATATTATAGTAACCTCCCACACGAACAGAACGAAAAGGGGAACCAGAATGACTGATGCAAGTGCAGTCTTGGCCAAAATTAAAGACGAAGATATTAAATTTGTGGACCTTCGTTTTACCGACCCGCGCGGTAAAGTGCAGCATGTGACCATGGATGTGAGTGAAGTAAACGAAGATATGTTTACTGATGGCGTGGCGTTTGATGGGTCTTCCATCGCCGGCTGGAAAGACATTTCTCAATCAGATATGACTCTGATGCCTGATGTTGACACTGTTCACATTGATCCGTTTTTTGCACAATCTACGCTCGCAGTGTTCTGCGATATTACCGAGCCTGATACCGGTGAATTTTATGAGCGTGACCCACGCGGTATTGCTCGTAAAGCCGAAAACTATCTGAAGCAAACCGGTATTGGTGACACTGCTTATTTTGGTCCGGAACCTGAATTTTTCATCTTTGATGACGTTCGTTTTTCTTCTGACCCTTATAATTGTGGTTTTAAACTTGATAGCTCTGAGCTGCCAAGCAACAGTGACACTGAATATGAAATGGGCAACCTTGGTCACCGCCCACGTACAAAAGGTGGTTACTTCCCTGTGCCGCCAGTTGATTCATGTCAGGATATCCGTTCTGAAATGCTGAGCGTGATGAAAGATATGGGTGTTGGCGTTGAGAAGCATCACCACGAAGTGGCCTCTGCTCAACATGAGCTTGGCATGAAATTCAACACATTGCTACGTGTTGCTGACCATGTTCAGATTTATAAATATGCAGTACATAATGTATCGCAAGCTTATGGAAAAACAGCGACCTTTATGCCAAAGCCTGTTTTTGGTGATAATGGCACAGGCATGCACGTTCACCAGTCAATCTGGAAAGACGGTCAGCCTCAGTTTGCCGGTAATCTTTATGCTGACCTTTCAGAAACCTGCCTCCATTACATTGGTGGCATTCTGAAGCACGCTAAAGCACTGAATGCTTTCACTAATCCGATCACAAACTCTTATAAGAGACTGGTTCCTGGTTATGAAGCACCAGTACTGTTGGCTTATTCATCTCGTAACCGTTCAGCATCATGCCGGATTCCTCACGTTGCCAGCCCGAATGGCAAGCGCATGGAAATCCGCTTCCCTGATCCGGCTGCGAACCCATATCTGGCCTTCTCTGCCATGTTAATGGCTGGCCTTGACGGGATTGAGAACAAGATCCACCCTGGTGATCCTATGGATAAGAACCTTTATGACCTGCCGGCTGAAGAATTGAAAAACATTCCGACTGTTTGTGGCAGCCTTCGTGAAGCTCTTGAATCGCTTGACAGTGACCGTGACTTCCTGAAAAAAGGCGGTGTGTTCACTGATGATCAGATTGACGGATATATCGAACTTAAAATGGAAGATGTGGAGCGTTACGATCTTATGCCTCACCCAATTGAGTTTGAAATGTATTACTCAATCTAATGATCTGATGATCTTAAAAATCAGCTCAGCAATGAGCCTGAAGAAGGAGTGGCATTCGCCGCTCCTTTTTTTGTGTTTTGATTGAATATCTTAATTTCTGGAGCCGTTTAAGCTACAACAAACAGGACGAAAATCAGGCCGATGACGCTATATGCTGCGACATGATCTTTATTGACGATGAGCCAATGGAGAATTGTGAAGGGAACTTTGAGAATAAAGCTGCTGGATAGCCAGAGGCAAATGCCCATTGACATAAAACCCCAGATCCAGAAAGTTGTTGATGGATTGTAGCCTGCGTTGATGTTTCCGGCTTCTACACTGCCGGTATGAGCTACAATAGCGCCTGTATAGGCGACTGATATGAACAGTGCCAGAATACACGACAAGCCCAATAACACCATAAAGGTGTAACGCACGAACACAAACATAATGAACTCCATACTCAATGGGAGTAAGTTTAGCTAAATTTAGTTAAATAAATATAATTTTCGTCTCATAGATTTGTGGAGGATTTAGATTTATGGCGAATATACTGGTGGCGTTTGATGGTTCAAAACAATCTTTAAAGGCTCTGCATATTGCCTGTGACCTGGCTGAGAAGTACAAAACCACGCTTAATCTGGTTTATGTGCTGAAAGCTGAGCTGAAAAACGCGCCTGAAAGCATTATTAAAGCGGCAAATGAACGGGCACAGAACATCATAAAATCAGCGACGAGTAAAGTTCAGCATCGCTCTGTGAAGATTGAAATTATGGATCTTGAATTTGGGGCACCGCATGAAGGTATTTTAAATGCCGCGAAACTATGCGGGGCTTCGACCATTGTGATGGGGTGCCGGGGCTTGAAGGATGATGACCCTGATTATTTTGGCGCCGTATCCCGGGCTGTTTTTCAGAATGCGGACTGCACCTGTATTTCAGTGAAATAAAAAATGCCGCTCATTTATTGAGCGGCATTTCAAATTTTTAAGTTACCAAATCGAACAATCCGGTAATGCTAACCCTTGATGGGTGTTAGCCCATGGTGATGTTTGTAGCTTGTTTGCCACGGCCACGAGGATCATCTTCGATTTCGAAAGATACTTTGTCGCCTTCATCTACTTGAGAAATACCAGCACGCTCCAGAGCAGTGATGTGAACAAAAATATCTTTGCTGCCATCTTCTGGAGTAATGAAGCCAAAGCCTTTGCTGTGGTTAAAAAATTTGATTGTGCCTTTTGTAGACATAGTGGGATCCTTTCCCGATAGTGTGATAATAAATTTTGACAAAGCGCTTAAATAACACCTTGTCTTCTCAGATAGTCGGGTAGGGCCATTCTGTCTTTAAACAAATTAAGTCTTAACCGTGCGTCTGAACAAGTGCATTTTTTTGCAAAAAATACACAATGTAGGTTTTAAGGGCTCTTCTGAAAGTGTGCAAGCATTTGTTTGAAATATTTTAGCTATGACTAAAATATAACCACTTGCTTAAGCTTTAGAATTCTTCTTAATTGAACCAACCGGCATTGAATTATCATAAATGAATAACAAACTTATGACAGTCAGCTCAGCCAGATTGTTATTAAAGAGAAACCTCAGACTTTTTTATGAAACGAATTGTCTGATTTGTGCCGATGATCTGTGTGTCCGGATATTTTGAGATCAGGCTTAACTCACATCAGCTTTCCACTTGATTGAACAGCCCATTGAGGGGATCTGTTCTTTTGGGCCGCTGCCGGTTTCAACAACTTCTTTCATAGCTTCAAATAAATCACGGCGCACATTCGGGTCGGCTGCTTCTTTGCGGCTTTCATCAAGGCGGCCTCTGTATTGCAAACCGAGTGAGCTGTCAAAACCAAAGAAATCCGGTGTACAGACGGCATTGTAAGTTTTTGCAATCTGCTGGGTTTCATCCTGAAGGTAGGGGAAGGTAAAGCCATGTTCTTTTGCAAACAGGATCATATTTTCAAAGCTGTCTTCAGGGTAATCATCAGCGCTATTGGCACAAATGGCTGCAACGCCAACACCCATGGTTTGCAGTTCTTTTACGTCCCTGACGATCCGGTCAATGATTGAGCGGACATAGGGGCAATGATTACAGATAAACATGATCAGTGTGGCGCGCTCGCCTTTTATATCTTCAAGGCTATAGATTTTCTGATCTGTTGCTTTGAGTGAAAAGTCAGGCGCCTGCCAGCCAAAATCGCAAATCGGTGTTACTACTGCCATGTTCTGAATTCCTGTTTTATTTACAAATTAATCCGGCTTGATGATTGGGCCGCCAGCTTTGATCCAGGCGGAAAAACCACCTTCAATATGGGAGACGGGCTTTAACCCCATCTCGTTGGCACTATCTGTCGCCAATGCCGAACGCCAGCCTGACGCACAATGAAAGATGAAGTGTTTATCTTCTGCGAGAATTGGTTTGTGATAGGGGCTCTCCGGATCTATCCAGAATTCAAGCATACCGCGCGGTATGTGAAGTGACCCTTCGATGTAACCTTCTCTTTTGCGCTCTCTTACATCACGTAAATCTATAATAACAACGTCCGTCTGGCCACTGAGGCTGATTGCCTCATCTGCCGAGATTTCATTAATTCGTGATCTGGCTTCTTCAACCATGTCTTTGACGTGTCTGGTGATGGTCTGCGTCATCTATGCTCCCTTTTCTCTGCTTTTATTAGCAGAAGATATTTAGGCAAGGATAGATTTTGCTTTTGAATTGATCAAGAGTCTCTATGACTAAGAGACTAATAGATCAGGGCAAAGCAATGCCGCTCGCACAAATCACGCGGTGGTGGCGATGTTTCGTGGGTCAGATGCCGGTCTTGTCAGAATGTCTGAAAGGTCATTTTCTGAAATCGTATCATCAAGGTGGAGGAACTCACCTGTCAGCATCAAAGCTTTGGCTTTGATTTTCATATCATAGAGGGCGGAGCGCATCAGCCCGGTTCCAAGGGAAACGGCAGTCAGGCCAGCTTCAGCGTAATGCTTCAGGTTCGGGGCCTCTTTATGGCTGACAGTGATGGAGAGCGGGCCATTGATTTCATCTCTTAACTGTTTGATGACATCAAGGTTCTGAACGCCCGGAATATGTACAAGGTCAGCACCTGCATTAAGATAGCCATTTGCGCGGGTGACGGCTTCTTCAAACGGGCGGGCGATGATATTCCCCATGCTGATCGCGTCGGTTCTGGCGACCAGAAACAGGGGTTTTCTGGTTTCCATTGCGGCCATGCGCGCGCTTTTTATCCGGTTTGCAACTTCCATCACGCCGAGCATCTGATGCAGGCCATCTCGCCCTCCATCACCAAAGATGACACCTTTGCAGCCAACGGTCAGCGCGGCTGTGACACCTCTTTTTATGTATTGATTGGAATGTTCAAAACATCCTTCAAGGTCTGCTATCAGGGGGATGTTACAATCACGCACGATACGGGCTGCGACGACAAGCAGTTCTTCAAGGCCGACACGTTCGCCCGGTCTGTAGCCCTGCGCCCAGGCATAGGCTGAGGCAGATGTTGTCAAAACCGGAAAACCAGCTTCAACCAGCAAACGAGCGGAAGCAACATCCCATACCTCAGGCAGGATCAGGGGATGCTCTGAGCGCCAGTCACAGCCGATTTTTTTTGCCAGATCATGGCCACGCATGGTTTGCCCTTTGTCTATATCATTTGGGTTTTTGTAATTTGGGTTTAAGAATTTTTATTCTGACAGTTAGTCACGTAGCAGACTATTTTTCACTTGATTCGAGGCTGACTGCAATGACCGGGCTTCTTTATCAGCCGATTACCCCCATCTGATACCTTTTCCAGCTGGACAATTAAACCGAGCTCTTTGACTTGATTGCTTACAAAATCCATTGTTCTTTCGACGAAAACAGTGAATCTTTATATTTTCTTCTTTGAAAAAATCGAGTTATATCAATTCACTTTCATATCTACTTTGAGTTGTTGCTTGACAATACTCAATCTTGCCCCATCTCCATTATAGACTGGCAGTGTAGACACCGGTTATGATTGATTTTTAGTGGAGGGTCAGGGTTATGTCTGATTTAAGAGGTTCAGATATATCTTTCAGAAAACACGGCTTAAAAACTGCCTTTGTGGCAGGGCTACTGGTTTTCATGGTCGCGCCTTATGATGCACAATTAAGGGCACAGGAACCTACCCCTACAGATCAGTCGAAAAAATCTGAGTTCAAGCAAATCGCCAGAAAGCTTAATGCGAAGGAAGACGCTGAAGCAAGACGTTTGTTTCAGGCGGTTTCAAAATTATTGTCTGAAACGGCTTCCCAGCGCATAGAGGCAAATAAGCTACCATCTGAAAATGACTTTCTAGTTTCTCCCTTATGGACTGAAACCCGGGAAAGCCGGATGAAAGATGTGCAGGAATTGCTGAATGCGGCGATGGATGTTGTGACCGATGTGCCTTTGGTTGGCATTCAAAAACGAATTGATGCTGCCAATAAAAATATCAGCGAAATTGAAAATCAGATTACGTCGCTGCGCGAGAAGAAATTATCTGCGCCAAAAGACGCATTGTTACCCGGCATACTTAATGACACAGTCAGTTCTATTGACGAAGAAATTGCTGATCTGAACAAACGGATTGAGCAAAACCGGATTGAAATTCAAAACGCTAAACTTGAAGTTCAGGCAGCGCTGCACGAAAGCGGGATTGAAGTTTCTGGTGATCAGCTTGAATTGTTGCTGGGGTCTGTTCTTGGTGGTGACCTGATTAAAATGGTCGCGGCTTTTGATGCGTCTCGAAAAATTGATGAACGGCTAGCTGATCTGATGACGGCTTCTGGCGGAGAAATTAAAACATCGCGCCGATATTTTGCCATGCATGCCGCCTTGTTTGCGATGCTTGTTCATGCGCAAAACCATGTGATTGATAAGATTGATCAGGTTTATCTGAAACGGATGGATAATATCCTTTCTGAAATTCGCCGGGCCAGAGCGGAAACAAGACGGCTGCTTCGCGGAGATAACCGGGAAGATCAGACACGAGTTCTGAACGCGAACCTGAAAGCACAGGATTTTTCTGAGCGGGTGGCTATTTTTTACCGGGATTATTTAAAGAACCAGCGCCAGCAATTGCACATTGCCCGTATGCGCAGCAAACGTGATTTGCAAATTGCCGATAATACATATTCGACAGTTGAGGCCAGCTTTCAACTTCGGGCTTTAATAGATGACGCCAAATCATCATTTAAGGCTTTGCAGATGCTTGAAGCACCCGGATTTGAAGAAGTGTTCAAAAACAAAGAACTCAGAGAAGAATTTGAAAACCTGACAGAAAAACTGGTTCCACCAAGTAGTTAAACGTATTCAGTCGTGTTTATATTTGAGCATCCTGGTATTCAGCACATATTGCAGCTGCACTCAGGTTAGGTATGTGGTCGTCATGATTGTAAATCTGATCATGCTGATAACATTTGCATTTTCACTCCCCTATTCCCTATTATCCTAAAATTCAAAATTTGCGCCTCAATCGGGCTTTGAATTAGAGGGAATGTTATATGTTATCTTCACTGATCATTGCTGCGCTTGCCGGCTATGTATTCGGCTCTATTCCTTTTGGCCTGCTTATTACACGGTTGGGCGGGCTTGGCGATGTGCGCTCAATTGGTTCTGGTAATATTGGCGCTACCAATGTGTTGCGAACTGGTAAGAAGCATCTTGCCGCCCTCACTTTAGTGGCCGATGTTTTAAAAGGTGCGCTACCGGTTCTGCTGGTCAGTTACTATCTGGGATTTATACCTGAAGCTCTCATTGCTGGGATTATGGCGCTGGTTGGTCATATGTTTCCTCTATGGCTGAAGTTTAAAGGCGGCAAGGGAGTTGCGACCTATATTGGCGTTGTGTTCGGGTTTAACTGGATGGTCGGGCTTTGTTTTATTGCCAGCTGGCTGCTTGTGGCAATTCTCTTTCGTTATTCTTCTCTTTCAGCGCTTGTGGCTTGTTTGGTGACGCCGGTCGCTGCCTTCTTTGTCACTGAGGATGTGATTGCGATTGTTTTGTTCCTTATGAGCTTATTGGTAATTATTCGACATCGCAGTAATATTGAGCGGCTTATTTCAGGCAAGGAAGATAAAATTGGCGGATAAATCACAGGCTGATCTGTTCCGCTCAACGGTACCACCGGCTTATACAGAGCTGAGTGATGCACAGCGTCATGACTGGCTCAGGCTTTTCCGCTCTCCCCGCATTGGCCCGGTTACATTTCGGGATTTGCTCAACCATTTTGGCAGCGCGAGACAGGCGATTGTTGCACTAGAAAGCGGTCAGTTTGGTTCAAAACGTTTTCTACTTGCAGATGAAAATGAGATTTCCAGAGAGCTTGAACGGGCACAAAAAATTGGTGCGAAGATTGTTGCATTTGGGGAAACGGGTTATCCGCGCTGGTTACAGGCGGTTGATGGGGCGCCGCCTATTCTTTATGTCAAAGGGCAGCTTGAACTGGCACAGCGGGCTTCTGTTGGGATGGTTGGCTCTAGAAACGCTTCTGGTGCCGGCCTTAAACTTGCCAGGCAACTTTCAAGTGAACTTGGTCAGTATGGTTTTGTGCTAACATCTGGTCTGGCTCGCGGTATCGACCATGCGGTACATGAAGGGGCACTTAAAACTGGCACCATAGCTGTGCTGGGTGGTGGGCTTGATCATATTTACCCGGCACAAAATGAAATGACGTATCATCGCATCGCGGAGCAGGGGCTGTTAGTTTCAGAAAGGCCGCTTGGATTTTACGCCAAACCAAAGGACTTTCCCCGGCGAAACAGGTTGATTTCAGGCATTTCATTAGGAACAATTGTGGTTGAGGCGGCGCTTCGCTCCGGCTCTTTAACAACGGCGCGTTTTGCGTCTGAACAGGGGCGAGAGGTGTTTGCTATTCCCGGACACCCTCTAGACCCGCGTGCGACCGGGACCAATAAACTAATTCAAAACGGGGCCAGTCTGGTGACATCGGCCAGTGATGTTATTGAAGCGCTTCATAGTCAGATGGAGTATGACAGGACCGGTTTTGAAGAGATTGATCATCTTCCTCTGGAAACGGCTGAAATTCAGGAAGGTCAGAAGTTTCATGATGCACAACCACTTGCCAGGGAAAGTAATGAACAAGTGCCACTTAATGAGCTGAAAGAGCGGGTGGTTGAGTTGTTAGGGCCAACGCCTATAGAGCGAGACGCTTTGGTGCGATTGCTAAAATGTGAAAGCCGGAACTTGCAAATCGTACTGCTTGACCTTGATCTTGAAGGACGCATTGAACATCACGGGCAACAAAGGATTTCTCTTGCTCAGACGCCTTAATGGACCGTCAGGTAAGAAAGAGCGGTATGAGACTTTTATGCTCTCATCATTAGTTTAAAACAATGTGGTTCAAACTTTTATAGATTTTTGTTTCATCAAAATTTTTGGCCCACTATCTTTAATTATTTTTATTTACTTCCGGCTGGTTGCTGGATTCTTGTTTAGATTGAGACGTATCTGCTAAGTGTTCGGCTTCCAGACAAGCCATTTCAATCAGGTGAAATAGTAATTTATAACCGCCTGCATCAGCGATTTGTTTTAATTCGTTTAGTAAAGACGCTAAATATTCAATGTCTGAAAGATTGTTTTCTGTTTCTCTGTCATCACTTGTTTCTCTATTTTCAAGGTCTTGAGACGAAATCTTAGAGTCTGTGTCTTTGGCCATATCTGTCCTCATGTGGGGATTTTATTGATAAGCAGAGGTCAACTTTTCAAGTTTTTGTCATTTGCTGTTTTGTTATCATTTCCTAATGCCATGTATTCATGCATAGAGTTTGCCAGTTATTTTTCTTTTTGTGAAATTCTAGTTAGGAAATGTATACACAATTATTATGCAACTTTAAGTTGTTTTTTTCAATTTTTAGATGTTTTTCATTTGATATTTGACAGATGAGATATAATGAATCATTTTCCAACACCATATTGGTGCTTGATTTTTTTATTAATTTGAGCGCTGAAATCTAATAATCATTCTCACGGCGGGGGATGGCTCAAACAAATTAATAAATTATTCCGAACCATTCGGTCTTGTATATTGCACTAAAAAACATAACCTCCTATTCAACCTTTAAGGCTACTTTCCATTTGAATACACTATTAAAGTTCAATAAATCGGTTAAACCAGATTTAGGTGTTAATGGCGCTGAACTTGTTATGCGCTGTTATTAAGTGAACTGGCCAAACAGGATTCTATGGTTTGTGACCAGTTTAAACACGTGACGAACAGATAATATTTGGGGCGAAATATGAATATAGTTATCGTTGAATCAGCTGCTAAAGCGAAAACGATTAATAAATATCTGGGTAAGGACTATAAAGTTCTGGCCTCTTATGGTCATGTCAGAGACCTGCCCTCAAAAAATGGTTCGGTTGAACCTGATAATGATTTTGACATGCACTGGGATACTGACAGCAAGTCTGCCAAAATCCTGAAAGAAATCACTTCTGCTGTGAAAGGCGCTGATAAACTTATTCTGGCGACTGACCCTGACAGGGAGGGCGAAGCGATTTCCTGGCATATATTGCAGGTTCTTGAAGCGAAAAAAGCTCTAAAGAATGTCGAAGTTGAGCGTGTCGCGTTTAATGCTGTCACTAAGTCAGCCTTGAATTTTATGCGGATGGAAACCGTGGGTTCGTTGATGTTATTTGCGGCGAGCTTACTATTCTTGGTGAATGTGGCTCGGAGGGGCTGCAAGTTACTTTGTTGTGGTGAAGGTGGGTTGCTTGGATGTTTAC
>JAJFHX010000015.1 GCA_021775425.1 Hyphomicrobiales bacterium
AAAGTCGCTTGCGCCGAGAGGGAATACGGCGCTTTAGAGTGTGTCTCGGTTAGACGGGGGGCACTACCGATAGGAATGACACACCCTATAAAATAATAGAATAAGCGAACTTTTTTTGATTTCAATGGTTATTTTGCATCACAAAGGCACATTTACCCTTGGAAGTTGTAAAAGCGAGCCGGTTTCACGCTGGTTTTCCAGTTTATAATGATTGTAAGTTACTGGAATGCAACATTTAAAATTGACTGAAAAAATTGTTGGTTCCCTTGTCAAGCTGAAAAATGTTTTCATCAATTTTTTTCTCATAATCGAGGTGTGAGAGGATAATCTGGGTCACCTGACCTGAGGAATCTGTCACTTTCCACTCACGAAGGTCAAAAGCCGGGTCTTTATTGAAGAAAAGTTCTATCTGTCCGATGGCACTTCCCTTGCGATCAATCATGGTGACAACGATCTCTTCATCTGTTTCTACGACTGATTTTATGAGGGCGTCGCGGATGATGTTGACGTCTTCGGCAAGGAGAATTCTAAAGGGTGTGTTTTCAAGAGGGAAGCGATCTACCGTGTCGATATCTCTGTCTTCTATTGAAAGATATTTGCCATCTGAAATGATGACCTGCAAGCTTGGTGGTGAATAATCAAAACGAATGCGTCCCGGGCGTTTGATGAAAAACTTACCCTTCTGCTTGCCATCATCCGGGTTGACCTGCAGGAAACGACCGCTGAGGTCAGTCAGTTTGTTCATATATTCATTTATCTGGACGATGACCTGCTTTTGCTGTTCGGTCATGGTGGCTTCTGTCAGGCCGTCTGTGATAGAGGCTGACCAGCCTGATTTATCCGGGTCGGCTGCATTTTTTTCTTCAGCTGCTGAAAGTGGTGAAATCTGGCTCTGGGAAATAAACGGAGTGAGACTGAGCAGAAGAGCCAGACCCAGGCTAGCCAGACTGGTTTTCAAAGCTGAGTTAATTTTCGTTGATTTCAAGCTTTGGGCTCTCAGTGTTGAAAATAACTGAAACATAGATGCGGTCTCCGGTATCCCGTTGGTTTTAAGCGTCGAGGCGGTTTCTTAGTCAGGCTGTTGTCAGAATTCAATGCGTGAGCAGTAATATTCCTAAAATCCGGCCAATTTCTTTTCTGCTTCTCTCTCAATATAGATGAGATCATCACTTGCATTTTACGAATGAGTTATGCGGAAAAGACGTTTTCAATACTCCCATATGTCATAGACTCATAAATGAGCATAAATATGAAAGAATCATAAAGACCTTACTATTGTATAAAGAATACGACAACTGTGAGGCGTCATTGAGATATAGAAAATGTAGCTAAAGTCGTATTTAGCTGTGATGTCTGCTTAATAGCTGTCTCGCAGGATTTCCCGTTTGCCGTTTCGTCCTGCTTCAGAGACGATGCCTTCTTCTTCCATGCGCTCAATCAGAGTGGCGGCGCGGTTGTAGCCGATGGAAAGGCGGCGTTGAAGGTAGCTGATGGAGGCTTTCTGGTCTCTTATCACTATGGCGACGGCTTCATCGAACAAATCACCGGATTTATCGTTCGTGGCTGAGGCCTGATCATCATCAATCAGATCATCATCCAGCGTAATTGTATCAAGATATTCCGGAGCGCCTTGTGATCTTAAATGTTCGACCACTTTTTCAACTTCATCATCGCCGACAAACGCGCCGTGAACGCGCAGCATACGGCTGCCGCCTGGCATGAACAGCATGTCACCGCGGCCAAGCAGTTGTTCGGCGCCTTCTTTGCCAAGAATGGTGCGGCTGTCAATTTTCGAGGTGACCTGAAAGCTGATGCGGGTCGGGAAATTGGCTTTGATGGTGCCTGTTATGACATCAACGGAAGGGCGCTGGGTGGCCATGATGACGTGAATGCCGGCGGCTCTGGCCATTTGTGCGAGGCGCTGGACGGCGGCTTCAATTTCTTTGCCGGCGACCATCATCAGGTCTGCCATTTCATCAATGACGACGACAATCATCGGTATCGGCTCAAATTCCAGCACTTCTTCTTCAAAGATGGCCCGGCCGGTATTCTGATCAAATCCGGTTTGTACCATGCGGGTGAGGGGTTCGCCGTTTTCATTGGCTTCGTTGACGCGGTCATTAAAGGACTGGATGTTGCGCACACCAAGTTTTGACATCTGGCGGTAGCGATCTTCCATTTCACGAACGGCCCATTTTAAGGCTGAAACGGCCTTTTGCGGATCAGTGACGACGGGGGTGAGCAGATGCGGGATGCCGTCATATATGCTGAGTTCTAGCATTTTGGGGTCGATCATGATCATGCGGCACTGATCAGGCGTGAGGCGATACAGCAGGGAGAGCAGCATTGTATTAATGCCAACAGATTTACCAGAGCCGGTGGTGCCTGCAATCAGCAAATGCGGCATGGCGGAAAGATCCGTTACAACGGGTTCGCCGCCAATGGCTTTGCCAAGGATGAGCGGCAAGGGCAAGTCGGTGTGATAAAATTCTGGTGCTTCAACCAGGTCGCGCAGGTAAACGGTTTCAAAAGAGGCGTTTGGCAGCTCAATGCCAAGGGCGCTTCTGCCGGGGATGACGGCGATGCGGGCTGAGAGCGCGCTCATTGAGCGAGCGATGTCATCAGCAAGGCCGACGATGCGGGCGGTTTTAATGCCTCGGGCCGGTTCAAACTCAAACAAGGTCACAACCGGGCCGGGCCGGACATTGAGAATGGAACCTTTGATGCCAAAATCGAGCAGGACGGTTTCCAGCATGGTGGCCATTTCAAGGAGTTCATCATGGCTGAGGGTTGACGCTGGTTGCGGTGCTGGCATGTTCAGCAGCTCAACGGGGGGGAGAATGAACTGATGCTGATCAAGCCCCATATTGGCGTTTAGCATCGGGGCTTTGCCTGCGCCAACGGGCCTTAACCCTTTGGCTGACATCGTGCCCATTTCCGGGTTTTGAGGGGCCTGATGCAATGGCCTAGCCGACATTGGTGGCATTTGGTGGGGCGGCATATTCTGGGGTGGTATTTGATGCTGTGATCTCTCACCGTTCCTGAAATCAGCTGGTGTGTGGGGCCGCATGAGAGGCTGCTGTAATTTGCCATTGAACAATGCCTGTTTTCCATCGGGCTGCGCTGCCGGGTTATGGGGCGGGTAAATGTCAGGGCCGCTTTTGGCATAGTCGTTGTTGTTTGTAGTTAACGGTTCGGCATTGCGCCACCACTGGCGCTGGTTGTAGTTTTTGTCAACTGTTCTGGCTGAGCGATATCGCAGCCAATAGCTGAAGCGGTTAAATGGTGCTTTGAGGGTGGCTTTAAACTGCTCTTTATCTTCAATGTGGAACAGCACAGCGAGATCTTTGTGGGTCAGGCCGAGGGTAAAAGAAAATGCGATGACGGAGAGTGCCATCAGCATCAGGAAATATGTCAGCACATAAAGGGTTGAGCTCTGGGTCATGGCGTCGAGCATGAATATCTGGGCCATGGTATCGCCAGCGATGCCGCCATAGCTTTGCGGGAGTTTCCAGCCTTCAGTGCGCGGTAACAGCGTTACTGTTGTGGCGAGGAGGACTGAACTGACAGGCCAGCTGAGGAGGCGAAGGCGCAGTTTATCAACGGGCTTGTTTAACAGCAGGCGAAAGCCGGCGGCAGCTATGGGGAGAATGATGAAAATGGCAGCCAGTCCGAAAATCTGAAACAGGATATCAGCGAAAATGGCTCCTGATTTGCCGAGCAGATTGTTGGTGGTGGCATTTGTTGCGTGGTTGAGGCTCGGATCATTGACAGACCAGCTCAGTAGGCTTGCCCAGCACAACAGGGCACAAATTATCAGCCCGGCGCCGATTGATTTGATGCTGCCTTGCTTTAATCCGTACTCAAGTGAGTTGGGCAAAAAATGCTTTTTTCTGGATCTCCTTGTGGCCGCAACAGCCATGATTTACCTCATTTTAAAACGCGCAACAACCGCTCCAGGGCCTGTTCGGTTTGCTCCAGAGAGCCAACCAGGGCCATGCGTGCGTAATTTTCACCCGGATTAAACCCCAGTTCATCCGTTTGGGCTAAATACGCACCAGGTAGGAGTTTAAGACCACAACCTTTCCAAAGTGTTGAGACGGCCGCTTTTCCACCGCCAAAATCAGTAAAATTGAGCCAGAGAAAAAAACCACCTGCCGGTTTTTGGGCCTGATAGCGATTTTGCAGCATATTTTCGGCTAAATTGAACTTTTCGGCGTATAATTCACGGTTTTCCCGGACATGGGTTTCATCCTGCCAAAGAAGGCTTGAAAGGTGCTGAATCGGCCCTGGGATCTGCGGCGCGGCGACATTGCGGAATTTTTGAAACGCGGTCATGAAGGTTTCGTCTCCAATAATCAGGCCAGAGCGGATGCCGGGTACGTTTGAGCGTTTGGAGAGTGAGTTGAAGATACAGACATTGTCAAAAACCTGGCCATCGTGATTGCTGGCCATTTCCACTGCTACTTCAAGGGCTGAATGTGGTTTTTCGCCGGAATAGATTTCTGAATAGCATTCATCAGAATACAGCATCAGATTGTGCTGGCGGGCAAAGCTGATGGTGTTTTTAAGATAGGCTTTGTCTGCAACAGCTCCCTCAGGGTTGGAGGGGGTGCAGAGATAGAAGGCGATGGTCCGGCTGGCTATATCTTGCGGGATGGAGGAAAGGTCTGGCAGAAAGCCAGTTTGTTTGGTGCTGTTGAGGAAATAGGGGGTCGCGCCAGCTGCAAGGGCGGCAGCGCCATAGACCTGATAATAGGGATTGGGGATCAGCACGACCGGGTTTGATATATCTGGCCGGCGGGCTTTGGCCATCAAAACGGCATAAAACAGACCTTCTCTGCTGCCATTGAGTGGCAGGCAGTTGGCTGGCTTGAGCTGGTTTTTCAAGGTTGGATAGCGGGTTTCAGCCCAGTTGATCATGGCTTGTTGTAATTCTGCGGTGCCATCAATGGGAGGATATTTTGCGACTTCCCCCATGGCTTCCTGAAGCCTTGAGGTTAGCCATGATGGGGGCTGATGTCGCGGCGCGCCGATGGTCAGATCGATTGGCTGATCGCCGGGGGGAATGCCATCAAGCTGGCTGCGCAATCTGGCGAAAGGGGATTGAATATCGTTGTAGGTTTCAAGCATTGAGGGTGACCGTTTGGTTGCTATTGTTCAATTGAACCGGGCAATTATTTGATTACGGAATTGACAGCCGGAACTCGGGTTGCAGCAATTTACAACAATAGAGACTGAGAAATCTTTTGTCATCAGCAAGTTAACACAGGAAATCGTTTGAAAAAGAGAGGGCTTTATGCGCTTTCTCTATACTGGATATTTCCTGTTGCATCAAACTCTAAGCCATCATCAAGGGCTGAGATGAAATTTGAAAGCGGGATCATGAACTGGCTTGGCTGGCCGCTGATCGCGGTCAGGAACGGGTCGGCTGCGAGGAAGGGTAACCAGTGTTCGCTTGGGTGGGGGATCGTGCTGTATTTAGCCTGATCCTGTTTTGAGACCGGAACGGTGATGCCAGCAAATCTGACTTTCTTTTTTGC
Source organism: Hyphomicrobiales bacterium (assembly GCA_021775425.1). GTDB lineage: Bacteria > Pseudomonadota > Alphaproteobacteria > Rhizobiales > HXMU1428-3 > HXMU1428-3. The sequence continues at coordinate 5,544 of JAJFHX010000015.1, forward strand.
GTCAACAAGTGGGTTTTCTGTTCTTGCATCTTCCAGCAAAGGGGCGAGGGCAGAAATGGCCTGATCGGTCATCTGGTCAAAATTCGGGGCGCCGTTCTGGCGCAAAAACCCAAATGATGACACCGGGATGGCATAGAGGCGCGGGCCGTTCTCTTCATCTGACATTAAGGCTCTTAGGCCAGTTTCAAATGCATGATCCTGATGAATTGTGGTGGCCATGGTTTTTAAAATGGTTGTCGGGTTTGTGGCGACTTTAAAGGCACCAGAGGCGTAATTGCGAAAAATCCGCTCATATTTGGTGAATGCGATGATGATATTGTCAAAATGTCCGTACCTGCCTGTGCCAATGTCTGACATTAAGCGGATGAAACCAGTGGTTTCTGATGGGGAGAGCTTTTGTAACGCCGGTTGGCAAATGATGAGAGAATTTGCCTTGAGTAAGCTTTGCTGAAACTTAACCAGTGGATTTTCTTCTGATTGTTCAAACTCAGTTGTCGGGGAGGCAAATTTGCCTAGAAAATCATAATCATCACGCAGATCATCAATGGCGATCTGATAATAGCCCTGCAATTCATGACCGGGGCGGCGGAAAAAGGACCATTTACTGGTGCCAAAATCAATGCCTATCCTGATTTCTCTGACTGGGCCTGCCGGGTCAGATTCAAAGGTGGTTCTTGGTGCGTTAAATTTTAAGGCAAACAGATTTTCAAGTTGTTTCAAGCCACTGGCATCCGGAAACCTGGCGATCATATTCGGTGAATAGCCATGTGCTTTGGCGATCAGACTTTGATGAAGACTGGCGCAAAGGGTTGTTTTGCCGGTTTTGCGGGCACCAACTATTGCTATATGGGGCTCGGCTTCCGAAGTTACCGTCCGCCCCTTCTGGGTGGTTTTCGATGAATTTAACAAATAATTCTGGCCTCAAAATTAAGCTGCTAATCTAACATTGTTGGCTTGCTCTATAAACTGTTGTTTCATTTTTTGGTGGAGTTCTCAACAAGCTTGCTTCGAACACATTTCCTTGCCACAAATGCAGTTGTTTTTGATTTGGTTTATCATCCCTCAACCGGGTTGAACTGAAATATGTCGGGACGAACGAATTTATGAGCGGGTTGAATCATCTGGATATCATCTGGCTGGCTGAGCAGAACATGGCGGTAATTTATTGCCGTGATGAAGTGCCGCGCGAATTTGTGGCGGCTGCCATCATCCTTAAGGGTGAAGATGGGACCGATCTGTTTATCCCTTATGAGGGTTATGTCGATGGGGCACCAATTTGTTTTACCATTGACCGTGGCCTGGCTTACCGCATTTCTGTGCTTGGCTTTGGGCCAGCCACGGAAACGGTTGAGCTTGCGGCATGGACTTTAAACGAAACGCTGGTGGTAGCTGGTGGGGGTGCCAGTGATGAAAGCCGCCATGAAACTTCATCGCATCAAATAGATATGAGCCTGCTCGGATTTGGGGAGCGCAATCTTGTCTGGCAGGGGAAGATATCTTCTGAGATTGGCTACAACGTTGTTGATTTTTCGGTAGAGGGTGAAGTTGATTACAGTGCTTTGCTTTCTGAATATCTGATGGACACAAGGCAGGTCGAGAATGAAACTTTCACGGCCTTTTATGTGGCGGCTGTTCCGCGGCGCGTTTCTAACGATGAAGAAGAAATTGGCCCGGCCCTGCAACTCAGGCCGTTACACCATTTTCACTTTGGTTTAAAAGCACAAACGAAGTCTGTTGAAGTAACGGAAGCTGTTGTTTCAGAATATGGTGATGGCTATGAGGAAGATGAAGATTTAGCAAGTGGCTCTTCACTTGAAAGTGCAGCTATCATCAACCGGCATGGTGGCATTGAATTCCGCGAAGCGCCGGAGTTCATTTTGAATATGGGTATGGCGCATGAACAGGTTGATTTTGTGCTTTCGCATGGCTTTCAGGTGTTTTGGCGCCGTCAATTCGAGACATGGTCACAGGCGGGGGATGGGGCGTTGTTGCTCGACATGCCGGGTGGGTCTTCTGCAGGAGCTGATGCCAGTTTTCAAATGCAGACCTTTTCTGAGCGCAATGACCTGCTGCAGCAGGGCGGTTACAGCTATTTTAACTGGGATATTCAGCAAGCGATTATTGGTGATGTGGTCGGGGTGGTTTTTGATTCTGAAGATGCCTCAATAAAGCTGGATGTCACTTTGGACGGGGAGCAGCAGGTTTTACCCATTAGAGACCACAGCGCTTTGTTCATTTTTATGGGTGATAAATTCGTGCCGCTCACCAGAGAGGTATTGTTACTACCGGAAAACCTGGGTGTGACGGCGCGGCTTCAAGCGCATATTGATGCAGGTTTGCAGCAGAACCGGTTACGGACGGACCTTAAAGGTGAGCGGGTGAAATGTGCGCATGGTTTGCTTGAACGCGATGAATTGCTGCAAGAAATATTTACCATTGAGACCTTGAAGGAGATTGCCGGCAAGGGGCCGTTTGGCCCTGAGCTGATGGTTTACCGTGATCATATATTGCGGGTTGTTCAATCGGCCGAAATGGGGGGCTGGATGTCAGAGATTGAACAAAGACGGATCAATACACGCCAGACTCCTACCGGCCGACTTGTGGATACATTGCAGTTTGAGACATTCTGTAAAGCACCGCAACTGGCACATGCGCTGGTTTTTAATGAAAGCTTTCGCAATAAATTTCATAGCAAACCGATTGATCCGCACAGTTTTCGAATGCCGGTGCTTGAATATCTGATGAGTAAATTATTTTCTGACCCGGTGATTGACTGGGCGATGCGTTTAAAGGGAGAAAGCCAGGCCATATTGTGGCATCTGGTGCTGAAGCGCCCTGAGATGGTGGAGCGGCTTTATGAACTGAAATTAGAACCTGATATTGCGCTGAACCCGTTTGATGATCAGGTGCTTAGTCATGTTGAGACGGCGCTTCATGATAGCAGCCATATTTCTGCCGGGCTGATTGAACGCCGGGTCATTCCGATTTTTAAAGCGTTGAAAGATGATGAAAAAGTTGCTGAGTTATCTGACTTTGCCAGAGCGCTGAATTTTGGTGCGGATGGCAAAGCGCTTAGCCTTGGGGAGTTGAGCGTCTGTCTGGCTGCTGTTGAAACAGCCGGTGGCCAATGGGCAAAGTGGCGGGAAGATGCCATAGAAATTTTTCAGCCCCTTGTGACTCCGCTGGTGCTTGAGGTGCCGGGCTTTGATGAGGGTGAAGATTTTTCAGCCTTAGACAATTTAAATGAATTTCGCCAGGAAACGGGCCACCTGATTGAGCGGGTGGTGAAAGAACTGGGCATGCAAACCGAACAGCAGGTGAGGGCGATTGAGTTTTTACACGAGGCGGAAAGCCATGTTCTGCTCAATGAAATCGCTTCAAAACTTGATCTGGCGCTGAAGTATCACCGTGATCTCAGTGTTGGTGTGCAGCAAATTTATGATCATTTTGGTGTGACATCAGAGCAGTTGGTTCACCTTGGTGAGATTGATGCCGGAGAATGGCCGAATATTGAGACATTTGCACCTCAGTTTCAGGAGCCTTTGTTAAAGCGGCTTTCTGTTCAACAGGCGGAATTTGACCGGCTGGTGAAGGAATTTGCGCAGGGCGCGCAGCCAGATGATGAACTGTTTCACCAGACGCTGGTTGATGCTCTGGCGGAGCTGGCGAAAAGCCTGCCTTATCTGTTGTGGCTGGAAACCGGACAGGCGATCGAGGAGCGGGTGGAAAATGTTCAGAAAAAGCTTAAATACGCTTTGATCAAAGTGTCACCGGGGAGTTCTAAATTGCGCCGGTCGAAGGTTATTTCTGAGGCTGTAAAAACGCTTATTGAGGCTGAAAAGATGGGCGCGCAGGGCTGGCCGGTTGTTTCGCAATCTCTTGACCAGATTGAGAAAGAATTACCCCTTGCCGGGGGGTGATTTTTTGCTTGCACTTTTCAGAACTTTCGTGCAATACGCTGATTTTTTAGACGACTGATTTTGATATATAATATTAAGGAGACCCTTTAATGGAAAGCGAAAACCTCTTCAGTGAGAATGCGCTCGTTGAGGCCTGCGAACTTCAGGATGAAAGTCTTGTGGTTGGGCAGCTTGATGAGCGGAAAGATTATTTTAAAGAAAGAGCTGGCGAGAAATTTGCCGGTATTCATCTGATTGTCGATTGTGTTGGCGCGAAAAACCTTTCTTCTTTGGAAAAAGTTGAACGGTGTTTACGCGACGCGATTAATGTTGCCGGTGCAACATTGCTGCATATTCATCTGCATCATTTTACGCCAAATGGCGGGATTTCTGGTGTGGCTGTTTTGGCAGAATCCCATATTTCAATACATAGCTGGCCAGAAAATGGTTATGCCGCTATGGATGTTTTTATGTGCGGCGATGCTGACCCACATAAAACACTGGATATTATTCAAAAAGCGTTTGAGCCAACTGAGCTCCGCACAGAAGAAATATTACGTGGAAAGGATGTTCTTTAGCGATGGAGCGTTGGATTGAAGAAACGCTTCATAAGGACTGGAGAACCCGGCTGAAAGCTGAAACTATCCTTTTCGAATCTGAAACTGAACACCAGCATCTGGTGATTTTTGATAATCATTGTTTTGGTCGTGTGATGATGCTTGATCATATTGTTCAGCTCACCACGGGTGATGAATTTATTTATCATGAAATGATGGCGCATGTGCCGTTAACAGCGCTTGAGGCTGTTGACCCTGAAACTCCCAAATCAGTTTTGATTGTTGGTGGCGGGGATGGTGGTGTGCTGCGTGAAGTTCTCAAACATCCTTTGGTTGAACGGGCCGTATTATGTGAAATTGATGCATCAGTGATTGATATGTGCCGGGAATATTTTCCGAAAGTATCTGATGGGGCCTTTGACCATGAGCGGGCTGAAATTGTGATTGCCGATGGCACTGAATATATGAAGGCCGCTAAGGCTGAATTTGATGTTGTCATGGTTGATTCAACTGACCCTATCGGGCCAGGGGCTGTTCTGTTCACCAAGGAATTTTATGGTGACTGTTTTAACGCTCTAAAAGATGGCGGTGTGATGCTGACGCAAAATGGTTTGCCGTTTATGCAACCGGATGAGTTGAGACAATCGGTTGGATATTTCAATGAGGTCGGTTTTGCAGAATGCTGGGCCTTTACGGCGACGACACCCGGATATTTTGGTGGGCCGATGTCTCAGGGCTGGGCTTCAAAACGAGCCGGGTTAAAAGATGTGCCGATCGCAGATCTGCGCAAAGCGTTTGGAGCTTTGAACATTGCGACCAAATATTACTCGCCTGAAGTTCATCAGGGGGCGTTTGCGCTGCCGCGTTATATTGCTGAGCTGGTTGAGTGAGCCTGTTGGAAAATTTATGTGATTGTTAATTGAAAAGCCCCTGATGATACCTCATCAGGGGCTTTTTGGTTTCAGGTTTATTTAAGCTGAAAAGAGTGCTGCACCCATCTGAAACTCTGATCGTTCAGTTTTTCAACATATCCTATTGAGGGAAACGGCATGTGATAGCCAAGAACTGTGAGTTTATCTGTTGCGACCATATCGAAAATTCGGGCTCTGGTTTTTGCGCCCTGTTCTGGGTCAACATCAAACACGCAGTGCCAGTCAGGCCTTGCCAGCGAGGCGACATGGTGGTGGGCGCAATCTGCCCAGAGGAAGGCCTGATTGCCGGCACTTTCAATATGAAAAGCCAGTTGCCCCGGGGTGTGGCCATATGCTTCAACTGCGGTGACACCGGTTACAACATCATCACCCGGTTTTATGAAGGTGAATTTATCTTTCAGGCTTTGGGTATTGTCGACAAAGACTTTGGCAAATTTTTCTATATCACCGCTGTGTTTGTTTTTGGCAGTCCAGAAATCATACTCAATCTGGCTGATGATATAGCGGGCGTTTGGGTAGATGGTTTTTCCGTGCATAATCAGGCCGCCAACATGATCCGGGTGGCCGTGAGTGAGAACAACAATATCTATCTGCTCGGGTTTTATTCCGGCGGGAAGTAATTGTTTGGCGAGCCAGCCGCCAGCTGGTTCAGGAATAAAGCCATTGTCACCATTGCCCGTATCAAACAAAATCAGTTCTTTGCCGGTGTTGAGAACAGTTGGTGTGAAGCCGGGTTGATATTTTGTTTCGGGCAGGAAGTTTTGTTGCATCAGGGTGCGGACTTCCTGCTCTGTGGCATTTTTTCCGATTAGCGGATATGGGCCATCAATAAAGCTTTCTGAATCAACAATGTTGGTCAGTTCAAACTCTCCCAGTTTAAACCGGGCATGTTTTGGCTGTTTTGGCCCAAGCATCGGCGCTTTCGCATGAGACGCTTGAATTTGACCCTCGATCAGCCATGGGGCAACTGCCAGCGTGGCGGCGCCAGTGAGGAGTTGACGGCGATTGAATTGAATGCTCTTTTTGGTCATCTTGCATACCTTCTGGTGGTGAGAATTTTTGATCAATTTTAGAGTTGGTTGCTGCGAAGTGTATTTTTTCTCTGATGAGAGCGATTGTAAAAAGGTGCTAAAATGGCAGAAAATATGAAATCACTTTGGTATGTGGGCCAGGGTGTGACTTTATTTGCAGGGCGGCTGACGTATAATGCTTTACATGCTCATTCTGTGCCGATTTTGATCACCGGGCTTTATGAAAATTTTGGCTTGCGGCTTGAGAATAGCGCGTGGATTTCATGTGCGGCAGCGGTTATCCCGGCGGGGGTTCACTATGAGCTTGATGTGCGCGGTGAGCCGCTTTCTGTTTTATATTTAGAGCCAACTGTTGCAAGGTTAGAGGGATTGTTGCCCTTGTTATCAAATAAAACTGAATGGGGCGGGGTTGTTATTGGTGAGACAGTGCGGGGCAAGGATAGAGGTGTTGATTTGCTGCGCGGGCTTTATGAAGATCCTTTCAGTTTAAATCGGGCGGGTGATGCTTTGTCTCAGATGATTGAGTACTCTCAACATTTCTTATCGACAGACTATGCAGAGCGGCAACTGGATGGACGGATTTTAAAGGTGCTTGGGATGCTTGAGGGGGATGCTGTTCAGGAAGACACTATTCAGGAAGACGCTATTCAGGAGGATGCTATGGAAGGCTTGAACTTGCGAGAGCGTTCGGCAAAAGAATTTGCTGACTATGCCGGGCTTTCTGTTTCTCGTTTCCAACATTTGTTTTCAGCCGAAGTGGGGGTGCCGTTTCGTCGATACCGGGCGTGGCAACGGTTAAAAATTGTGATCAAAGAAGTTATGGCTGGTGGTAATCTGACATCGGCGGCGCATCTGGCGGGTTATTATGACCAGGCTCATTTTGGGCATCATTTCCGCCAGACATTTGGTGCAGCGCCGGGCAAGAGCATGATTAACATGCGCTCATATTGCTAGACTGGTTTTTTAGCTGGTGCACGTTTTGCCAAGAGCTTTGTTGATGCCCGGGGTCATGCGGCTGCCGATATAGTTGACCCAGTAACTCATCGTTTTTGCAAGAATATTTAGACGGCAAAAGGTGCAATCCAGTTTAAAGTTACCCATTTGAGGATTAAACGTTTTCAGGCAGCTTTGTTGAAACAAACCGGTTGGTTCAAAAGAGAAAGTGGCGCTTTTTGCTTTGTTGGAATTGGTTTTTAATTTACAGCTGACCGGTTGTTTTGGCAGGGTGAGAGCGCCTTCTTTCATGTCTATGGCTTGCTGAAGCAATTGGCTTTTTACTCTGACTTTGGCAAGGCAATCAGCGCTTTTTACATTGATGAGCGTTTTCACTGTTTTGGTGGTGGTGGTTTTCTCAGCGTTTTTATCATCTTCATTTTCCGGCACTGATTTTTTTGAGGTGCTTTGATTTAATGCAGCATTCAGCTCTTCTTCATTGAAGGAAAAGGGGATGTTGCAGGCGATCATCGGTTTTTTGGACGGGCCGAGTTCAATAGCCATTTTGGCAATGCCGAGGCATTTCTGGATGGCGTCTATCGTGACTTTATGATGGTTGTTTGCGGCTGAAGAAGGGGTGCTGCTGTTGAACAATGCGAAGGTGAGTAAAAACATGAAAAAACCGACTTTGATATTGTTCACGTAATTGTCCTTCAATTTGTTGATGTGATGACTTACTGGAATAATCAATTTTCTGCGGGCTACATCAATGTTTTGGTTATTTCCTGTTTTGATCTGCGTCAGAGTCTGACTGATCTGCTTTTTCTTCTACGCCGTCTTCCCCGGTAACGATTTCTTCATGCGGTGGGATGAGGATGAGATAGCCTTCTTTAAGAGAGATGGTCGGGATTATGTCTTTGGTAAATGAGAAATACACGCTCTTTTGGCTGTTTTGTGGCATGATTTCGATTATATCGCCAGCACCGTAATCTTCAACGGCTATGACTTTGCCCCATTTCTCACCAGTTTCCAGTTTCACACTGAGGCCGATCAGGTCGCGGTAATAAAATTCGTCTTCTTCTGGTTCGGGTAATTTGCTGCGCTCGATATAAAGCTCGGTTCCTTTGATTTCTTCAGCCTGATTGCGATTGGTGATCTCTTTTATTCTGGCAACGTATAGATCTTTTTTGCTGTGTCTGAGCGAGAGGATGGTGAAAGCCTGCTGGCCTGATTTGTCCCGCACCGGGCCATAATCCAATAGTGAAGATAGGTCCTTGCCAAAGGGTTTGATTGTGACATCGCCTTTGATGCCATGGGCGTTTGTGATCGCACCAAGTTCTATCAGTTCATCGTTTGGTTTAATTTCGCTCATGTCAGTTTGCTCAGGTTGTTTTTATGGGCTGAAGTTTTCAATGGAGAATTTAAGTGTTTCATTTATTGATGTTATTGCGTTTAAAACAACAAACCCAGCTCAATTTTGAGCCGGGTTTGAATTTTTTTCAACACTATGAATTCGCGGGCATTAAGACTATGCCCGGAAGTTGGAAAAGACTATTCAGCTTTTTCTTCAGCGGCTGCTTCTTCTGCCGGTGCTTCAGCTGGTGCTTCTTCTTCGGCTGGTGCATTTTTGGCTTCTTCAGCTGCGGCTTTGGCATCTTCTTCTTTTTGCTTTTTCTCTTCAATCCGCTCCAGAGCTTTGCTGCCTGGTTTCGCTTTGTTTGGATTGTTGCGTGCGCGGCGCTCAAGAATGCCGGCTTCAGCCAGAAAGCGTAATACGCGGTCTGTTGGTTTGGCACCTTTTGAGAGCCAGTATTTGATGCGCTCTTCTAAAATGGTGATGCGTTGCTCTGAGTCTTTTGCCAATAGAGGGTCATAAGTGCCGACCTTTTCGATGTAGCGACCATCGCGTGGCATGCGGCTGTCTGCCACTACAATGCGATAATAGGGGCGTTTTTTAGAGCCGCCACGGGCCAGTCTGATTTTCAATGCCATTTTCGTTTTCCTTTCGAACTAAACTATTGAATTGGTTTAAAATTAGTTGTTTCTTTGATGTCTGGTTATTTCTTTTTACCGGGTAAGCCAGGAAGGCCAGGCAATCCGGAGTTACCGGATTTATTACCGAGCAAATTTCCCAGTCCCGGCAGGGCCGGGTTGTTTTTTGGTAAATGTTTTTCAAGATCTTTGGGCAGTTCCGGCATTTTTCCGGATTGTTCTAATGCTGCCATTTCTTCTTCTGAAATGTCTGGCATAGCGCCGCCGAACATACCGCCTTTTTTGCCCATCTTTTTCATCATGTCTGACATCTGACGGTGCATTTTAAGGAGTTTGTTTATTTCAGGGACTGTGGTACCCGAGCCTGCTGCAATGCGTTTTTTACGGTTGGCGTTGAGCAATTTTGGCTGGCGGCGTTCTTTGATGGTCATGGAGGAAATGATGGCCTGCTGGCGAGTGAAGACACTATCATCCATATTCAGGCCATCAAGCTGCTTTTTCATTTTGCCGATGCCGGGCATCATGCCGAGTATGGAGCTCATGCCGCCGAGTTTTTTTAACTGATTGAGCTGCTCTGACAAATCTTCCAGGTCGAATTTGCCCTTCTTCATTTTTTTGGCCATTTTGGCCGCTTTGTCAGCGTCAATCGTGGCGGCAGCTTTTTCAACCAGGCTGACCACATCGCCCATATCAAGAATGCGGTTGGCTATTCTGTCCGGGTGGAAATCTTCCAGCTCATCAAGCTTTTCACCCATGCCGATTAGTTTAATCGGTTTGCCGGTGATACCGCGCATGGAAAGAGCAGCACCGCCACGGCCATCACCATCTACCCGGGTGAGGACAATGCCTGTGATGCCGATCTGATCATCAAAACTTTTGGCGACATTGACGGCGTCCTGACCAGTGAGGCTGTCAGCAACGAGAAGCGTTTCATGCGGCGAAGTGATGTTTCTGATTTCTTCGGTCTCGCGCATCAGCTCATCATCAATGTGCAGGCGGCCGGCTGTATCAAGCATAACAACATCAAAGCCGCCGCGTCTGGCTTCATCTATGGCGCGGCTGGCGATGTCTGTCGGGCTTTGGCCCTCAATTATCGGTAAGGTTTCAACGCTGATCTGCTCTCCCAGAATGCGCAACTGTTCCTGCGCTGCCGGGCGGCGGGTATCAAGCGAGGCCATCAGCACTTTTTTGTTTTGCTTTTCCGTAAGGCGTTTGGCGATTTTTGCTGTTGTTGTGGTTTTACCCGAGCCTTGCAAGCCGACCATCATGATCGGTACCGGGGCCGTGGCGGCCAGACTGATCGGCTCAGCTTCAGAGCCCAGCATGGCGACGAGTTCATCATGGACAATCTTGATGACCTGCTGGCCGGGCTTGACGGATTTCAGAACTTCTGCGCCGACCGCTTTTTCGCTGACTTTTTCGACAAAGTCGCGAGCCACTTCAAGGGCGACATCGGCTTCCAGAAGTGCGCGTCTGACTTCGCGCATGGCTGTTTTGACATCACTTTCCGAGAGCGCACCCCGGCCGGTGATTTTGTCAAATACGCTGCTTAAACGATCTGATAAGCTGTCAAACATTTAAAAGTCTCTCTTTTTTGCGCTTCAGTTGCCCACCAGCAACCGCGTTAGTTGCGCTTCAGTTGCCTTTTGTAATGTGCCTTCGGTTGCCCACGAGCAACCGGCACGGCAACTGCGCTATCTTTAAGTTGCGCTTTAGTTGCCTTTTGTAATGTGCCTTCAGGTTGCCCACCAGCAACTGGCACGGTAACCGTATTCTCTTTATTTCTCTCATGGCTATCTTTGCTGCGAGGCGGTAAGGCCTAAGTGTCGCTATCGCGGGTTGCCATTTTTGCCAGCTAAACAGCTGGCTTCCTTCTTTGTTATGATCGGTCTGAGTTTTGATGAATCGTGCTTCCGTTCAGACTGATCTTTTTCTTGCGATCAGTTTATCCGTACTCGTCATACTCCGTTCAGACTGATCTTTGCCTTAAATTCCCATTAGACAAACGAAGAACGCGCCCGTGGGCGAATCTCGCTGACGGACGGTGACCTCTTATCTCCCGGTGACTTAGTTGACCTTAGTTTATTTAAGGCTTGTCCCATGTATAAGCGGCGGCTCTTTCAATAAGGCCTGTAAGAATTTGCCGCAAAATGCGTGATATAAGACAAAAAGTCAAGGAAGAAGCGAGTTAAATGGAATCTGAGCTTTGAAGATGTATTGGGTGTGGTTGTTGTTATAAACTGGAGAGAGTGGGGCCCAAATATATGATGACAATGCTTTTTTCGTTTCAGTTTGTCTGTTAATATGGCGTCAACTCTGTTTTTTACTGAGATATTTATAGTAACGAATAAAATTGATGGGGCATGCTATATTTAAATATTGAGGCGGAACAAGAGGTTGATCAATAACCACCCTCTTAAATGTTATAATATTACTTACAGTACGTCTATCAACTCTTCTGAGTTTACTATGAGACATCATCAGCTTTTCTAAACTAGAGTGTGTCGAATTTTATAATAATGTTCCGGGTAAGGGAGAATAACGTATGTTTGGCTTTGGGAAATCAAAAGTTGCTATCCATCCAGCCGTAGATGGTGGTGTTAAAAAAGGAAGTGCCAGTTTTTCAGGCGGTACATTAACCTGCAAATGTCCTGATAATAAAGTAACCGTGCAGATTAAAGGCAACTGCGCTTACAATCACGTTTGTGGCTGTTCAAAATGCTGGAAACCTGAGGGTGCTTTGTTTAGTCAGGTGGCAGTTGTTGGCCGTGATAATCTGACTGTTGGTGAAAATGCAAATAAGCTACAAATCGTTGACGAAAGCGCACCAATCCAGCGCTATGCTTGCCGTGGTTGTGGCACTCATATGTATGGACGTATTGAAAATACTGACCATCCTTTCCATGGGTTTGATTTTATTCACACTGAACTTTCTGACACAGCTGGTTTTGAAGAGCCACGCTTTGCAGCGTTTGTATCTTCTATCATTGAAGGTGGGTTCAACCCGGATGACATGGATGGCGTGCGCGCACGTCTGAAAGATCTTGGTCTTGAGCCATATGATGTGCTGGCACCTGGTCTGATGGATGCGATTGCAACACATGCAGCGAAAAAATCCGGCGCACTACCTGCCTAGGCTTTCGCAATAATAATAATTAAAAAGCGCCCCAAACCATTTGGTTTGGGGCGCTTTTTTGTGGTCTGGAAAACGGTTTCTTTTAGTCCGGAATGTAATTCAGGATCGGGTTGAGCCATTTTTCTGCTTTTGCCAGATCCCAGCCTTTACGTTTCGCATAATCCTCAACCTGATCTTTTTCGATTTTCCCGATGCCGAAATAATAACTTGAAGGATGCGAGAAGTAGAGCCCTGAAACTGCTGAGCCCGGCCACATGGCGTAGCTTTCAGTCAGTTCAATTTCAGCTTCTTTGGTGGCATCAAGCAGGTTAAAGAGGGTTTCTTTTTCTGTATGATCTGGCTGGGCCGGATAGCCGGGGGCCGGGCGAATGCCCTGATATTTTTCAGCAATGATTTCTTGATTGCTTAAGGTTTCATTTCTGGCATAGGGCCAGAACTCACGGCGCACCCGCATGTGCATTTGTTCGGCGAAAGCTTCGGCCAGTCTGTCAGATAAGGCGCTGACCATGATTTTGGAATAATCATCATTTGCGGCATTGAACTCTTTTACTTTTTCTTCTTCGCCAATACCAGCTGTGACTGCGAAACCGCCGATATAATCAGGCACACCCGTTTCAAGGGGGGCGATGAAGTCTGCGAGAGCAGCGTTGGCGCGTTCATTATCGCGGGCGATCTGCTGGCGCAGGGTATATAAAGTGGCGCGTTCTTTCTTTCGGGTTTCATCTTCATATAATGTGATGTCATCGCCTGTGCTATTTGCTGGCCAGAAGCCGATGACACCGTGCGCGGTGACCCATTTTTCTTCGATCATTTTGGCCAGCATGTCTTGCGCATCTTGGAACAGACTGGTTGCGGCATTGCCGAGCTTTTCGTCATTCAGAATGCGGGGGTACTGGCCGTTCATTTCCCAGGTGGCGAAAAACGGGGTCCAGTCAATGAATTCAGCTAATGTTGCCAGGTCATAATTCCTGAAGGATTTCGTGCCGAGAAATTCTGGAATTGGGGGGGTGTAATGCTTCCAGTCTATCTGATGTTTTTTGGATCTTGCTGTGCTGATGGTCAGCCGCTTTTTGGCTTGCTGGGCTTTTAAATGTTTTTCAGCTATGATTTTGTAGCTCTCTCTGATTTCAGATTTGTAGCTGGCACCATCATCCGATATCAGTTTTGAAACCACACCAACGGCCCGGCTGGCGTCAGTTACATAAACGGCCTGGTCTTTTTTATAGTTCGGGTTGATTTTAACGGCGGTGTGGATGCGGCTTGTGGTTGCGCCGCCGATCAGCAATGGAATGTCAAACTCAAGGCGCTCCATTTCACTGGCGACATGCACCATTTCATCAAGGCTTGGGGTGATGAGGCCGGAAAGGCCGATGATGTCGACTTTTTCTTCTTTTGCTTTTTCAAGAATGGTCTGGGCAGGCACCATTACACCCATGTCGATCACTTCATAATTGTTACATTGCAGCACTACACCGACGATGTTTTTGCCAATGTCATGGACATCACCTTTCACGGTGGCCATCAGGATTTTGCCTTTGGCTGCGTCATTTTCTGTGCCGTTCAGGCGTTTTTCTTCTTCCATAAATGGGAGCAGATGATTAACCGCCTGCTTCATCACCCGGGCGGATTTTACCACCTGGGGCAGGAACATTTTACCAGCACCAAACAGATCACCAACCACATTCATGCCATCCATCAGCGGGCCTTCGATTACATGGAGCGGGCGCTCGGCGTTCTGGCGGGCTTCCTCGGTGTCATCAACGATGAATTTGTTAATGCCGTGGACCAGTGAATGGGTGATACGATCATTCACAGCTTGCTCACGCCAGGATAAGTCTTCGACCTGTTTTTTACCGCCTTCACCCTTAAAGGCTTCAGCCGCTTCAAGCAGGCGGTCGGTCCCATCATCGCGGCGATTGAGGATGACGTCTTCTACTTTTTCTCTTAAATCTTCGGGAATATCATCATAAACAACCAGTTGGCCGGCGTTGACAATGCCCATATCGAGCCCGGCTTTAATGGCGTGATAGAGAAAGACGGAGTGCATGGCTTCTCTTACATAATTATTGCCGCGGAAGGAGAAGGAGAGATTGGAAATGCCGCCAGAGACATGCGCATAGGGTAGGTTTTTGCGGATGCGAGCTGTGGCTTCGATAAATTCAATCGCGTAATTGTTATGTTCTTCAATACCTGTTGCGACAGCGAATACGTTCGGGTCGAAGATGATGTCTTCTGGGGGGAAGTCCAGTTTTTCGGTCAGGAGTTTATATGCCCGTTCGCAGATTTCATATTTCCTATCCGCAGTATCGGCCTGGCCTTCTTCATCAAAAGCCATGACAACGGTGGCCGCGCCATAATTGCGGATTTTTTCAGCCTGTTCGAAAAAGGGAGCTTCGCCTTCTTTGAGGGAAATGGAATTGACAATGCTTTTGCCCTGAACGCATTTCAGGCCCGTTTCTATGACGCTCCATTTTGAGCTGTCGATCATGATCGGGACGCGGGAAATGTCAGGTTCAGCTGCGATCAGATTGAGGAAAGTCTGCATGGCGTTTTCACTGTCAAGCAAGCCTTCATCCATGTTGACATCAATGATCTGCGCCCCGTTTTCAACCTGCTGTCTGGCAATGGTCAGAGCGGCATCGTAATCGTCTTTTTCGATCAGTTTTCTGAATTTAGCCGAGCCGGTTACATTGGTACGCTCACCAATGTTGATGAAATTTACGCTGGCATTGTTGTCAGTTGTCATTGTTTTTATATCTTTCATTTACGGCTCTTCAGAAGCTTAAGCATGGACGAATGGTTCGAGGCCTGAGAGGCGCATTTTTCTAGGCACGTCTGGTATCTTCCTTGGTGGATAAGGTTTTACAGCATTGGCAATGGCTCTGATATGGTCAGGAGTTGAGCCGCAGCAGCCACCGATCATGTTGATCAGTCCATCTTTGGCCCAGCCTTCAATCTTACCGGCCATTTCTTCTGGTGTTTCGTCATATTCCCCCATCTCATTTGGCAGGCCGGCATTGGGATAGGCTGAAATTTTGCTGGTCGCGACTGTTGCCAGTTCCTGAATGGCCGGGCGTAGATGGTCAGCCCCAAATGAACAATTCAGCCCGATGGCATATGGTTTGAGATGGTTCATTGAATAATAAAAGGCTTCTGGTGTCTGGCCAGATAGATTTCGACCGGAAAGGTCAGTAATCGTGCCTGAAATCATGACGGGTAAGGTCTGGCCTAATTCCTTAAAAGATTTCAGAACCGCAAAGCCGGCCGCTTTGGCATTCAGTGTGTCAAAAATCGTTTCAATCAGGATGATATCAACGCCGCCTTTAATGAGGGCTGTTGTCTGTTCACCATATGCTTCAACCAGTTCATCAAATGAAACATTGCGATAGCCGGGGTTGTTCACATCAGGTGAGATTGAAGCGGTTCTGTTGGTTGGCCCGATGGAACCAGCGACAAAGCGAGGTTTGTCCGGTGTTTTTTCGCTCCATTCATCGGCGGCTTCTCGGGCTACTTTGGCGGCAGCGAGGTTGATGTCGCTGGCAATGCTCTCCATCGCATAGTCAGCCATGGAGATTGTGGTCGCGTTGAAGGTGTTGGTGCCGATGATGTCAGCACCCGCTTCTAGGTATTGTGAATGGATCTCTTTGATAATTTGCGGTTGAGTGATGCTGAGGAGATCGTTGTTGCCTTTGATATCCTGGTTCCAGTCAGCATATTGTGTGCCGCGATAATCTTCTTCTGACAATTTATGGCGCTGAATCATAGTGCCCATGGCGCCATCAATGATCAGGATGCGTTCCTCAGCGGCTTTTTTGAATGCGTCAGTTCTGTTCGTCATGTGCTTGCTCGATTACTGTCTATGAGGTGATTGGTCTGGTTTTTCCTGCCGTTTTCGCAGCGCTCGCTATATCTGTCGACGAGATAGTCTGATTTTTCTCTGGTCAGGAGGGTGAATTTCATGAACTCTTCCATCACATCGACCACTCTTTCATAAAGAGGTGAGGGGAGCATGCGTCCGTTTTCATCAAATTGCTCATAGGCTTTTGGAACGGAAGACTGATTTGGAATGACGATCATCCGCATCCAACGGCCCAGAACGCGCATGTTGTTGAGGGTGTTGAATGACTGTGACCCGCCAGAAACCTGCAACAGGGCTACGGTCCGGCCCTGTGTTGGGCGAACGGCACCCATTGAAAGCGGTATATGGTCGATCTGGGTTTTGAGAACGGCCGTCATGGCGCCGTGACGTTCTGGTGATGACCAGATGTGGCCATCGGCCCAGAGGGCGAGTTCAATCAGTTTCTGAACTTTGGGATGATTTGCTTCCGTTGCTTTTGGGTCGAAGCCTTTTTCAGGCAGCGGCAGGCCGCGGGGGTCAAAAAATTTCACTTCCGCGCCAAGGGCGATGAGAATGCGGGCGGCTTCTTCTGCGAGATAACGGCTATAGGAAACTTCACGGAGTGACCCATAAAGGATCAACACTTTGGGCGGTGTTTTCAGCGTCTCCTCCGGTAAGCCGAGTTTTTCGGCCAGAGGCTTGTTGAAATAGTCACGCTCCAGATTGGGCATAGCGGGGTCGCTATAAACGGCGCTGCCTTCATAAAGATTTGTTGGATGGTTATTTTCTGACAATTGATTGTTCCGGTCTGATCGTTTTTTAAAAACTAATATATCTGGTTGTTACTTTGCTGGTCTGAGCCCTAGCATATGACAAATGGCATAAACAAGATCGGCCCGGTTGAGAGTATAGAAATGGAGATCGATGACACCATGGTCAACCAGATCCAGCACTTGTTCTACGGCAAGAGCTGCTGAGACAAGCCGAGCGGTTTTTGGGTCATCATCAAGGCCTTCATAGCGATTGCCGAGCCATTCAGGAACAGTGGCACCGCTACTTGCTGCGAATTTTGTCATGGTGTTGAAATTCAAAATCGGGATGACACCTGGTGTAATGGGTACGGTGATGCCTGCGGCTCTGACTTTATCCAGATAGCGATAGAAATGATCGTTCTCAAAGAAAAACTGAGTGATGGCTCTGGTTGCGCCGGCGTCAATTTTTTGTTTGAGGAGATCAATATCAGCTTCAATGCTGTTACTTTCCGGGTGTTTTTCCGGGTAGGCAGAAACGGAGATTTCAAAGTCTGATGAAATATCTTTTATGCCTTTGATCAGGTCTACACTTGATGCATAGCCACCTTCAAAAGGAGAGTATTTATTGCCAACGCCTTCGGGCGGGTCACCTCTTAATGCGACGATGTGATTGACACCTGCGCCTTTATAGGCGTGGATGACTTCATCGACTTCTGCTTTTGTGGCTGAAACGCAGGTCAGGTGAGCGGCCGGTTTAAGGGTGGTTTCTTTAATCAGGCGGGTCACTGTGGCGTGTGTTCTCTCACGGGTTGAGCCGCCAGCGCCATAG
Organism: Hyphomicrobiales bacterium; assembly: GCA_021775425.1. Lineage (GTDB taxonomy): Bacteria > Pseudomonadota > Alphaproteobacteria > Rhizobiales > HXMU1428-3 > HXMU1428-3. Next base: position 23,443 of record JAJFHX010000015.1, read on the forward strand.
GTCACAGAGACAAAATTGGGTGACAAAGGTTCCAGCCGGTGGATTGATTCCCACAGGGTCTGTTCCATCTTCTCGGTTTTAGGCGGGAAAAATTCAAAAGAAATTGCGAGGTTCTCGGGTGTGACCTCCAGGCATTTTCTATTACCGAAACTCATTTGTTATCCTTTATTTGCCAGCCAGCCAAAGAGACACATTGAGTGTTTCGGCAGATCTGTCGTTTTGTTTCACCGAGCTGTGATTTGTCAGTGTTTTGAATTGCAGAGGTTTGAGGCCGGCGATTTTAATCCAGCTCCATAATTGATGTTCTTCAAAGCCGAGCCGTTGATGGGCGAACTCAGTTCTGAGCTGATCCTGTGTGTGAGGCGCGAAATCGACGATCATGAGGTTACCACCCTTTTGTAACAGGCGGGCTGCTTCACGAATGACTTTTTTGGGCTCGGTTACAAAATGGAGTACCTGATGCATGATGATCGTGCTTGCCTGGCGATTGTTAAAATCGAATCTGGTGATGTCTGCATGGCGCAGTTCGCATGATTTTAAATTGAGCCGGTCAAGCCGGGCTCGTGCGTGGCGTAACATTTCGTGATTAATATCGACGCCGATGCCTTTTTTATACTGATTGGCAAAAAGCTCTAAAATACGACCTGTGCCGGTGCCGATATCGAGTAGCAACTCAATCGTGGCATCACCTAGCATTTGCTGCATTTCAAGTTCTACTTTTTCCTCTTTGACATAAAGACTGCGAATGCTGTCCCAGTCTTTGGCATGGGTCTGGAAATAATCCTGGGCTTCGCTGGCGCGCTGGGTTTTGACCTTTTCAGCCTGTGCCTGATCTTTTCTGAAGACTGCATCGTCTCTGTTTGCGCGCGATAGAATGTCGTTGACGAGGCGGGCGGTTTCGCCGGATCTGGCGAGGCGATAATAGACCCAGGAACCTTCCTGAAACCGTTCAATGAGGTCAGCTTCTGACAGCAGTTTTAAATGACGGCTGAGACGCGGCTGGCTTTGATCGAGAATGTGAGTCAGGTCTTTGACGTTGTGTTCGCTGTCGCTTAACAGCACCAGAAGACGCAGGCGCGTGTCATCAGCTGCCGCTTTTAAGGCATTGAGTAGCTCAGTTTTCGTGAGCGACGGATCCTTTTGAGCCGTGATAATTGTATTTGCTAACGCCGACACCGACAAAACTCCGGGTTGAAATTCGCTTTGATCTTCTGGTTTCTTTTGAGACAACATATAAAGAAAACTTTATATGTCAACCAATAAAGCGCATGCCGGTTAAGATGTTATAAAGACAAGATATTTTTATGCAGAATTTGTTTGCTTGAGGTTACTGGTTTGGTTTTTTGTGCCTTTTTCAGGAATTTTTGCGGATAATTCGCCATTGATGAATGTGTCTTTAAACGCAATTGAGTTTTGAAAAAACATGGCCAGTTGCAGGCTTTCGGCGATTTTTTCGGCCCGATCAATGAAATGCAGTCCGATGTCATGGCCACAGACTTCAATTGCAGACTGGCGGAACAGTGAAAGCCAGATTTTGAAGTGGTCTGGTGTGACGCCTTCGAGTGCGACATGTTTTGGCACCGGGCGGCCTTTATAGCCGCCGGTTTTTAGTGCGACTGACCCCCAGAACAGACACATGCGTTCCAGATGGACGGGCCAGTTATCTTTGATGGTGTTGTTAAAAATGGGGCCCAATTCCTGATCTGCTCTGATCTTATCATAAAAATGATGCACCAGCTTTTCGATCATGGCTTCTGTTATTCCCTCATGCAGAGGATCACGTGGACCGCGCTGATGGTGTAGTTCATGGTTATCCGGGTTATCGTTGGTCGGGTCTTTTTTCATCAGTTCATTCCGTGATGTCTGGCCGTTAAATCCCGGCGCTTTGAATTGAGTTACTGCCTGAGTATATCAAATTGTTTTAATATGTATATGATATACATCAAATAGAAAAATTATTTCTTGTCCGGTTTTTTGAAATGATGCCAGGTGCCGTCTTTGCCGATTTTGGTTGTGAAATATGTATAGGTCCCCAGTTTGAGCATTTCGGCAGCCTGTTTTGGACCAACAAGGCGAAACAGGTCGATCTGCTGTTTTGGGGTCAGTTTTTTTAAAGGGATTTCGCTTAAGTAAGGCCAGACAAAATCACCGTTTTTGGTTTTAACAGCGGGAAGAGAGAGAATTTCTGCCAATGAAGCAAGCTGGTCTCTGCCAGAGCCGTCACTTGAAACTTTTTTCCAGTGTTCTATCGGATCACTTATGTGTTCATCTGATAGGACTGGGGCCAGCTCATTTGTTTCAAACAAATCTCTTAGTTCTTCCAGATCACCATTTGAGGCCGCTTCGAGCAGGTCATCATGCATATTGCGGGTCAGATCCGGGAGCTGATCATTTGGAACGGTTGATACAGTGGTGCTACCTTTCAGTTTGCTGGCTTTTTTCGTTTCGGCGGCAGAAAGAGTAGATAGCTTCATACCTTTATCTGTGAAGATTGAGCTTGTTTCAGCTGTATTTAAAGTTGCTGTAAAAATCAGTGAAACGAGAATAAATAAAACACTTCGGTTCATGGCGAACTCCTCGAAAAATTAAATTTAGTCACACATATGTAATAAAGGATGGCTAGGCCCGTTTTATGAATGTTTTTTAAATAACAACCATATGGCATAGCATAACTTATGACTTTTTTGTTCAGTTTACAGCTTCTTTTAACGGGGTTTGGGCTCGGGCTAGTGATATCGGCTCCTGTTGGGCCGGTGAACATTTTGTGCATTCAACGAACGCTTGCCAGAGGTTTCTGGGCGGGTGTGGCCATTGGTGCCGGGGCGATTTGTGCTGATTTTGTGATTTCTGCCATGGCGGCGCTTGGTATTTCGGCACTTTCCGGGTTGATGAAAAGTTATGAAGTTGAAATTCAGATCATTGGCGGGCTGATTTTAATCGGCTTCGGGTTGAAAATTTTTTTCTCTCATCCAAGGCTTTTTGGGTCTGAGCCGGGGGTGCCGAGATTGCGCGGTCATGTCGGGGCCATGCCGCAGAGCTTTTTGCTGACCATAACCAACCCCGGCGCAATTCTTGGGATATTCGCGATTTTTGGCAGTGTCAGCTCTGCCATTGGTGGGTTTGAAAGCCATTTAGAGTCTTTGATGATCTTAATTGGCTTGCTGCTGGGTGCGAGTTTCTGGTGGATTTGTCTGACCCGGCTGATTGCAGCTTTTCGCGGTAAAATGACAGAAAAGAGACTTGAGATGATCAATAAAATCGCTGGTTTTATTCTGGCGGGTGGCGGGGCCGGTCTGATTGTGAAAAATATTCTGTTTTAATTTTATCTCAGATTTGTCAGTGGTTTCAACACAATCGCTGTTGTTTACTGCGTGACGCGGTCGAGGCTGAATTCACCATTATTGATACGGTCGGACAGATCTTCTGTCATTTTTGAAACGGCGTCTTCGCCATATGTTGAGACAAGGTCTGTCAGGGCTGCAAACAGGGAAGCACCAGCCAGAGATTCTGGTTCGTGTCCGTTGCAAATTGCTTCTTCCCAGGCTTCAATGATGTAGCTCAGGGCGTCAACATTCAGGATTGTTTCTTCGTTGTGAATCCTAAACGTCATATATTACTCCAACCTGTACTTTAAAAACATTGTTCTTGATTGCTCCATCGCTTTGAAACTAAAAACGCTTTGTCGATATCAAATACCCTGAATGACACACGTTAGAATATTGTCCGATGGATGAATTCAGCTAAGAAATATAGTTTTATCGGGCCATTGATGTTTTGGGAAGTGGTACCTCTATTAAAGGTAAATAGACTGCGAATATATGGTTACCGGTTATTGACGACCAGTTTTTCAGATATCTCGATGCCTTCTTCGAGAAAGTGATTAATCGCTGTTTTTGCCGAAGGGGTGCAGCGTCTATATGTGCGCTGAAAGCTCTTATAGCCTTTGTTGAAGCTTTTGGTCAGTTTTGATTTGCGCTTAACGGTAACGCCTTCAGCGGCAATCAGATCCTGCATTTTCTTGCGCCATACCTGCTCATCATTAATCCCACACAGAGCCCTTAGATAATGGACTGCGCCGAGTATTTCAGAAAGACGCAGCAGGCTTGCGTCATAGGCTCTGTTTTCAGGTGCGGCCTCTGCATGATTGGTTGGTGATAATGTTGTTGCTAACAGTAACGCTGCTAGCAAAGCTATCATGACTGAACGGATGTTTTTATGTGATACCATATTAGTGTTTTTACGCGTCTCTGTTTCGTTAGGCAATCAGAGACTGTTGGTGTTTCAAGATTGTCTGTTGAGAAATTGAACCCTGAAGTTGTCAGATTAATGCCATTTCTGGTGAATTTCCGCTGTTTAATGATTTTCAAGGTCAAATTCAGGTCTGCTACATAGTCTGATCGAATATAGGGGGAAATATAGTAAAAAATTTGTCAGTCTGGACTTGCAAATTTTTAAAAACCCGCTATCACTTCTTTCTCTGTTGCGATGGCGGGCAGGATTGGTTATTCTCCGGCCCATCTCATCTATATTTTTACAGTATTGGGGCGTGGCCAAACGGTAAGGCAGCGGCTTTTGATGCCGAAGATTGTAGGTTCGATTCCTACCGCCCCAGCCACTGTGTTTTTTCCCTCCGATATTAAATTATTGTCTATTTTTGCCATTCAGCTTTGATGTTGGGGCAGTAGGAGTCTTGCGTTTGCGCGTCCTCGCTGTCGCTGCGGTCGTCGCTGGCCGCCCTGTTTATCGCTTCTGTTGGGTGTGGGGTTTGGGGCCAGGTTTTTCCCTCTGATATTAAATTATTACCTATTTTTGGCATTCAGCCCCGATGTTGGGGCGGTAGGAGTCTTACGTTTGCGCGTCCTCGCTGTCGCTGCGGTCGTCGCTGGCCGCCCTGTTTATCGCTTCTGTTGGGTGTGGGGTTTGAGGCCAGGTTTTTCCCTCTGATATTAAATTATTGCCAATTTTGCCATTCAGCTTTGATGTTGGGGCGGTAGGAGTCTTACGTTTGCGCGTCTTCGCTGTCGCTGCGGCCGTCGCTGGCCGCCCTGCTTATCGCTACTGTTGGTGCGGGGTTTGAGGCGTGGTCGCCTTTGTTTTGTGCAGGTCATTGTTCCGTCACATGATGGGTAAGGACCTGGTAAAGTTTATTTTCAATTCCTTTATGCTGATTCTCTGATTTATTCCTGAAGTGAATGGCAGCGAAAAATTGATGGTCCTCCTGAATGGTTGCGGTTGTTTATTAATTGGGCAATTCCTAATAGTTGATCGCTATTTATTTTAGGAGTTCTACTTTGATCTTTGCGAGAATGATGAATTTTTGAACAGCGGTTTTGTTAGAATATGTAGCCAACATTTACGATCCGGCGGCAATTACAGCTATCGTTGAGAGTAATTATTGTGCGAAATTGTGATTGCTTAAAAATTATGCAGATGCTGCAATAAATTTATTCTTTTTCAATTCTTTAGCCATTCAATTCTGGCGTAAAAATAAAAGATATATCTAAAATCCATCTAAAACAGCCTGTTATGTACACGAGAGCGATATAACTGAGGTTGGCACAATATTTGTAAACAGAATTACCATCGACGTTTGTGGTTGCAGCTGCACGCGTCTCTCTTTCTGTTTAAATAATTGGAGCCAAGGTATTGAAGAAGAAGCTCGTTGTTGTGGGCAATGGTATGGCGGCTGGTCATATGCTCGAGGAGTTGTTTGACCGCGGGAATGATGAGTATGAGGTGACGCTTTTTGGGGCAGAACCACGGGTGAATTATAACCGAATTATGCTCTCTCCTGTGCTTTCAGGTGATAAGACTTATGAAGAGATTATTATTCATGATGATGAGTGGTATGACACGCATAATGTCAAACTTGTGAAAGGCGTCAAAATCACTTCGGTTGACCGGGAGGCGAAATGCGTTATTTCAGCTGATGGCGACAAGACCCCATATGACAAACTGATTATCGCAACGGGCTCCAATCCGTTCATCCTTCCTATTGAAGGCCATTATCTTGAAGGAGTTGTCTCTTACAGGGACCTTGATGATGTGAACCTGATGCTTGATGCCAGCAAGGGTAAAGGCAAGGCAGTTGTGATCGGTGGTGGTTTGCTGGGGCTTGAAGCCGCTGCCGGGTTGCAGGAACAGGGCATGGATGTGACTGTTCTGCATCTGATGCCAACGCTGATGGACCGGCAGCTGGATAGCGCGGCGGCTTATCTGCTTCAGGCAGAAATTGAGCGCCGGGGCATCACCGTTATCACAAGAGCTAATACTGAAAAAATTCTTGGAGAAGATAAGGTTGAAGGTGTTCAACTGGATGATGGCACCAAAATTGAAGCTGAACTGGTGGTGATGGCTGTTGGCATCAGGCCGAATATTGAACTGGCCAAGGAATGCGGGTTGATGATCAACCGCGGTATTCTTGTGACTGACCACATGCAAACCTCTGACCCTGATATTCTTTCTGTTGGTGAATGTGTGGAGCATGGCAGTGAATGTTATGGTCTTGTAGCGCCCTTATATGAAATGGCGAAAGTGATTGCGGCCAATCTTGATGGAGATATGGACGCAGCTTACAAAGGCTCTGTCACTTCAACGAAGCTTAAAGTTACTGGCATTGATCTTTTCTCTATCGGTGATTTTTCTGAAGATGAGGGGCGCGAAGGGATCATCCTGCGCGATGCGGCTGGCGGCGTTTATAAGCGGTTGGTGATTTCTGACAATAAGCTGGTGGGTGTTGTGCTTTATGGTGATACACAGGACGGCAACTGGTATTCACAGATTCTGAAAGAAGAACGCGATATTTCTGAGATGCGGGAGACGCTGGTGTTTGGCCAGAATTTCCAGGGAGGGCCCCCGCTGGACCCTACGGCGGCCGTTGCAGCCTTGCCTGATGAGGCAGAGATCTGTGGTTGTAACGGCGTTTGCAAGGGTAAGATCGTTTCCACAATCAATGAGAAAGGTCTTACCTCTGTTGATGAGGTGAAGGCTCATACAAAGGCTTCTGCTTCTTGTGGTACCTGCGCCAATCTTGTGGAACAATTGCTTTCTGTCACACTCGGAGAGACTTACAACCCTGATGCGGCGAAGCCGATGTGCGCTTGCACTACGCTTGAGCATGGTGATGTGCGCCGGTTGATTGTTGCCAAACAACTCAAATCAATTCCTGCGGTGATGCAGGAGCTTGAATGGTCAACAGCATGGGGTTGTGCGAAATGCCGCCCGGCGCTGAATTATTATCTGCTGGCTGAATGGCCGGGTGAATATGTGGACGATAATCAATCACGATTTGTGAATGAGCGGATGCATGCCAACATTCAAAAGGACGGGACTTATTCAGTTGTGCCGCGTATGTGGGGCGGTGTGACCACGGCTGCTGAGCTGAGAGCGATTGCTGATGTGGCGGATAAATTTAACATCCCGACCGTCAAAGTGACCGGGGGTCAACGGATTGACCTGCTTGGTGTGCAAAAAGAAGATCTGCCAAAAGTCTGGGAAGATCTGAACAGTGCGGGGATGATTTCCGGCCATGCATATGCCAAGGGGCTTCGAACTGTCAAAACCTGTGTTGGCAAAGAGTGGTGCCGCTTTGGTACCCAGGATTCAACCGGGCTTGGTATTAAATTAGAAAAAATCCTCTGGGGCTCATGGGCGCCAGCGAAGGTTAAGCTTGCGGTTTCGGGTTGCCCGAGAAACTGCGCTGAAGCAACCTGTAAGGATTTTGGGGTGATTTGCGTTGATAGTGGATATGAACTGCATTTCGCCGGGGCTGCCGGGCTTGATATCAAGGGGACGGAAGTTCTCTGTAATGTCGAGACGGAAGATGAGGTTGTTGAATATTGCACCGCGCTTATCCAGCTATACCGCGAGCAGGGGTTTTACCTTGAGCGCATTTATAAATGGGCCAAGCGGGTTGGTGTTGAGAAAATCCAGGAACAAATTGTTGAGGATGAGGCTTTGCGTAAGGAACTGGCGCGGAAATTCTACTTTGCTCAGAAGTTCCTGCAAATTGACCCGTGGCGAGAATATGTTGAGGGCAAAGATGCCCATGAATTTAAACCGCTGGCACCGCTTGCGGAGGAAGTTGTCTGATCATGGCGCAGGAAAACAACTGGGTAGAAGTCTGTAAGCTTGAGGATATCCCGCAACGGGGCAGCCGGAGAGTGCGGACAGGTTCTTTACAAATCGCGATTATCAGAACGCATGAAGATGAGGTTTTTGCGATTGAAGATAAATGCCCGCATCTTGGTGGGTTTTTAAGTGAAGGGATTGTGCATGGTAGTCAGGTTACCTGCCCGCTGCATAATCTGGTGATTGAGTTAAAAACCGGTGAAGCGGTTGCACCTGATACGGGCTGTGTGAAGCGCTTTGCGATCAAAAAAGAAAATGGCAACATCCTGATGGATCTTCGTGAAGCTGCCAGGGAGGCAGCTTGAATTAATGACTGAGGTAGAGCCAGCTCAATTTGAAAAAACAATTAAAACGACCTGCTCTTATTGTGGTGTTGGGTGCGGTGTTCTGGCTAAACCTTCAGGTGATGGCAGTTTTGAAATCAGGGGTGATGAAAACCACCCTGCTAATCAGGGACGGCTTTGTTCTAAGGGTTCGGCTCTTGGTGAGACGCTTTCATTTTCAGACAGGTTAAAAGCGCCGCACGAGCGCCTTGCTGATGGCAGTCTGGCTGAGGTCAGCTGGGACGAAGCACTTACAAAAGTCGCTGACCAGTTTGCCGAGGTGATAAAGCAGGATGGTCCTGACGCGGTGGCGCTTTATGTTTCCGGGCAGTTTCTGACTGAAGATTATTATGTTGCCAATAAACTGATGAAGGGGGCATTGGGTACAGCCAATATCGACACCAATTCCCGGCTTTGCATGTCATCGACTGTGGCAGGTCAGAAGCGGGCGTTCGGCACAGACACGGTGCCAAATTGTTATGAAGATTTAGAACAGGCTGATGTGATTGTGCTTGTCGGCTCTAATCTCGCCTGGTGCCATCCGATTATCTTTCAGCGTATTGAAGCAGCGCGGCAGGGTGGCGGCGGGCCGAAGCTGGTTTGCATTGACCCGCGGCGCACCACAACAGCTGTTGCGAGCGATTTGCATCTTGCCTTGCAACCAGGGTCTGATGTTGCGCTTTTTAATGGGTTGCTCACCTATCTTATTAAGACAGGCAAAGTGGATGAGGCTTATGTTGCCGCGCATCTTGAGGGGTTTGAAGAATGCTTTGAGGTAGCGGCTGAGCTGAGCCTTTCTGACATCGCCCGCAAAACAAGGCTGATGGAAACTGAACTTACTGAATTTTATGAGCTGTTTGCAGCAACTCCAAAAGTGATGACGCTGTTTAGCCAGGGGGTTAATCAGTCTTCCGCTGGGACTGATAAAGTCAATTCTATTCTCAATTGTCATCTGATTACCGGGCGCATTGGCAGGGAAGGTTGTGGGCCTTTTTCGCTTACCGGGCAACCCAATGCGATGGGTGGGCGTGAAGTTGGCGGGCTGGCGAACCAGCTGGCCGGGCATATGGAGCTTGCAAATGAATTGCACCGCGACCAGTTGGCGCGGTTCTGGGGTGTTGAAGCTGTTGCGAGCAAACCGGGGTTAAATGCAGTTGACCTATTTCAGGCGATTGATGACGGGACGGTTAAAGCCTTATGGATAATGGCGACCAACCCGGTTGACAGTTTACCTGAAGCTGATTTTATTCGTCAGGCACTGAAAAAATGCCCGTTTGTGGTGGTCTCTGATGTTAGCGCAAGGACTGATACGACAGAACTTGCTGATGTTTTGCTGCCTTCTGAAGCGTGGGGCGAAAAAGATGGGACTGTGACCAATTCTGAGCGGTGCATTTCCCGCCAGAGAGCATTTATGAAACCGCCTTTTGAAGCGAAGGCTGACTGGTGGCAGATTTGCGAAGTGGCGAAACGTCTTGGTTTTGAAGAGCAGTTCGCTTTTAGCTCTGCGCGTGATATTTTTATTGAACATGCTGCTTTATCAGGTTTTGAAAATGAACAGGCGCGTGATTTTAACATTTCTGCACTTCAGGGGTTAAGCCCCGATGAGTATGAAGAGCTCACTCCTGTGCAGTGGCCGTGCCGAAATGCGGAAGATTTAAAGGCGGGTGGCACGAAGCGGTTGTTTGCAAAGGGGGGATTTTTTAGCCAAAGCGGCAAAGCGAAACTGGTCGCAACCTCCTTTAAACCGGCGGCTTCGGTGACATGCTCTGATTTCCCTTTCATCTTGAACACCGGGCGCATTCGTGACCAGTGGCACACCATGACTCGCACAGCGAAGACCGGGCGGTTGATGCGCCACATTGGCGAGCCGTTTGTTGAGATGAATGAAGCTGATGCTCAGTTGCTCTCTATTGCTGACGCGGAAATTGTTGAGCTGCGCAGTGCTGTTGGGGCGCAGTTGTTCCGGGTACGGATCACGGATGCGGTATTGCCGGGAACTCTATTTGCACCGATCCACTGGACTGACCAATTTGCGGCGCGGGCGCGGGTGGATGCTTTGGTGAGCCCGAACCTTGACCCGGTTTCCGGTCAGCCTGAAAGCAAATATACGCCTGTTAAAGTGGTTTCTTTTCAGCCAAGAACATATGGGCTGGTTGTCACGAAGGCGCGGCCAGATATTGAGGCTTTGCGCGCTCATTTTGAAGGGAGTGACCGTATTTACTGGGCGCTGATGCCTGTTGATGGTGGCTGGGCACTGGAGTGTGCGGGTGATGATTTGCTTGAGGCTGACATTAAATTGCTTAGCGCTTTTTTCGGTTTTGAAATCACGGAGCAAATGACACCTTTTGAGGTTGTTGACCCGGCGAATGGCAGCGTCAGGCGGGTTTATTTTACGGATGACAGGCTTGATGGTGTGTTGATGTTCAGCCCGGAGCCACTTACTGCGTCTCGTGTCTATATGAAGAGCTTGCTAGAGAAGAGTTTTGAGACACCGAGAGAGAAGATTGCTGTTTTAACCGGACGGCCGGGTGAAGATGTGCCTGAATCCGGTGCGATCATTTGCAGTTGCTTTAATGTGGGCGCACTTGAGATTGAGAGGGCGGTTACTGATCGGGGCTGTTCAACCGTGAAGCAGGTGGGTGAGGTTTTGAATGCCGGGACGAATTGTGGTTCGTGCCGTTCTGAAATCGGGCGTTTGATAGAGGCTTCGTTAAAGCTAGAAGATGCGCTGGCAGAATAGAGATTATGATGCGTTATTTCCCACTTTATTATGACATGCAATCGGCGAAAGTCGGCGTTGTTGGTGGTGGTACTGAGGCTATGCAAAAACTGCGGCTGTTGTTAAAAACGCCGGCGCAGATTTCTGTTATTGCCACTGAGATTAATGACGAAATTTCAAAAGAGGTTTTTGCTGGCCGGGTCACCTGGCTGGCGCAAACCGTGGACAAGCAAGTGCTTGCACCGTTTGATTTGCTTTATGCGGCTGGGGATGACGTGCTGAACCAGCGGGTTTTTGAAATTGCCCGTGAATTAAAAACTCCCCTTAATGTGGTTGATGCACCAGAGCTTTGTGACTTTATCACGCCGGCGATTGTTGACCGGGCACCGATTACTGTGGCGATTGGCTCTGAGGGGACTGCGCCGGTTCTGGTGCGGATGATTAAAACGCGGATTGAAGCCTTGTTGCAGGCTGATATCGGCAAACTTGCCCTCAAAGCGCAGGGGCTCCGTGAAACAGTTACTCGTCAGCTCACTCACTTTGCAGAGCGCAAGGCGTTTTGGGAAAGTTATTTTGTTGATGCATTTTCAGGGTTAAAGCCTGAACTTTTGCATGAGCGGGCATTAAAAAAGCTTGAAAAAAACCAACAGCTGCCTGCCCCTGATGAGGGTGCTTCACGCGGGTTTGTTTCGCTTGTAGGCGGCGGGCCGGGGCCAAGTGATTTGCTGACGTTTCGGGCGGCGCAGGCTTTGCAATCGGCAGATGTGATCATTTATGACAGGTTGATTGACGCCTCTGTGCTTGAAGTGGGGCGGCGGGATGCGAAGCGTATTTTTGTTGGCAAAACACCTGGAGAGACTTGCACCTCACAGGATGAAATTAATCAGCATATGATTGTTGAGGCAGTGAAGGGGCAGAGGGTGGTGCGTCTTAAATGTGGTGACCCGCTGATATTTGGCCGGGCGGGTGAAGAAATGCTCGCCTTAGAACAGGCGCAGATTGATTATGAGGTTGTGCCCGGCGTGACGGCTGCTTCCGCATGTGCGGCTGAAGCGAAGATCCCTTTGACGATGCGAGAAGATATGCGGGCGCTGGTTTATTTAACCGGCCATTCAACAAACGGGTTAACGCCATATGACTGGGCGGGGTTTACCTCCAAGGGGGTGATGCTTGTTTTATATATGGGTGTGAAAATGGCACCGAAAATACAGGCCAATCTGCTGACTGTCGGGGCCTGTAAAAATTCCAAAATTACGATTATTGAAAATGGCTGCCATGAAACAGCGCGCACTGTTGAAACAACGCTTGGCAAATTAAGTCAGGATATGCGCCGGCACGAAGTTCGTAACCCGGCGATTATTTTAATTTCGATTGACCGGTCGCCGGTGATACTTGACGAACCTGAAGATAAGACTGAGCGTTCTCTTCAAAGCAAAGCATTAATGAATTAAGTGTGTGACTTGGCTGTTTTGCAAGACGTGAGTTTCTTTTGAGGGAGCACTGCCACGCCATAAGCTGAATTCCTGAATTTTATTCAAGAGTTTAGCTTATGGCTTTTTTGTAGTGAATTTCTAAGCGGCTTTGCCTGAATCACTGATGGATTTTAATTCAGTAACATTTGTTGCTTCAGGTGTTTCTTTGATGGTTTCCGCCACTGTTTCTACCAGATCTTCGGATTCTTCTTTTTCGGGTGCTGAAAGCGGATTGCTCTGGCGTTCATAAAGGAAGCTGAGGACACGCTGGCGATACTCATTATAAGTCGGGTTGCTGGCAAGGCGCACACGGTTGCGCGGGCGGGGCAGGTCAATTTCAACGACTTCACCGATATTGGCTGATGGGCCGTTGCTCATCATGATGATTTTATCTGACAATAAAACCGCTTCATCAACATCATGCGTGATCATGACGATGGTGTTGTTGAGCTTTTCCTGAATGTCCATCAGGCTTTCCTGCATATGCGAACGGGTCAGAGCATCAAGTGCGCCAAAGGGTTCATCCATCAGCAGAACTTTTGGCTCCATGGCCAGTGCTCTGGCGATGCCGACCCGCTGTTTCATACCACCGGAGATTTCTGAGGGCAGTTTATCCATGGCATGGTCCATATGCACAAGCTCCAGATTATGGATGATCCATTCATGCATTTCGGCTTTTGTTTTTTTGCGTTTGAACACCTGCCTTACTGCGATGGCGACATTTTCATAAACAGAGAGCCAGGGCATCAATGAATGATGCTGGAAGACTACGGCGCGTTCCGGCCCTGGGCCAGAGATCTGTTTGTTTTCAAGGAATATGCCACCCTGGCTGGCATCCAGCAGGCCGGCGATGATGTTCAGCACTGTGGATTTACCGCAGCCTGAGTGCCCGATAATGGAAATATATTCACCCTTGTTGATGACGAAATTGACATTTTTCAAGGCGCAGAACTCTCCCGACGGTGTTGGGAAGTTCATTGTGACGTGATCAATATGCAGATAAGAAGCAGACATTTTGGTCCTCATTTAATCGTAATGTTTTAACGGAGTACGGCATTTTTATCCCAGGAGATCAGACGCTGCATGGAGAGCATGAGCCGATCAAGGATGAAGCCTATGATGCCAATGGCGAGCACAGCGACCATGATGCGGCCGAGTGAATTAGAGCTGCCATTTTGAAATTCATCCCAGACGAATTTTCCAAGGCCGGGGTTTTGCGCCAGCATTTCAGCGGCGATCAGCACCATCCAGCCGATGCCGATTGAGAGCCGAAGGCCGGTAAAAATCATCGGGATGGCGGAGGGTAAGACAATTTTCCAGATTTTTGTCAGGCTTGGCAGTTGTAACACCCGCGAGACATTCAAAAGGTCCTTATCGACACTGGCGACGCCAACGGCTGTGTTGATCAGCGTTGGCCACATGCAACAGAGGGTGACTGTCAGGGCTGAAATGATAAATGATTTAGAGAACATCGGGTCGTTTGAGACATAAACGGCACTGACGATGATCGTGACAATTGGTAGCCATGCTAGGGGGGAGATCGGTTTGAAAATCTGCACAAGCGGGTTAATTGCTGTGTAGAAATTTTGTGAAAGGCCAGAGAGTATGCCGATCGGCACAGCGATGATCGTTGCTATGAAAAAACCTGCAAATACGGTTATCAGGCTAGTGAAGATCTGATCGAAAAATGTTGGCTTGCCTGTAAAGCTGCGAATTTTGACTTTGGCATCCGGATCTTTTGCCAGTTTCGCGGCATTTCGTTTTTCCTGTCGCTCATAGAAGGCTGTTGCCTTCGCGCGCATTTCGTTATGTTCAACAACGAGATTTTTAAATTGTTTGCTGACCTCAATCGGGCCGGGAACGAGGCCGAGTGAGGTTTTGATCTGCGAGGCGGTGACCTCCCAGAAAATAAGAAATAAAACGATCGCTACAAATGGGATCATGAATTGTTTGATAGATTCCTGAATGTCGATTTTTTCCAACATCTGGATGTTTGGTAATGTGAGAAGTGCCATTATTCTGTTTCCGTTAAGAAGAGCGTTATGTATCAGATCCTGAGTTTTGATCTCTTAATTTCCGGGTTTTCAAAGTGTTCTCTCCCCCGGCCAAAAATGGACAGGGGAGAGACTTTTGTTTTGGGAAATCAAGTCTAGTTCGCTGCGACTTTTCCTTCCTTGACTGTTTGCTGGTCTTTCAGACCAATTGAGAATTGTTTGAGGTAATCATTTGGTTTGCGACCATCGAAGGTGATGGCGTCAATGAATTCTGATTGCGGCTCTTTGTAGCCGTCAGTGCCAAATGGAAACTCTTCTTTTTTCACTTTGCCTTCTTCAATCAGGAGATTGGCGGCTTTCAGGTAGATTTCCGGTTTGTAGACTTTTTTGGCGACTTCTTCGTACCAGCTGTCTGGTTTGCCTTCGGTGATCTGGCCCCAGCGGCGCATCTGGCTGAGATACCAGACAGCGTCAGAGTAATAGGGGTAGGTGGCGAAGTAGCGGTAAAACACGTTAAAGTCAGGGACTTCGCGTTTGTCACCTTTTTCATATTCAAAGGTGCCTGTCATTGAATTGGCGATCACGGCTTCATCTGCGCCGACATATGTTGACTTGGCGAGGATTTTCACCGCTTCAGGGCGGTTGGCATTGTCATTTTCATCAAGCCATTTTGCTGCGCGGATCAGAGCCTTGACGAGTGCCAAGGTTGTGTTCGGGTATTTTTCAGCAAAATCAGCGCGGATGCCAAACACTTTTTCCGGATTGTTTTTCCAGATTTCGTAATCGGTAATGACTGGAACGCCGATGCCTTTGAAAACGGCTTGCTGGTTCCATGGTTCACCGACGCAATAGCCATATATCGTCCCGGCTTCCATGGTGCTTGGCATTTGTGGGGGCGGGGTGACTGAAAGAAGGGCATCAGCCAGGATCTGACCGCTGGTATCTGATTTGGCATAATAGCCCGGGTGAATGCCACCCGCGGCGAGCCAGTATCTCAACTCATAATTGTGAGTTGATACGGGAAAGACCATGCCCATTTTAAAGGGCTTGCCTTCAGCTTTATATTTTTCAACCACTGGCTTTAGATAATCGGCCTTGATTGGGTGGACGGGTTTGCCGTCTTTATGCGGAATGTGTTTTTTCATTTCGGCCCAGACCGCGTTTGAAACGGTGATGCCGTTGCCATTCAGATCCATTGAAAATGGTGTGATAATATGGGCTTTGGTGCCAAAACCGATTGTTGCGGCTAAAGGCTGACCGGCAAGCATATGAGCGCCGTCGAGCTGGCCATCAATGACGCGATCAAGCAGGACTTTCCAGTTGGCCTGAGCTTCAAGTGTGACGAAGAGGCCTTCATCTTCAAAGAACCCTTTTTCATAGGCTATGGCCAGTGGGGCCATGTCAGTGAGTTTGATGAAGCCAAATGTTAGCTCGTCTTTTTCCAGCTCCAGTTCTGCTGCTTTGGTGGCAGTGGCTGAAATTGCTGTGACTGTAAGGGTTGTGATTAATATTTTTGATAGTTGCCGTATGACCGGTTTAAACAACTCAGAAAATCTCATGAAAATTGATCCTGTAATACATATTGTCTGTTTTGAATACACTTAGACGGAATTGGCGCTTTTCTGGCTGCATCAGGGATGCAGGGTTCAGATATAAGCGACTTTTCCGCAACTGATGGATCATTTACAAGTTGCATGCCAGATAAATAAAATATAATAAAATCAAATAGTTAGTAGATATATTGCTGAAATGCGGTATTTTTCATGCATATTAATTATGCAGTTGATTTTGAATGTCTATTTTAACGGCAGGCTTCGTCAGGAATTGTCATCGTTTTGTCATTTTGGGAGCGTCAGAAGGATATTGTAACGTGAGAGGTGACATCACTGTCTGAATAATGCAAAATGTTGTTTTATTTTGTTTTATTTAACAGATAAGCTAGTTATTGCAGGTATTTTACTGAAGTGACTGCTGGTTGCCGAGCTTTAGATTGGCAGTGGAGCTGATCAGATTTGGTTAACCTCGGTGGGTGCTTTTTTTCTCAGGCGTGGCTGCAACAGCAGGCATGATTACCGGACGATAAATGTGAATAATTTGACGAATAATATGAACAAAAATGGTGGAAACAGTTTTCGTTTGCAAGATATGCGACGCTCTTATTATGCAAGTCGTCCGCTCGCGTTTTTTTCTGAATTTTCCGGTGCGTTTGCTGACCTTGGGACTTTTCTGCCGCTAGTTGTGGCTGTGCTTTCGGTTGGCGGGTTTGATGCGACGGGAGTGATGGTCGGTTTCGGGTTATTTGCTATCGCAACTGGCCTTTACTATCGCCGGCCAGTGCCGATCCAACCGATGAAGGCTGTGGCGGCTGTGATTATTGTTGGCCAGCTCAGTGCCGGTGAAGCAATGGCGACGGGGATTTTGCTTGGCGCGATGCTTATCGGGCTTGGCAGTTTCGGGCTGATTGGTAAACTGCAGAAGCTTATTCCGCTTTCCGTTTTGCTGGGGGTTCAACTTGGTCTTGGATTGCAACTTAGCTATGCCGCGTTTTCCATGGCTGGTGAGATGATCTGGCCAGCTTTACTTCTATTGGGTTTGTTATGTGTATTGACCCAGGTGAGATTTGGCCATTTCGGGTTATTGGTTTTGGTTATTGGCGCGGTTTGCTGGTCTATAATGTTCTCCCGGGTCGATGTGCCCGCTTTTGCCGGCCTTCATTTTCCTTCGATTGGGTTTCCCGCGCTGAATGATTTTGCCGGGGCTTTTAAGGTCAGTTTTCTGCCACAGCTTGTGTTGACAATCAGCAATGCTATTCTGTTAACCGCTCTTGTGGCTGGTGATTATTACCCAAAAGATAAATCACGTATTTCACCGCGCAACCTTTGTTTTACAACCGGCTTTTTTAATCTGCTTCTGGCGCCACTTGGTGCGATTCCCATGTGTCATGGGGCGGGCGGTGTGGCGGCCCATTATAAATATGGGGCAAGGGGGGCACTGGCACCGGTATTATTTGGGGTTATGTGTCTGATGATTGCTATTTTTGCCGGGGCAGATGCAAAAGCGTGGTTAAGTTTATTGCCACTTGTACTTGTTGCGGCAATGCTTTGTTTTGCTGGCATTCAGCTGATTAATGTCTCGAAACTGAAAACAGTTCGATCAGATTGTTATCCGGTGATTGCTGTGGTTGCCGGTTTGGGTTTGTTTGTTGATATCTCTTTGGGGTTAATCGCGGGGCTGCTTTTAGAGCTTGGACGCGGCTATGTGAAAGCAAATTATTCAGGCTCTAAGACAGCTCGGTGAAGGTTGCCTTCTATTTTTCAAGCTAACCTTGCCAGTACAGTTGTGGACTAGTCGGGTGATGGACCGGCAAGGTGAAGGATCAGGGATGGCGAAGGTAAAATTTGAAATTCGCGATGGCGAGACTGCGGGTGAGCTTACTGAGCCTGATGACGCTTCGCTCTATTTTATTGGCCGGATAGAAACGCCGTTTAAGACTTTGGCTGAATGCCCCCGCCAGGGTGTGGTTGATGGGCCATTATGCCGGATTGAAGTTTTTCAGGATTTTGCTGACGGGCTCAAAAATATAGAACAATTCGAGAGGTTGCAGATTCTATATTGGCTGGACCTTTCACGGCGTGATCTTCTCACTCAGAACCCCGGGTTAAAGGGGCGGATATCCGGCACGTTTGCGCTGCGTTCGCCGCAACGACCAAACCCGATTGGATCTTCGATGGTTGAACTTGTTGGTATTGAAGGCCGGTTTTTAACGGTGCGCGGGCTGGATTGTGTTGATGGAACAGCGCTGCTTGATATCAAGCCGGACCGCTGTAAGTTTTCTGACAATAGGTGCCAATAAACTGCTCGCAGGTTTGTGATGTTCTCATGGTTTTCAAGAATGGTGAGCTTTTTCAGGAGAGATAAATGAACTGGCATTGTTACTGGCGAAATGGTTTGCTGAAATCCGGTTTGATACTGTTTGTCTGCTTCATGCTTTTGCTGATTGATGGTGTGGTTCATCAGGCAATGGCCCGGATGGTGACTGACAGTGCCGGGCGTCAGGTTGAGGTGCCTGAAACAATCAACAGTGTTTTTGCTGCCGGGCCGCCGGCGTCGATTTTGATTTATGTTTTAAAACCGGAAGCACTAACAGGATGGCCGCGGGCTTTGCGGGCCAGCGAAGTTGATTATATCGCGGCACCATATCGGAATTTACCCGAAACCGGGCGTTTAACCGGCAGGGGTGGTGAGGCGAACCTTGAGCGGGTGTTAAAAATCAAACCTGATCTGATTGTTGATTTTGGTTCTGTTCGGGATACTTATATCGACCTTGCGAACAGGGTGCAGGCGCAAACCGGCATTCCTTATGTTTTGATCAATGGCCGGTTTGACGCGACAGCGGACGCGCTTCGTTTGCTGGGCAAAGTGCTTGGGGTGCCTGAGCGTGGGGAAGCTCTTGCAAAGGATGTTGAGGCAACATTTTTGAAGCTTGATGGCATTATTTCGGGAATTTCTAAAGACAAGCGCCCGCGGACATATCTGGCCCGTGGCCCTGATGGGCTGGAGACGGGATTGCGCGGGTCTATCAACACGGAAATTATTGAAAGGGCCGGGGGGCGGAATGTGGCCTATACTGAAGACGGGCGGCGCGGGCTGGTTCAGTCATCTATCGAGCAGGTGATTGTGGCTAACCCGGATACCATTCTGACATGGGACAGGAATTTTTATAAAAACGTTTATCAAAATCCGCTTTGGTCTGATATCGCGGCTGTTCGCCAAAAACGGGTTTTTCTTTCGCCGACGGCACCATTTGGCTGGATTGACCGGCCGCCTTCGCTCAACCGTATGATGGGTTTGAAATGGCTTGGCGGATTGTTTTATCCGGAGAGATGGGGTGTCAGCCTTAAAGAAGAAACTAAACAGTTTTATAAACTCTATTATCATGTTGAGCTTGATGATGAGAAACTTTCGCGGTTGATTGACTGGAGTGAAGGCCGGCCGGAGCGGGCGATCAGGTGAGTGAGCTCGATCATGATATGCATATAACAGAAGGCGAAACTCAGAAGTCTGGAACGGGGCTTTTTTCCCTGTTGAAGGACAGCATAGGTTCAATATCTCTGACCGTTTTGTTAATGGGTCTGGTTGTGCTGCTTTCGCTTTTTGCCTTGATGATCGGGCCGTTTCAGCTTTCCTTTGTAGATGTGGTTCAGACTCTGCTGGGGCAGGGAAGTTCGGCTGCTGAAACTGTGATTTTCAACATCAGACTGCCGCGTATTTTTGCGGCGTTGATGGTCGGGGCGGCGCTGGCGGCAGCGGGGGCGAGTTATCAGGCGCTGTTTCGCAATCCGCTTGTGTCCCCTGATATACTTGGTGTTTCAGCTGGGGCGGGATTAGGGGCGGTGCTTGGCATTTTCTTATCTTTGCCGGTATTTGCCATACAGTTTTTTGCGTTTGCGGGTGGCATGGCTGCCGTTTTGCTGGTGGGACTGATCGCGGCGGTTATCCGTAATGCTGATCAGACGCTGGTGCTAGTGTTAACGGGGGTTGTGATTGGCTCACTTGCTGGAGCGGCAACATCATTGCTTAAAGTGCTGGCTGATCCTTATGATCAGTTACCGGCGATTACGTTCTGGCTGCTTGGCTCATTGGCTTCTGTCACGAAGTCTGATCTCTTGCCATTATTACCGTTAGTTATTGCTGGGTTTGTCCCCCTCATTCTGCTGCGCTGGCGGGTGAATGTTTTGTCACTTGGGGATGATGAAGCGCGTTCACTTGGGGTGAATGTTGTTTTTGTTCGCGGTCTGGTCATTATAGCCGCGACGCTGGTGACCGCCAGTGTGACGGCGCTTGCCGGGGTGATTGGCTGGGTCGGGCTGGTGATCCCGCATATTGCCCGGATGCTGGTTGGCCCGGAATTTGTCAAATTACTGCCGGTTTCTGTGCTTATCGGCGCCGGGTATTTGCTGATGGTGGATACGCTGGCGCGGACGATTTCAGTTGCGGAAGTGCCGCTTGGCATTTTAACGGCTGTAATCGGCGCGCCGTTTTTCATCTGGTTGCTGGCCAGAGGCGGGCGGGGGTGGTCATGAATGCTCCGGGTGTGATTCAAGTCGCGGATCGTCTTGCTACGCGTGACCTTGCTATTGGGTATGGCAAGGTCGCCATTGGTGAAAACATTAATGTCAGTGTCAGGCCAGGGCAGATTTTATGTCTGCTTGGGCCAAATGGTTGCGGCAAGACGACATTGTTCCGCACCATGCTTGGGTTACTTGCACCGCTTCGGGGCGGGGTTGAGTTAAATGGTCAACCATTAAAAGCTTTATCTCGTCCGGAAATTGCCCGGCAGATCGCTTATGTGCCGCAGGCCCACGCGCCGCATTTTCCCTATCAGGTGCTGGATATAGTTTTGATGGGGCGGGCGGCACGGCTGGGATTGTTTGCCCGGCCGGGAGAGAGAGATAGGGTTGCCGCTTACAGCGCCTTAAAACGGCTTGGCATCGAACAGTTGGCATTTCGAGATTATTCAAGGCTTTCAGGCGGGCAGCGGCAGTTGGTTCTGATCGCAAGGGCGCTGGCACAAGAGACACCTTTTATCATTCTTGATGAGCCGACAGCCAGTCTCGATTTTGGCAATCAGGCGGTGGTGCTGGGTGAGATCAGGAAATTGTTTCGAAACAAAGATAAGAGAGAGGTGCAGGTGGATTTGCAAATTGACGCTTCTTCAGCGCAAGGAATTATCCTTTCAACGCATGACCCTGATCAGGCGTTTTTACTCGGTGCAGATGTTGCGTTGATGAAAGACGGGGCGATGGTGAAAGCCGGCCCAGTGGCAGAGACACTTACAAGTGAGCTGCTTTCTCATGTGTATGGTGTTTCTATCAAGGTGGAAGAGACATCAAGCGGGCGGCGGACTTGCAGTTTTAATCTGCAGGAATAAACAACTGACCAAAATAACTTTGCTGGAAAATCAGGTGGAAGTTGATTGTTTAATCCTCTAGCCGTGTGAAGGTATAGGGCAGGGCTGAAGTGGTTTGTCTGACTTCTTTGATATAAAACAGGAAAAAACGATTGGTGGATTTCTGGTTTGAGTCTGTATTTTCCTCGCCAGACGGGGTTGTGTTTTCCACTATGATTTCGCCCCGTCCGCTTAGTGTAAGGACATCGCCGGTTGAAAAATCATAGAATTGTAATCCGGTTCGGTTGTCCTGATAAATATTGCCGAAGGTGTTGTAATAATTGTTGCCTTTGTAATCAGGGATTTTCAGGGTTTGGTCATCAATGAGTTCTACGAAGCCTGTTGGGCCACCACGATGGTTGACATCAAGGCCGTTTCTTTTGTCATTGGTCTTCGTTGCATTCTCTTTCTGTAAATCAGCTGAGCGTGAGGCGATGAAAAAAATATCCGCATTGCTGATGATTTTTTGCTGTTCATCTGAGAGGGTTGCAGATGTGAGGGTTTCGTTAGATTTGCCGAAATCTGCTGATGGTTCGCTGATGCAGCGCCTTTGGATATATTGAGCGCAATTGCCAAAACTCTGATCGACATCGATGACTAATTTTTCTGGGCTTGCTTCAATAATTGTGCCATTGAGGCGGTTGCGCCTTCTTGTCAGCAGGTCAATGCCGACCATAGCAATTTTGGCTCCGGGCTTTAAATTGAGAGTTTCGGGCTCTCCTTTTAATGGCGGGGCGGAAATGATGATCCGCGTATCAGTTGGTGTGGTGATGAAGCCGGGATTGCCGCACCTTAGAAATGGGATGGGGGTTCCACTTTGGTCTGTTGCGGCGAGGACGACATAAGCGAGGTTGTTAAAAAACTCACGGTGCTGATCGAGCAAATAGGAGCGTATCACTCTTTGCCCTTGTTTTATGATGCGTTCACTGACCCGTGCCTTTTGCTGGATGGCGCGTTCACCAGCATGAAAGGCAGGGGGAAGTGTTTTGTTTTCGGGAGTGGTTGTCATGGTGTTTTCTTAGTTCCGCAATTCGTGGGTATGAGACTTTGAAACTTTATAAGAACCGGTTCATCTGGATTTTGGCATCGGGATGAAACCATCCAGTTTTTCGATATTTTCAAACCAGTTGAGGATGTTTGTGTAGGGGGTGATATCCAGATCGCCTTCGTCTGATACTTTCAGATATGAGTAACAGGCGATATCTGCAAGGGTTGGGTTCTGACCGACAAGCCAGGATTTGTCTTTGAGGTGATTGTCCATCATTTTAAACAGCATGATGCTGGCTTCAACGGCGGCGGCATGGTCTCCAGGGCGGCCAAACAGTTTGATCAGGCGGGCGAGATTTGGACCGCGAAACATGACGCCGGCGGCAACGGCCAGCCATTCATACATTCTGGCGCGTTCGTTTTTATCGTTCGGAATCCAGTTTGAACCGGGTGCGTAAGTTTCAGCAAGATAAAGAATGATGGCGATTGAATCGCGAAGGATGAATTCGCTATCTTTGATTGTCGGGATCTGACCAAATGGATTGATGGCTAGATATTCAGCACCCTGCCGGTCGCCTTCCATGTCAGAAACCTGCTGTAGTTTAAATGGGATGTTTAACAGGCTGGCACAGAGGCGAACACGGTGCGCGTGGCCGGATTTTTCGGCGTCATATATGGTAATCATAGGGTTAGTCACTTTCGATAGAGCATAGGGTTGCTGGTTGTGATGTGTATTCATTTTGGCTGACTATACTGAAAATGAATTGACAGGCTATTCTCAAAATTGCGACAATAGCTGTGCATGAGCGCACAGGATGAAAATTGGGAAGATTTAAGACTTGTTCTGGCAATCACCAGAGGGCGAGGGCTTTCTGGGGCTTCGCGGCTACTTGGCTGTCACCATGCGACTGTGCTGCGCCGGTTGAACAGTCTGGAGCATCGTTCTGGTGCTTTATTGTTTCATCGTTCAGCTTTGGGCTATGAACCCACCAAAGAAGGGGAAGAGCTGGCGAGGCTGGCTGAGGGGATTGAGGAAGATGTTCTGGCAGCATATCGCAAGCTGGCCGGTAATGACCTTCGGTTATCAGGTACGATACGCTGCGCGACTTCGGATTATCTGGCGCAAACAATACTGCCCGGTCTTTTGAAACAGTTTCGGCAGCAATATCCTGAAATCAGCATAGAAATATGTGTTTCGACTGCGTTTGCTTCTTTGACCAAACGGGATGCTGATGTGGCCTTACGAGCGACAATTGATGCGCCTGATGAACTTTATAATCAATGCCTTACGAAAATCGGTTTTGGTGTTTATGCCAGCCCGCATTATCTTTCGGCTGTTGGTGAAGGCTGTGAGATTTCAGAGATGGACTGGATTGGTGAGGATGACAGCCTGGCTCATGTTTCAACTTATCAATGGCGGTTAACGGACTACCCTGAAGTTGATGTGAAACTGAAATTTGATTCATTGCTTGGGAAATATAATGCTGTTTGCGCTGGGATCGGTATTGCCATTCTGCCGCATTATATGGCGAGGTCGCCATCGCTGCCCGGCTCGCCTCTTCTTGCAAGCCCGCCTCTGGTCTGTCTGGCTGAAAATCATGAGGGCTGGGAGCTTGGACTGTGGATGCTGACGCATAAAGATTTGCGTCATGTGCATCGGATCAGAGCTTTCATGCGCTGTGCTGAAAGTTATATTTCACAGCTCGAACTTACCGGGTGAGGGATGTTAAATTCGCAAATATTCCAATTATTCTCGGTTTTATATGACAAAAATGCACAGCACCAGACAGTTTAGAGAAATTATTTTGCGTTGATTTCTGCTCGTTTTGAAGGCAGTTGCACAAGGTTTCTGGCAGTGAATGCATGGTTGTTGTGCTATTCGGGTAAATTCTGAGATGTTTAACTGTTTTTCTGTTTCCTTTCAGATTGCCTGTGTATTTTTGCACGTTTGGTTGTGAAATTTCAGGGTTACAATGCAAAAAAAGTGTGGTTACGCTGAGTGCAATTGAGCGGAAAGTATTGCTCTTTTGATCTTTTCAGGCAGGTGAAGTCACAAATGAAACTCATCAATAATATTCGGCTGGAGGCTTAAATTGGATTGGAATCTTTTAATTGCGCTGGCGATTAATGGCATTGTCTGGGGATTGATAATCGCTTTGATTGCCCTCGGGCTTTCTGTGATTTTCGGCTTGCTGGATATTATCAATGTTGCGCATGGTGATTTTTTTATGGTCGGCACGGTGATGGCGTTTTTCGTAGTGCAGACGACGGGTAATTTCTGGGTTGCGCTGCTACTGGTGCCGCTGCTGGCCTTTATTCTTGGCGGGATTATTGAGCGACTGGTGATCAGGCCGATACGCAATGCTGCGGCGCTTTCAATTGTTGCGACGTTTGGACTATCTATTATTTTGCAGGAAAGCGTGAGAGGGACATTTGGTGCTTCACCCCGTCGTTTGCTCGCCCCCGTTGAGGGAACGACCATGCTGTTCGGTATTGAATATGATATTTACCGGTTGCTGGCGGCGTTGATTTCGATCATAGCGATTTCAGCATTTTTCCTTTTTCTTCATAAGACGAAATTTGGTACCTGGATGCGGGCTGTACGTCATGACAGGGAGGCTGCCATGGCGATGGGGATACCGGCTGAGAAGGTGTTTTTGTTCACCTTTGCCATCGGCACGGCATTGGCGGCCCTTGGCGGTGTGGTGGCTGCGCCCATTACAACAGTTGATTTTAAATCCGGTGTGGACATTCTTCCTTTTTGTTTCATGGCAGTGATTATTGGCGGGCTTGGTAATTTGCCAGGAACGGCAGCGGCAGCCGTTTTGCTCGCATTCATAGAGGGATTGATCACCAGTTTCAGTGACCCGACTGTTGCGCGGATCGCTTCGCTTTGTCTGATGAGTGCGGTGCTGCTTGTTCGGCCTCAGGGTATTTTCACGGGAGCAAGTCGATGAAGATATCTAAGACAACGATTAATCTTTGTGTGTTTCTGTTTTTTGCTCTCTTTCTTGTTCTTGCGCCGTTTGTGCTGCCGTTATTTGTCAGCCCGTTCTGGCTGAGTGTGACTTCTGAAATTCTGATCTGGTCATTATTTGCGGCGAGTGTGAATTTGCTGTTTGGTTATGTTGGCCTGTTGTCTTTTGGTCAGGCGCTCTATTTCGGTGTTGGGATGTATGGTGTCGCGATTGGTGTTGCGAAACTCGGGCTGGGGTTCTGGCCGGCGTTTGGATTTGGTATTTTTCTCAGCGTTGTTATGGCTTTAATCGCGGGTGTGTTTGCTGTCAGATTAACATGGCATTACTTCGCGATTATCACGGTAGTGTTCTCCCTTATATTTTATTTTCTTGCGCTTAGCTGGAAGACGATTACCGGCGGCGATGATGGTATGGGCTTTTCGATGCCGCCGATGCTCTCTGTGGGTGATTTTGAAATCAGCATGACTGATTCGATGGTGCAGTATTATTTCATATTACTGATCGTCGCACTTTGTTTTTACCTGCAACACCGGCTGTTACAAAGCCCGCTTGGTAAAGCGCTGATTGCTGTTCGTGAAAATGATACGAGAGCGGCGCTCATTGGCCTGAATGTTTATGCTTTGAGGTTAACCGCCTTTGTTTCTGCCGGGTTTCTGGCAGGGGTGGCCGGGGCGTTGTTTGCGTTTTTTGGCCGCTATGCTTCTGCGAGTTACATGTTTTATCACGTCTCTGGTGAAGGGGTTGTCTGGACGCTTGTTGGCGGGCTCGGCACTTTGTTCGGGCCATTTTTCGGCGCGGCTCTTCTGATCATCCTTCGGGAGGAGCTGTCAGTTTACTGGGAGCATTATCTTCTGCTGGTTGGAGTGATTGTTATTCTGATTGTGATCTACGCACCAAGGGGGATTGTTGGCTTATATTCCGATTTGCTGGACCGGGTTTGTAAAAATGATGACGACCAAAACAATAAGCCAGGATCGGAGGTGTAGATGATGAGCAGACCTATTTTAAAACTCGTTAATCTCACGAAAAAGTTTGGCGGCCTGGTTGCTGTCAATGATGTGGATCTTGAACTTGAATCAGGCAAGCTGCATGCGATCATTGGCCCAAACGGGGCCGGAAAGACAACCTTTTTCAATGTAATATCAGGATTTTATGCACCGAGCGCCGGACAAATTATTTTTGATGGTATAGATATTACGAAGAAAGCCTCGCATCAGATCGCCCGGCTTGGCATGGCACGGACGTTACAGGTCAAGAGTGTTTTTGGATCTATGACTGTTGCTGAGAATGTCTGGATTGCGGCGCATCCGCGCGGTTCTGTTTTTAATCCGTTCCGGCCTGCCTCAAGTTTTACAAAAACAAAAGAAAAAACAGAACAGGTGCTGGAGGCGACCGGGCTTTCAGAGATGGCGAACCTTGTGGCCGGGACTTTATCATATGGAGATATGGCTTTGCTGGAAATTGGCATTGCGCTCGCAACGGAGCCAAAGCTGTTGTTGCTAGATGAACCGGTTTGCGGGATGAGCCCGGCTGAAACAGAGCAAACGGTTGGCCGCATCAAGAAACTATCTGAGACGGTTGATATTGTGATTAT
Source organism: Hyphomicrobiales bacterium (assembly GCA_021775425.1). GTDB lineage: Bacteria > Pseudomonadota > Alphaproteobacteria > Rhizobiales > HXMU1428-3 > HXMU1428-3. Next base: position 50,589 of record JAJFHX010000015.1, read on the forward strand.
TGAGCATGATATGGAATTTGTGTTCGGTCTTGCTGATGACATTACGGTTATGGCGCAGGGTGGCATTCTGGCCAAGGGTTCACCGAAAGAAATCACTGAAAATGCTGAGGTCAGGGAAGCTTATCTTGGTGAGGAAGATGATGAGGACTGGCATCATGCTTAAGGTGAAAAATGTACACGCAAAATATGGCAAACTGCCAGTTCTTCGCGGCGTTGATCTTGAGATTGGCGAAGGCCAGGCGGTTGCGCTTGTTGGCCGAAACGGGGTTGGAAAATCGACAACGCTTCGGGCGATAATGGGATTAATGCCGAAGTCTGACGGGACTGTCATTTTCAATGGTGAAGATATCAGTAAAGTACCGGGGCACCGCATACCTCACCGGGGGATTGGCTATGTGCCGCAGGGGCGTGGGTTATTTCCTAACCTGACGGTTTATGAAAACCTTTGTATTGGCCTGCCGGGTGATCCGGATGCTGAAATGAAGGATTATGTCTACACAAGTTTTCCCCGGCTTGAAGAGCGATCACGGCAAGCGGCGGGGACGTTATCTGGCGGTGAACAGCAGATGCTGGCGATTGCCCGCTGCCTGGTGATGCGACCGAAATTGCTCATTCTGGATGAGCCGACGGAAGGAATTATGCCGAGCCTTGTCGCGCAAATTCGCTCTGAAATTAAATCCATAAATGAAAAAGGTGTTTCTATTTTGCTTGTTGAGCAGAACATCAAAATGGCGCTGCGCATTTGCAGCCGCCTTGCGATTATGGAAAAGGGCGTGGTGGTGCATGAGGGGCTTTCGGAAGAAATTCGAAATCAACCTGAATTATTGAAGCGATACCTTGGCTTAACGCTTTGATTTTTCTTTTAAACTTGTTTGTGTCTGTAAATTCAACATGGAGCTAGTGCAATGTCTAACAATGATGAATGCCCAAAGAATTCTAAACCTTTAAAGAGAAAAATAACGCGAAGAAGTTTTCTCAACCATGCGTTGGCTGGCGGTGCGGCTGCCGGGACGTCCTATCTTGGGTTGACTTCCGGACTTTATGCAGCGCCTAGCGGGCCAATTGTGATTGGTCATCAGGCTGAGTTAACGGGTGGCTTTTCTTCCTGGGGTTACTGGCATGACAAATGCGCGAAAGCGGCCGTCAAGGTTATCAATGATGGGGGTGGCATTGCAGGCCGGAAAGTTCAGTTAGCTACGGAAGATACTGAATCTAACCCGGCAACGGGTGTGCGTAAACTGCGCTCCCTAATTCAACGGTCGCAGTCTTCATTTATTGTGGGCTCTGTCCATTCCGGAATTATGTTGGCATCAATTCCAATCGCGACGGAAATGAAAACGGTTTATTTTTCGGCTGGTGAAGCGACTGAAGCAACGGGCTCTAAAGGCACGCGTTATTCATTCCGGACAGGCACCGATACTTATGCACTTGCTGCTGCTGGGGCACCATGGGCTGTTGAGAATTTAGGTAAAAACTGGACAATGATTTTTCCTGATTATGCCTGGGGACACAGCCACCATCAGGAACATAAAAAACTGATTGAAGAAATGGGCGGAACGGTGAACGAACCGATTGCTGTTCCACTTGATGCGAAAGATCTGCTGCCTTATCTCGCGAAAGTTCCGGAAGAAACTGAAGTTCTGTTTTCTGTATTTTTCGGTGCGCTTTCGGTTGCGTTTTATACGCAGATGAAGTCGATGCGCCTTGACGAAAAGATGAAGCAATATTCGGTTGCTGGTACTATTGAAGGTGTGAGCCCGGCTCAGATTAAGGGTGCTGCTGAAGGGGTGTATTTCCTTGAAAACTTCCCCCGTCTGCTGGCGAATAAGGATGATGAATACCACCGTGAGTTTAACAAGCTGATTGGTATTGATGATGTGCATGCGCAGGAGGTCGGATCTGACAAGGTGATGGCGAAGAGCCATGCGTGGCAGAGCTGGGAAAATATGTTTGCACTGAAAGAAGCCATTGAAGCTTCTGGATGGGCAACGAAGAAAGATGACCAAGGTGTGATTGAAGCGCTTGAAGGCCTGAAAATGTCTAACTCCCTGGCGCATCCGCAAGGTGATAAAATCCTCAGAGCAGAAGATCATAGCGGGATGATCGATTGTTACATCACGAAAGTTGAAAACGATAAATTCAATTTGGTCAAAAAGATACCGAAAGAAGATCTGATGGCTAAGCTACCGCCACGGTACGATTTTACCTCCCGTAAGTTGTAAGTGACGGACGTTCCCTGGTGCGAACCAATTTTTTTGCTTTGATTGGTTCGCCCTTTTTCATCTGAAAGGAAACAAGTAGTGATAACTTATCCAAGCCCAACGGTTTGTCTTGCTCATGTCGCGCCGGTGTTTTTAAACCCGGCAGCAACTGTTGATAAGGCTTGCTCATTAATTCAGGAAGCGGCGCAGAATGGTGCCGACTTGATTGTTTTTCCGGAATCCTTCCTGCCGGGTTTTCCGATCTGGGCGGCGTTGCAGGCACCGATTAACGGGCATGATCTGTTTAAAACAATGGCGGCAAATTCGGTCATGATTGAAGGGGCTGAGATTGCCGCGATTTGTGAAGCGGCGCGGCAAAATGGAATTTTTGTATCATTAGGTTTTAGTGAAGCAACCAAACAGAGTGTCGGGTGTTTGTGGAATGCGAATTTAATGATTGATGATCAGGGTAAGATTTTAAATCATCACCGTAAACTGGTTCCGACATATTTTGAAAAAATGATCTGGGCAAACGGTGACGGGGCCGGGCTGAAAGTTAATGAAACGAGGCTTGGCCGTATAGGCATGCTGATATGCGGTGAGAACACCAATCCGTTGGCGCGCTATTCTTTAATGGCACAGGGTGAGCAGTTACATATTTCGAGTTATCCGCCTATCTGGCCGACGCGGCCGCTGAACCATGCGGATGGTTATAACCTTGAAAGTGCTATCCGAATTCGGGCTGGGGCACATTCATTTGAAGCGAAGGTTTTTAATGTTGTGGTTTCTGCCTGTGTGGATGACAGCATGATGAAAGTGGTTTCAACCTTGGGGAAAGAGGCGGAGGAAATTGTTGAAATGTCACCGCGTGGTGTTTCAATGGTAATTGGCCCGGCTGGTGAAGTTGTCAGTGAGATCAAAAGCGGGGAAGAAGGGTTGCTGTATCATAAAATTAACCTTGAAGCCTGCGTTGAGCCAAAGCAGTTTCATGATGTTGTTGGTTATTATAATCGCTTTGATGTGTTTAACCTGCAGGTCAACACGCAATCGCAAAGACCAGTTGAGTTTCTGGGTGAAAATCTGCGAGACGGGCAAAATAACTTGCGCTCTTCTGGTGAAGCGGCAAAACTAAGTCAGCTCGAAGGGGATTGAATAAAGGATTAAAGCATTGTCACACCCGATGAAAAGACGACATTCTTTTAACTGGAATGACCTTGTTTTTTTTATTGAGGTGTCGCGTCAGAAAAGCCTTGCCGGGGCGGCGAGGCGGTTAAGTGTTGACCATTCGACCGTTGGCCGGCGCATTCGTGAGCTTGAATGTGCGCTGAATGTAAAATTGTTTGATCGCACTCGTGGCGGGTTTGAGTTAACGGACCAGGGTTTGAAACTGCGTTTGCAGGTTGAATCCATGGAAGGCATTGCCTTTAAGATTGGCCGCAATATCGGGGTTGGTTCTGAGACAACAAGTGGTGTTGTGCGTGTTGCTTCTATGGAAGCGATTGGCAGTTTGTATTTGGCGCCTCGCTTTCAGCGGTTTAATGAAAGCAACCCCGGCATTACGATTGAGCTGGTGACTGCCCCTAACTGGATTAATCTTTCGAAACGTGAAGCGGATATTCTGATCAGTTTTCCGCCGCCTCGGGGGAGAAAGCTCAATGTTGAAAAAATAGGTGAATTTTCGCTCTGGCTATATGCGGCGGAAGCTTATCTCGAAAAATACGGCACGCCATCATCTGTTGATGAACTCCACGAACACCGGATGATTGATTATATTGATGATCTGATTGAGATTGATGCGGTGAGATGGCTGACTGATGCCATTGGTGATTTGCCAACTTCGTTTCGTAGTACCAGCCTGATTGCGCAATTTATGGCGACGAGTGCGGCTAGTGGCATTTCAATGTTACCGACTTTTGTTGCCGGGAGAGACCCGAATTTAAAAGCTTTGCTGACTGATGAAGTGCAGGAAGTGCGTGATATCTGGATGACTGTGCATCAGGATCATATGTATGTGGAGCGGATCAAGGAAGTGGCGCAGTTCTTAAGAACCATCATTCAGGAAGACAGCGTTTCCCTGTCTTCTCCGCATAAATGGGCTGAAATGTCAGATTGAATATTGTATGAAATTGAGGATGGGAAGCTGTTTCGTTTCCCATCCTCTAATTATGCGTTTTGATTATTCTGCCGCTTCGGCAATCGGCTTTTTTATGTCTTCAGGTTTTTTGCCAAGAATTTTCAATTCAAATTCCCGTAATAAAACATAAAACACCGGTGTGAATATCAGGCCGAAGAAGGTCACACCGAGCATGCCTGAGAACACGGCGATGCCGATGGCGTGGCGCATTTCAGAACCCGCGCCTTCACTTGTTACCAGTGGCAGCACACCCATGATGAAGGCAAAGGATGTCATCAGGATCGGCCTTAACCGGAGGCGACTTGATTCGACGGCTGCTGATAATGGTGTGTGGCCGTGCTGTTCGAGTTCACTTGCAAACTCGACAATGAGAATCGCGTTTTTACAGGCGAGTGCCGCCAGCACAAACAGACTAATCTGCGTGAAGATATTGTTATCTCCCCCACTGATCCAGACGCCGATGATGGCAGACAAAATACTCATTGGCACAATCATGATCACGGCCAATGGTAAAGTCAGGCTTTCATATTGTGCGGCCAGAATGAGGAACACGAAGAAAATACAGATCGGGAAGATATAAATGGCTGTGTTACCGGCAAGGATTTGCTGGTAAGTCAGTTCTGTCCATTCATAGGCAATACCCTGTGGCAGGTTTTCATCCAGAATTTTCGAAATGGCGGCCTGGGCCTGACCTGAGGAATAACCCGGTGCCGGGCTGCCGTTAATATCAGCCGAGCGGAAGGCGTTATATCTTGAAGCGGTTTCGGGGCCATAGGTTTCTGTCACTTTAAGGACAGAGCCGAGCGGTACCATATTGCCTTCTGTATTTCTTGTTTTCAGAGTTAGAATATCCTGCGGTGTGCCTCTGAATTTTCTGTCAGCCTGGGCGATGACCTGATAGGTGCGTCCAAACTGATTGAAATCATTGACATAAATAGAGCCAAGATAAATCTGCATGGTTCTGAATATTTCATCAACCGGGATGCCGAGCTGTTGGGCTTTGGTTCTGTCAAGATCAGCAAAAAGTTGCGGTACGTTGATGTTATAGTTGGTATAAACGCGTGACAGGGCCGGGTCCGCATTGGCTTTGGCCAATATATTTTTGGTGATGTTATCCAGAGCCTGATACCCTAAATTACCGCGGTCCTGAATTTGCAATTTGAAGCCGCCAGTTGTGCCAAGTCCGCGTACCGGGGGCGGCGGGAAAATGGCAATAAAAGCTTTATCAATATTGTTAAACTTGCCTTGCAGTTTGTTTGCGATGGCACCGGCGCTTAGCTCAGGAGTGGTTCGGTTTTCAAAATCGTCAAGCGGGATAAACATAATGCCGGCGCTTGATGAGTTTACAAATCCGTTGACTGAAAGACCGGGGAACTGAACCGCGTTACCAACGCCTGGTTCTTTCATGGCGATTTCTGCCATTTGCTTCATCACTTCTTCTGTGCGGTCAAGGGTGGCACCTGAAGGGAGCTGAGCAAATGAAATCAGATATTTTTTATCCTGTGCCGGGACAAAGCCAGGAGGGACAAGGCTGAAACTGAAATATGTCATGCCGACAAGGATGGCAAAAACTGTCATCATAATGCCTTTGCGGCGGCCAATGTGACCGATGCCGTTTGCATATCTGTTCTGGCTTTTAATAAAGCCCCAGTTGAATATACGGAAAAACCAGCCAAAGATACGGTCCATAAATTTGGTAAGCGCGTCTTTTTCTGCTGTTCGGCTTTTTAACAACAAGGCCGACATGGCAGGGCTGAGGGTGAGTGAGTTTACGGTTGAGATGAAAGTTGCGATCACGATGGTGAGGGCAAACTGTTTGTAGAACATGCCAGTGAGACCGCTGATGAAGGCGATCGGGATGAAGACGCCGGCAATCACGAGAGAGGTGGCGATAATTGGACCGGTCACTTCTTTCATGGCCTGGATGGTTGCATCGCGTGGGTTTTTGCCTTCTTCAATGTTTCGTTCAACATTTTCCACCACAACAATGGCATCATCCACAACGATACCGACCGCAAGAATGAGGCCGAACAGCGACAGCACATTGATTGAGAAGCCAAGCGGTAACATGATGGCGAAAGTACCGACAATTGAGACGGGGACCGCAAGAAGCGGAATGATAGAAGCGCGCCAGGTCTGCAAAAATACAACCACAACTATCACCACCAGAAGCACGGCTTCAAGCAGGGTTGTTATCACGCTCTTGATTGAGTTACGCACAAAGACGGTCGGGTCATAGACAATGGTGTAATCAATATCGTCCGGGAAATATTTTTTTAATTCGGCCATGCTTTTGCGTACATTGTCCGAAAGTTCGAGCGCGTTTGAGCCGGGGGCGGAGAAAATCGGGATGGCGACGGCTGGTTCATTGTTGAGCATAGAGCGCAGCGCATAGGTTTGAGCATCAAGTTCAACCCAGGCGACATCACTCAGACGGGTAATGACACCGTTTTCATCACGCTTGATGATGATTTTTTCAAATTCTTTTGGATCTTTCAGGCGGCCCTGAGCGTTAATTGGTAATTGAATCTGGGTGTCAGTATCATAGGGAGGGCCGCCAATAATACCGGCAGCAACCTGCACATTTTGCTGGCGAATGGCGGTGATGACCTCGGTTGGTGTCATGCCGCGCTCGGCAATGCGACCGGGATTTAGCCATATGCGCATCGCGTAGTCACCTGAGCCAAACAAACGAACATCACCCACACCTTTGATTTTGGCAAGCTGGTCTTTAATGTTCAGTGTTGCGTAATTGCGCAGATAGAGCATGTCATATCTGGCTTTTGGTGAGGTCAGGTGAACCACCATGGTCAGATCGGGTGAGCTTTTAATGACTGTGACACCGAGCTGGCGCGTGACTTCCGGCAGACGCGGCAAGGCCTGACTGACACGGTTCTGGACCAGTTGTTGTGCCAGATCTACATCAGTTCCGACAGCGAAAGTGATGGTCATTGAAAGGCGGCCATCAGTTGTTGCCAATGAATTGATGTATAGGAGATTTTCAACCCCGCTGATTTGTTCTTCAAGCGGGGTTGCGACGGTTGCTGCGATCACTGTGGGGTTGGCGCCCGGGAACTGGGCCGTGATCCGCACCGACGGGGGGGAGACTTCGGGATATTCTGAAATGGGCAGTTGGAACATGGCCAATAACCCAAGGAAGAAGATTATGAATGATATGACGCCAGCAAATATGGGCCGATCAATGAAATGACTCGATAAATTCATTTAACTGTTCTTTCTTAATCAAACCGGCTAATTCGTTGCGGTTTTGATTTTTGGATCTTTTGGAGTAACAGGCGTGTTCGGGCGAATGCGCACCAGGCCTTCTGTTATAACAACATCATCTTCCTTGAGACCGGAGAGGATGATACGGCGGCTGCCGATGATATCGCCAATCCGCACTTCTCTGTATTCGGCTTTGCTTTCAGCATTGACGATATAGACGAATTTGCGGTCCTGATCAGTGCCGATGGCACGTTCTGAAATGGCGATCAGCTTTTTATTTTTTGAATCAGGTGTTCCCATTTCAACACCGACTGTCATGCCGGGCAGCAATAAATCTTTGCTGTTATCAAACAGGGCACGGCTACGAATGGTGCCGGTTGACTGATCAATGCGATTGTCAAAACTTAAGATATAGCCCTGTTGCTGTTGCTTTTCTTTCTCAGTTTCTTCCTGATTGATGGTGAGCTTCACAGGAATTTGTGTCTTTGCGCCGTCAGATGACTGGCGAATTGAAGTGATGTAAGTTTGCTCATCAATCTCGAAATCGACATAGACTTCTTTATTTGCGACGATTGAGGTCAGCAATGGTGCATTGGTACCTGATTGAACGAGGTTGCCGACTGTGATTTCAGCACGGCTGACCTTGCCGTTAATCGGTGCTTTGACATAGGCATAATCAATATTGATTTTTGCGGTTTCTACCATCGCTTCAGCGGCCAGAACATCAGCTTTTGCAACACGGTAATTGTTGCCTCTGGTGTCTAGCAGACTTTCCGAAACGGCTTTTTTCTTCACCAGTTCCTCGGCGCGATTATATTCTTTTTCGGCCAGAGTCTCTCTGGTTTTGGCAGTCGCGAGATTTGCTTCTGCCTGTTTTAAAGCGGCTTCATAAGGGCGTGGGTCAATCACGATGAGGATGTCGCCTTTTTCAACATAATGCCCGTCTTTGAAACGGATTTCAGTAATTCTGCCGCTGACTTGCGGGCGCAGCTCTGCTCTGTCGACAGCGACGACGCGGCCAGAGTATTTTTTCCAGACTTGCAGAGTTTCCGGTTTAATGGTTGTGACTTCAACGGGCATGCCCTTTGGTGCGGGGGCCTTTTTCTCAGCTGCCGGTTTTTCCTGCTTTTCGTTTGTTGCGGCTTCTTTTTTAGCCGCGCCGATGGTTGAGTGACTTTGAGATGATATCACGACGAAGGCAATAAACAGGATGGCAAAGCTTGCTCCCATAATTTTGCTGACTGATCTCATTTTCATTTCCCTATCATAAATCTGGTACATAATTTGTTTACTAAACGGTCAATTCTTTTTCTTTATGGGCATCTTCTTTGATGCCAATAAGCTTCAATAGTGAGTCTTTAAAATCGTTCCTGATGAATTCAAGATCGTTTTTAATGCGGGCCAGCATCATCTGACCGATAATGAATGCGTAAATTTCTTCAGCTTTAATTTTTACATTTGTTTCCGGGCTGATCAGGTTGAGAGCGATCAGGTCCCTTAGACTACTTTCGTAATATGACATTGTTTGTGTGCAGGAGCTGGTTATTTTCTGGCCGATAACTTCATTTTGAGCACCGATTTCCGAACCAAGCGTGATAAAAGGACAGCCACAAACCTGACCAAATTGTTGCCTCATACCTTCTTGTTTTTCATATATATAATCAGCCACAAGTTCAAAACGTTCGATCGGATGTCTTGATGGCGAAAAGATGTCATTCAGTTTTTCTGTAACAGTGCCCATGTACCAGTCAATTGTTGCAAGGGCGAGTTCTGCTTTGCTTGGAAAAAAATGATAAAAACTACCCTTTTTGACATTGGCTTTTTCACAAATACCATCAACGCTGACAGACCCATAGGAACTGCGCCAGATCAGTTCATGAGCTGTTTCAAGTAGCCTGATTTTGGTTTCACTTGGGGCTTTGGCCATCGTGCATTATGTCTCCTTAGGCAGGGGACTATAGCTTATTTGACTAAATAGTCAAATAATGGATTGGTATAGCAGCTATGCATTTTTGTTATGCTTAACTTTAATCGCTCATTTTGATGTTCAAACAAAATTACGGGCCTGCCATTTCTGGCAAGCCCGTTTTATTTTTATTAACTCTGTCGTAGTTTTCATCCAGCGGCTAGAACGGGAGCAGGACATCGAGAACCTGGCTGCCATATCTTGGTGCCTGCACATTGGTTATGTGACCGCGACCACCGTATGAAACTCTTGCTTCAGCAATTTTGGATATATCAATTGTATTAAGCGAGCTGACATCTTCAGGCCGTATGACACCCGCGACAATGATTTCGCGAATTTCATGGTTCACACGGATTTCCTGCCGGCCTTCAATCACGAGGTTGCCATTTGGCAATTCCTGCATAACGACTGCGGCCATTTTGGTGGTCAGCTTTTCTTCTCTGTCAACTGTGCCGGACCCTTTATCTGTCTGGGTTGAGTTGACATCCACCAGGGTTGTAAGGTCTGTTCCTTTTGGCAGAATTTTCTTGATTAATGAAGTGTAACCGGCGAGAGCATCGATACCGGCGGATGTGGTGCCACTGCGATCTCGTGTGCTTTCATTATCTATTTCGGCTTTATCAGTGATTTCGATCATTACGGTGATGATGTCACCGACTTTTCTGGCGCGCTGGTCCTTAAAGAATGAACGAGATCCATTGCGCCATAATGAATTTGGATTGTAGCTGACCTCTTCTGGTTCCGGCATTGGCATGCTGACCGGTCGGTAACCAGGTTTTTCGACAGGGCTTTCTATAGCTGACAGTTTTGGCGTTTCACCAATTTCGGAAAGCTTATCAAGATGAGAACAGGCAGCGGAGCTTAAAGCCAGCAAGGTTATCAAGCCGGCTTTGAGGCATTTTGTAAAATCTATTAGATTTGACGGTTTTCGAATTATCTTACTGAACATCTGGTTTTCTCTGCTGTCTACAAATATTGAAATTTAACTGTTTGAAGTTTGTGGTTGGGTTTATCGTGATTGTTCTAACTGTGCGGTTTTCTGTAGTTTTATTTTGTTCTCAAAGTGCTGAATTTTCACAACGCCAGAAGCCAGGGCAATGCCGTGAACGATCCGTTTTGAATGAATGTTCATGACGGAGATTGTTTCATTTAAACCGGCGTCTTCCATGGCTTTGCCTTGTGTCTTCAGGCTCATGCCGGGTCTTTCTAGAATGAGAGTGACGAGCTGATTTTTCTTAATCAGCACAGGTGTGTTGATATCTGCTGATTTGATAAATGAGCCGATGCGTAGATTTTGTGCGGCTGTCATGCCGATAATTTCTGTGCTGTTGCGCAGAGAATTTTTCGGTATGCGGTTTGGTCTGAAGGTTCTGATTTCAATGTCACTGGCACTGATTTTATCACCACGTCTGATTTCGCGTTTGATGACCGGGCGTTTGACGACTTCTACGGCGCTGCCAGTGATGATTTTCTGATATTCGCGGCCTCTGGCCTCGATGGGGAGGAAGTGAGCTCTGAAACTGTTTTGCAGTTTGTCATAGCTGAACTTTTTCAGTTTTAATTTGCCGGAATAAGACAGAGGCAAGATAATCCCGTCGGGCATGTTTTTAAATGCCAGCTGATATTTGCCGCCATTACGGAGAGGATTATGTTTCGATAATTTTTCGATCAGCAGTTTTTTGATTGTTTCTGCTTTGATTGTGCGGGCGGGGCGCGAAATGGTGATTTTGCGCAATTTTGTTGGTGTCTCGAATGTGAAATTATAAGTTTCAGCCGCTTCAATCAAACGCTCAATGCGCACAGTGCCAGCGCGGCCAAGGGGGGGGCTTTTAAAGACCGGCTCAGATTTATAGCGGGTGATGTTTTCAAATATGTCACCCAGAGTGACGACATCTTTATGGACTTCAACATTGGTTTTTAATTTCAGGACCTCTACAGTCAGGTTCTGATCTGTAGCGGATTGTGCTGCATAACCAGGTGTTGGCAACATGAGTACGATGTAAGTCAGCAATGTTGTGAACAGCAGTGTTTTAACCCTGACATTTCTTGTTGGCTTCGAGGTTGCATCAATAGCCGGATGGTTATCAAGTCTTTGTTGAGCAATGGCTGATTGTCTCATGGGTCTGATCTTCCTCATCTTTTAGCTGTTCTCAGTTTCAAGGGGTTTGCTGTTATCTGACTATGTTACTTGTGGTTGACATCATTTCATCTGATGCACTGATGACTTTTGCGTTCATCTCATAAGCACGCTGGGCGGCGATGAGGTCTGACAGTTCTGAAACTGCATTGACGTTTGAATTTTCCAGAAATTTTTGCGATAGGGAGCCGAAGCCTTCTTCATCACCGACGCCATCAATCGGGGTGCCGCTGGCTGGGGTTTCAAGATAGAGGTTGTCACCGATTGACTGAAGGCCGGCTTTATTGACAAAACGGGAAAGTTGAATTTGCCCAAGATCGGTTGGTGTGGTGCTGGTGCCAGTTAATACCTGGACGGTGCCTTGTCTGTTAATTGTGATTGAGCGGGCATTGTTCGGGACTGTGATATTGGGTTGCACCTGAAAGCCGTCAAGGGTGACGAGGTTGCCGTTTGCGTCTAACTCGAAGGAGCCGTCTCTTGTGTATGCGGTCTGTCCGCTTGGCAGTTCAACTGAGAAAAAGCCTTCACCGCGGATGGCGACATCGAGCTCTTTATCTGTTTGTTGGAGATTACCCTGGCTCATGATGCGGGCGGTTGCACCGGTTTTCACACCGTAACCGATCTGGACGCCGGTCGGGATGATGTTACCACTGGCTGATGAATTGGCGCCGACCCGGCGGACATCCTGATAAAGCAGATCCTGAAATTCAGCGCGGACCTGTTTAAAGCCGGTTGTGCGCATGTTGGCGATGTTATTGGAGATGACCTCAACATTCAGTTCCTGCGCCTGCATGCCGGTTGCTGCTATTCGTAAAGACTTCATATCAAATCCTATAAATCTGTTTGCCTCGGTTGCCCGGGGGCTTTATCAGTTTTTCGGTTTGGGGCTAATCTGGCCCCTTCGTTCATTTCAGTTCTGGCGGTCGTTAAAGTTTTTCATCATTTAGATTTTTACTTAGCTTGGTACTTGAGCGAGGCGGTTGATGGCATCACTTTTCAGCTCTTCTGATTTTTGCATCATGCGGGCTTGTGTTGTGTAAGCTCTGGTGGTTTCAATCATGTTGGTCAGTTCAATTACGGGTTTGACATTAGATTGTTCGACCATTCCCTGGAGGATGTTAGGTGCTTCAACCACAGCCGGTGCTTCATTGGTGTTAAAGAGATTGAACCCATCTTTATTCAGTGCCTGTTCGTCTTTAAACTGCACAATCCGGATTGTACCTTTGTTACCTTCATTTGTTGTTATGGTGCCATCTCTGGCAATGGTGATGCCTGTTTCATTCGGTCCAAAAGCGATCTGACCATTTGTTCCCAGCACCGGATGACCAGCATTGGTGACAAGAATGCCTTCATTGCTTAGTTTGAATTCGCCGTTTCTTGTATAGCGCGGGCCATTTGGTGTGTTGACGGTGAACCAGCCTTTGCCACTGATGGCGATGTCCAGATCATTGCCGCTCTGGCGCATGGGTCCTTCCGTCATATTATTGAGGACGGCTCTGTCATGTACATATGAGAGGGCTTTGTCGCGGCCCGAGAGTTCGGTCATTTCAGCGATTGGCATGCGAAACTCTTCAAGATGCACGCTGTCTCTTTTAAAACCTGCTGTGTTGATGTTTGCCAGATTATTGGCAATGACATTCATCCTGGTTTGTAGAGCCATTTGTCTGGATAAGCCGATACGGAGGGCATTTTCCATGGTTGTTACCTCAAAAATTTAATTTTTCGCGCTTTTTCTGCTGGGCAAAAATTGCTGCATGAACGTTTGTAATTGATAATGCAGGAGCCATGCCAAATAAAAAATACAATAAAATCAATATGTTATAAAAAATCATGGTAAAAAATATATTTACACCGGCAGAAATGACTCGGCAAAAATTTCCTCAATTTTAAATTTGGCAACTAATCATTAACTCTATTGGGGCTAGTAATGGTTGAGGGTGTGCGTCGATCGGTGATTTTTCTATATGTTTTAAGGGGTTGTTTCAAAAAAATGGCTGAAGAAGATGAAGTAGCTGAGGGTGAGGAAGGTGCATCTGAGGAAGCTGCGAAGAAGAAGCGCAAGCTGATTATGATTGCTGCGCCGCTGGTCTTATTGATTCTGGGTGGTGGCGGATATTTTGCGGCTTCATATCTCGGGATGTTTTCTGACGGCGATGAAATGGAAATGGCTGGAAAAATGCCACCAGCGAAACCTGCCTATTATCATGAATTACCGGAGATGGTGGTTAACCTCAGTAGTAAGGAAAAGCGGGCGCAATATTTAAAAATGAGAATTTCGCTTGAAGTTTCGGATGTGTCCGTTGCTGAAGCGATGCGACCGAATTTACCACGGGTGCTTGACCTGTTTCAGGTTTATCTGCGCGAATTACGGGCCTCTGACCTTGAAGGGTCGCAAGGGATTTACCGGCTCAAGGAAGAATTGCTGAAGCGGATTAATCTGGTTGTGCATCCAAGCCGGGTGAACCGCATTCTTTTGAAAGAAATTATTATTCAATAGGGCTTAATTTTTATGTCAGATGATGATCTAGATCAGGATGCTATGGCCGCGGCATGGGGAGCCGCGCTTGATGATACTGATGAAGTCGATACAGCTGCGCTTGATGGTCTTGACAGTGACATGGCTGCCCAATGGGCTGCGATGGTTGGTGAGCCTGCTGATGAAGATGGCGGGGAACAAGGTGGAAGTGAGCGGATTCTCAATCAGGAAGAGATTGATAACCTGCTTGGGTTTGACCTTGATGAGCGCTCTCTGAATGACACCAGCGGGCTTCGGGCGATTATTAATTCGGCGATGGTTTCTTATGAACGCCTGCCGATGTTGGAAGTTATTTATGACCGACTTGTTCGGTTGCTGACAACCAGTTTGCGCAATTTCACATCTGATAATGTTGAGGTCAGCCTCGATACGATCAGCTCTATGCGGTTTGGTGATTATCTGAATTCAATTCCCTTACCGGCGATGCTGGCGGTTTATCGTGCAGTGCAGTGGGATAATCTGGCGTTGATCACGATCGATTCGGGTCTGATTTATGGCATTGTTGACATTCTATTAGGCGGTCGCAGTTCACCCGCGGTTCGGGTTGAAGGGCGGCCTTATACAACCATTGAAACCAATCTTGTTTCAAGAATGGTTGAAGTGATTTTGAAAGATAGCGAAACGGCGTTTCAACCGCTATATCCGGTTAAATTTGAGCTGGAGCGACTTGAGACCAACCCCAGATTTGCAACCATTGCCCGGCCTGCGAATGCAGCAATTGTTGTCAGGCTGAGGATTGATATGGAAGACAGGGGCGGCCGGGTTGAAGTGCTGCTGCCTTATTCAACGATTGAACCCATTCGTCATTTGCTGTTGCAAGGTTTTATGGGCGAGAAATTCGGCCGTGACCCTATTTGGGAAGGTCACCTGGCGAATGAAATCTGGAATACGGAAGTGCCGCTTGATGTGGTGCTGGATGAGTTTGAAATACCATTACACAAAATCATGAATTTAGAAGTTGGGCAGACATTACCCATGACTTGTACACCAGATGATCCGGTTCAGTTGAGGAGTAGTGGGATCAACCTTTCAAAAGGGTTTGTCGGGCAGTCTAACGGGAAAATGGCATTAAAATTAAACCGGGGTTTGGTGAATGATTTTACACCAGAACGTACCCTGTTAACCGAACGGGGGTAAGGTTATGATTGGATCTACATTAAGTCTGGTTATTGAGCTGATAATGGCAATGTTACTGGTTGTGACGATCAGCTATTGTTTTATTGTCAACCGCAAGCTGAATGCGCTTCGCACAGATCAGAGTGGCATGCGCCATGTTATTGGTGAGCTGAACCGCTCAACTGAGCGGGCAGAAAATGCCATTCGGAGCATGAGGCAAACAGCGCTGATGGTTGAAGGGCAGATCGCCGGTCAGGTGAATGCGGCGCAACAGGCTTCTGAGGAGCTTGGGCAAAACCTTGAGCGAAGCAAAGAACTCAGAGATGTGGCGAGAAAGCTTTCTGATATTGATATCAATGCATTACGGGCGATAGAAAAAGATGTGAACCCGGCTGCGATATCTGCGGATCAGATTGAATTATCAAAAAAACTAAAACGCCAGCGGCTTGGATTTGGGCAAAACAGATTTACCCCAGCAGGTGCGGCTTCTCCACGAAACGAAGCTGTTGCTGACCGCGGTGTGAGTGAAGCCGGAGAAAAGACTTCAGTTCATCCAGCTATCCAGCCTTTGGTTCAGGCTTCGGTTCAGAATGTGGTGCAACATCCTGAGACTATAGACCGAAAGACTGAGGAACGTAAGTTTGTGGACCGAAAGTCTATGGAACGAAAGACCATGGCGCGAAATTCGCTCATGTCTCCGCCTGTGGCAGCGCCTGTGTCTTCAGCACCGATTGCTGAATTGCGCAAGGATGGTTCAACGGGTGGTTATTCTTCTGGTCATCTTAATGGCCAGCAAAACACTGGCAGGTATTCAACACAATATACAAGTGTGAACACTGGTCTGAATGGAGGCCAGAATGCTGGTCAGAATCCTGTGCTGCAGGGCGGGCAGAACCTTGCTCAGATGCAGATGAGAGAGCAGCAGTTGGAGCAGCTCAAGCAGCAACGTCTGGCGCAGAGCTATGCGCAGCAGGCCGGTAATTATCAGAAAGTTAGTGCGTGATGAATAATTTTAAATTGTTACAGCTTGTTGTTTTTGCCTGCACTTGTTTGCTGCTTCTGAAAAGTGCCGCTTTTGTATTTTCTGGTGGGAGTGTGCTGACGGGCACGGCTGAATTGAACGCACAGGAAGCCGGTGTTAAGTCAGACACAAAAGCCGGACAAAAAAAGGCTGCTGAAAAAAATCCCACTACGAACGAAGATATGATGGGGCCTGTTCCTCAAAAAGAACAGAAAAACGCAGATGCGAAAGCTGTTATTAAAAATTTAAAACCGGACGACCTTGAAGGAACAAAAGTTCCGGCTTCTGCCTCTGAGCTGGATTTGCTTGAAAGCCTTTCATTGCGGCGCAAACAATTGAATGAGCGTGAAACTCAGCTCAGCCTGAAGGAAAACCTGCTGAAAGCGGCTGAGCAACAGATTGATGAGCGGATCAAACAACTCAAGGAAATAGAGGCGAAAATACAGGTCGATCTAAAAAAGCAGGATGTGATGCATAATGAGCAATATAAGCGGCTGGTGAAGATTTATTCTTCAATGAAACCGAAAGAAGCTGCCCGGATTTTTGATGGTTTGCGGATGCCGGTACTTGTTGACCTTGTGCGGGCGATGAAAGCTTCAGCAGGTTCGCAGATTTTAGCAAAAATGAAACCAGAAAAAGCGCGCGAGCTGACATTGCTGCTGGCTAAGAAAGATCAGCTGATTACCCAGAAACAGAGCCTGATGAATAAGGAATTGCCATCTGTCATTGGAGATAAGCCAGCATTGAACAATCAATAAAAATCTGGTTCTGATCTTCTGAATTGCATGAATAAGTCGATGGGTAAGTCCGCTGAAATGTTTAGCAATTCGTTAATTTAATGGTTGAGAAACTCGCTCATTCATTAAAGGGGATTTAAGGAAAAAAGGGCACAATAGGCATATCTGATCCGCGATAAGTTGTGATTGGATAGCCCCTCAAAGTCGAGAACGACTTTGTCAGCAAGGAGTGCGTTTTAGGGTATGGTGAAAGATTTAAGAGGTTTGGATGGAGAGGAAGTGGGGCGCCAGCATGGTTCCCTGCCTTTTTGTGTTTCTACACTCTTAAAAACTGTCAGCACGCTGATTTCTATGGCCTTTGTTGCCATGATTTTATCTGCCACACCAGCTGTAGCTGTTCCTTTAAAAGTTAAAACAACGGCGACAGCCGAAAAGGGGTATGGTCGGATTGTTCTCGATTTTGAGCGTTTGCCGGAATATGAGAGCGATATTGATGATACGATTCTGGTTTTTAAATTCAAGCAAGCTATAGGATTTGACTTCGAAGATCTGGTTCGGCGTTTGTCTAATTATATCAGTGTTGCACGTGTTGACCCGGATGGACGCGCCTTTCGTTTTGCCTTTACTGATAGTTTTAAAGTCAATGTGATGGAGGCGGGCACCAAGATCTTTATTGATATTTTAGGGCGTGAATGGTCCGGAATGCCACCGAATTTACCGCAGGATGTTCTCAGAGAAATTGCACGACGGGCTTCTGAAATCGAAGCAGAAAATTTTGCCCGCGAACAGCAAAAAAGAAGAGCCAAGGAAAAATATAAAGTCAGGCTTCGTACTGGAGCTTTGCCAACTTTCACTCGCTTGGTGTTTGACTGGGAAAAGTTTGTCACTGCCAAACTTGAGCGCCGGGGTGATACCGTTAACCTGACTTTCGGGCAGCCTTCTGAGCTGGATGTCGGGCGGGTGAGGCATGACCTGCCGAAATTTTTGCTCGATATAAAATCAGAGTCTACAGATGTTTCCACCATTGTCAGTCTTAGCCTGCCTTCTGATGCCAAAGTGCGGGGGTACCGTGAAGGGGAAGATTATGTCGTTGATATTTCACCTTCAGATGTGGGGCTTTCAGAAGAACTGAAGCAATTGCAGATCAAAGTTAAAGATGATGAAGGCAAGGCCGTTGGTCAGGAAGAAGTTCTGATATCGGGCCGAAAAACTGATGTGATACCAATGGATGAATTTTCAGGCGCTGGTGAAGACGTTAAAATGGTACGCTCAAAATTTTCGGATTTTAACCCGGATCGGTACAATCTTTCGATGTATGGAGATTCGCCTGATGCGGTGGGCTTGCCAGCACTTGGCAAAAAAGTTGTTGGATTTGATCAGACTGGCGGCAAATCGATTGATGATGGTGAACCCATTGCAGCCGATGTAAAAACCGGCAAAGCCTCTAAACGCAAAGATCAGCATCTGCCTTATTTGAAAGACATGGAAGATCATAATGAAATCTTCTTCCCGTTTAAACAGGCGGTGGCGGCTGCCGGATTTATTCGCGGCGATACGGTCTGGATCATTTTTGACAGTTTTGTCGATATTGATTTGTCGCGGATTATGGAATCAGGCTCCCGGTTTATTAAGGATATTCGCAAATCTAAGCTCAATAACGGGCAGCTGATTTTGTTTAAACTCAAAAAGCCGATGCTTTTCGCGCTTGAATATAACGACTTTGTCTGGTCAGCGAAAATTGGTGATATGGTGACTGCCAAAGCTGAAGTGATGAAACTCAGACGCAAGAAGACAGTTGATAAGAAACCTTATGTCAGTGTATCTGTTGAGCGGCCGTCACATGCTTATTGGTTGAAGGATGAATCCATTGGTGACCGGATTGGCATGGTCACGACCTATCCTCCTGTTCATCATATCAGTAAACCTCAGGACTTTGTTGAGTTTTCCTCTTATGGCACCGCACAGGGAATTGCGATCAGCCCGAAAACGGATGATATTGAAATCAGGGTCGGGTTTCAGGAAGTTGTGATCTCGCGATATGATGGTCTGCATCTTTCTGATGGGAGTATACCGCGAAACAATGCACGAAAGCCGCGGTCGAAAAAAGTTCTGAAGGATTATGGCTATATCGATTTTGATCAATGGCGTTCTGCTGGGAATGGCACATTTGCTGATCAGATGGGTAATTATGAAGCCAGGATTGCAGAAGCTGAGGATGATCAGAAATATGAAGTGCGGCGTGATTACGCCCGCTTTCTTTTAGCGAATGAGCTTGCTCCGGAGAGCTATGGTATGCTGGAGCGTATTTTGATGGAGAAACCGGAACGCCAGAATGAGCCGGAAATTCGTGTGCTTCAAGGTGCTGCCAATGTAATGATGCGGCGCCCTAAAGATGCACTTAAAGCACTTTCATCCGGTATGCTGCACACAAATGAGCATGCCTCGCTCTGGCGCGGTATGGCGAAGATCATGCTTGAGCAATGGTCAGATGCGGTCCGCCAGTTCAGGAACGGTGAAGATGCTGTCGGGTTGTATCCTGATGTGCAGAGGGCCCGGTTTATGCTGGCGGCGGCGAAGGCTGCTAAAAAATTACAAAACTTTGCTTTGATGGGTGAATATCTGCAATTGGTGCCACGGGAAGTTGGCGATGAAATGGTGGATGTTGATACGCAGCTGATAAATGCGCAATATCTGAATGGACTTGGTAATCGTGAAGCGGCGCGTGAGTTGTTTGAAGCCGTGATTTTATCCGAACATGCACCAGCTGTGGCTCAGGCCAAGGTTGATTTGCTGAAACTTGACTTGAAAGAAAACAAGATAAACACGGAAAAAGCGATTGCTTTGCTTGAGGGCATGCAATTGATGTGGCGGGGTGATGACACGGAAGTTGAAATGCTTTCACACCTTTCAAATCTTTATGCATCAAATGGCCATTATCGGCAGGCCTTTGCGAATATGAAGCAGGCCGTTAAAGCGTTTCCCGCCAATGATAGTGCGCTAAAGATTCAGGATGATATGGGCAGGGTTTTTAAATCGTTGTTCCTGCAGAATAAAGTCACCAAAATGCGGCCGATTGAGGCGCTTAGCCTGTTTTATGATTATAAAGAACTGACGCCAATTGGCAGGGCAGGCGATGAGATGATACGCATGCTGGCTGATAGATTAATTGATGTTGACCTGCTGGATCACGCGGCAGAACTGCTGGACCATCAGGTTTCTAAACGGGTACATGGATCGGCGAGAAGTCAGGTCGCTGCGAAGCTTGCTATGGTTCATCTGATGAACAGAAAACCGGTGCTTGCCTTGCAAACCATTGGCCGAACACGGCAACCAAATTTACCGCGACGGGTCAAGCGGGCGAGAGATGTGCTTGAAGCGCGCGCGCTCAGTGAAATGGGCCGGGTTGATGGAGCGATCGATATTCTTAACCGGATGGAAGGTGAAGAAATTGAACGCATGAAAGCTGATGCTTACTGGAATGCGCGTCAATGGGGCAATGCCGGTGATCAGATTGAGAAACTGCTCGGCACGAGATGGAACCAAAGTGAAAGCCTGCAACCTTTTGAGCGCAAGGATGTGCTCAGGGCAGCGATTTCATATTCTCTGGCTGAGGATGCCTTTGCGTTGTCCCGTTTGCGCAAGAAATTCTATAACAAAATGGTGAATAGCCCGGATGCCAGTTCGTTTATCGTTGTTACCAAGCCTGTGAAGAAAAACGGCGAAGCTTATAAGAAACTGGCCAAGGATATTGCCGCTATCAACACGCTTGATGTGTTCATGAAGCAATATCGGAATTATTATAAGGACAGCATTTCAGCTGGCAAAATTTTAAGTGGGCCGAGCAATCAGGAAAGCTAAAAATTTTGTGGTGCTTTAGATGCGGGCTTCTTTGACGCGCCTCGGTTGCCCATTCGCAACCGGCGCTGGGCTTGAAAAGCTGTTGGATTAGTCCAGGTCGAATTTGTCTTTGTAATCTTCTTTTAATGCCGGATCCTGGTTTGGTTTGCGCATCAGGCAATTTCCCACAACAAGTGTGTCCATTTCAGTGCCCATGAAGCAATGGAAGGCATCTTCGGGGGTGTTCACTATCGGTTCGCCGCGGACATTAAAGCTGGTGTTGACGACGATCGGGCAACCGGTTTCCTGGTTAAAGGCGCTGATCAATGCATGATAGCGGGGGTTGGTTTCGCTATGCACGGTCTGAATGCGTGCTGAATAATCGACATGAGTGATGGCAGGAATGGTTGAGCGAGGAATGTTCAGTTTTTCAATGCCGAACAGCCCTTCGTCTTCTTTGCTTGTGTCGATGCGGTGTTGTTCTTTCACTGGCGCGACAACCAGCATGTAGGGGCTTTCTTCTTCGTGTTCGAAATAGTTTGAGACTTGGTCTGAAAGTATTGAAGGGGCGAAGGGGCGGAAGCTTTCTCTGTATTTAATTTTTAGGTTAAGGGTTTTCTGCATTTCCGGGTTGCGAGGGTCTCCCAGAATCGAGCGGCCACCAAGTGCTCTTGGTCCGAACTCCATACGGCCCTGGAACCAGCCAACGGCGTGGCCATCAGCCAGACATTTGGCTGTTTCTGTCATCACGGTTTCATCATTTAAGATTTCAAATTTTGCGCCAGCTTTGGTCAGCCTTTGCTCAATGTCTGTTTGTTCATAATCTGGGCCAAGATAGCTGCCTTTCATGGCGTCCATTGTGTTGTTGACAATACGAGGTTGTTTTTTCTCAATATAATAAGCGGCCAGGGCTGCGCCTAATGCGCCGCCCGCGTCGCCTGCTGCCGGTTGAACCCAGACTTTATCAAAAGTTTTCGCGCGGATTATTTTGCCATTAGCCACGCAATTCAGCGCGACACCGCCAGCGAGGCACAGGTTTTTAATGCCGTATTTCCCAGCCAGATTTGCTGCCATTTTCAGCATCACTTCTTCAGTGACAGCCTGAACGGAGGCGGCGAGGTCCATTTCACGCTGGGTTATTCTGTCTTCTCCAGTGCGCGGCGGAGCGCCGAACAGATCATGAAACTTTGAAGATGTCATGGTCAGGCCGGTGGCGTAATTAAAGTAACTCTGGTCAAGCCAGAAGCTGCCATCCTCTTTGATGTCAATGAGGTTGTTTTTAATCAAGTCAACATATTTAGGTTCGCCGTATGGTGCGAGACCCATGACTTTATATTCACCTGAATTGACTTTAAATCCGGTGTAATAGGTCATGGCTGAATAGAGCAGGCCAAGTGAGTGAGGAAACTGAATTTCCTGAACCGTGGTCATTTCATTGCCGCGGCCAATGGCAACAGAAGCGGTTGCCCATTCGCCAACGCCATCCATTGTGAGAATGACAGCTTCTTCAAAAGGAGATGGGAAAAAGGCTGAGGCCGCGTGGCTCTGGTGGTGTTCTGCAAAGAGGAGTTTTTGTTCAATTTCACCTGAGTTTTCAAAATTTTCCAGCAATTCAATCAAATTGCCTTTCTGGAATAATTTGTCTTTAATCCAGACCGGAATGGCCATGCGAAAGCTCTGGAAGCCTGCTGGTACACTGGCGAGATAAGTTTCTAACAAGCGCTCGAATTTCAGAAAGGGTTTTTCAAAAAAGACGATATGATCAACAGCTTCAAGCGTGATGCCCGCTTCTTCAAGGCAATATTCAATGGCCCGTTCCGGAAAGCCGGGGTCGTGTTTTTTACGGGTAAAGCGTTCTTCCTGCGCAGCTGCAATGATGTTGCCATCTTCAATAAGAGCGGCGGCGCTATCGTGGTAAAAGGCTGAAATTCCTAAAATACGCATGGGGTGAACTCTTTAAATTGCTTTTCGTTGAACTGTTTAACCGTTTGAATTCTGACAGGAGTGGCACGAGAAACTGTTTCTTAGCCACTCCTGTTTGAGGTCGATTATTTAAAAAATTGTATAGATGAACGGGGCGATGGCTGAACCTTTGACAAGGACAAGCAGGCCGCCGATTGAAACCATGATCAGCAGGATGGGGAATAGCCACCACTTTTTTCTGGCACTCATATAAGCGAAGATTTCTTTGATAAAACTTTTCATGATGTTCTCACTGATATTTAAAAATTAAAACTGGTTTTGCATGGGCCGGGTTGAGTCTTCTGGGTTCTTCTCTATCCAGTAGGTTTTCGTGTCTTTATCTATCTTGCGGCGCAGAGGGTCTCGTTTTAACTGCATGATGAGGCCAGCAGGAACGATCACGACGACAAACATAAGGAACATAATCACGGGGTTCATGATTTTAAAAAGCAGCATAGAAAATTTGAACCAGAGGATGTTCAGCGGCTTTAAAATATGAGGTGTAAACTGCGAAAGGATTGCAAAAATCAATGCAATGGGGAAGGCAACCATCAGTGCGGTATAATTTGTGTAATCACTTACATAAAAGACGATAAGGCCGATAATGACTGAAACGGCAGCAAAGACAAAGCCGGTGGATCGCTCTGCTGGCATATCCGGGTGTTCATCTTCGTAAGATTCATGAAAGTTTTTCGACATAACGCGTACCCAACACTCTAATTACTATCTGTTTGTTTTACCTGAAATAAGTTTCAATTTCTTTTATTTCAGGAATTGAAGTTCAATATCTTTGGCGATGGCTTTGCCAGCCGTTTCATTGCCAAGTTTGTTCCAGTGCCAATCCCAGGGGAATTCAAACTTTTGTTTGTGCTCATTGTAATGTTTGGTCATGGCATAGCCAAGATCGAGAAAGGCGATGTTTTGTTTCAGCGCTTCTTCTTTGGCAATCTGGTTAAGGCTGTTGGCTTCATATTCAGTTGCTGGTTTGCCGGAATATATCGCTTCGCGAACAGGGTCCATAACCAACAACAGTTTAAAGCCATGTTGTTTCGACAGATCTTTCATCTGTTTGAAGGTGTAGGCGGTCACTTTGCGGATTTTGTCTGTTTCAACAATGTTGCGGACATCAATTGCTGATTGAACAAAACCGTGTTTCGGCGCGGCTTGCTGATTTTCTTGTTTTTCCGCGTCGCCTTTGGCCAGGTTGATGAGGCGGCGGACATAGGTCGAAAGGCCGGTTTGATAATAGATGTACCTAAAGCTTCTGTAATTTTTGAATGTATCAACCCAGCCTGGCTGATAAGATTCCGGGGCTACTTCTTCAATTTTTTCGCCCTCAAGTTTCAATTTCATGAAGCTTGATGAATAGCGGCCATATAGAAAGCGGTAGCTTTCGTCAAAGTCATTATGAATGAGCTGGACGACGACGATGTCTGGTCTGTATTGGAGAGCTGCGTTTTTCAACATGTATAGATATTGGGTCAGTGGGGCGCCATCAATCCCAAAGCGATAAACCTCAGTTTTTCTGCCGGTTTTATCCAGTTGTTGTTCGATGATTTCAGCAAACCCTTCTTCAACGTTGACGGCTGAGGCCTGTACGTAGCTGTCCCCAATCACGGCGATGCGGGTTGTAGTGTAATCTTTTGTGGTTGTGTAATCTGGTTTGGTTGAATTCCAGCCTTTGGCGTTAATCTTTACCTGATGTGATGTGCCGTCTGGTTCATAAAGGGTTGCGCTGCTATCTGGCTGATAGCGAACGATGTTATTGATCGATGTATTGGGGATGGCATCTGAGGTCTGGAGGATGTATTTGAAGACTATAAATTCAAAAACAACAAAACAGAACAGGACAGAGCCGGTTAACAGGGCGAGGTTGGCGAATATCGGTTTTAGTTTCATTTGATATGTTTTCCCGCTGAATTCCCACTGACAGTCAAAATCAGTTTACGTTAATTTTGCCAAAATGGCACAATGGCTGGTTGATATTGTGCGATATTGACCTTGTTTATCATATCTACTGGCATGTTAGAGCCGCATAGCTGTATTTTTGCAAAGAGTCGGCCAGATGATCAACATAGTCCGCACCATTCCATTCACCAGAAAATTGCTCCTTACTCAGCTATATAAAGGCCGCACTTTGCGGCGTATCCTAGGCTGTAAATACTAAGCTTATGTGTTCCTATCTTCTGCTTTTCTCAGCATGGCTAATAAAGGATGAATAAGACGCGAATATTACTTATTGGCGAATGTATTTAGGAATGGTGTTTTATTGGCTGGGAGAGATTGAAACGCAATAAATAGGGGTTTACGCTCCTTGCTCATTGGTCTAACACTCTACGTTTGCACATCTGTTTGCAGTCCATTTAATATCAAAGGTTATTGATCTCATGAGCACACCCCAATATGTGTTTACCTGCTATAAGCTATCGAAGGCTTATTCTGGTGGTAAAACATTATTTGAAAATATCACTCTTTCTTTTTTGCCAGGCGTTAAAATTGGTGTTGTTGGTGTGAACGGTGCCGGTAAATCAACTTTGCTGAAAATCATGGCCGGAGTTGATACTGAATTCAGCGGTGAAGCAAAAGCGGCTGACGGGATTAAAGTTGGATATCTGGCGCAGGAGCCGCAGCTTGACGAAAGCAAGGATGTGCTTGGCAATGTGATGGAAGGGGTGGCCGCGAAAAAAGCCATTCTCGACCGGTATAATGAACTTGCGGTGGATTATTCTGATGAAACAGCGGAAGAAATGGGCCGTTTGCAGGATGAGATTGACGCGCAGAATTTATGGGATCTCGATAGTCAGGTCGAGCAGGCGATGAGTGCATTGCATTGTCCTGAAGGGGATGCAGATGTATCCAAGCTTTCTGGTGGTGAAAAGCGGCGGGTGGCACTTTGCCAGTTGCTTCTCTCGAAACCTGATATGTTGTTGCTTGACGAACCGACCAACCACCTTGACGCTGAAACGGTGGCATGGTTGCAAAAATATCTTGAAGATTATGCTGGCACTGTCATCATCATCACGCACGATCGGTACTTTCTTGATCAACTGACAAACTGGACGCTTGAAATCGACCGTGGGCGCGGTGTGCCTTATGAGGGGAACTATTCTTCCTGGCTGGAGCAAAAGCAAAAACGCATGGCGCAGGAAGGCCGCGAAGATGAGGCGAAGAAGCGCACGCTTTCACGTGAGCTTGAATGGATCAGATCAAGCCCGAAAGCGCGGCAGGCCAAATCTAAAGCGCGGATTAAATCTTATGAGGATCTGGCCAATAAAGCCGATCATCAGAAACTTTCCTCGACGCAGATTTCAATTCCACCCGGTGAGCGACTTGGCGGTGTTGTGATTGAAGCGGAAAATCTGACCAAGGCGTTTGGTGACCGTTTATTGATTGATGACCTTTCCTTTAAACTACCGCCAGGTGGTATTGTTGGTGTGATCGGGCCGAACGGGGCTGGTAAAACAACGATGTTCCGGATGATCACTGAGCAGGAAACGCCCGATGGTGGCACGATCAAGCTTGGGGACACGGTTGAGCTTGGTTATGTGGATCAATCCCGCGATGATCTTGATGGGAATAAGAATGTCTGGGAGGAAATTTCAGACGGGCTTGACCAATTGATGCTTGGCAAACGGGAAGTGCCGTCTCGGGCTTATGTGAGCTGGTTTAATTTTAAAGGCGGCGACCAGCAGAAGAAGGTTGGTGATCTTTCTGGTGGTGAGCGGAACCGGGTGCATCTGGCAAAAATGCTGAAAAAGGGCGGCAATGTGCTGCTGCTCGACGAACCGACCAACGACCTTGATGTTGAAACTCTTTCTGCCCTTGAAGCGGCACTGGAAGATTTTCCGGGCTGTGCTGTTATCATCTCGCACGATCGGTTCTTCTTAGATCGGATCGCAACGCATATTCTTGCCTTTGAAGGGAATAGCCATGTGGAGTGGTTTGAAGGCAATTTTGCGGATTATGAAGAAGATAAAAAGCGCCGGCTTGGCGAAGATGCTGTGAACCCGAAAAAGTTTAAATATAAACGGTTTGAGCGGTAATTCTTTATAATTTGATGTGCATCAAAGGGTGGAAAATAATTTTGGCTATAGTGTAAGCTGAGATATCGTTTAAGGAGGGGGATTGAACATGGATTTTTTAAGTTATCTGGAAGAAATACCTTATCGTTATATGACAACGGTTCCTTATGCGTTACCGTTTATCTGGGCCGGGGCGATTTTGGGGCACAGTTTTATTGGTCGGCCTATGCGCTATAATCAGGTGCCACCAGAGAATGCGCCAGTGACGAGGGCGGGGGAAGTTCCGCACCAGACCTTCACGTTGTTTTTTATGTTTGAGGCTCTGTTCCTGGCGATGATTTCAGGGATGATGGTGCTTTCCAATGTCGGGGCGTATTTGTGGTTTGTGTTTGGGCTGGTGATCATCTCGCTGTTTCTGCAGCGCTATTATCTGAAACCGATTATATTCAACCGGGTTGAAGATTTTGAGCTTAACCGGCCATTGCCAACGAATTTTCACCAGAGGTTTTATATGGTGTTGGAGATTGTTAAGTTTCTGACGCTCATTGGTCTTGGTACGCTGACGATCCGTTATTGATCCGTTTTAGCTTTGGCAAGTGGAAAGTAAAGCGGGGTGTCGCCCGGTTGCCAGGGTTTGTGTTTTTCCATCACGGTTAGGAAAAGCTCACTTTCGAGAAACTGATTGAGCCATCTTAAGAGGTCAGGCCATGGCTGATTGTCGAACCAGGTGCGATCAATATTGGCGAACTG
This sequence comes from Hyphomicrobiales bacterium, assembly GCA_021775425.1. Taxonomy (GTDB): domain Bacteria; phylum Pseudomonadota; class Alphaproteobacteria; order Rhizobiales; family HXMU1428-3; genus HXMU1428-3. The sequence continues at coordinate 78,233 of JAJFHX010000015.1, forward strand.
GCGCACGAAGGGGGCAATGGTGATGTCGGCGAGACATGGACGATTGCCGAACAGATAAACTTCTGAATTCAATTTCACATTGAGCTGCTGTAAGAACTGACTGGCGGCGGCTCTGTTTACGTCGGCGTTTTCTTCCGGGTAACGGCTGGCATATTTGGTGCGGTCAAGATGGTGTTTAAAGGGACCGTCATTCTGGCTGATGAAGGCGAACATTTCCTCGGTTGAAACTGTAGGCGGGGTGAGAAGGTTTTGCGGGTCATTTATGCGCAAAGCCCACAAGGCAATATCAAGACTTTCATCTATCACTTCGCCGGTCGGGAGCAGCAGCACGGGCACGGTGGCCTTGGGGCTGATTTCTACCATGTGTTCCGGTTTGTTTCTCAGGATGATTTCGCGCAGTTCCACCTTTTGATCAGCCGCACTGATTGCCAGTCTGGCGCGCATTGCATAAGGGCAACGGCGAAAGCTATATAGGATGGGATGGTTCATCTATGGTTGGCTGAAGTTGATTGCATGATTATGAATTTTATCATTTGCACTTATATGCGCAGATTTAGATAGTGGCAAGTTAGTGGTGGCAAGTTTTCAGGCAGTTCCGTCTTTTGTTATGATGGCTTTTCTGATCGGGCTTAGCGGGGCGTTGTCGTCAATTATGATTTTATCCTTGCTTTTGCTGATGCCAAGCTTTGACCATAGGGCGTCAAGGTCTGGCTTCGTTGGAGCGTTATGCATTTTTTTATATAGTGACGAAAGGACATTTGTGCCGGTTGCCTGATCTGCTGTTGTTAAGATTTTTTCTATTGGCCAGTGTTTTTCGTAATTGCCGCCATTGCTGATGATGGCTTTGAGGGCGTGTTGCAATCCTTTTTTGTTGTTGGTTTGCTTTCTGATTTCGATGTCAGCCAGCAGGCAAAACATGGCGCCACCCCAATAGCGCCGTCCCCAGGTTGGGGTGTAATCCAGCCCTTTGTCATATTCTCCTGGCAGGCCTTTCGGCATATCTCGCATAAAATCCGCCCAGATCTGTTGTTCGTTTAACTGGCCGGCCTGTACGCGGGCGATGGATTCGACATAAACCGCGAGACCTTCTGCGAGCCAGTAATGTTTCAGCTTAACTTGCGGCAAGGCGAGGTGGATCATTTCATGGATAGCGACCCAGTCTCTTTTCAGATGGACCTCGCTGCTGTTTTTGCCAACAAACAAACGAATGGCCGCACCCCGATAGCCAAAGGTCTGCCCGCCCTGAATGCCTTGTCCATTATTCGGCACGATCAGAATTTTGACATTTTTGACCGGGAAGCGGTCGTAATATTTCGTCACGATGTGGGCTGAGTTTTCTAGCCAGTTGAGGATTTGCTTGTTTGTCAGGCTCATATTACCCGGTGCAAAACCGATCTCAAACGTTGCGCCTTTCATTTTGAGTGTGGTTTTCGGCAGGGTTTCAAACGCCTTATACGGCATGTGGCCGGTTCGGAATTTGGCATTGCCTTCGGTTGGCGTCTGGACCATTTGTGCAAAGGTCGGGGCTGGAATAAATGACAAAATACCGGAGAGGAGCAGACACAACATGAAATGCGGCTTTAATAATAGCCTGCTCATTTGGGTGTGACAATTCGATAAACAAGGATAGGTGAAGCGGTGCGATTTTTTCATGGCCTGATGTTATACCGGAAACCATGACTGAAACGAGGTTTCACCGCACACGCTTTTTCACAATTGGGTGATGGTTTTAGAGGGCCTCATTGAATTTGGCCGGCTCACCTATGGCTGAACCGATGATTTCATCTTCCCACATGACGCGCTGGCCGCGGATGATGGTGCCTTTGGGCCAGCCTTTAACAGTCTGGCCGTGATAGGGGGTCCACTGGCTGCGGCTTTCTATCCAGTCATTGGTGATGGTTTTTTGCTGGTTGAGATCAACGACCGTGAAATCGGCATCCATACCCACTGCAATGCGGCCCTTTGTGGCAAGGCCGAAAATGCGGTTTGGTCCGTGCGAGGTGAGATCAACGAAACGTTCAATGGATAATTTGCCGTTACTGACATGGTCAAGCATGACCGGTACCAGGGTTTGAACGCCTGTCATACCGGAAGGGCTTTCGGGGTATGGTTTTTCTTTTTCTTCTTTGGTGTGGGGGGCGTGGTCTGAACCAAGCACATCGGCAACGCCATTATGCAAGCCTTGCCAGATGCCGATGGCGTGTCTTTTTTCGCGCAGGGGTGGGTTCATCTGCGCGTAAGTGCCGAGTTTTTCATAAACTTCAGGTCCGGAGAGGCTGAGATGCTGAGGGGTGACTTCGACTGAGGCGACATCTTTATGTTGGGCGAGATATTCGATTTCCTCAGCGGTTGAAATATGCAGAACATGGATGCGTTTGCCCGCGGCTCTTGCTGCTTCAACCAGCATGGTGGTTGATTTCATCGCCGCGATATGATCGCGCCATTCGGGGTGGCTGGAGGGGTCATTTTCGCGGCGCAGATTTTTGCGCTCGATCAGTCGGGCTTCGTCTTCAGAATGGAAGGCTGCCCGGCGGGTGAGTTTGGCAAGAATTTTTTTCAGGCTTTCTTCATCGTCAACCAACAGATCACCAGTTGAAGAGCCCATGAAGACTTTGATGCCGGCTGAGCCTTCGAGGCGCTCCAGATCGGGGATGATATCAATATTTTCTCTGGTGCCGCCGACATAAAAGGCAAAATCACAAAACATGCGATGGCGGGCGCGTTTGATTTTATCTGCCAAAGTAGTTTCTGATGTAGTCAGCGGGCTGGTATTTGGCATTTCAAACACGGTGGTGACGCCACCCATCACGGCGGCGCGACTGCCTGTTTCAAGGTCTTCCTTATGCTCGTTGCCCGGCTCTCTGAAATGAACCTGGCTGTCTATCACGCCGGGAAGAATGGTCAGCCCTGTGACATTGATGGTTTTTTCAGCTGTTGCCTGGCTTAAATCACCAAGGCCGGCGATTTTGCCATTGGTGACACCGATATCTGCTGCACCTTTGCCATCCTGATTTACAACAGTGCCGCCTTTTAAAAGAAGATCATAGTTGTGGCTCATCAGGTTTATCCTTTATTTTAGGGCTGTTTTTTTAGGGCCGGTCAGAAAATCTTTAATTGGGTACGAAATATCATAGCTTTAGATTTGAAAGCTGCCCATTACAGTCTATATGTAAATTCGTATGGTTTTTGGTTCAAGTGTTTGTTTGGAGAAGTTGATTTTTCTCTCTGAGCCATACAGGTTAATGATGGCATTAATTTAAGTTGGAAGAATTTAATGAGCAAATTTGTACCCCTGCTGGATCGTGGGGTCATCAAAGTGAGCGGCCCTGATGCGGCCGAATTTTTGCAAGGGCTGGTGACCAATAATCTTGATAAAACCAATCAGGGGGGCGCTGTGCTTTCCGCTTTGCTGACGCCGCAGGGGAAAATTCAGTATGAGTTTTTTATCGTTCCGGTAGCTGAGGATGGTTATTTGCTGGAAATGGCGCGCGGCGGGCTGAAAGAGCTGTTTGGCAAATTGTCACTTTATAAATTGCGGGCGGATGTTGAAATTGAGGATTTAAGCGAAAGCCATATGGTTTTCTGGCTGGATGATTTGAAACAACAATCTGAATTAGAAGAATTTGCCAAAGAAAGAAGGGCTGAATCTATATTCCGTGATCCTCGGGCGGATGAGCTTGGATTAAGGGCGATTGTGAGTGTAGAGAAAGTGGCTGCCTTTAGTGAAGGCCTGATAGCTTCGCACGCTGAAGATTATCTGATGAAAAGGATTAAAGAGGGCATTCCTGAGGGCGGGCTAGATTATGCCTTTGGCGACACGTTTCCACATGAGGCAGGTTATGATTTGCTTGATGGGGTGGATTTTGAGAAGGGGTGTTTTGTCGGCCAGGAAGTTGTCTCGCGCATGCAGCACAGGAGCAATGTGCGCAAAAGGATTGTAAGTGTTACTGCCGAAGCTGACCTGCCTGAGGCTGGAAGTGAAATCAGAACAGAAAATTCAATGATTGGTGTGCTTGGTTCGCATGTGAATGGTGAGGGGCTGGCCCTAGTGCGACTTGACCGGGCTGGCAAAGCGGTGGCAACTGGCGCGCCTATGCTGGTTGAAGGGGTTGAAGTTCAGTTGTCTGTTCCCGAATGGGCCGGGTATTCACTTGAGCCGGGTGAAAAAGCTTAGGCACGAAAAATAACCTAGTTACGTGAGATAACCTTAGAGGGTGAGTATTAATGGCGCGGTGTCCATGGGCGGGGAAAGACCCGTTATATATTGACTATCATGATCAGGAATGGGGTGTACCTGAACTATCTGACAAAGCCCTGTTTGAAAAACTGTTGCTTGAGGGATTTCAGGCAGGGTTGTCATGGATCACCATTTTGAGGAAACGCGAAAATTTTCGCATAGCCTTTGACGGATTTGATGCTGAAAAGATGGTCAGATACAGCCCGAAGAAAATTGAAAAGCTGATGCAGGATACGGGCATTATCCGCAACCGGCTGAAAATTGAAGCGGCGATCAAGAACGCACGTGCTTTTCTGAATTTTCAGGAAAAAGGGCCAGGGCTGGCGGTTTTTTTCTGGGATGCGGTAGATGGCAAGCCATTGCAAAACAATTTTACCTCGATGAAAGAAGTGCCTGGCCAGACTGAGCTTAGCGCGAAGCTTTCAAAAGAGCTAAAAAAGCATGGCTTTCGATTTGTCGGGCCGACAACGGTTTATGCGCATATGCAGGCGATGGGCATGGTAAACGACCATCTTGTCGATTGCCCGGGGCATAAAAAATGTAAAAAAATGGGGCAATCCCTTGTTCTTAAAGGGGTGTGATGTTGACTGATGGCTGAAACAGAACCAAAACAGATTCCAGCACGTGCCTGGCAGAGAATGCTTTCAGGGCGCCGGCTTGATTTGCTGAATCCGCGACAGGAAGACATTGAAATTGAAGATATTGCGCATGGGTTGGCACGGGTGGCGCGCTGGAATGGGCAGACAAAAGGGGATCATGCTTTTTCTGTCGCGGAGCATTCATTGCTGGTGACTGATATCTTATTGCGCCTTGAACCTGAGGCCCCGACCTCGTGGCAGATGGCAGCGTTGCTGCATGATGCGCCTGAATATGTGATTGGTGATCTCATCAGCCCGTTTAAGGCGGCGATCGGTGCGAATTACAAAGTCTTTGAGCTTAAAATTCTTGATGCAATTTATCAGAAATTCCAAATTGCTGATCATGTGACAAGTGAGGCTACAAAACTGATCAAACGGGCGGATGAAATTTCAGCTTTTTATGAGGCTTTGTTTCTGGCCGGATTTTCACTAGAAGAAGCGAGCCTTTATTTTTCACCTCCTGCCCCCTCCGACGAGCGATTTGAGAATTTTCATACGGAACTTTCTGTACTTTCTGTGCTGGAAGCTGAAAAGGCATTTCTTTTAAGGTTCGCTGATCTGTCCTCTTAATTTTACGGATGTTTTAGCTGTTGATGTTTCGTCCGCTTGCAAAATTTCTGCTATGATAGGTCTGTATATTGTTTCACAGAATTTAGAAAAACAGTGACAAAACAATATCTAAAGGACGAATCGTTTTATGGATAATGAGACATTGGGTGAACAGGCTATTGTGAAACCGTTGGTATTTGGCGGGCCGCTGGGCCAAGTGGATGCAACAATTGCAGGTCATAATATTGGTCGGCTGATTTCCATTATTAACAAAGATACGATGATTGAAACGCCGCCAGCGCTTCGGGCAGAGCAACATCTGAAACTGGCGATGAATGATATATCTTCGCCCAAGGACGGGCTTGTGCTTCCTGATGAGATGCATGTTAAAAAACTGGTTCAGTTTATTGATGACTGGGATCTGAAGCAATCCATGCTTGTGCATTGCTGGGCTGGTGTCAGCCGTTCTACTGCTGGAGTTTTCATTACGCTTTGCCGTTTAAATGATGACAGAACGGAAAAAGAGATCGCACTGGCACTTCGCAAAGCAAGCCCGACGGCGACACCGAATAAAAGGCTGGTGAGTTTAGCGGATGATATCCTTTGCCGTCGGGGGCGAATGGTTGACGCTGTCACGATGATTGGTACAGGTGAAATGACCTATGAAGGGTCGGTATTTTCTCTTCCGGTTGATTTGCGATTTTAAGCACAGGTCTATAATTTTGCTTTCGGGCTATCATTGATTTTAGGATGTTTGTTCTTTGGCTGGAAAAAAAACAGAAAAAGGTGCTGTTGGTGTTGGTCTCAATGCGGCGATTGTTTCGCTTGAAGACAACCAGCCGATGATTTTGACAGTGCCTGTCAGTTCTTTATCCGGCATTCAGGCGTCTATCCTTCATCCAACAACAGAAGCCTTATACGGGTTGCCGTTCGGTCGGTTTGACCCGGTTCAGCACCGGACCATGGAAATTGGGGTGAGGGGGTTTGTGCGTGAACAAACTGGCCTTGATGTAAGTTATGTTGAACAGCTTTATACATTCGGTGACCGTGGGCGGGCGGCAGCGGCTGAAGCAGGTGAAATGCATGTGGTCTCGATTGGTTATCTGGCTTTAACCCGCATGACTGACCAACATTCCATGGGAGGTGCGTGGCGAAACTGGTATCGGGCTTTTCCCTGGGAAGACTGGCGGCATGGGCCTTCTGAACTGATAGAAAGTGTGATTGTACCAAGGTTGCGGCGCTGGGCTGATGGGCAGGAAGCTGGCCTTGCACAAAGACGGGCCTATGACAGAATTGATATCTGCTTTGGGGTTGGTGGCTCTGGTTTTGACGAAGAAAAGGTGCTTGATCGGTACGAGCTGCTTTATGAGGCGGGAGTGCTTTATGAAGCGAAGCGAGACGGGCGCAAGGCTGCTTTTCTCTGGGATGAATTACCAAGGCTTGGGGAGCCAATGATTTTGGATCATCGACGGATCGTGGCGACGGCGATGAGCCGGATCAGGGCAAAAATTAAATACAGGCCTGTGATCTTTGATCTGATGCCGCAGAGTTTTACGTTATTGCAACTCCAGCAATCAGTTGAAGCAATATCTGGCAGTTTGTTGCATAAACAGAATTTCAGACGACTGGTTGAAAGCGGTGGGCTTGTTGTTGCCACGGGTGAGATGTCTAGTCAGACCGGCGGGCGACCAGCGAAACTGTATAGGTTCAGAAAAGAGGTGCTGCTTGAGCGGCGCACGGCTGGGGTACGGGTGCGGATCTAATGTTTTAGATTATATGATCGGTACTTTGATTTAGCGGACTGTGAGATGGTTATCTGAACAAAAAAAACTCAGGACAATTGAATTTTGCCTTGAGTTTTATTGTTTTCTTTTTTCAGTAATTTCTAGTTAAAGAAGAAATTCATGAAATTCGGTTCTGGTTTTTTGACATAAACCGGTTTTGGTTTCTTGCGAATTCTTTGTCTTGGTTCAAGACCCATCGGGCGGCCTTCAAGCGCGGCTATCACTCTTTTGTCGTGGCCGTAGATGTCATTAAAATAGCTGGTTTTGCCATCTTCATTGACCCACATTGTAAAGTAGGTGATGTGAACCGGGATTTTATAATCAAGAGCGACATACTGATTTCTGCCAGATGCGACACGTGAGTTAATTGATTTACGATCAATCTTGTTCACGGTTAGCAGCACTTCGGCCAGTTTTAGAGGATCACGGACACGGATGCAGCCATGGCTGAATGCACGGGTTGAGCGGTTGAACAGGCTTTTTGACGGTGTGTCGTGCAGGTAAACACTGTGTTTGTTCGGAAACAGGAATTTCACTCTGCCAAGGGCGTTTCTAGGGCCAGGGGGCTGGCGGATATAAGTGCGGCCGTTTACAACACGGTGCTCATATCCTCTTGGTGCAACACCACCCATTTCATTCCAGATGATTGACTGAGGTACATTCCAATAGGGGTTGAAAACAACAGTTTCCATTTTATCTGAAAAGGTTGGTGTTTTTTGAGTGCGCTTGCCGGTGACAACGCGTTCTGTATGAACAATTTTATTGTTCATAGTGACGCGAACTTTATATTCCGGAATGTTGACGCGGACATGGGTTTTGCCAAATTCTGTCGGCATCCAGCGCCAGCGTTCCATATTGGCAAGAATTTGCTTTTCAGGATTAGGTTTGCCTTTGTTCAGCTTACTGCGGGTTGTGTTGTTCACAATGCCGGTTGAGCGAATGCCATTGGCGGCCTGAAAGTTTTTAACGGCAGTTACGAGCGCACTGTCGTAGATTTCTTCAGGATAAATCGGTGCGCCATTTTTGGTCGGCACAGAGACGTTTAAACGTTCACGGAGCAAGACGACCTGTTCATCTCTGTCAAACGGATGAATTGAACCGCCGGATGGAATTTTCACAAGCTCTTTGGTGGCCCCGGTTGCATTTCTGATCAGATCAAGCTGTTCTTTCAAAGCCCAGAACTGTTTGTGTTTCGGGTGGAAGCCTTTGAAAGCTTTTTCAACATCACTTGTGGATGAAATGGCTTTCAGGACCTGCATTGGATCGAGATATTCAGGGTTATTATCAAGTGAGCGGCTGACTTTTTGCGGGACGAGTTGCCCACCTTTAGCGCGTCTGGCATATTCGATGACGGCGCGGGAAATCATCAGTTCAGCTTCAGCGCGTTCAGCTGCTGTACCGTTTATTAATTCAGATTTCGGGTATTCAATATCAGAAACTTTTAGGCCATATTCTGTGCCGTTTTTGATTTCGCGAATGCTTGCTTTGGCAAGATCGGTCAGTTTGTCATCTTTAAACCAGAAAGGCTTGCGATCGCGCTGCTGGTAAAATTCTGTCAGATCCTGACGGATTTTTTTATCATACTCAGATTTGCCACGCAGACTAGTTTTAATCCTTGAGATTATATGGTGTTCCAACGCATCTTCAAGGGATATGAGGACATCTGGTCCGTCAGGCTCGGCAGCGGTGACGGTGCTGATTTGTGTTGCATAGCAAAGCCCGATGAGGGTCAAGACTTTGGTCACTCTGGTGACAGTCGATGCTTTTCCCATGAAATTATGTCCTCATTATTTCTATTTGCCGCGGTGATCTGGTTTCGTCTCAATTAACTTAGTCGATAATTTAGTCGAATTGTGTAACCAATTGGTTCACAACTCTAAGAATTATTATTTTAATTCAGCTCAATAGTTAAACATTCCGGGTGCTTATCTGGCCGACACAAGTTCTTAAGAAACTGGTTTAAGTTTTTTGAACTATATGCGCAGCTACGATTTTGTGAAAGGGCCAATTCACAAGCAATCAGCATGTATTTCTATTTCTCTAGTACCTGTTGTAAATGTGACATAGATAAGGCAAATGGCTCAAATCAAGAGTTTGTTATCAATTAAAAAATTGGAAAAACTCAATTGATTATATTGCCGATTTCATCTGCCTTATTAGTTGGTTCGTGGCTGTAATCCGATTTCACGCATTTTGCGATATAAAGTTGAACGGCCGATGCCTAAATGTTTGGCAATGTCGGTCATGTGACCGCGATATCTGCCAAGGGCGAGGCGAATCATGTCAGCTTCTACGGCTTCAAGGGCGCGGATTTCACCGGCTTCTGTCATGACGCGGATACCAACAGGGGTTTGACCCGGGTTGGTTACAGCAAGATCGATCATTTGCGGGGTTTCCTGTTCATCACCGATCATGGCGGGGCCGGTATAAACAGGTATTTCGCTTTCTGTATCCATTGGCAGCGCAGGAAGCTCAGTTTCGAAGCCCTCAACATGGCTGGCAATTTGTGGAAATTCATTGATTGTCAGTGTTGAACTGTCTGCCAGCACGACCGCGCGGAAAATGGTGTTTTCCAACTGGCGGACATTGCCCGGCCAGCGATAGCTCTGAAGCAATCTTAAAGCTTCTGGATGAAGACTTGTGATTTTTTTGCCTTCTTCACTGGCGAACCGGAGTATGAAATGATTTGCCAGTTCTTTGATATCGTCGATGCGTTTTGCAAGGGGCGGTACCATGATGGGGAAGACATTCAGGCGGTAATACAGATCTTCTCTGAATTTGCCTTCTTTGACCAACTGGATCATGTCGCGGTTGGTCGCTGAGATCAGGCGGAAATCAACTTTAACCGGGCGTTTTGCACCAACCGGATCAATTTCACCTTCTTGCAGGGCGCGAAGTAATTTGACCTGTGCATTTAAAGGGAGTTCGCCGACTTCATCAAGAAAGAGAGTGCCACCATTTGCTTCTTCAAATTTACCGGTGCGTTTTTCCGTTGCGCCGGTGAAGGCGCCTTTTTCATGACCGAAGAGAATGCTTTCGATCAGATTTTCAGGAATGGCGCCGCAGTTCACTGTGATGAATGGCTGACCTGCACGTTCACTTTCACCCTGAATGGCACGGGCGACCATTTCTTTACCAACACCACTTTCGCCTTCAATAAGGACAGGGATGTTAGAGCTTGCTGCGCGGCGACCGAGTTCTATGACGCGGTCAAGAGTACTACCAGAGGAGATGAGGTTTTTGAAGGTCATTTTGCCTTCATTTTTGCGCTTGATGCGGCTGATCTCAACTGTCAGTGCTTCTATTTTCATTGCGTTCTTTAGTGAGACTTCCAGCCGTTCCATGCTAACAGGCTTGACGACGAAGTCTGAAGCGCCGGCGCGCATTGCTTCAATGGCGGTGTCTATGCTGCCATTGGCAGTTTGCACAATGACGGGTTGTGATGCGTTGATTTTTTTAAGATGGGCAAGCACTTCATGGCCGGACATATCTGGCATGACGAGATCAAGCAGGATAAGAGAGACCTGATCAGCTTCCGGGCTTTCCATGATTTCGATGGCCTGGCTGCCACCTTCCGCTGTTTTGGTTTCAAAACCGAGACGTTTAATGGCTTCAGCCAGAATTCTGCGTTGCGCAGGATCATCGTCAATAATAAGAACGCATTTGGGCATACTATGGTACTCTACTCTGGTTACTGGCTTAGACCTGCATCTTGACTAATTGCTGATACGGACCTGGTCTTAGCGAAACTATTACTGAGCTCATGTTGACCAATAAGAGTAAATAAGAAGTTTATTTTTGACCGGAAATTGTGCGAGGGGATTGCAATCGAAACAAAAGACAGTCAATTTGAAACATCAGTTTTTTGGCGCTATGAAGTTATTTACCAAATGATTTCAACTGATTCTGACAATCATTTGAGAGGCACATATTTTGTTTAGGATGGCCAAAAAATAATGTTTAGGATAAAATCTAATTAGATATAAAGGGCCAGCTTCTGGCATTTCTATTTGTTTTTTCGGCTTTTCATATTTAGATCATCATAAATTAGCGGTCATCAGTGACAATTTTCCAGGGATTAAAGACACGTGATTTTTTTAAAAGACGGGCCATCCGGCCAAGTGAATAATTCTCAATTTACAAACGGTCACAAGATGGCTGAGGCGGGTGCGGGTGCTGGCTCGGCTCTTGAAGATCAGGTGGCGGTGCTTGGGCCGATGCCGCAATGGGATTTGTCTGATCTATATGAGGGGCCGCAATCTGAAAAACTCAAATCTGACCTTGAAACCGCGAAAGAACAGGCGATTGCCTTTCAGCAGGATTATCAGGGCAAGATAGTCGAGATTGCCAGCGCAGATGATGGTGGCGCGAAATTAGCGGTCGCGGTGCAGAAATATGAGGCACTGAATGATGTGCTGGGACGGGTCGCCTCATATGGTCAGCTTTTATATTCAAGTGACAATGAAAATCCCGTTCATGCGAAACTGCATGGCGACCTGACGGAACAGATCACCGCTATCAGTTCGAACCTGTTGTTTTTCGGGCTTGAGATAAACCGGCTTGATGATGCGGTGATTGATAAGTGCCTTGAGGATGAGGGCTTTGGCCATTACCGGCCATGGGTTGAAGATTTACTGGTTGAGCGGCCATATCAGCTTTCTGACGATCTTGAAAAACTGTTTCACGATAAATCGGTTGTTGGTCGGGGGGCTTGGTCGCGTTTGTTTAATGAGACAATGACAGCGCTACGGTTTGAGGTTGATGGGGAAACGCTGGGTCTTGAGCCGACACTTAATCTGCTGCAATCGCCTGTTGCTGAGAAGCGCCGGGTTGCGGCGCTGGCCATTGAAAAAGTATTATCCGGTGAGCGGCGGTTATTTGCGCAAATAACCAACACGCTTGCGAAGGATAAAGAAATTGCGGATCGCTGGCGGAAATTTGAGGATGTGGCTGATAGCCGGCATCTTTCAAACCGTGTTGAGCGGGAAGTTGTGGATGCGCTTGTCAGTTCAGTTCGTTCGAAATATGACAGAATTTCGCATCGCTATTATGCTTTGAAGGCAAAATGGCTGGGGGTGGACGCACTGGACTATTGGGACAGGAATGCGCCATTGCCAAATGACAGCCAGCGGGAAATTCCGTGGGCTGAGGCTCAGGAGACGGTGCTTTCGGCTTATCAGGGTTTCTCGCCTAAAATGAAAGAGATCGCGGCGCAGTTTTTTGAGCGCAGCTGGATTGATGCGCCACTGCGGCCGGGCAAGGCACAGGGTGCGTTTTCTCATCCAACGGTGCCTAGTGCGCATCCTTATGTGTTGATCAACTATCAGGGAAAAGCACGAGACGTGCAAACGCTGGCGCATGAACTGGGCCACGGTGTGCATCAGGTTCTGGCCGGAAAGCAAGGGGCGCTGATGGCACCGACGCCATTAACTCTGGCGGAAACGGCCAGTGTGTTTGGTGAGATGCTGACTTTTCAGGCGCAGTTGAAAAAGGCCGGCAATGATAAAGAACGTCATTCGCTGCTGGCTGCGAAGGTTGAGGATATGATCAACACGGTTGTGCGCCAGATTGCTTTTTATTGTTTTGAGCGCAAAGTGCATGAAGCGCGCCGTGATGGTGAACTGACAACGGAACAATTAAACAAGTTCTGGCTGGATGTGCAGGGTGAGAGTTTAGGCCCGGCGATTAAACTGACTGAAGGTTATGGCTGCTTCTGGAGCTATGTGCCGCACTTTATACATGCGCCGTTTTATGTATATGCTTATGCCTTTGGTGATTGTCTGGTGAATTCGCTCTATGCGGTTTATGCCGAAGCTGAGAGTGGCTTTCAGGATAAATATTTTGATATGCTGAGCGCTGGGGGCACCAAACATCATAAAGAACTGCTGGCGCCATTTGGCCTTGACGCATCTGACCCGGCTTTTTGGGACAAGGGACTTGCGGTGATAGAAGGCATGATCGATGAACTTGAAGCGCTTGATGTCGATTTTGCATAAATCAATTGCTGAATTTTCATGATTAGTCTCATTTTTTAACGAATTTAGCCAGAAAGTCTGATTTGCTCCATGAATGAAGCATTTCAACATGCAGAGAAGCCTTGCAGGTTTGGTTTTTGAAGGTTAATAAAAGACTGGCTGATTTACAGGCCGATATGCTGGCAATTTGTCAGCACTGGTATATGGAAATACATTGCATGGATCGTGCTGTAGAAAATTGCAGGCATATGATTTGTGCAGAATAAAAATAACGAAATAGGGGTTTATGATGAGCATAGATACTTCAAAAGGTCATCCGGCCATGGATTACGCCGAGCATGAGCGGACTTATAAGGGGTTTGTAAAAGCCACGACTTATTGCACGATTGGTATTATTGCCATTCTTGCTGCAATGGCTGTTTTTCTTGTCTGAGATTATTGCTTATGAACCAGAAGCTAAATATTTGAGGCATTTTCTGGATCATATTTAAACCCTGGTTGTATTATGACTCCGGGGTGCGGGCAGAATGACCGCAAGAGCTCGTTTCCGTTAGGGCGAAGTTTAAAGAATAAACCAGTTAATTTAAAGAATGGAGCCGGTAATGGTGACTATTGCCGTTCCTGTTGAAGGTGAAGGCGAGCCACGTGCTGCTATCTCACCCGAAACGGTGAAGAAATTTATTGCCCTTGGGTGCGATGTTGTTGTGCAAACGGGCGTTGGTGCAGCCTCTTTTATGGCTGATGCCGATTATAGTGAAGCCGGTGCGACGGTTGCTGCTTCTTTGCAGGAGACTTTATCGGGTGCTGATGTGGTCATGAAAGTGAACCGGCCATCAGCCGAAGAGATCGGCCTGATGAGCGAAGGTACTGTTGTGGCCGCAATCCTTTCACCGCATGATGACCGCGATGGTCTTGAAGTGCTGGCGAATAAGAAAATCATCGGATTTTCTATGGAATTCATGCCACGGATTACGCGGGCGCAATCAATGGACGTACTTTCCTCGCAATCCAACCTTGCCGGATATAAGGCTGTTGTCGATAGTGCTGCTCATTTTACTCAGGCGATGCCGATGATGATGACAGCGGCTGGCACCGTGCCACCGGCAAAAGTGTTTGTGATGGGGGCCGGTGTGGCTGGATTGCAGGCAATCGCGACCGCAAAGAGACTTGGGGCAATTGTGACAGCGACTGATGTGCGCCCGGCTGCAAAAGAACAGGTTGAAAGCCTTGGCGGCAAGTTTGTGGCTGTTGAAAATGAAGAATTTAAAGAGGCTGAAACGGCTGGTGGCTATGCCAAGGAAATGTCTGACGATTATAAGCGTGAGCAGGCTGAACTGGTTGCCAAACATATTAAAGGCCAGGATATTGTGATTACGACAGCGCTTATTCCGGGCCGTCCGGCACCGCGACTGATCAGTGCTGAAATGGTTCATTCAATGAAACCGGGCTCGATTATTTATGATATGGCCGTCGAACGTGGTGGAAACTGCGAACTGGCGAAACCGGGTGAAATTGTCAATGAGAACGGGGTTCTGGTGATGGGGCCGCTGAATATTGCGGGCGCTCTTTCCGGCAATGCGACAAGCCTTTATGCCAAAAACCTTTATAACTTCCTCGCGCTGTTTATCAGCAAGGAAGATGGTTTGAAAATTGATTATGAGGATGAAATTGTACAGGGAACGCTTGTGACCAAAGATGGTGCGATTGTTCATCCGTTACTGACAGGGGAGAAGAGCTGATGAGACTTTTTGTACCTTCATTTTTGAAAACTGCCGGTGTGCTGGTGGCTGGCTCCGTATTATCGATGCCAACTGCAGCATTTGCGGCCACAGCTGGCAGTGAAGTGAGCTCATTCACTTATCTGTTTGCTATTTTCGTGCTGGCTATTTTCGTTGGTTATTTTGTGGTCTGGGCGGTGACGCCGGCACTACATACGCCTTTGATGGCTGTGACCAATGCGATTTCATCTGTGATTGTGGTTGGCGCATTGCTGGCTGTTGCTGTGCCCAGCACCGAAGGTCTTGGATATGCGAATATCTTTGGTTTTCTGGCACTGGTGATGGCGTCTATCAATATTTTTGGCGGCTTTCTCGTCACCCAGCGAATGCTGGCTATGTATAAGAAAAAAGAACGTTAAATCGCTTTGGGCCGTTTTAAACCGGATGGTTTGAATGCTGCCTCAAGTGCTTTGATGTCTGAATGAATGTTGCGCAATGGGGTTTCAATTTATTGATGCGGATTGCGTTTTAGAGGAACTAAATTATGTCTCCAGATCTAATTGCCTGTCTTTATCTGGCTTCGGGTGTTTTGTTTATTCTGAGCCTCAGAGGTCTTTCCAGCCCGGCCAGCTCTCGTCAGGGTAACTATCTTGGTATGGTTGGTATGGCGATTGCCATTTTCACCACCCTTGCTGCCGCACCGCAAATCACGTCTCTATCATGGACGATGATAATTGCCGGACTTGCTATTGGCGGGTTTATTGGCGCGGTAATCGCGAAGAAAATCCCGATGACAGCGATGCCGCAACTGGTCGCGGCGTTTCACTCTCTGGTTGGTCTGGCGGCTGTGTTTGTGGCAGCGGCGGCATATTATTCACCAGAAGCGTTTGGCATTGGCCAGTTTGGGGCGATTAATGCGGCCAGCCTTGTTGAGATGTCACTTGGTGCGGCGATTGGTGCGATTACGTTTACCGGATCTGTGATTGCGTTCGCGAAACTTGATGGACGGATGTCCGGTGCGCCGATTATGTTACCGGGCCGACATATAATTAATCTGGCGCTGTTTCTGGGCATGATTTTTCTGATTTACATGTTGATGACAGGACAGACTGAATTTGCTTTCTGGGCGCTAGTTTTAACTGCGCTGGTGTTTGGTATTCTGATTATCATCCCGATTGGCGGCGCTGATATGCCGGTTGTGGTTTCTATGCTGAACTCATATTCCGGCTGGGCTGCGGCTGGTATTGGCTTCACGCTTGGCAATGCGGCGTTGATTATCACCGGTGCGCTGGTTGGTTCTTCTGGTGCTATTCTCTCCTACATTATGTGTAAGGGCATGAACCGGTCTTTCATCTCGGTTATTCTTGGTGGTTTTGGTGGTGAAGCGGCCGGGCCTTCTTCTGATGATGGGGTGCAGCGCACGGTTAAGCAGGGCTCAGCTGATGATGCGGCTTTTATCATGAAAAATGCGGGCAAGGTGATTATCGTGCCGGGTTATGGCATGGCGGTGGCGCAGGCTCAGCATGCGCTGCGTGAAATGGGCGACGAGTTAAAAGCTGAAGGTGTTGATGTGGCTTATGCCATTCACCCGGTGGCGGGTCGGATGCCGGGGCATATGAATGTGCTGCTGGCTGAAGCGAATGTGCCTTATGATGAGGTGTTTGAGCTTGAAGATATTAACAGTGATTTCGCTCAGGCTGATGTGGTTTATGTGATTGGCGCGAATGATGTGACCAACCCGGCAGCACTTGAAGACCCGACTTCGCCGATTTATGGCATGCCGGTGCTTGAGGTCTGGAAAGCCGGCACTGTGATGTTTAACAAGCGCTCGCTGGCTTCTGGCTATGCTGGTATCGACAATACATTGTTTTACCGTGACAACACTATGATGTTGCTTGGCGACGCCAAGAAGATGACTGAAAATATTGTAAAATCTCTCTGATTTTCAGTCCGTTACAATCCTCTAATTACAGCCGCAGCTTTCTTAATTGAAGGCTGCGGCTTTTTCTTGTCTCAATTTGCGGGCAATAGAGAAGATTAGGGTGATGGCGGGTTTTTATCAGGGTGTGAGTTATGGCGCTGAAATATATTACCAAACGGCCTCAGTTTTTTGAGGCGGCGCGTGAGATTGCGGCGCGGACAAAAATCGGATTTGTTTTGTTTGAGTTTTCGCTTTTTGTGTTCAAGCAGGGTTGGGCGGCGCTCTTTGGCGGGCTGTTGCTGGCTCTGATTATTATGTCCCGCTACTGGTATCCTTTTGATGATGTTCTGCACCGATATGATTTTTTATTTTTGGCGGCGATTGGTATTCAACTTGGGCTGATTGCATTTAAACTGGAGACGATCTCAGAAGCTAAAATTATCATTCTGTTTCACATTGTCGGTACGGTGATGGAGATTTTCAAAACGGCGATGGGCTCCTGGATTTATCCTGAGGCGAGTCTGTTTCATATAGGCGGGGTGCCGTTGTTTTCAGGGTTTATGTATTCAGCTGTCGGTAGTTATATCGCCAGGGTGTGGCGGGCATTTGATTTCAGGTTTGAGGGATATCCGCGCTTGTGGCAGGCCAACGTTGTGGCTTTGCTTATTTATATCAATTTTTTCTCGCATCATTATGTGCCTGACATTCGCTATGGGTTATTTGCAGCTCTGCTGATTATTTATTTCCGCACGAAAGTTTTTTTCCGGGTGGATCGACAGCACTATGCGATGCCATTGCTGGTGGGATTTTTTCTGGTTGCCATTTTTATCTGGTTTGGTGAACAGATCGGCACACTGGCGCAAGCGTGGCGTTACCCGAACCAGACGGATGGCTGGCGGATGGTTTCATTTGGCAAACTTGGTTCCTGGTATTTGCTGATGATTATCTCTTTTGTGATGGTGACCTGGCTCCATGTGATAAAGGCTGTGCACCGACAAGATGATCGACTTAGAAGTAAAAGTGTGGCGTTAAAATTGCACACTGATGATGAAGAGACGGCAAAGCCGCTTGAAACTCTAAATTAATTCACTTATCTGTTGTTTGAATTTTCATGCACTGCACTCTCAACTTTTTATCGCAATAACTAAATGATTCAAAAGGCATAAAATGAGTTTGATCCTTAAAGCCCTGTTGTTACTTGGCGTTATCTATCTGGTTTTTGCCGGGTTGATTTATCTCTATCAGCGCAAGCTTACCTTCAGCCCGGACCCGAGCTATGTGCCGGTTGAGGCTGTTGGAATTGACGGGTTACGTGAAGTGCAATTTAATTCAGCAGATGGGCACAGGCTTTATAGCTGGTATTTGCCGGCGCGGCAGGGCAAGGCAACGATGCTGTTTTTCCATGGCAATGGCGGTAATGTTGCCAACAGGGAAGAAAAATTTCGCCAGCTATCAACTGCCGGGTATGGTGTTTTTATGCTTGGCTATCGCGGGTTTGGTGGCAGTGAAGGGACTCCTTCTGAAGCGGGGTTTGTGAAAGACGCTGCTATTGCTTATCAGTATTTGATTGATGCCGGGCTCCAGCCACGTGATATAGTGATTTATGGCGAATCAATCGGTACGTCTGTGGCCGTGCAACTGGCAGCGAAAGCTGATTGTTCTGCTATCATTCTTGAAGCGCCAATGTATTCTGTTTTAGAGATAGGCAAAAGCCGCTATCCGCATTTGCCGGTAGAGAGGTATCTGCGTGATCCGTTTTTGACCTATCAGTTTATTGATAAAATCCGCAGCCCGCTTCTTGTGATCCATGGCAGTGCTGATGGGGTGATACCGCTGGCGTCGGGTGAGAAATTATTTCATGCAGCACCTGAACCTAAACAAATGCAGGTGATAAAAGGGGGCGGGCACAATAATCTTTATGAATATGAGATTGTGCCGCTTATGACCAGATTTCTGATTGATCAGGGAGTTGAAGCTAGTACCATTGACACTGGTGCCGGGGACTAAATCAATTCAATATGGAACTTTCTGGCCGGTTTTGCGTTAATATCAACAATATAGTATCAGCGTTCGAGCAGAAAAATAAAAGGATATAGAAACGTTGACATCTCTTGTTGAAACGGTGACTGCGAAAGTGCAGGGGGCTGATCTGGCGCAACTGGCCGAAGTGGCTGCTGAAAAAACCGTCTCTCTTTCAATTCAGGTCGGTCTTGCCTGCCTTATTCTTATTGGTGGTTATTTGCTGGCGCGGATTGCTTCTGGTGCGGTACGGTCAAAATTTGCTGGCATTAAGGGCATGGATCAGACTCTGGTGCCGATACTGGCGCAGTCAGTTCAATATGGCATTATCTTTATTACGCTGATTATGACGCTCTCTAACTTCGGGATTGAGACGACGTCGATTATCGCGGTGCTTGGTGCGGCTGGTCTGGCGATTGGTCTGGCATTACAGGGCACACTGCAAAATGTTGCCGCGGGGATTATGCTTCTTGTGATCCGTCCGTTTCGAAAAGGGGATTTTATTGAGGCTGGGAATATTTCTGGCACTGTAGAAGAAACCGGTTTTTTTATTACGCGGATGCATACGGCACAGGGGCTTTACATCACGGTGCCGAATTCTATGATCTGGTCGAATATCATCACAAATTACAGCCGCCTGCCGCGGCGCCGGTTTGATTTGCAGGTCGGCATTGCTTATGAAGCTGACATTGACAAAGCGCGTGATGTGATCATGAAACTTTTGTTGGATGATGCCCGGGTGCATCGTTCACCTGAACCGCTGGTGGTGGTGCGGGCGCTTGGTGCGAGTTCGGTTGATCTTGAATTGCGGGTCTGGACAGACAGAGGCAGTTACTGGGAATTGAATTTTGACATTACCCGGAAGGTCAAACTGGCACTTGATGAAGCTGGCATATCTATTCCTTATCCGCATCAGCAACTTGTGCTTTCACCAGAGGTGATTGAGGCGCTTTCAAAACAAGGGAAAGTGCTTTCTTCTAATGATGATGACAGGGACGCTGATTCGACCGAAAATGCGACAAAGGATAAGCCGGATGCCGGCAAAGGGAGCGGAAAAGCGGGTTCGAAAAAGCGGGGCCGGCCAAGAAATATTCCGGCTTAACTGGCACAGCTTGCTAATATATCAGAGCAATAAAGGCTGCTAAATTAAGCATTTGCTGATTGTTTTGCAGTCACATCCAACTATTCAGCCTGAGTTTGCGGTTTTTATCACTTTTAGATTGATATTAATCTATTGGACTGCTTCATTTTTTGATAGAGGTGCGGTATATCTGGCGTGTGCGTGGAGCATTTTAGGGAATTAGGGTTGTTCTGTTTATCGTTTCAGTGAGCTTCAGTTACCCACGAAGTAACCGCGTATTATTAAAACCAGTGCCGATTTTTGGTGACATATATTATTGATGAGTGAGAGCCTTTATGACTGATAAGCCTTCCAATGATAACCCATCGCAAGCCAAACCTACTAAGGACAAGCCCTGGCTATTCAGGACTTATGCAGGCCATTCGACCGCGACGGCATCAAATGAGCTTTACAGGAACAATCTGGCTAAAGGACAAACCGGGCTTTCAGTTGCTTTCGACCTGCCAACGCAAACGGGTTATGATTCTGACCACTCGCTGGCCAAGGGTGAGGTTGGCAAGGTTGGTGTGCCTATCTCTCACATCGGTGATATGCGGACTTTGTTTGACGGCATCCCGCTTGAGAGCATGAACACATCTATGACCATTAACGCGACAGCCGGGTGGTTGCTTTCCTTATATATCGCAACAGCGGAAGATCAGGGTGCTGACCGGGCCAAACTTTCCGGCACAGTTCAAAACGATATCATCAAGGAATATTTATCACGCGGTACATATGTGTTTCCGCCAGCGCCATCTATGCGGTTGATCAAGGATGTGATCACTTATTCCTATAAAGAAGTGCCCAAGTGGAACCCGACCAATGTCTGCTCTTACCATTTGCAGGAAGCTGGCGCGACCCCGGTGCAGGAGCTTGCCTTTGCACTGGCAACCGCAATTGCTGTTCTTGATAATGTGAAAGCCTCTGGCGAGGTGGCAGATGAAGACTTCCCGGCGGTTTGTGGGCGGATTTCGTTTTTCGTCAATGCCGGGATGAGGTTCATCACCGAGATGAGCAAGATGCGCGCTTTTGTCGATCTTTGGGATGAAATTTGCCAGACCCGTTATGGCGTTGAAGACCCGAAATTCCGGCGCTTCCGTTATGGTGTACAGGTGAACTCACTTGGCCTTACAGAACCGCAACCGGAAAATAATGTTTACCGCATTTTGATTGAAATGCTGGCTGTAGTTTTATCGAAAAACGCACGCGCCAGAGCTGTGCAGCTCCCTGCATGGAATGAAGCTCTAGGCCTGCCGCGCCCGTTTGACCAGCAATGGTCAATCCGCATGCAACAGATTATGGCTTATGAAACGGACCTGCTTGAATATGGTGATATTTTTGATGGCTCTGTCGTGATTGACAAGAAGGTTGAGGCACTGAAAGACGAAGCGCGCGCCGAACTGGCCCGCATTGAAGAAATGGGCGGCGCTGTCGCTGCGGTTGAAAGTTCTTATATGAAACAAAGGCTTGTTGAAAGCAACACAGCCAGATTGCGTGACATTGAACTTGGTGAGCAGATTGTTGTTGGTGTGAACCGCTGGACGGAAAGTGAAGAAAGCCCGCTGGCGCAGGGGGCGGATGGTGGCATCCTGACCATTCCTGACTGGGTTGAAAAAGAACAGATTGAACGTTTGCAGCAGTGGCGAGATAGCCGGGACCAGGTCGCTTGTGAAACCGCACTTGATGAACTGCGCAGCGCAGCGCAAGAAGAGCGCAATATTATGGAGCCTTCGATTGCTTGCGCCAAGGCGGGGGTCACTACAGGTGAGTGGGGCAATTTATTGCGCGAAGTGTTTGGTGAATACCGCGCGCCAACAGGGGTTGGTAAATCAGCTAATGTGGATGCTTCCGGCCTTGAAAAAGTGCGGGCTGAAGTTGAAGCCGTCTCGAACCGTTTGGGACGTCGGATTAAGTTTCTGGTTGGTAAGCCGGGGCTTGATGGTCACTCAAATGGCGCTGAACAAATTGCTGTTCGCGCCCGGGATGCCGGGATGGAAGTGGTTTATGAAGGCATTCGCTTAACGCCGGCTCAGATTGTTAATGCCGCGCTTGAAGAAGGTGTGCATGCAGTTGGGCTCTCTATTCTTTCTGGCTCTCATGTGGCGCTGGTGAAAGATGTGCTGACCCGCATGACAGACGCCGGGATGGGAGATATTCCGCTGGTGGTGGGTGGTATTATTCCTCCCGAAGATGCTGAGCTTCTTAAAGCTGCTGGTGCAGCGGCCGTTTATACTCCGAAAGACTTCCAATTGAATGATATTATGGCGGATATAGTCCGCCTGATCGACAGCAAAGCCGAAGCGGCTTAAAAAACGGATCTTTTCCGTTCTGGCGTCGTTAAGGTGAATGCTGCGGTGCTCAAATATGTTTTGATATTATCCACTCCTCGCCTCCACCTTGCCTAGCCAGAACGCAAAATTTCTCGTTTTTTGTCTTGTGGGGTGTTTTAAACGTGTGGGATGCCTGCGCGTTTTAGTTTTCATTTTTGATTTCCCAGATGCAACCGCGCTATGAGGCGCTAAGCACTGGTTTCGGCTATCGCGGGATGCCATGTTCGCTCTTTCCCTTCTTCGTTTCAGGCGATATGAATATTTTTCTCATAGTCTGTTCCAACTCATTATCATTTTAGATCAATTTATTTTGTTCTTTCATGTGTCATTTGCTGATGGATGAGCTTCGTTATTTGATTATACAGTCGTTTATTTTAGGAGCCTTTCAATATGATGACGCCGACGCATTTGTTGATTGCGGCTGCTGTGCTGGCGCGGCCTGTAGAAGCGGGTAGGGAGGCTCAGCGATCCCGAAGCTGGTTGTTGTATCTGGCGGTTGTGGCTGGGGCGTTGGTGCCGGATTTTTCGATTTATGTTTTGTTTGTCTGGGCGAAATTTATGGCCGGGATTTCTTCGCATGAGCTCTGGTCAAATAATTACTGGCAGGAACCCTGGCAGACATATTCTGCCATTGGTAATTCTCTGCCGCTATATCTCGCCCTGCTGATTTTAGGGTTTTTTGCAAAGTGGCACTGGCTGGTGCTGTTTGCTCTTGCAGCCCTGCTGCATATCGGTTTTGATTTGCCGTTTCACCACTCAGATGCGCACAAGCATTTCTGGCCGTTCACCGATTACCGGTTTCATTCACCGCTTTCTTATTGGAATGGTAATCACCATGGTGATCTGGTGGGGCTGTTTGAGCGGGGCATCGCCCTTTTCTGTATTGTGCTGCTGTGGATGAGGTTTCAAATGCTCTGGCTGCGCGGGGTGCTGGTGGCAGCTGCGGCCAGCTATATTCTGGTTCCGCTTTATTTCTGGTGGAGTCTTTCTTAGTAGCGTTCTTAGTCTTAGAGGCGTTCTTAGTGACGTTTGCTGATTTCAATTAGAAATTAGCCGGGTTGTTAATTCGGTCAATATTTCAATTTAGACTGTATCTAAACTAATTGAAAAATGTCAGTATTGGCTTCTGACCCTTTTGGGAACTGATGTGGCCGGTTGTGGGGTAAATTTTGGGGTCGGAAGGCTTTCTCACTTTTTTATATGTTGAAATAAGTGAGCGATAGAGATGCGGAAACTAAAAAAGAATGAATACAGAACCTTTTGATTTAAAAATAGCCCGGATGGTTGGGTGTATCACCCGGCCGTGGCGCAAGCGGCGGTTTATGATGGGCAAGCTGCCGTTTCCTTTTGGCGGCAGGAAACGTGCGGCAGGTTCAGCTGAGAACATAGATGCCATTGTTACCAAACCACTGACCCTGATTACGGGCGGGTCATCGGGGATTGGCGCAGCGATGGCGACTGAGTTTGCAGAGGCGGGTCATAATCTGTTGCTGATTGGTCAGGATCAGGCGCGGCTCGGGGCTGTGGTTGATCGGGTCTCTGGTCTTGGTGAAGGCGAAGTTCTCTCAATTGCGCTTGACCTGACGGACCTCACTTTGCATCAATTGATTGATGAGCTTCTTTTACTTAAGGGGTATCATGTTGAGGTGTTGATCAATAATGCCGGCATTGGCGAGCGGGATGATTTTCTCACTTCATCATTTGAAGATCTGAAAGCTGTGGTTGACCTCAATATTGATGTTTTGACAGCACTTTCGCATCGTTATTTACCGGGGATGGTGCAGCGTGGTGAGGGCGCGTTGTTGAATATAAGCTCAATAGGCGGGTTAGCGCCCGGGCCATATAATGCGGTTTATTATGCGTCCAAAGCTTATGTGACCAACCTGACCGAAGCACTGGCGAATGAGGTTCGCGGACGGGGTGTTTATATTGCTGCCGTATTGCCGGGGCCGACAAAAACGCCGTTTCATTATAAAATCAACGGGCAAAATTCGCTTTATCATTATGTGTTGTGGCGCATGAAACCACGAGCTGTTGCGCGCTCAGTGCATCGGGCATTGTTAATGGGGCACTGGGCGGTTGTAACGCCGGGGATTGTTTACGCCGCTTTCGGGCTGTTTTTGCGGGTGGTTCCGGGGAGTTTGCTGGCTCCTTTTATGGGCATTCTCTATAAGCCGAGGAAACTCCTTGGCGGCAAAAGTAAAGATTGAATAATGCGCTGATATCGAGTTCAAATTTGCGCTTGATGTGTGATGCTGCTATGGCTACAAATTGACAAATTCGACAATCATCAAGAGAGCCAGGCCATGATACCTTTATTACAGTTTATTGATCACGTTATCATTGATCTTTTAAAGTGGGTTGTGATTATTTCAATCATTTTAAGCTGGCTGGTGGCTTTTGGGATTATCAATACATATAACCAGTTTGCGAGTTCTGTGATGCAGTTTCTTGATGCTGTAACCGAGCCGATGTTACGACCGTTCCGCAGTCTTGTGCCGCCGATCAATGGCGTTGACCTTTCACCCCTGTTGTTGCTGATCTTTTTTATGTTCCTGCAATGGGTGGTTATTCGCGGCTGGCTGATCCCGTTATTTGCGCAGGGCGGACTTTAGCGGGCTTTAAACAAAGACAAAGTTATAAGCACTAATGGTGCTGGCTATTGTTGCCATTGCCATTTGCTGAGGGGGCTTGTTTGAAAACCGGGCTGATCAGTTTTGTTTCAGATGATCTTACAGTAAGCAGTGAGTGCAATGGATCACAAAAATGGATCAAAGAAGAGAAAATTAAACAGCTTGCTCAACTTTTAGAGCAGCGACTGGCAGAATGATAACAATAAGGGATGAGGATAAAACTCTATGGCACAGATTATTGACGGGAAGCTGACAGCGAAAAACCTTCGGGCACAAATTGCTGTTGAGGTGCAAAAATTAAAAGATAGCATCGGGGTGACACCCGGACTGGCTGTTGTGCTGGTCGGAGCGGATGGTGCTTCTGAGGTTTATGTGAAAAACAAGGCCAAGCAGACTTCTGAAGTCGGGATGAACAGCTTTGAGCATCGTTTGCCAGAAGAGACAACTGAAGCTGAATTGCTGATGCTGATTGATACGCTGAATAATGACCCGTCTGTGCATGGCATTCTGGTGCAGTTGCCTTTGCCAAAACATATTGACGATAAGAAAATCCTTTCTGCCATTCTGCCTGCGAAAGATGTCGATGGCTTTCATCCGATTAATGCCGGGATGCTGGCAACGGGTGGCTCAGCTCTCGTGCCTTGCACACCTGTTGGCTGTGTTATTCTTGCCAAGCAGGCAAAGGCTGATTTAACCGGACTGAATGCGGTTGTCATCGGCCGCTCTAACATTGTTGGCAAGCCGGTTTCGCAATTGCTTCTTAATGAAAACTGCACGGTCACCATAGCGCATTCGCGCAGCCAGAATTTAGCGGAAATTGTTAAAAGAGCTGATCTGGTGGTTGCTGCAGCCGGGCAATGTGAAATGGTGAAAGCGGACTGGATTAAACCCGGCGCGATTGTGATTGATGTTGGCATTCACAGAACTGTAAATGAAGAAGGCAAAACCAAGCTTAAGGGTGATGTGGCCTATGATGAGGTGGCTGAGGTTGCTGGTTATATTACGCCGGTGCCGGGTGGTGTCGGGCCGATGACAATTGCCTGCTTGCTGCGCAATAGTGTGGTTGCCTGCTGCCGTTTGCATGGTCAGTCTGATCCTGACCTTTAAAATCTGAAAAATCGCTGTTTTTTTGAATTGATGCTGGCTGATAAAAGTGCTTTGTAAAGGTTAATTTACGGGTGTTTTTCGGCTGCGCGAATCCTCAATTGCACATTCAACTTTGTGCGCCTATATATAAGCCATTATGAATGAAGTTGCTTTTATAAAAATGAATGGCCTTGGCAATGATTTTGCTATTTTTGATGGTCGCCAAAACCCGTTGAAGCTTACCGCTTCGCAGGCGGCGTTTGTGGCTGACCGGGCAGATGGTGTTGGCTGTGATCAGGTGATTGTGATGGAGCCTTCGGCACGGGCTGATGTGTTTATGCGCATACTCAATGCGGATGGCTCTGAGGTGGATGCATGCGGTAATGCGACCCGCTGTGTTGGCCGGCTTGTAGCAGGCGAGCTGAACCGGGCCGGCATTACTATTGAGACCAATGCCGGGGTTCTCATTGCCCAGATGATTGGCGATGATCAGGTGACGGTTGATATGGGTGTGCCGAAATTTGGCTGGCAGGAGATCCCGCTATCTGAAGAATTTCGTGATACGAGAATGATAGAATTGCAAATCGGGCCGATTGATAAGCCGCTTTTGCATTCCCCTTCTGTTGTCAATGTTGGTAATCCGCATTGTATTTTCTGGGTTGATGATATTGAGGGATTTGATCTTGAAAGATTTGGCCCGATGCTTGAGCATCACCCGCTGTTTCCGGAACAGGCGAATATCTCGCTGGCTGAGGTGACTTCAAAAAGCGCATTGAAATTAAAGGTCTGGGAGCGGGGTGTCGGGCTGACAAAAGCTTGCGGTACGGCGGCCTGTGCGGCGGCTGTGGCGGCGGTGCGCAAACGGCTGACCGGGCGTAATGTCGCTGTAAGTTTACCTGGCGGTGATTTGCAGATTTTATGGCGCGAAGCTGATGATCATATTTTAATGACCGGGCCGATAGAGGTTGAATTTTCAGGTAAGGTTGAACTTGCCTGACCGGGTCTTATTCTATACCACTTTAATGAATATAGCTCACTTTCACTTTCGTGCCTAAAACCCGGAAATCAGTTTAATTTTATTGGTAATGCGTTTGAATTATGGATAATTCTCCAAAAATGGAAAAAGCTCCAAAAATGGTGACCTTTGGCTGCCGTCTCAATTCTTATGAATCTGAGGTGATGAGTGAGCATGCGCAGGCGGCTGGCCTTGAAGATGCGATCATTATCAATAGCTGCGCCGTGACAAATGAAGCTGTGCGTCAGGCGCGTCAGACCATTCGCAAATTGCGGCGCGAACATCCGGGGCAGAAAATTATTGTAACTGGATGCGCGGCTCAGATTGATCCTGAAATGTTTGACACCATGGACGAAGTTGATTTTGTCATTGGGAATGACGAAAAGATGAAGGCTGATACCTTTCTGAAGCTTGCGAGCGATGAGCTAAAGTCTTGTCAGGTGAATGATATTATGTCCGTTAAAGAAACGGCGGGGCATCTTATTTCAGCATTTGGCGGGCGGTCACGGGCTTATGTTCAGGTGCAGAATGGCTGTGATCATCGCTGCACCTTTTGTATTATTCCATTTGGCCGTGGAAATTCGCGATCAGTGCCAGCAGGAGAAATTGTACATCAGATTCAGCATCTGGTTGATGAGGGATATAAAGAAATTGTGCTGACGGGGGTTGATATTACGGCTTATGGCCGGGATCTGCCCGGTGAGCTCAGCCTTGGTAAGCTGTGCCAGAAAATTCTCAAATTTGTGCCTGATTTAAAACGACTGCGGATTTCATCAATTGATTCTGTTGAGGCTGATGATGCGCTGATGGATGTGATCGCCAATGAGAGCCGGGTGATGCCACATTTGCATCTTTCTTTGCAGGCTGGTGATAATATGATTTTAAAACGGATGAAACGCCGCCATTCTCGAGAGGATGCGATCACGTTTTGTCGTGAGGTTCGAGCCTTGCGCCCGAATATTGTGTTCGGGGCGGATATCATTGCCGGGTTTCCAACGGAAAGTGAAGAGATGTTCGAAAACAGTATGCGGCTGGTTGATGAATGCGGGTTGACTTTTTTGCATGTGTTTCCGTTTTCACCGCGTCCGGGGACGCCGGCAGCAAAAATGCCGCAACTGACGAAGTCTGTGATTAAGGAGCGGGCCGCACGGCTGAGAGCCAAAGGCAAACAAAAGCTTGATGAATATTTATCCGATTTGGAGGGGCAGCCGGTTGAATTGCTGATGGAGCGGGACAATGTTGGCCGGGCAGAAAACTTTATCGAAGTTATGCTTGAGGGGCCTTATCAGCCGGGCGCGATTATTCGGGCACGGGTTAACCGTGCTGAAGACGGTCAGCTTCGAGGGGAGGTTCTGGCATGAGTGAGAGCGAGAAAAAAGGTTTATTCGGGCGGTTGTTTGGTGGGGCTCAGAGCAAAGATAACACGGCTGAGCAAGGTGCTGCAGATCAGCATGATGTTTCTCCTCGTGAAGATGTTGCGGTTGAAACTGATCAGCTACCATCTTCTGAAACAGAACCAGCGGAGCTGGAAGTGACAGAGGTTCAAAACGAAGAACAGGCTGAAACGAAAACTGAAACTCAAACTGAAGCGGATGATGAAGCTTCAGCGAAGCAAGGCTGGTTTTCGCGATTAAAATCGGGCTTATCTAAATCCTCTTCAAAGCTTTCAAGCGGCATCACCAGTATTTTTACAAAGTCAAAGCTTGATGATGATGCGATTGAGGAGCTGGAAGACTTATTGATTCAGTCTGATCTAGGTGTTGCGATGGCGATGCGCATCACTGATAAATTATCGCAAACGCGCTATGACAAGGAAATTTCACCGGCTGAAATTCGCCAGATTCTGGCGGAAGAAGTTACGGAGATTCTAACCCCGGTGGCGCAACCTCTTATGCTTGAAGGGGCGCATCAGCCGCATATTCTGTTGATGGTTGGCGTTAACGGGGCAGGGAAAACCACCACCATTGGCAAGCTGGCACAGAAGTTTAATGCTGAGGGTAAATCAGTAATGCTGGCGGCGGGTGATACGTTTCGGGCGGCGGCGATTGAGCAATTAAAGGTATGGAGTGAACGAACAGGGGCGGAGTTTATTTCTTCTTCTGTTGGATCGGACGCATCCGGGCTGGTTTATGATGCGTTGCAGGAAGCCAAACGCCAGAACACGGACGTGCTGATGATTGATACGGCGGGGCGGCTACAGAACAAATCTCATCTTATGGATGAATTGCAGAAAATTGTGCGTGTTATTCAGAAATTTGACCCTACCGGGCCGCATGATGTTTTGCTGACACTTGACGCGACAACAGGACAAAATGCACTTAATCAGGTTGAGATTTTTCAGCAGGTGGCCGGGGTAACCGGTCTGATCATGACGAAACTTGATGGTTCAGCCCGTGGCGGCATTCTGGTTGCGATCGCTGAGAAATTTAAACTGCCAATTCATGCGATCGGTGTTGGTGAGGCGGTGGATGATATGCAACCATTTGAACCGGTTGAATTCGCGAGAGCGATTGCAGACATAGAGGCTGATGCAGACGCTTAAATCTGAAAATAAATTTAGCAGAAGGTGTTTTTTATGAAGTCCTGGAAATTAGTTTTGGAGATGGCGCCGCTGTTGATATTTTTTGCGGTGTTTAAATTTTATGACCTGATGGCTGCGACCATCGCGCTGATGATTGCAACGACGATTTCTATCATCATCTTCTGGTTTATTTTCAAGAAGGTTGCCACCATGCCATTGGTGACAGCGGTGCTGGTGCTGATTTTTGGCGGGCTGACGCTTTATTTTGACGATACTTTTTTTATTAAGATTAAGCCGACCATTATCTATTTGCTGTTTGCGGCTGGTTTGCTTGGCGCACTGGCGTTTAAACGGCCATTAATGAAAACGGTGCTTGGTGAAGCTGTGAACCTGACGGAAAAGGGCTGGTTCAAGATGAGCTTGCACTGGGGTTTGTTTTTTCTGTTTCTGGCGATGCTGAATGAGTATGTCTGGCGTAATTTTGATGAAGGCACATGGGTGCAGTTTAAGGCCTTTGCTTTGTTGCCACTGACGTTGGTATTTTCAGTGGCTGAACTTGTGTTTATCCGTCATGAGATGATTGACCTTATGGAAGACGATGAGACTGTCAGTGGTGAAGAATCTGGTGGTGCAGCGGAAAAAGAAAAAGTGACTGATACAACTCATGGCTGAATAAGAAATTGTCCTTTTACAAAGGGATAAACAAAATAAGCCATGCAACTATAAGTAGAAAATACTTGACAATGCACGTGTAAAGATTGTTTACTTGGCAGTGTTTGATGGGGTGATGGTGCCTTGTCTGAACCGAAGTGATGGTCTTGAACGGGCCAATATGTGCATTGTTTAAGTGAGGGAAATGAAACGGCATTAAGAGGTAGAGTTTATTTGTGTTGTGATCATTGCTCCTGATTGTAGTTTTTAATTTTTCAAGTCCGTTCGATCTGTTTTTCGCAGGCTGTTGCTTCTTCAATCGCGGGAATATGAACATGTTGATAGGTAAGGCTGCAGATTATGCGGAATGCTCAGTGAGCTCTGAGAGTTCTGCGCTTCATTTGTTGCACAGAGCCGGACAATGTGCCGGTGACATTTTCAATCAACGAATGAAAACCATTGGCTTAACGCCGCGCCAATATATGATTTTGAAAACTGTGGCGCTGCATGAGGGATTGAATCAAACAGATCTGGTTGAAAGAACTGGTGTTGATCGTTCGACCCTGGCCGATATTATTCGCCGGATGTTGACGAAGGGCTTGTTAAAACGACGGCGGATGACCCATGATGCACGGGCGTATTCCGTTTCGACGACTAAACACGGGCGGGAAATATTAGAACAGGTGATGCCAGTTGCCTCGGATGCTGATCAACGTATTTTATCGGCTCTTCCGGCTGAGCAACGTGAGAGTTTCCTTGACACATTGCATTTGCTTGTTGAAAATATAAATAATGCGCGGGCCCATTATTAGAACCTGGCGGTTAAGATCTCGATCTTAAAGTAGTGAGCATTTGCGCAATTGCGGGGAAGGGTGAGGCCTGCACCAGAAATTATAACAATTTTTGCTATTTGCCTTACCCTTACTTCGTGTCGCTGATACTTCTTCACGCCGTTAATATCTTACATTCAACACATCTGGCTCGATCCACTCAGTTTCAATTGGTGCTGAGTGCTTGTCCTGTCAGATATTCTGATAGCCTTATTGTTTGTCGATTGTCTCTTTCAGAAGATCGAGCTGTTTTTTGTGATGGCTTTCACTATGGTGTACCCATATGATTAGACCAACCAAAGTCACAAATGAAATGCTGTAGGCAGCGATGATAAATTCTGAAAATGGCCCTAGATCAAGCATGACTGGTTCTCTTTGTTGAATTGGTTGATGTGTGTTGTTCGGTTCTGTTTCAAATCGTTCGGGCGTTTAATCCTGATGGTCTTCATAAGCGAGGCGGCGCTGTTGTGAAATGGTTCGTCGGCGGTAAATTTCAGCGCGCATGGCTTTCATATGCAAATAGAAAAACAGCAAGGTATATGAAAGTGCCATGATAAATAACGGGATGAGAAACTCGATCGCGACTTCTCCGCGGATAATGCCTGCTTTTTGATGAAGTGCTGATTGCTGCCACTCGACTGACAATTTGATGACGGGAAGCAGGATGACACCGACGAGGGCAAGTATCGCGGTGATTTTCCCGGCCTGGGTTTCTTCTTCAATGGCGCTTCTTAGAGTAATGAGGCCAATGAATAATAAAAACAGAACTAAAACCGAAGTCATTCTTAAATCCCATTGCCAATAGGTGCCCCAATCGGGCCGTCCCCAGATTGAACCAGTGACGAGGCAAAGAAAAGTGATGGTTGCGCCAAGAGGAGCGGCGGCTTTGGCCGAGACATCGGCGAGTGGGTGACGCCAGACCAGCAGCCCGAAACTTGAAGCGGCAACAAGGGCATAGCTCATTTGTGCAATCCATGCGGCTGGCACATGGACAAACATAATGATGACCGTTTGGCCCATTTCTTCATCCAACGGTGTTTTGAAAAAGGTGATATAGAGGCCGGTTGCAAATCCAATAGCTGAGAGGCCAGCCAGCCAGGGCAGGATTTTGGCGCTGTAGTTCAGAAAGTTGCCGGGGTTGGCTATTGTGCTGAAAAAATTATTGAACCTGGTCCAAAGGCGGCCCCAGAAAGTTGTTGGTTCAGTGGTTGTTGTCATCTTTAATCGGTGCTTTCAATTTTTTCAGGCTTTTACTATCAGTTGAGACTATCTGATAAAATTCAGGTCATATCATGGTGTTGTCTTATATAATCAGGTGGCAATCTAGTTCACTCTGCTTAGTATTTCAAATTAAACTCCGTTAATTCATGTTGAACCGCAGGGCCCATGCTGTTGGAAACGGAGCCAGCACAATGGAGCTGAGCGAAATGGCGGCCAGAAGGGCAAGTGCACTATCATAATTCCCGGCCGGGAAAAGATAACCCGTTGTTGTGCTGACGCCGAAGATCAGTGTCGGGATAAAAAACGGTAAAATCAGTAATGGCAGCAACAGGCCGCCACGTTTTAAGCCCAAAGTCAGGGCAGCGCCAATGGCGCCTAAAAAGCTGAGTGCCGGCGTGCCAATTAGCGCGGCCAGGGTTAAAATACCGAATTGTTCTGTGCTTAAGTTCATGAGCAGGCCTAGTGCTGGTGTCATCAGGCTTAACGGCACGCCGACTGTGAGCCAGTGTGCCAGGGCTTTGGCGACGACGACAAGTTCCAATGGCAGGGGCCCGTGAAACATTTGCTCTAATGTGCCTTCTTCATGGTCGGTTAAGAACAGGCGATCAAGCGAGAGCAAAAGGGACAATAACAAAGTGACCCAAAGCACGCCGGGGGCGATCTGGTTGAGTAGGTTCTGGTCAGGCCCGATGCCAAGCGGCAGAATGGTGACGACGATTAAATTAAAGCCCAGAGCGATGCCGATTGTGCCGCCTTCTTTCAGACTGAGGCGAATATCTCTTTTCAGCAGGGCGAGGAAAGCGTTCATATCAGCTCCTCCCACTCTGTTGTTTTAAATTGGTCTCTGCCCAGATTTTTCAGCTCTATTGTTCGGGTGAAAGGGATGGCGAGGGGGATGTGGGTGGCAGCAATGAGGATGCCGCCTGCATTGAGATGCTGATTTGCTGCGTCAGCCACCAGCTTGGCTGATAATTCATCCAGTGAGACAGTTGGCTCATCCAGCAGCCAGAGCGGTTTTTTTATAAGGGCCAGTTTTGCGAGGCTAAGGCGGCGTTTCTGGCCGGCTGAAAGGTAGCCAGCCGGGATGTGAATGAGGCTGGAGAGGTTATGACTTTTTATCACCGGATTTAAGGGTTGGTCGCTACCGTAAAATTCGCACCAGAATTCGAGGTTTTCAAGCACTGTCAGGCTTGTGCGTATGCCGTTTTTATGACCAATATAATGAATAAGTTCAGCCTGATCTGATGCTGTTTTTGTGCTATCTGGCGCGAGATTCAGAGTTATACTGCCAGCTTCAGGCTGAATAAAACCGGCTATTGATCTGATCAGAGTGGTTTTGCCAACGCCATTTGGGCCGGTTAACAGCAGGCTTTCACTCTTTTC
Organism: Hyphomicrobiales bacterium; assembly: GCA_021775425.1. Taxonomy (GTDB): domain Bacteria; phylum Pseudomonadota; class Alphaproteobacteria; order Rhizobiales; family HXMU1428-3; genus HXMU1428-3. The sequence goes on from JAJFHX010000015.1 coordinate 111,864, forward strand.
GAGTGAGACGCTAAGATCTTTTATTAATAGCCGATTGCCTCTTTTAAGGCTTAAATGTTCTATTTTAACTGCCATACATGTACTTTTATCGGGTTTATTGCTTATAAATAGATTACATCAAGAAAAAAATATCTTAAAAGCCCACTAGAAATTTGTTGTTATTCAAGTTATGCAGCATCAACTCAAAAAAACCCAGCTGTTTTACATGGCAGATAGCATATCTATTTGAATATGAGATCTGTCTGAACTTGAGAGGAGAGTTCATTTTGACTTCACGCCCGACTAAATCACTAGATAGTTTTAAGTGCCGTAAAGAACTGAATGTTAACGGTAAAGTATATGAATATTATTCTTTGGCAGACGCTGAGGCAAATGGTCTTACTGGGTTATCCAGATTACCTTATTCTCTTAAGGTGCTGGCCGAAAATCTTTTAAGATTTGAAGATGGTGGCACAGTGACGGCTGAGGACATCAAAGCGATCGCGAAATGGGCTGAAGACAAGCGCTCAACTCGTGAGATTGCTTACCGCCCGGCCAGAGTATTAATGCAGGATTTTACCGGCGTGCCAGCGGTTGTTGATCTCGCTGCTATGCGCGGGGCGATGGCTGATATTGGCGGCGACGCGACTAAGATTAACCCGCTCGTACCGGTTGATCTGGTGATCGACCACTCTGTGATGGTTGATTATTTTGGCCAGTTTGACAGCTTTGAACAAAATGTTTCCCGTGAGTATGAACGCAATAAAGAGCGGTATGAATTCTTGCGCTGGGGTTCACAGGCATTTGATAATTTCCGTGTTGTTCCGCCTGGAACTGGCATTTGCCATCAGGTAAATCTTGAATATCTCGCGCAAACGGTCTGGACTAAGGAAGTTGACGGGGTCACCCAAGCGTTTCCTGATACGCTGGTTGGAACGGATAGTCACACGACGATGGTCAACGGCCTTTCTGTACTTGGCTGGGGTGTTGGCGGTATTGAAGCGGAAGCGGCGATGCTTGGGCAACCTATCTCCATGCTGATTCCTGAAGTGATTGGCTTTAAGCTTGAAGGCCAGATGGCTGAGGGGATTACCGCGACTGATCTTGTGTTGCGGGTTGTTGAGATGCTGCGTGAAAAAGGCGTTGTTGGCAAATTTGTTGAATTTTATGGCGCCGGTCTTGATCATCTTTCGCTTGAAGATCAGGCGACGATTGCCAATATGGCGCCTGAATATGGCGCGACCTGTGGTTTCTTCCCGGTTGATAATGACACTTTGAACTATCTCAGAGCGACGGGCCGTGATGAAGACCGGATTGCGCTTGTTGAAGCGTACTCAAAAGCACAAGGCATGTTCCGCACAAGTGATGTGGCTGACCCTGTCTTTACTGACACGCTGACTTTGGATATTGCCACTGTTGAGCCGGCGATTTCAGGGCCGAAAAGACCACAAGACCGGATTAACCTTCGTGAAGCCAAGGCAACTTTTGAAAAAGTGATGGATACGGAATATGGCAAGCCGGGCAAACTTGCCGAGCGTTTTTCTGTTGACGGCCGTGAGCATGATCTTGGTCATGGCGATGTGATGATTGCAGCGATAACGTCGTGCACGAATACATCGAACCCATCGGTTTTGATGGCGGCTGGTTTGCTGGCGAAGAAGGCAAATGAAAAAGGCCTTAAAGTGAAACCCTGGGTTAAGACATCGCTTGCACCGGGAAGCCAGGTGGTAACTGACTATCTTGTAAAGGCCGGATTGCAGGATGACCTGGATGCGCTTGGCTTTACGTTGGTTGGGTATGGTTGCACGACCTGTATTGGTAACTCAGGGCCTTTACCGGCTGAGCTTGCCAAAACCATTCATGAGCATGATCTGGTTTCTTGTTCGGTGCTTTCTGGCAACCGGAACTTTGAAGGCCGGATCGGGCCAGATATTAAAGCAAACTTCCTTGCCTCACCGCCTTTGGTGGTGGCTTATGCGCTGGCTGGGTCTTTGCAAATTGATATCACGACCGAGCCGCTTGGCGTTGGCAGTGATGGTGAGCCGGTATATCTGAAAGATGTATGGCCGACAAACAGTGAAATTGCGGAACTTATCCGTGAGCATGTGACAGCAGAGATGTTTGCCACACGTTATGGTGATGTGTTCAAGGGTGACGAAAAATGGCAGGCTATTGGCGGCACTGGCGGCATGACATATAGCTGGGATGATACTTCGACTTATGTGCAGAACCCGCCTTATTTTGAAGGGCTTTCAATGGAGCCTGCTTCAGTTGTTGATATTAACGGGGCTGGCATTCTTGGCCTGTTTGAAGATTCGATCACCACTGACCATATTTCACCTGCTGGTGTGATTAAGTCTGACGGGCCGGCTGGTGATTACCTTTCAGAACATCAGGTGCCTTTGGCTGAGTTTAACTCCTATGGCTCACGCCGGGGCAACCATGAAGTGATGATGCGCGGCACATTTGCCAATATTCGCATTAAAAACCAGATGGTGCCAGGAACTGAAGGAGGGGTGACCATTCACTACCCTTCAGGGGAGCAGATGGCGATTTATGATGCGGCTATGCGCTATGCCAATGAAGGCAAACCACTTGTTGTGTTTGCGGGTAAGGAATATGGCACCGGCTCGAGCCGTGACTGGGCGGCCAAAGGCACTCGATTGCTCGGCGTGCGGGCAGTTGTTGCTTCAAGCTTTGAACGTATTCACCGCTCGAACCTGATTGGCATGGGTGTGTTGCCGCTGCAATTTCAGGATGGTGAAAGCTGGCGTGCCCTTGGCTTGAAGGGAGATGAAACTGTCTCTATTCAAAATCTGGCTGAGATCTCACCGCGCACGACCATTAAGGCTGATATCACTTTTGCAGATGGATCGACAAAAGAAATCTCGCTACTTTGCCGGATTGATACGGAAGATGAGCTTTCTTATTATCGCAATGGCGGCATTCTGCATTATGTGCTGCGGAACCTGGCTGCTTAAGCTTTATAAAAAAAAATTATTTGAAACACGATTAAAACCGGCATCAGAAATGGTGCCGGTTTTTCAACTTATCATGCGCGGGGCTGAATTTTTCAATGCAGCTTAAATTTGATCAGGATTGTATGTCTTTCAATACAACATCAATTTGTTTGATCTGACCATCGTTCAGGCGGGCGGTTGGTTTGATTGGTGCGCCGACGTCATAACCTTGTAATTCAAGGCCGGATTTAACGCAGGCGGCGAGGTTAAACTGGGCGAAGACTTCATTGATGCGCCAGAGCTTTTTTTGCAGCTCCATTGCAGCGGGCCAGTTGTTTTGTTGGCAAAGGTTATATAATTCAACACTTTCTTTCGGGATCAGGCAGGCGGGGCCAGCCATCCATCCGACACCGCCAATCATCATAACGGAAGCTGGAATATGAGCTGAGGCGGCGAAGATTTTTATATTTTCGCCGCACCGATTGATGATGGATAATAACCGCCCGGTGTTGCTGGATGCATCTTTGATATAGCCGATGTTGGGGTGCTTGGAGAGACGCTCAATAACCGCTAAGGAGAGATCAGAGCGCTGGAATTGCGGGTTGGTATAGAGCACAACGGGGATGGTGACTGCGTCGGCAATCGCTTCAAAATAACTGGCGATGCCTTCATCATCTACCGGAAAGTAAGCTTCGAGAACGGCGAGGATACCATCTGCACCGAGGTTTTCATAAGTCCTCGCCTCTTTTACAGCTTGATTGGTCGAGGTGGAGGCGACGCCTGCGATCACGGGGACACGCTTGTTTGCGGCTTCGATGGTGGTTGTTACGACTTTGAGGCGTTGCTGTTGATCGAGATAGGCAAACTCCCCTGTGGAGCCGAGTGGTGTGAGCCCGTGGACGCCTTTGTTAATCAGGTCATCACATAATCTGCCAAGTACTTCAGTTTTAATCTCGCCCTGTTCGTCTATTGGGGTGACGAGGTAAGGATAAACGCCTTTTAAGTCGGTCATAACTGGTCAGGGCCCTATAATATATGAAGAGTTTTCAGTAAATTATCTATTGGTTTGGGAGGTGTCAAACGATGGTTCTCGTTATAACCGGGCCGAAGTGCTCTGAGTGAGCTTCAAAAAGAATTGATTGTGTCATTTGTAAAAAAGGTTGAAATATCTCTCTCGAAATTGTGAGAGCAATTGATTTTTCACATTTGTCAGAGATGGTTATAGTCAAATCAGGAACTCAATCGCAGGAGATCTGACATATGCGCGGATATTTATTTTTTCATTCATTATTATTGGTTTTTGGTTTGATGCTGGTGCCATTGGCGAGCAGCCAACTGAGTACTCAAGCCGTTGCCGGGACTTCTGAAGGTTCACTTGGTAAATCTTATAAAGTGATTTCAGCTCAGTCTGTTGTTGAACTATTTACCAGCCAGGGGTGTTCTTCTTGCCCGCCTGCTGATGCAAATCTTGAAAACTACATCAAGCGGGATGATGTGATTGCGCTTAGCTATGCGGTTGACTATTGGGATTATCTTGGCTGGCGCGATACGTATGGCAGGCCTGAGAACAGCAAACGACAGCGGGATTATGCCATTGCCCGGGGTGATGGTTCTGTTTACACACCGCAAGCTGTTGTAAATGGCGTGGTGCATATGAACGGGGCAAGCAAGAGTTCAATTGACCGGCAGATTGTGAATACACGGGATAAAACTGGCTTTGTGAAATTAAATGCCGCTGATCATCAGAATAAAATCAGGATTTCTGCCACGGGGAAATACAATTCCCGAGAACCTGTTGTGCTGTGGATGGTGAGAGTGAAAGACAAAGGGACAGTTTCAATTCAGCGCGGTGAAAATCATGGCCGGAAGATTTCGTATCATAATGTGGTGCTTGGTGTTGAAAAGGTTGGCAATTTTGGCAAGGACGGGATTGTTGTTGATGTTGACCGCAAAAAAGCTCTGCCATTATCAGGTGAGCATTGCATCTTTATTGCGCAGGTCGGGTCTAGCGGGCCGGTTTTAGGGGCACTTGAAATTAAATAAAGTCGGCTTGCTTATCGAGTTGAATTTTCTGGTTGAGATGTGATGGATGAATTAAGTTCAGAATTTGTCTATTAAGCTGTTGCTTTACCAAAATTAAAAGATTGATTTCGCTGTAAATCTGGTTGATTTTTCAACCAGATTTTTTTGTTTTTCGGTCAGGTATTATAAATTATCAGGGATGGTCTGGGTATAGAGCCAGTTACGACAAAATAAATTCACTTTTGGACTGTTAACTATGTCTCTATAGTACCATTCTGAAATTCAGGCCAAGAGCGTTTCGTCCATTTAACTTTTAAATGGACTGTGAGGGAGTTTTAAATGCAGTGGATCAGACATATTATTTCGATAATTCTTCTGGCGGTGATTGTTGGCGCGTGCAGTGCGGAAGATATTGCGTCCATACCTTCTGGAGATAAGAAATCAGACCCGGGGTCTGTTGTTGTTGAGAAAAAGGCGCCAGATCTTGGCTACCCGGAAGAACTCTCAGTTGAGGAACTAAAAGAAGCCCCTGATGACCGGGTGGTTGCGAAGCGTGAAGGCCTGGGCGGTGGCAGGACAGGCATTGGCACCAATGATGGCGTGATTGCTGCCAATAAGCCGAAAGCGCGGCGGTTTGAACTTTCAAAAGCTGAAAAAGAAGGCTTTCACCGGGTTAAGGTTTTTTATGGGACGAACCGGAATCAGACCGGGGAACTGATTGCCAATAATTTTTATGGCAAGACCCGTGGCAGTATGACTTATGGAATTTGTGAGGTTGCCATTCCACTGACGCATAAAGTCGGGGCGCTTGAAGCCCCAAAATGGTGGAAGATGGAATTTAATGAAAACCCGACCAAGCATGTTGTTTTACAAAAAGTGACGCCTTTAAGCTGGCGGGGGCTTTCAACACAGATGAATGACATGCTTGCGCAAAGTTCAGGACGGAATGCGTTTATCTTTGTGCATGGTTACAATGTCTCGTTTAAAGATGCCGCGCGGCGGACTGCACAAATTCATCATGACTTGAAATTTGACGGGGCGCCGATCTTCTTTAGCTGGCCATCGCGCGGAGAAATTACGCTGACCTCATACACGCATGATGAAACCAATGCGAAATGGTCTTATACTTACCTCAAAAATTTTCTGATACGGATTGCTAAGGAAACACAAGCGGATAACATTTATCTTGTGGCGCATTCAATGGGCACAAGGGTTTTAGCCAATGCTGTTGCGGCAGTAATGACTGAACAGCCTGAGTTAAAAAAGCGGTTCAGAGAGATTATTCTGGCGGCACCTGACATTGATGCGGAGGTGTTTATCAATGATCTTGCACCAAAGCTGGTTTTGGCTTCGAAGAATACAACACTATATGCGGCTTCTGATGACAGGGCGCTGCAAACATCGCGCGAAGTGCATGGTGGTTATGCGAGGGCGGGTGACGCTGGTGAAAATCTGATTGTGATGGATGGCATTGATACGATTGACGCAACAGGTGTGGATGCGAGTTTGCTGCGCCATTCATATTTTGCGGAAGCGATTAGCATCATCAATGATATAAAAGAACTTGTCGGGCTGGCCAAACCAGCACATGCCCGCACACATATTGAGTTGAAAAAACGCGCGACAGATGGGCGTCAATTTTTTGTCGTCAGAAAACAGTAGGCTATAAAAACAGGCAGTAAACGGCGTGATGTGTTTGTTTTCGCCAGTTGGTCTGAAGATTTGCTGGCTTTCAGGGAACCGGGCTAGAGAATTGCGCATTCTGCCGTAATGGATTAGGCTATTGGATAATGGGCTGTCATCGTCTTGCGTGTTTGGGGCGTGAAAGACTGTTGGTTTGCAGCAGTTTGGCTGAGCCAGTGAAAAAGTTTCGTTGTTGATTACCTGGTCATGGCCCTTATAAAGGGCCTTTAATGAGGCCGCATATTGGGGGACGTATTGTGACACGATTTTTAATGAGTATTGGCAATTTGATCTTTGCCTTTTTTCTTGGTGCTGTGGCACTGGCCTTTGTTTTTATTCAGTTTCCTTCTTTGTTTGAAATCATCCTGAATACTGCCGGAACGGTGAAAACCAATATTATTACGAGTGTACCGGCATCGGCTGATAGCATTCACTATAAAAATCTGGTCCGGTATATTGTGGAGGAAGCGCAACTTGTGTTTATGTTCTTTGTGATTGTGGCGCGGATTATCTTATCGTTGGGCTTATGGGGCATTCAAAGCCTTATTGGACGGTAGATTTTTTCCGGTTCAGTTAACGAGCTCTTAAATACCTTAGATTACAATAAAGGGTGGTCATATTGTTTGGCCGCCCTTTTGTTTGCGTGTTCTGTTTTTTCAAACACAGATGATGCCAGACGGAGGGCTGAGACCAGTTAGTATTGTGTATAGGTCGGGGTTTATTATGAGTTGGTGGTCTGGGGACAAACCAAAGAAAAGTAATGGTCGCAAAGCGGCCGGGCGTAAGTCTGCATCACGCGGGCAAAAAACAAATGGTCGTTCTGCTGGTGGTTTTGCCAGCAACCGCAAACCGGCTGCTCAATCCAGAAATAAAATGAATAAATCAAAGCGTACTTCTTCGCTTCGGGCTGATCAGAACAGATCAGTTAAAGGGCGGGGGAAGACTGGCGCTGCGCGCCGGACGACTTCTGCGACCAGAGGCCGGAATCGAGGTGAGGTTGGTTCAAACCGTGGGCCGGTTTATTTTCTTTTCTACTGGGGCACTGTGGCTGCGCTTTGGTCTGTTGTGCTGTTTGCTGGGCTGTTATTATTTTATAGTGTGACGATGCCGGACCCGCAGATTGCCGGGCTGAATAAGCGCGGGCAGGCGATCAGAGTGTTGGCCAATGATGGCTCCCTGATTGCTGAGCGTGGTTTAACGAAAAATTATGTGAAAATTGAACATCTGCCAGACCATGTGAAGCAAGCTGTCATCGCGATTGAAGACCGGCGTTTTTACACTCATCTCGGCTTTGATCCGATTGGCTTTACCAGAGCAATGCTTTCCAATTTGAAAGCCAGACGGCTGGTGCAGGGTGGTTCGACGATCAGCCAGCAACTGGCAAAAAATCTGTTTTTAAGTTCTGACCGGACTGTGACCCGGAAAATTAAAGAAATGGGGTTAGCTTTCTGGCTTGAATATAAGCTCGATAAGGATGAAATTCTGGAGCTTTATCTAAACCGGGTTTATCTTGGACAGAAGGCATATGGAGTTGACCAGGCGGCGCGGCGATATTTCGGCAAGCGGGCAAAATCGCTAAGCCTTTCTGAAGCGGCGATGCTTGCGGGCCTGTTGAAGGCACCCTCCAGGCTGAACCCGAAACGAAATTATAAAGCGGCAAAAAAACGGGCCAGTCTTGTGCTAAATGCGATGCACAGGGATGGATATATTACTGCCCTGACCAAAAAGCTGGCCAATCTTTCACCTGCGAAACTTGGCAAGCGGCAATTGCCTATAAATTCAAACTATATTGTCGACTGGATTGCTGATCTTGTACCTGAATATGCGACCGATTTTAAATCCGATCTGATTATTGAAACCAGCATTGATAAAGGCCTTCAGCTGAAAGCGAATGAGCGGGTTAAGGCTTATTTGAAAAAAGATGGCCGGCGGAGGCATGTCAGCCAGGCGTCTATGGTGGTGCTTTCTGCGGATGGAGCTGTGCGTGCGATGGTTGGTGGCCGAGATTATCAGGTCAGTCAATTTAACAGGGCGATCAGTAGCCGGAGACAGACCGGATCGGCGTTTAAGCCTTTTGTCTATCTGGCTGCTCTTGAAGCCGGGTTTCAGCCTTCCAGTCTGGTTTATGATGCGCCAACGAAATTTAATAAATGGCGGCCTCGTAATTATAAGGATAAATATTTAGGGCAGATCAGCCTGCAATCAGCTTTGGCTCATTCGAGCAATGTGGTGGCGGTGAAACTGATGGGAACTGTCGGCGTTGCGAAAACCATTGAAACAGCACACCGGATGGGTTTGCGGGGCCGGTTTAAAAAGGATCTTTCGCTGGCACTTGGCACTGCTGAACAATCACTTTTAGAGCTGAGTGCGGCTTATGCTCCTTTTGCCAATGGCGGGCGGGGTGTGTTGCCTTATGTGATCAAAAGGATACGGACAGCGAAGGGGAAGATTTTATTTCAACACCGGAAGTCTGATCTTGGCCAAGTTGTGCATTCAAGCCATGTCAACCAGATGAACCAGATGATGCGGTCTGTGGTGCGCAGTGGCACCGGGCGAGCAGCACGTTTGACGGGGCATGACCATGCCGGAAAAACCGGGACGACGCAGAATTTTAAAGATGGCTGGTTTGTTGGCTATAGCGCGCGGTATATTGGCGGTGTCTGGGTTGGGAATGATAATGGGCGGCCTATGAAAAAAGTAACAGGGGGTGGATTGCCTGCTCAGATCTGGTCTGATGTGATGAGCTATGCCCATAAGGATCTTGAACCGCGCCGGTTATATGCCAGCAGCACCGAGGCTGTTGTCATGAACAGCTGGAAGGATGTGGGGATGACGCGGCGGATCCGCCCACAATTTTTTGAAAAGGTATTGAAATAAAAAGTTTCAAGTCACTTGAGTGAGTGAAAGCCTGAATTTGAAAAGAAAAACCTGCCGGGATGTTTTTACATAAACAATTCCGGCAGGTTTTTTTGGGGGTAATACTTTTTTATAAAACTCTTTTTTTTACCAAGGCGAATATTTGGGCTATCTAAAATATTATCTGGCCCGTTCAACTTTGGTTTCAAATTCAGTGGTGATTTTCTTGTTGCTTGCCGCATATTTTTTCGGCAACGGTTCAAGGGCGATGGTTTCGGCCTCTTTGACTTTACCCTGCATGGCATAAACCATCGCGAGGTTCTGCCTGACCTGACGGGTGTAACGGCTATCCCATAAAGCTTGTTTCAGGTATTTTTCAGCTGATTTATAATTGCCGGTGACGGCATAAGCGAGGCCAAGATTATTCAGGATTGAAGCCTGACGTGGGTTCTGTTTTAGAGCCTTTTTGAAGTAATTAATGGCGGTTTTGTTTTTGCCGGCTCTGGCTTCAAGCACACCTTTGGCTGAAAGGATTTTCCAATCAGCTTTTTGATTGGTACTGGCTTTCTTCAAGAGTTTGCTGGCGAGCCCGTTTTCACCGGCATTGAGGGCGATGCGGCCATATTCACTTGTGAGATTCTTGTCATTCGGGTTTTCGGCATGGGCTTTTTGCATCACATCAAGCGCGCGGCCTTCCTGTCTTACTTTGACAAGGGCTTTGGCAAAGCCAATCGCGTTTTCACTGTTCTGCCGGTTGGCTTGATATTTCTGGCCCCAATGGTCGAGTTCTTTTTGTTGATTGATGGAGTGAGTATAGCGGGGGTCTGTGTCTTTATGGCTTCCGGCACAACCAGAGAGCCCCACACATGCGATTGAAATTATCAATATTGCAGGTTTGAACTTTTGTTTGAAACCCTTATTCAGGTTGGCATTGGTAATCATTTGTACTTTCTCACTCACAAATATTATTCACTCATTGGGTGTTATTTTATGAGACAGGGGTCAACAAATGATTAACTATAAAAAATATACTGTTCGCCCTTGTACTTTGGCTAAGGGACTGGCAATTAAGTATTTATAAATAATTCCGCTATCTGACCGACTGCTTGAAGGGGATAGAATGGATTGAAAGGGTTTTTTGAATGACAGAATTTAAAGCGGCTGAGGTTTATCTGGAGGCGGGTTCTCGGAAACACTCTGTTCCTGTTGTTATGGTCGGTACTGAAAATTACGAAGATTTTGCCAAGGGTTTAACGCCTGCGCAAAAGAACTGGCTTGCTCTGAAAGACTTTAATGGTAAAGCCGGGCAATTGCAGCTGGTGCCTGATGAAGATGGCAAACTGGGGCTTGTTGTTTTGGGCATCGGTGCCAGTGCCGGAGACATGATTTATAACCTAGTTGGCAGTGTGCCGTTGCAGGTGCCGGAAGGGATTTACCATCTTGAAGGGGAAGGGGCCGATAGTTTTGAAGTAGCCCTTGCCTGGGGACTGGGAGCTTATGTTTTTGCCGATTATAAACAGAGCCCGGCAAGTGACACCCGCATTTTGAAACTTGATAAAGCGGTTGATGGCGAGAAGCTTTATAATATTACGGGTGCAGTCTACTTAGGCCGGACGCTCATTAACATTCCTGCAAATGATCTTGGCCCGGATGTTTATGAAGAAAAAATCAAAATATTCAGTGCCGGTTTCAAGGCGAAAATGAGTGTGGTTAAAGGTGACGCTTTGCTTGTGAAGAAGTTTCCTCTCATCCATGCCGTCGGCCGGGCTTCGACACAGGAACCGCGATTGATTGAGCTAAACTGGGGTAAGAAATCGCATCCGAAAATCACACTGGTTGGCAAGGGCATTTGTTTTGATACAGGTGGGCTTAATCTGAAACCCGGTAATTCGATGAATTTGATGAAGAAGGATATGGGTGGGTCGGCTACGGCGCTGACGATTGCGGCTATGATTATGGGGGCAAAACTGCCTGTACAATTGCGGGTGTTGTTGCCGATCGCGGAAAATAATATATCCGGAAATTCTTTTCGACCGGGTGACCTTATCCCGAGCCGAAAGGGGTTGACGGTTGAAATAGACAATACGGATGCGGAAGGCCGGCTGGTTCTGGCTGATGCGCTGGCGCTGGCTGATGAAGAGGTTGTGGAAGAGCTTTATTGTTTTGCAACTCTGACCGGTGCAGCCCGGGTTGGCATGGGGCCGGACCTGCCTCCTTTTTATACGGATGATGATGAGCTGGCTCAAAATCTGGAAGCAAGCGCATTTGAAGTTAAGGACTATATGTGGCGGCTGCCATTCTGGGGGCCTTATGATAAATGGTTGAATTCACAGGTGGCTGATGTGAACCATGTTTCAGGTGGGCCATTTGCTGGTTCGATTACGGCGGCGTTATTTTTGCGCCGCTTTGTAGAGCAGGCAAAGAGCTTTGTCCATTTTGATATTTATGGATGGACACCGAATTTGTTGCCGGGCAAACCTGTTGGTGGTGAGCCACAAGTGGCACGGGCCGTTTTTGATTATCTTTCTAAGAAGTATGGCTAAAATGACAAATTCTGACTTACATATGCTTGACCCGCGCACTCATGCATTTCGCCCTGACCTGGCTGATGAGCGGCTTTCTTCGATTGTGAAAGCTGAGCGGTATATTCCGGGTGATGATGCGCATGTACACCGGGATAGTGTGCCGCTGTTTAATGAGCCGAGTTTTGATGGAGAGCTGCAAACCGAGGCACTGTTTGGTGAGATTGTCAGGATTTTTGAAATTCAGGATGGCTGGGCCTGGGGGCAATTGCAGACAGATGGCTATGTTGGGTATTTACCACTTGAGGCTTTATCGCCCGGCGTTTTGAAACCGACCCACCGTGTTAGCTCGCTTCGTAGTTTTGTTTATGAGGACGCGAACTTAAAATCACCACCTGTTGCGCTGATTTCTATCATGAGCCCGGTTGCGGTTGCTGGCGAAGAAGGTGAGTTTTTTGAACTTGCGGGGAATGGCTATGTGTTTAAGAACCATTTGATTTCTCTTGAGCAACAGCCTTTGATTGATGTTGATGACCGGGAAACGAAATCTTCTTACGCTGGCGTTAAACAAGACTTTATCAGTGTTGCGGAGCAGTTCATCAATACGCCCTATTTATGGGGCGGTCGGACATCGCTTGGACTTGATTGTTCTGCGCTGATACAACTGGCTTTGTTGAGCGTTGGTGTGTTCAGCCGGCGCGATAGTGACTTGCAGGCAGCGAGCCTTGGTGATGAGATCATTGGCGGTGAAGCAATTTGCAGTGGGGATATTTCGAAACTGAGACGAGGTGATCTTGTGTTCTGGAAGGGGCATATTGGTGTGATGGTAGATGAGACTTCATTGCTTCACGCAAATGCGCATCATATGGCAGTGGCGGTGGAACCATTGGCCCCAGCAGTTGAACGGATCCGCGCGAATGGGGGCGGTGAGATTACCGCTATCCGGCGGTATGCTGATTACAGTTTTTCAGGTTAATTACCAGTCGGGGCATAGAGCCTGAGTTTCGCTAGTGTCTGGTTATGTCTTCATTCTGACTTTGTTGGAGGGCTTCGCTGTAATCATCCGGCTCTTCTTCTTCTACGGGGACAGCATATTGCCCGGTGAGCCAGCGATTGAGATCAATATCGGCGCATCTTTTTGAGCAAAACGGGCGATATTTTTCACTGCGAGGCTGGCTGCAAATTGAGCAGGTTGATGTTTTCTTGATCTTTGGATTGTTCATCAGATTTAACTTTTACAATGGCATGGAGTCGTGAAAGATCACTCAAGGTCACGGCCGGCGCGTTTCATCCAGTGATAGGTGACAGGGTAGCCATCTGCGCGCAGCATTTTGATGACTTCGGTTAATGGCAGGCCGACCACATTTGTATAAGAACCAACAAGGCGCTCGACAAATGCACCTGCCATCCCCTGAATTGCATAACCGCCCGCTTTGCCGCGCCATTCGTTAGAGACCAGATAACAATCAATTTCTTCACCAGAGAGATGTTTGAAGCGTACTCTGGTTTCGATGATGCGCTGGCGCACATTTCTGTCCGGCGTGATGAGGCAGACGGCGGTATAGACCCGGTGTGAGCGCCCGGAAAGCAATTGCAACATGCGGGCAGCTTCTTCAACCAGTTCAGGCTTGGTGAGTATGCGGCGGCCAACAGTGACAATTGTATCTGCACTCAGGATAAAGGAACCGGCAATTTCAGGTTCTTCATCAATAATTTTAAGGGCAGCCATGGCTTTTTCTTTGGCGACACGGGTAGCATAGGCGCGGGGTGGTTCTGTTTTTCTTGGCGTTTCGTCAATAGAGGTCGGGCGAAGGGCATCAGGTTCGATGCCAACCTGGCCAAGTATCGCAAGACGGCGCGGTGAGGCAGAGGCCAACACGAGGCTGTTGGCACTGTCTGGGTTCATGATGGCTGCTTTTTTGCCTTTGCCAAGCTGCCGGAAAACCGATAAATCAACCACGAACTGATCCTCAATTTAAAATTATTGAATTTTACCGGTACTTTAATTTATTTGTAGCGGTAGGTAATGCGGCCTTTGGTCAGGTCATATGGGGTCATTTCAACCAGGACTTTGTCACCAGCCAGCACTCTGATGCGGTTTTTACGCATACGGCCAGCGGTGTGGGCGATGATCTCGTGATCATTTTCCAGTTTGACCCGAAAAGTTGCATTTGGGAGTAATTCGGTGATGATACCGGGAAACTCAAGAAGTTCTTCTTTAGCCATTAAATCTTTCATTTCGTTAAATTGTTTCTGCGCGGGAGTTTC
>JAJFHX010000016.1 GCA_021775425.1 Hyphomicrobiales bacterium
CTCGGTATGCGGTCAGCTTATCCGACATATTGTATATTCCTTAACCCGCTCAGTTTAAGCCCGAATCACAACGTACATCTAGTTTACCGCATCTCAAGCGGCGCCGAAACGCCTAGAATCGATAGTCCAGATTTTAGTATAGCACCTATTGCCGCAACAAGTGCAATTCTATTTGTTGTAAGTTCCCAGTCACCTTCTTGGATAATCCTTAAATGTGGCGCAACTTTGCCTTGCGCCCAATGAGAGTGCAAATCACTTGCCAACTCATATAGATAAAATGCCAGCCTGTGCGGTTCCTGGGCTCCGGCCGCGCTGGCCACCACCCGTGGATATTGTGCCAGTCTGCGCATTAAACCAATTTCACCTTCATCAGTTAACCTGTCAAGCGTCACATTCTTGAGTTCTTCAGAAGCAGGATCTATGCCAGGCATAATTTCCTGCGCCTGTCTGAAGATAGAATGGGTCCGTGCATGGCCATATTGCACGTAAAACACCGGATTATCCTTGGATTGCTCTGTAACTTTGGCAAAATCAAAATCCAGCGGCGCATCATTCTTTCTCATCAGCATCATAAATCGTACCGGATCGACACCCACTTCATCCACCACGTCCCGTAATGTAACAAATGTACCGGCCCGTTTTGACATTTTCAGTTCCTGGCCATCCCGCAAAAGCTTCACCAACTGGCAAATCTGCACATTCAGCGTTCCCTTCCCATCAGAGATCGCCTTCAATGCCGCCTTCAAACGTTTGATATAGCCGCCATGGTCAGCCCCAAGCACATCAATCTGATGCGTGAAGCCTCTGTCAAACTTGTCTTTATGGTAAGCAATGTCAGCTGCAAAATAGGTGAAACTCCCGTCAGACTTCTCAAGCGCCCGGTCAACATCATCTCCAAATTCTGTCGCTTTAAACAGCGTTTGTTCTCGGTCTTCCCAGTCATCCGGCAGTTTACCTTTGGGCGGATCAAGCCGGCCCTTATATATATGCCCCTGCTCACCAAGAAAATCGATCGCCGCCCGAATTTTCGCGCCATCATTTTCATGTAGTGTTTTTTCTGAAAAGAACACATCATGATGGATATTCAGCGCCGCCAGATCCTCACGGATCAAACCCATCATCGCCTCAATCGCTTCCTGTTTCACAAGCGTCAGCCATTCATGCTCTTCCATCGCTAACAGTGCATCACCATAAGCCTCTTTAAGGCTTTCGCCCAATGGCACAAGATAATCCCCCGGATATAACCCTTCAGGGATTTTACCAATCTCTTCACCAAGTGCTTCCCGGTAACGCAGAAACGCAGACCGTGCCAGCACCTCGACCTGCGCACCGGCATCATTGATGTAATATTCCCGTGTCACATCATAACCGGCAAATTCAAGCAATCGAGCCAGAGCATCTCCAAACACAGCCCCCCGGCAATGGCCCACATGCATCGGCCCGGTCGGGTTGGCTGAAACATACTCAATATTCAGCTTTTCATTCTGTCCCAGCTCAGCTTTCCCGTAATTTTCAGGATCATTCAGAATTTCTTTGACAATACCCGGCCAGTAATCATCTTCAATCCGAAGGTTAATAAACCCGGGCCCCGCCACCTCAGCAGATTTTACGATGTCAATCCTCGCCAGTCTTTCAGCAATTACCTCAGCAAGCGCGCGCGGGTTTTGACTGGCAGGTTTCGCCAGCACCATCGCCGCATTGGTTGACAAATCACCATGCCCGGCATCACGTGGCGGCTCCACAATCACTGACGCAGCATTCACGTCTGCCGGCAAAACACCTTCACCAATCAATTCATCAATAACGCTCTGTACATGACGCTGAAAAACTACAAACAGATCCATTCACCCCTCCTCGGGCAAAATAACAATGAGAACAAACCAGCCAGCCCGAACCAGACCAACCTTGAAAAAAGAACACAGCCTAAAAATTCAGCCGTCAAATGAAATAAATGCAGCGCAAACCATATCCGACAAACTCCTCAGATGGTCACGTCTATTCCTTCCGGTAAGGCAGATGAGACATTAAAACACCAACGACAGCATTAAACAGCCGTGCAGTCTCAAAGCTATGTAAACTTTACCGAAGCTCCGGGGTCTTATTAAACAATCGCCTATGCTCTTGTAAAGCATAACGATCTGTCATCCCGGCAACAAAATCACAAATCAAAACCGCTCTTTTTTGTGGATCTTGCGTTTGCAACAAAGCCTGCCAGTCATCAGGAAGTGATTCGCTATCTGTTTGATAGGCCTTAAACAGATCAATTACAATCTCTTCTGCCCGCCCCATCACCTTCATCACCCATTGATCACGGTATACAGAACGAAAAAGAAAGGAACGAAGCTCTTTTAGCGCTTCAAACATAGAGGGAGAAAACTGTATAAAACTTCTCTTAGCCAGTCGAACATCCGCGCCCGATTGAACATTCCCCGCTTCAAGCAACCCTTTAGCTTCACCAGTAATGTCTGCCACCATCATGGTGATAAGCCGCCTGTTAAGCTCGTATATCAACCGCCCCTTCGGCAACAAACCAAATTCAGACCTGATCTGATCCAGAACCTCTTTGGTTAAGCGCACCTCTTCAAGATCACTGATTGAGATCAGTCCGGCACGCAAACCATCATCAATATCATGATTGCAATAAGCAATATCATCAGCAATCGCCGCCACCTGAGCTTCAAGCAAAGCGAACTGATCAAGCTTTAAATCAAGCTTCTGGTTAAATTCCAAAATATAAGGTGGTAACGTTTCCGTGCCCCCAGCAGGTTCACTGCCAACAGTGCCAACCAAAGGCCCATTATGTTTTACAATCCCCTCAAGACACTCATAACTAAGATTAAGCCCATCAAATTTTGGATATTTATGCTCAAGTAAGGTCACATGTTTGAGGCTTTGCGCATTGTGGTCAAACCCGCCAAATTCCGCCATCACAGCATTCAGCGCCCGCTCCCCCGCATGGCCAAAGGGGGAATGCCCAAGATCATGTGCCAAAGCAACCGCTTCGGTTAAATCTTCGTCAAGACCAAGCATCCGCGCAATAGAGCGGGCAATTTGAGCGACTTCAAGTGTATGAGTAAGCCGGGTGCGATAATGATCGCCCTCATGATAAATAAACACCTGCGTCTTATGCGTTAGCCGCCTGAAACCGGTTGAATGAATGATCCTGTCCCTGTCCCGCTGGAAGGGTGAGCGCATGTTGCAATCCGGCTCAGAATACAAACGCCCCCGTGATAATTCCTGATTAGCCGCATAAGGAGCATAAGCCGCTTTGATTTGCCACAGAGCTTTTTCTGTCATTTCAGCCATCAACCCGTCTTTTCCAATCCTTGACATTCATTCCAACAACCCTATTTTTATTAGAGTGTTATTAAATGACAGTGTCTTATACGAAGCAAATGATGTAAGAGCATATTTTCTTCACAACATACAACTAGAATGGGCACATCCACATAGGGATCTGACAGCGATCCCTCAAGGACAGACCCCGAATAAACCAGTTTTAGGAACCTAAAATGACTGATATCGCAGCTGATACAACTGAAAACAAGGTTTCCCTCACGGAAAATGCCGCCAAACGTATCAAAGCAATCATCAAAGGCGAGCCGGAAGGCACCATGCTGCGCGTTAGCGTTGAGGGTGGCGGCTGCTCAGGCTTTTCCTATAAGTTTGATCTGGTGAATGAAAAAAACGAAGATGATCTGGTGCTTGAAAAAAGCGGCGCTTCCGTGCTGATCGATAAACTATCGCTTGGCTTCCTGGGTGGCTCAGAGATTGATTATGTCGACGCCCTCATTGGCGCCTCTTTTCAAATCAAAAACCCCAACGCCACCGCCAGCTGCGGCTGTGGCACCAGCTTTTCCATTTAACGACGCTTGAAATAAAAAAAATCAAACGGCTGAACCCTGATACCCCCGCTCACCCACGCGTTTATGAGTAAACAGCCCGCCGGGCAAGCCAACATGCCAGTCATTTTCGCGCCAGAAAGCTGAATTCATTTCAATTTCAAGATTGCGAAACCCATTGACCCGCCTCGTTGTTTTAGCCGTCTTCGCATAGGCAATCACCTGATCAAGAAAAAACGATCGCTTCATCATAATAGATTGATTGGTCCAGTTTAAATACCGCGTATCCACCTTATAGACAGGGCCAAGGCCAGTCGTCTCACCGGTCAGCAAAATCTGATCAGGAAATTTTAAATGAGGCTGCTCTTCAACATAAGGCGCAATGCCCGCCAGAGCTTTTGCCTTTTGAGGGCGAAAGAAACGGCGCATCATCGCCGCAGCCCCACTGCCATGCAGACGTTTGTATTTATCAACCGTGTTGAAAAATTCACCCGGGTCCCGAAGGCTGCGCAATCGCACCACTTCAACCTCACCGGCATCAAGCAATTTCAACCCAGCGTCAATCTGTGCCTTTGCCTCCTCAAAATCCTCCACAAGCGGGCAGTCATTTTCAACCAGCACCACATAGTCACTGCTAAGCGCTGAAGCAAGCGCCTCAAACCCGCCAAGAATACCCAGATTTTGCGCAGCCCCTGATGAAGCAACGCCAAACCGCTTGGCTAATTCATGGTCCTCATCGGTTTGTTCTGAGAAAAAAACATGCGTTTCATCGAATAAAGAGAGCAGGTCAGCCTCCCTGTAACTCTCTAACGCATTATCAA
The DNA here is from genome assembly GCA_021775425.1 of Hyphomicrobiales bacterium. Lineage (GTDB taxonomy): Bacteria > Pseudomonadota > Alphaproteobacteria > Rhizobiales > HXMU1428-3 > HXMU1428-3. Next base: position 4,664 of record JAJFHX010000016.1, read on the forward strand.
GTGACGCACGGTCCCGCCAGCTTAAAATTCCTAATCCAACACGTCCCATGCAACTCTTCCCGGAATAAATAACAACACTAAGATTTTTCAAAATCACTATTCGATAAAACGCGGATAAGGTAAATAGTGCAGCATAGCAATTGACACCATCTTCCCAAATCTCTATCCAACTTAAATAGCGGTAAAGGGGAACATCATGAAAATAGCGACCTGGAATATCAATGGCATCAAAGCCCGCCTTGTCAACCTTGAGCGCTGGTTAAAAGAAGCAAGCCCGGACATCGCCTGCCTGCAGGAAATCAAATCAATCGATGAAAATTTCCCGAGCGAAGTATTCGAAGCCCTTGGTTACAACGTCGCTGTGCATGGCCAGAAAAGTTTTAACGGCGTCGCCATTCTCTCAAAAAAACCGTTTGATGAAGTCCGCAAAGGGTTGCCCGGAAATGAAGATGATGAACAGGCAAGATATCTCGAAGTGGTAATTTCGACCAAAAGCAGCGTCGTCCGGGTCGCTTCAATTTACCTGCCCAATGGCAACCCGGTAGATACCCCGAAATATCCTTATAAATTAAACTGGATGCAGCACCTGAAAAATCACGCCGCTGAATTGCTGAAATATGAAGAACCACTGGTGCTGGCAGGAGACTACAACATCATCCCAACTGAAAAAGATGTTTACGACGCATCTAAATGGTTAGATGACGCCCTCTACCTGCCGCAATCCCGCGCTGCCTATCATGAAATCATCAATCTTGGCCTCACAAGCACATTTGAAGCCTCAATCAACCAGCCCCATTGTTATACCTTCTGGGATTATCAGGCAGGGGCCTGGCAAAAAGACAACGGCATTCGAATTGATCATCTGCTGCTCTCACCTCAAGCCGCTGATAAACTCAGCCATTGTGAAATTGATCGCATGACAAGAGGCTGGGAAAAACCATCAGACCATGTTCCCATCTGGATCAACCTTGATGTGGATGATTAATCAGCGACCAAAACTGCCGCCATATTCAAACATCTGATACCCAAACCCGGGTGATGAGTGACCATCAAGCGCACCCTCCGGGCCGGGGATCGGCATGTCAGGTAGCTGATTGCGCGGTGCTTTCGCTTCAAGCTGTTCAAGGTCCAGCTCTTTTGGCGGGTCAGCAAGAATAATCCCGTCAAGCAGTTCATCTTCACCCTTTTCAGGCGCAGGCTCTTCCCGCCATAAGACGTGATATTTCGAACGCAGCCGGCCAATAAAAAACTCAGCCCTGTCATGCGCTTCCTCAGAAGCATCAAATTTAACAGCACGGTACAACCGCTCCACCTGATTTTTCACAGGTCCGGTTGCATTGCGCCGGGCAAATTCAATCCACGCCAGAGCAAGGCTTTGCTTGCGCTGAATAAGATCACCCTGCCAGTACAGCGCCCCAAGATAGGCCTGTGCTTTGGCATTGTTTTTCATCGCGGCTCTTGTCAGCCAGCGCTGACCAAGTTTTACATTCCGCATTTTGCCGCTTTCAATCAGAAAACGACCCAGTTGGTACTGCCCCTCAATATCCCCAAAATGCGCTGCTTTTTCAAACAGCATCCGCGCCATATACGGGTCGGATTTAATATCAAGTTCCTCAACACCCACTTCCATATAGCGCGCCAATTGCACATAAGCATGGGCCACATAAGGCGCTTTACGGGAATGAGAAAACCCTTCATCAGAAAATTCAGCAGTTATCTCACGGTAATATTCATAGGCCTTGCGATGGTCAACCTCGCCGCCTTTACCTGTGCGATAAATATGAGCCAGCAAATATCTGGCAATAAACGATTGGTCTCTGGCCGCTTTTTCAAATCCGATAATGGCCTTTTCAATGCGCTGCGCCCGATAATCAATCAAAGCCTGCTTAAGCGGATTAAGGGGTTTAACAAGCGGAGCTTTTTTAAGCCTTTTGGGCTTTATATTTTCACCCGTGCTTTTAGATTCAGCTTCGCCAATATTGCGCAGCAAATCATCAGCAGGCAAAATTACCCGCGTACCCTCTTCAATTATTTTTTCGTCAAGCGGCGGAATTTTCTCTTCAGCCAGTGCTGGCTGAAGAGATAAACACACACCGCCAATAACAAACACTCTGAACAATCTTAAAAAGCGAAACACACTGAAAGCTCCAGCCATTTGTTGGTTAACAACAAACCGCACTGCCCCTGCCAGATCACGTAATTCTACCCGCCTCTTCAAAGACAAATTAAAATCTGGTAGTTTCAGGCGTTTCACCATCCGTAAAACGGTTTTATATGTCAGCGTAGCAAACAACTTCTGCTTTTCCTCCTGGGTGCGTCACCGCCCCCTTGCGTGCAGGCCCAACCTGCTGCGCAAATTTCCATAATGTTCCTGATTGATAATCAGTTTTGCGCGGTTGCCATTTTTCACGGCGCGCCGCCAGTTCATCTTCACTTAATGCAACATCAAGTGTGCCGTTAATCGCATCAATCTTGATGATGTCGCCATCCTCAAGCAAACCAATCGGCCCGCCTTCAGCAGCTTCCGGACCCACATGTCCAATACAGAACCCGCGTGTACCACCAGAAAAACGACCATCAGTAATGAGCGCAACTTTTTCACCAAGCCCCTGCCCATAAAGCGCAGCAGTGGTTGAAAGCATCTCCCGCATACCCGGGCCACCTTTTGGCCCCTCATAGCGAATGATGATCACATCACCTTCCTGAATCTGCTTGTTTTCAACAGCCGCAAAGGCCTCTTCTTCACTATCAAAACAACGGGCCGGTCCTTCAAATTGCAGCACCTTCATGCCAGCAACTTTCACAATGCCACCCTCAGGAGCAAGGCTGCCCTTAAGGCCGACAACACCGCCCGTTGGTGTAATCGGATTGCTGACAGGATAAATAACATCCTGCTCAGGGTTAAACGTCACATGTTCAAGATTTTCGGCAATTGTCTTGCCTGTCACAGTCATGCAATCCCCATGGATAAAGCCACCCTCATAAAGGGTTTTCATCAACATCGGAACACCGCCTGCTTCATACATGTCTTTCGCGACATATTTTCCACCTGGCTTTAAATCAGCAATATATGGCGTTTTTTTGAATATTTCCGCCACATCAAACAAATCAAAATCAATGCCGATTTCATGAGCCATTGCCGGCAAATGCAAAGCCGCATTGGTAGAGCCACCCGTTGCCGCAACAACCGTTGCCGCATTCTGCAAAGATTTCAAAGTCACAATATCTCTGGGGCGAATGCCTTGCTGCACAAGAGACATCACCTGACGGCCAGAAGCCGCTGCATATTCGTCCCGGCTTTCATAAGGCGCCGGCGCACCAGAAGAACTTGGCAGCGCAAGGCCAATCGCTTCAGAAACACAGGCCATGGTATTTGCTGTAAACTGCCCGCCACATGAACCGGCACTCGGACAGGCAACACATTCCAGCTCATGCAGGTCTTCATCACTCATCTTACCAGCTGAATGTTGACCAACCCCTTCAAACACATCAACAACGGTAACGTCCTTGCCCTTGAATTTACCCGGCAGAATTGACCCGCCATACATAAACACACTCGGCACATTCAGCCGAAGCATAGACATCATCATTCCTGGCAGAGATTTATCACAGCCAGCCAACCCGACCATCGCATCATAGCAATGCCCGCGCATTGTCAGCTCAATTGAATCAGCAATCACATCCCGCGAAATCAGTGAGGACTTCATCCCCTGATGACCCATGGCAATCCCGTCAGTCACCGTGATAGTACAAAATTCTCTGGGTGTACCACGAGCTTCCTTCACCCCGGCTTTGGCAGATTGAGCCTGCCGCATAAGCGCGATATTACAAGGCGCGGCTTCATTCCAGCACGAAACCACACCAACAAATGGCTGGTGAATTTCCTCTTCAGTCAATCCCATTGCATAGTAATAGGAACGGTGCGGCGCCCGGTCTGGGCCCTCCGTCACATGGCGGCTGGGAAGCTTGGTCTTATCAAATGGTTTCGCGTCCATAAACTCTCTCAAATTCTTATTGTGGTTGTAAATCTGGGTGTAAAATGATCATTCATAGCGCAAAATTCTCTTCAGAGTAAAGCAACATCGCCACTCTTTAAGCATCAATGAAAGCTGTCAGATCCCTCAAATCCATTTACGCACCGCAACTGTTACAAGACGGGTAAAATCAGGCATCAGGAACTATATCAGTTCGGTAAAGATGAAATGGGTCAGATCAGACGACGTCCAACCCGAGTTAATCCTGAACTTTACAACCACCACATGCAAAAATATGATCCCTCAATGTGGCACAAACGCGGCAAATTGGGCGCACCTAGTGATAAAACAGCAACATCATTAAACAAGCAGTGTTCATAATAATTCGTTACTGTTTTTGGCAATAAAACGAAACTCTGTCAGTCTATGAATGAAATTCAAAAGTTATGGTCAAGATTGACACATTCGGCGTCATAAGTGCCGGTTTTTATCAAAGCAATGATTTTACAATAGTTCGGCTCAAAACAAAGCCCAAATTACGTTATCATCTGGCCCAGAATTTAAAATTCGGCTAAATTCACTTATTCTGACTGGCTCTTATATCTGACTGGCCCTTAAATAATAACAGCCGAAAAACATATTTAATCGCTGGCAAACACAGGAAATTAGCTAACACAGTGAACCAACACACATAGTGAAGCGACAAACTAAAGTGAACTGACAAACTTAAAGTACACTAGCAAAAATTGTGAAAAAGCCTGAACAGGAAAAGATTGAAAGAGGGAGTTTTAAGACAATGGACAATCAATCAACAAGTCTTTCAGGCCAGCCACTGGACATATCCTGGACAGGCAGAGGATCAAAATTCATTGGTCTTGGGTTTAAAATATTCTTCCTCAAAATCATCACCCTCGGCATTTATCATTTCTGGGGCAAAACCGAGCTTAGAAGAAGACTCTGGGGCAACATCCGCCTCAATAGTGAACCTGTTGAATACACCGGCACCGGCATGCAGCTTTTTCTCGGATTTTTGCTCACCATGCTGGTGCTCTTCCTCCCCGCAATGCTTTATATCATCGCTTTGACTTTCATGTTCCAGCCAGAATCCGTCATGTTCTTCGTTGGCATTGGCCTGCTTTATGTATTTTTTCTCTATCTCATTGGTGTCGCCATGTATAGCGCCCAGCAATACAGATTGTCCCGCACCCAGTGGCGCGGCATCAGAGGTCAGCTCAAAGGGTCCAAATGGCGTTACGGCTTCACGACATTCTGGACCACACTGGTTTCAATCATCACTCTTGGTCTCGCCGTTCCCTGGCAAAGCATCAAGCTAAACCGCATCATGACCAACAACACCCACTTTGGTGAAACACCCATGCATTTCACCGGCAAAGCCAGAGACATTTTTAAATATTATCTCATTCCCTGGGCTGGTGGCATTGGCGGCTATGGCCTGATGGTCTTTTTACTTATGCCGGTTTTTGGCCGCCTCAAAGGCCTGACTGAAAGCGGCGCCCCGGTAGACCCTTCAAAAATATTTTCAATTCAACTCACCGTCTTCGCCTACATCATTATTTTTGGGTTGTTAATGTCAGTCATCTATGCCTGGTATCAATCTAAATATTATAATTACACCGCCGCCCACACCCACTTCTCAAATGGCTCATTTAACCTCAACACAACCGGCAAAGGCCTGATGTGGCTGGTGATCAGTAATTTTTTAATCATTATCCTCTCACTCACCATTCTCACCCCGGTCGCCGTTGCCCGCATGTTCGGTTACATCATGAACAACCTCTCATTTAACGGCAATGTCGACCTCACCGCTATTCAGCAAAGCGAGCAAACATTAAGCAAAACCGGTGAAGGACTGGCTGAAGGATTTGATATCGGATCGTTTTAATGAAAAATATATCTAACGAGCATCACTTTCAGAAAAGGACTTACCTGAAATAAGATAGCTCAGCTTCGATCACGAGAATAAGGACATGAGATTCTTGAAAAAATGGCACGGCAGTTGGAGTGACGGCAAATCAGCTGCCTCAGTAAAAGTAGAAGTCACCCTTCTCGAAGACAAACTCGCGATCTACACGATCAGCGAGCCCTCAGTAAAGTCCTATTTCTGGTCGTATGACAAAATCCATTCCCCAAATCCTGTCAGCCGCAGGGCCGATCATGTCCTTCTCACTCATGAAGATCATGAAGGTGAGCGCCTGTTTATAGATGAACCGGATTTTGCTGCCCACATTCTTAAACACGCAACAAGAATAACAGCCCGCTCGCATAGCTGGGCCATGCTCAAATGGCCCCTTGGCATGACAGCAGCATTAGTGATTTTCTGGGCACTGACATTTTTTAACATCATCAGCCCTTCAGCCACCATCGCCAACATGCTGCCGGATAAGGCCCGCACATCACTTGGCAATGGGGTTATCAAAACCATCGCCAAAGACAGAAAAATCTGCCAAAGCCCTGAAGGAAACGCCGCCCTTGAAAAAATGGTCGCAAGATTAAAGGAAGGAGCATCCAAAAAAATCCCCTTCACCTTTGAAGTCGCCGATCTGAAAATCGTCAACGCTTTCGCAGCCCCAGGTGATCGAATTGTAATCTCAGGAAAACTGATTGAAACAGCAAAGTCCCCGGCAGAAGTCGCTGGCGTCGTCGCCCATGAAATGGGGCATGCAATTGAACGGCACCCTGAAACCAACCTCGTTCGCGCTCTAGGTCTGATGACCATCATGCAACTGTTCACGGCTGGCGAGGCTGGCACCTTAGGCGATGTGGCCTTCTATCTTGTTCAATCAGGCTATAGCCGCCAGGCCGAAACGGAAGCAGACAAACATGCCGCAAAAATTTTAAAAAAATCCACCATAGACAGCCGCCCCCTTGCCGGCTTTTTTGAGCGCATCATTGCCCTTCACAGATTAAAAGAAAATAACAAAAACGGCGGTGTGAAGGATAAAGAGGAAGAAAATTCAAAACAAATACCTGATGGCAGCGACCCCGCAAAATCCGCCAACAGCCCATCGACAGATAAAAAGTACACTAGCACCATCACAGAATGGATCAGCACGCATCCGCCAACCAATAAACGAATTGAATATTTCAATCAGTCCAGCATCAGCACCAACCCACCCATCCTGACAGCAACAGAATGGGCGGCCCTGCAAAAAATCTGCAACAAATAACGGAAGGCTAAAGTGCACTCATTCGTGCCATCGCCGCTTCAAGCTGGCCTTGTGTTTCCGTTTCTTCAGCCAGTCGGCGTTTTTGTTCCTCAATCACCGCATCCGGTGCTTTCGAGAGAAACTGCTCATTGGAAAGTTTGCCGTTCAGCTTTTTAATCTCACCAGCAACTTTAGAAAGCTCTTTTTTGAGCCGCGCCATTTCCGCGTCAACATCAATCACTCCTTTAAGCGAAAGCGCCGCAATCGCTTCACCCATCACTAGCTGCACCGCACCTTCTGGCACGTCTTCAGCAAATGAAATCTCTTCAAGCCGCGCCATGTGTTTAAGCGTGCTGTCATAACTGGTCGCCCAGCCCTTAGTCTGCTCATTGGCTGAAACCAGAACGAGCGGCATTTTAGCTGAAGCTGGCACATTCATTTCAGCCCGAACGGAACGAATATCTGAAATCAGCTTAATCAGCCAGTTCACTTCCGCATTTGCGCCTTCATTAACCAGCCCCTCAAGAGAAGGCCACTCCGCCTTGATCAACTGGCTATCCCGCTTACGCCCATGCTCACCAAGCCGCTGCCATAACTCTTCCGTCATGAACGGCATAAATGGATGCAACAGTTTCATCATTTCATCCAGCACCCATGCTGTCACCGCCCGGGTTTCCCCAATCGCCGCTTCATCACCGCTTGAATAAACCGGTTTTGATAACTCAACATACCAGTCACAATAGGTATGCCAGATAAAGTGATAAAGCGCAGAGGCGGCGTCATTAAAGCGGTAGTTCTCGATCGCCTGTGTCACTTCTCTGGCAGCAAGTTCTGTCTCACCAACAATCCAGCGATTAAGCGTAAGATCTAGGTTGGTTACATCGACTTCAATATCACCAACACACTCGTTCATTTCAGCAAAACGAGCCGCATTCCAGAGCTTAGTTGCAAAATTACGATAGCCTTCAACCCGCGAAATAGACATCGCAACATCACGGCCAGGTGCCGCCATCGCCGCCATGGTAAAGCGCAGCGCATCCGCGCCATAATCATCAATCAACCCAAGCGGGTCCACAACATTGCCCTTGGATTTTGACATCTTCTTGCCATGCTCATCCCTGACAAGCGCGTGAATGTATACCGTATCAAACGGCACTTCCTTCATGAAATGCAGCCCCATCATCATCATCCGCGCCACCCAAAAAAAGATGATGTCAAACGCTGTTGATAATGTTGTCGTTGGATAATAGCGCGCCAGCTCAGGCGTCTCATCAGGCCAGCCAAGCGTAGAAAACGGCCAGAGCGCCGAAGAAAACCAGGTATCAAGCACATCTTCATCACGGGTAAGTTCCTTAACCTCACCATAATGCGCATCTGCTTGTTTTTGTGCCGCCACTTCATCAAGTGCCACAAACACTTCACCATCCGGTCCATACCATGCCGGTATCTGATGCCCCCACCAGAGCTGGCGTGAAATACACCACGGCTGGATATTATTCATCCACTCATAATAAGTCTTGTCCCAGTTAGCCGGCACAAATTTTGTCTTCCCTGATTGAACCGCCTCAATCGCAGGCTTCGCCAGAACTTCGGCATTAACATACCACTGGTCCGTCAGCCAGGGCTCAATCACCACACCAGAGCGGTCACCATATGGCACCGTCAGTTCATGTTCTTCAATTTTTTCAACCAGCCCCAGCGCTTCTAAATCCGCGACAACCTTTTTACGCGCCTCAAACCGCTCCATACCCTGATAAGCTTTTGGAACATTTTCATTGAGATGCGCCGTTTCATCAAAAATATTAATAGTCTCAAGGTTCTGCCTTCGGCCAACTTCAAAGTCATTAAAATCATGCGCTGGCGTCATCTTCACCGCGCCAGACCCCTGCTCCGGGTCAGGGTATTCATCTGCCACAATCGGAATAAGCCGGTCAGCCAGTGGCAGTCGAACCATCTTGCCAACCAGATCCGTATAGCGCTCATCAGAAGGGTGAACCGCAACTCCCGTGTCACCAAGCATGGTTTCAGGCCGCGTCGTCGCAACAACAATAAACCGCCCGTCTTCCCCATCAATCGGATATTTAAAGTGCCACATATGGCCGTTGGTCTCACGTGGCTCAACTTCCAGATCAGAAATCGCCGTTAAAAGTTTCGGGTCCCAGTTAACAAGCCGCTTGTCTTTATAAATCAGTCCTTCATTATAAAGCTCAACGAAAACCTTAAGCACCGCTTTGGAAAGCCCTTCATCCATGGTGAATCGCTCACGCGACCAGTCACAAGAAGCGCCAAGCCGGCGCAGCTGATTAACAATCGTGCCACCGGATTCTTCTTTCCAGGCCCAGACTTTTTCAAGAAACTTTTCGCGCCCCAGGTCGCGCCGCCCCGGCAAACCCTGTTCGGCTAGCTGGCGCTCTACCACCATCTGTGTAGCGATGCCGGCATGGTCAACCCCGGCCTGCCACAACACATTCTTGCCGCGCATCCGCTCAAACCGGATAAGCACATCCTGCAGGCTGTTATTCAGCGCGTGCCCCATATGCAGTGAACCGGTCACATTGGGGGGCGGAATAACAATGCAGTAGTTTTCATCTTTGCCGGTTTTTTCCGCATCATCGCCAGCCGCAAATGCACCTGACTGCTCCCATGAAGCATAAATCCGCTGTTCAATTTCGCCTGGCTGATAAGTTTTTTCTAACATCCGACTTTAACCAATTTCCCGTTCCCGGCCAGCACCTGACAAGTGAAAGTCAGACGCAGCAAACTCTAAAAAAATGTTGGTACGCCCCACAAACAACCGTGTCAACACCGTGAGCGCCATTGATACAAAAGTTTTCAGAAGATTGCCAAAAGAAACTGACAAACCACAAGTAAGTAGGTTGGAAATATCAGGAAAGGAAAACGTAAATGAGGAATGCAATCAACACAGATTTTTAAACAAGGTTTTTAATCAAGGTCTTTAAACAAAAGACCTTGTTAATCTAAGCCAGTCTATGCAGTAGATGCCGATGTTCCGGCGCGATAAAAACGAATGTGCCCAAAAAAACCGATAGAAACAGGCAATAGCCCGAATACTGACCTTGCCCGAAAAATTACTTTGAATGCTTCTTACCAGCGATCAGGATCTATTTTGCCGGTTTTTTCATCCACAGCGCTTTTCAGCAATTCTGGCAGATTTTGCGCCAGCCATTCCCGAAGCAACGGCTTCAGCAATTGTTTCACAATCTCTTCAAGATTGTTGCGCATTTCAACTGGCAACTGATCTGCCATAGGACCAGCCATGGGGTCAGCCAGCCCCATAGGCTGTTGAACTGCCGGAAGAACCGGACGAAACCCTGATGGTACAGGCAGCATATCTCCATTGGCGGCAACAGGCATCTGCCCCTGCGGTCCTTGCGGGTGTTGCCCTTGAGAGAGCTGACCCTGTGCTACATGCCCCTGTGCCATATGTCCCTGTGGATACTGATTTTGTGGAATTTGGCCTTGCGGATATTGTCCCTGCGGTACCTGTCCCTGAGGATATTGCCCCTGAGGGATATGTCCTTGTGGAACCTGACCTTGCGGTGGGTATGGCTGCTGCATCCCCCGCATCTGATCATGAAGTTGCTGTTGATGCTGTTGAAATGCCTGAGCTTCAGCCTGAGCCTGAGCCTGAGCATGTGCTTCCGCCTGCTTTTGCGGATCCTGCGAAAGCCCCTGCGAAGCTCTGAGGCTTGCATCAGCCTGTTGCAACACCTGCCCCATAGCTATGTCATTTTCAAGCCGTGGGTCATGCCCACCCATCGGCTCGCCTGCATCACCCTGCTCGGCAGCATCATGGGCCTGTTGCCCCATCGCACCTGATCCACCTTGCATCATGCCACCCTGAACCGGTGGTTGCGGCGAATGCGGCGCTGGTTGTTGCCCGCCAGCCATATGAGCATCACCACCAGCTGAGCGCCCGGCTTGCTGATCAAGCGGTGACGCCCCTTGCAATTGTTCAATCATTGAAGTCGGTTGCTGGCCAGCCTGCTCCATCTGGCCATGAGAAATTCCTCCCGGCCCGGAACCGTGCTGAGCTATGCCTTGTTGACCAATCCCTTGTTGTCCCTGGCCATCTTGTCCACCATTTGCCTGTTGATCATCTGGTGCAAGGTCATCAAAAAATGAATCATACCCGCCTTGCTGCTCTTCAGCAGATTGCTGCTGCCCAGCCGGACCTTCATTCAGGCTGCCAAACGCCGCATCCATACCAGCCTGATCAAAACCGAACTCTTCACCAGAAGGCGCTCCACCTTCATGCCCAGCTGGCAGCCCAATATCACCGCCACCGGCATGATTATTGCCGGCGTCCATTCCACCAAGAATATCATTCAGGTGAGAAGCAGCATCCTCAGCGGTGACCCCGCCGCCTGAAGCTGCAAATTTTTCAGGAGAAACATTATTTTGAGGCGGAACAACATTGGTAAGGTCCATGATGCCGTCATCCATAGCGCCACCTTGAATGGCACCGCCCTGAGGAGCACCACCATCTTCAGCAGAACTTAAACCACGCCCCACATCCGGTTGAGTATTGGCCCCACCATTACTCTCGCCCTCAATCATACTTTTGATAGATGCCAAAAGGTCATCCATCGATACATTGGGAGCTTGGCCGCTACTGCTCATCCTATGTTACCTCAAAAAATCTTTCCAGCCACAATTCGCTAATTGCCCTCATATAGCTAACAAACTATATGGCGCAAGCCCTCAAGCAAACCGGACCAATTAATCAATTACAAACTATCCGTGATCATCGCACATAACTGGATATATATATAGCCGATTAGAGCCAGACAAAACCGTTATTTTAAGCTTTCACGTCTGTAGAACACATCATCAGCAAGGAACAACCGGCTACTATCAAGGTCTGGGGAGTTAATATCGCTTCCACGCCACCTTCTATCCACCTGTTCGAAGTTCTCCACAGGATCGTAAATAACTGTTGATACTGGAAGTGTCGCTACAGAAAGTCGACCCATAGCACTCAGCAAATTGTACTCAGCAACCACCACATCCCGTTGCGAAGTCACCAGATTAACCTGACTATCGAGAAAGTCCTGCTCAGCATCTAGCACATCCAGCACAGTTCTCTGGCCGACTTTTTCTTCTTCCCTCACCCCGGAAAGCGCGGTTCTGTTCGCCCTCACAGCCACCTTATTCGATTCAATTTGCGCTCTGGCCGCTTCGAGCTGGCCAAAAGCTGAAATCACTGCAGAACGTACCTGCACCCGTGTCTGTGTTAACTCAGCCCGGCGCTGCAAGACAATCTGCTTTGCCTGCCTGATACGCGAATAAACCGCACCACTCTGGTAAAGCGGCACCCGTGCCCGCGCCACAATAGACCCCGTGTTTCTCTCATCCGTAAATCTGCTGCTGTCAAAATTCTGCGAAAACTGCGCTTCCAGATTCACCTCAGGCAAACGCTCACCGGCAATAACATCAACATTATGCCGTGCAGCTTTTTCTTCAAATAAAGCCGTCTCAATTGCCGGGTGTTCGTTAAACCCCCAGTCAACAGCCTGTGCCTGCGTTTTCGGTAAATATTTACTGATGCTACCCGGCCGGCCAAGCCGCCCTGGACGATGACCGATAATCCGCTGATATTCAGCCTGAGCCGTCTTGAGATTAGCCCGGGCCAGATTAACCGCTGAAACCGCAGCACTTCGTCTCGCGCGAGCTTGTGCCACGTCAGTCGTCGTTACTTCACCAACTGAGAAACGATCTTGTGTCGCTTTCAACTGACGAGAAAGCACTGAAAGGTTATTTTGCCGCAATTGCAATACAGCCACTTCGCGCACCACATTCATAAATGCAGTCACAGCATCAAGCAGCACAGTTTGTTCAACATTTCGGAGGTTGGCCCGCCCGGCAAGAACGGAAGATTTCGCCTGACGGATGCCATTCACTGTCCTAAACCCGCGAAACAAAGGTTGCGTCAGTGTCACTGAATAACCATGCGGATTATTGCGCCCATCGGTAAGAGCCTTCGGACGGGTACGTGTTTTTTCAGAAGCGACTGACCCGTCAATACTGATATCCGGCCGATAACCAGACTGTGCCTGTGCCACGCCCTCATCAGTCGCTCTGAGGCGGGCCTGCTCAGCTGTTAGCTGAGGATTATAGCTATATGCGGAGCCAAGTGCTTCATTCAGCGTTTCAGCCTGTAGTGGTTCAACACCGGACAGCGACAGCAAAAACACCATCGCAATTCCAGGCATAACTGAAAGTCGATGGCATTTTTTCATACATCGAAATGCAATTTTCAAAGAAACAATCATCAAACAAGTTGCCTTTATCAAATTATTTGTCAGATAACGACAAGCGTCGTTATCAATAATAGTTAAAGAGCTAAATCACGTATATTTTCAACAAAACAGATGCTGATATGTATCTTCGCTAATCTCTCAATCCTGAACTCAAGCATTTGAAATACATCAAGTCAATGACACTCATGTAATATCCTCAGTTAACATTACCTCACGGCAAAAAACTAAATGGACCAGAACTTAAGATTTAACACGAGGAGATATGCAATTCATCTGATCAAATTCAGAGCAGCGATATATCACCACAGCCTCAAAAAAGATCGAACCAAACACCACATCTGAGAAATGAAAATACGTAAATTACGGCACTGTCTGTTACCACGCCGGCTCTTTGCATTACTACGATTCTTAATCCATACTACCGAACATTACGAAGTAAATACATCAAAGCATTCGCCAATTGCCTGAATGAATAGCTGCAAGTAGCAATTTTACAACAGACTTGCCACTGACCACCTTCAGACTGTCAGTGTATCACCAGCCCATCGGCAATCGTCAGTTGCAAAAAGCAAGTCACCTCGGAAATCAGAACGCAAAACTGCTCTCTTTTTCAAAATCACTAAGCATCGGAGCGGTTAAATCGCGTTTTCTCGATGAGGAAACAACGGTGCCTGATTTAACAAACCGTTCCGCATGACCAACACCATTTTCAAACACCACTGTTACAAGCCGGCCACCATCTTTAAGCTGATCAAGCAAATTATCAGGAACCGCCTCAACAGCCCCATTAATCAGGATAACATCATAAGGACCCTGATTGGCCTGCCCTTCAGTGAGACCGCATTCAACAACAGCTACATTGACGATTTCAAGATCAGCAAGTGTTTCCGTTGCAAGCTTCACCAGCTGTGGCTGCGATTCTACCGCAACAACAGATTCAGCAATTTGCGCCAGAACAGCAGAGGAATAACCTGAGAGACAACCAATATCGAGAACATAATCGCTCGCCTGTAAATCGGACATGTCAACCAGAACAGCCAGAGCCATAGGGCTCATCATGGCACGCGGACCACCCTCTTCGCCCCGACCGACCAGTTCAATATCCTTGTCCGCATAGGCTGTCAGCCTCAGTCCTTCAGGAACGAAGCGCTCACGTGGCACATCATTCATAGCTTCAAGAATTCGCAAATCGGTAATATCATTCGGCCTTAACTGGCAATCTACCATGTTACGTCTCAGACTAACAAAATCAGCCATCAGCACCCTCACTTATATAATAGGACGAAAACAATCAGAATCTTTCTCTTAATCCAATAAATTAATTCTTAGCAGGTTGCAAATACTGCCTCGGCAAAGCTGCCATTTTTCTCCCTCAGAGTGAGATTAAAATATGAACCACATTTTTGCATGAATTTTGAATAGAAAACATTTGACAAACACCCCCCACAAGGGATTAGGTGTGCGCCAGACTTAATGGCTGATAACAGCCGGTTCTTAATATAGAATATCCATCAGACCAACTCATAACCTGATGCTTTTTGTCTGATTGTTCAGAGGCCACATGGCGGAGTGGTGACGCAGCGGATTGCAAATCCGTGTACCCCGGTTCGATTCCGGGTGTGGCCTCCAATTTTTCTCACTAGAAAACAACCAATTAGCAAACCCCACTGCTGATTAAATAATATACTCATCCTCAAACCTGATCAAAACACATCAGATACATCACCAGAATTTCGCCCTCTTTATCAGCAAAAATGAAACCAGATGAATAATCTGAATTTTTTTTCATTTCTGTCTTGGCAAATCGTCAAAAGCTTTGTAAAAGGTTCGCTTGACTACGGGCTTCCCCTAACAAGAAGCCATTCGCATTGGTCCTCAGTAGCTCAGTTGGTAGAGCAAACGGCTGTTAACCGTTCGGTCGCTGGTTCGAGTCCGGCCTGAGGAGCCACTCTTCGTCAAAATATCAGCATAACCCATTGTTTACGCAAGCATTCTCAATTAACGACGAATGTGGGTAGACAATATGGCAGACACTTCTCCAGCT
>JAJFHX010000017.1 GCA_021775425.1 Hyphomicrobiales bacterium
TATTAGCGCTGTAATAAGAAAACGCAAACAAATTTGGGGAGATTCCTACATGGACATGGTGTTATGGGGGGTTATTGGCTGCGGTATTTTATCAATACTGTACGGAGCCTGGGCAATTCGCTCAGTTTTAGCCGCTGATCCAGGCAATGAACGAATGCAAGAGATTGCCAGTGCAATTCAAGAAGGCGCACAAGCCTATCTATCAAGACAATATAAAACAATTTCAATCGTTGGCATCGCTCTCTTTGTAGTGATTATGTTGCTGTTATCGTGGCAAGTGGCCATTGGCTTTGCCATTGGTGCGATCATGTCAGGTGTCGCTGGCTTTATCGGCATGCTTGTCTCGGTTCGTGCCAATGTGCGCACAACGCAGGCCGCAAGCTTCAGTCTGGCAGCCGGTTTGGATGTAGCCTTTAAAGCTGGCGCAGTGACCGGCATGTTAGTTGCTGGCCTCGCACTACTTGGTGTTGCTGTTTATTATCTCATTCTGACAACCATGATGGGTTATGGCATAACAGACAGGGTCGTGATTGATAGCCTCGTGGCTCTTGGCTTTGGTGCCTCACTCATTTCAATCTTTGCCCGTCTTGGTGGCGGTATCTTTACCAAAGGCGCTGACGTTGGTGCTGACCTTGTTGGTAAAGTGGAAGCCGGTATCCCTGAAGATGACCCCCGCAACCCTGCTACAATCGCTGACAATGTTGGTGATAATGTTGGTGACTGCGCGGGCATGGCTGCTGACCTGTTTGAAACTTACGCCGTGACCCTGGTAGCAACCATGGTTCTTGCCGCGATTTATTTCTCAGGCCAGTCAATCGTTGAAAACCTCATGCTTTATCCATTGGCTATTGGCGGTGTGTGTATTTTTACATCAATCGTCGGCACATTCTTTGTGCGTCTTGGCTCAAATGGCTCGATCATGGGCGCGCTATATAAAGGCTTCATCGCCACTGGTGTATTGTCACTTATCGCCATTTATCCATTAACAGATCATATCATCGGAATGGACACAACTCTCACTGTTGGCGAAACAACCTTTACCGGCATGGACTTGTTTTATTGTGGTGCCGTTGGCCTGATCATCACTGCATTGATCATTGTCATCACTGAATATTACACAAGTACTGAATACCGCCCCGTGCGCAGTATCGCTAGCGCATCGGTCACCGGTCACGGTACCAACGTTATTCAGGGTCTGGCTGTTTCACTTGAAGCAACTGCGTTACCAGCGTTGGTAATCATCGCCGGTATTATCGTTGCTTACGGTTTCGCCGGTCTGTTCGGTATCGCTATCGCGGTTTCAACCATGCTGGCACTTGCCGGTTTTGTTGTCGCATTGGATGCCTTTGGCCCGGTAACTGACAATGCTGGCGGCATCGCCGAAATGTCAGAACTGCCAGAAGAAGTGCGTAACACAACAGATGCGCTTGATGCTGTTGGTAACACAACCAAAGCGGTGACAAAAGGCTACGCCATTGGCTCAGCCGGGCTTGGTGCTCTGGTGCTGTTCGCAGCTTATACAGAAGACTTAAAGCACTTCATCTCAAAGGCCAATGAAGTTGGCTCAACCAGCTACCAGTATTTCAATGGCGTCAATATCGACTTCTCATTGTCAAACCCATATGTGGTGGTTGGCCTGTTCTTTGGTGGCATGCTGCCATACCTCTTTGGTGCCATGGGCATGATGGCCGTTGGTCGTGCTGGCGGTAAAGTGGTTGAAGAAGTTCGCCGTCAGTTCAAGGAAAACCCTGGTATCATGGAAGGCACTACCAAGCCTGACTATGGCCGCGCGGTTGATATGCTGACAAAAGCAGCCATTAAAGAAATGATCATCCCTTCACTCTTGCCGATCCTTTCACCGATTATCTGCTTCTTCGCGATTGATGCGATCGCAGGCAAATCAGCAGCTTTCAGTGCCCTTGGTGCAATGTTGCTGGGTGTGATTGTCAACGGTCTTTTCGTAGCCCTTTCCATGACCGCCGGTGGCGGCGCATGGGATAATGCGAAAAAATACATTGAAGATGGTAACTTCGGTGGCAAAGGCTCAGAAGCTCACAAAGCCGCGGTTACAGGTGACACAGTTGGCGATCCATATAAGGATACAGCTGGTCCCGCCGTGAACCCGATGATTAAAATCACCAACATCGTAGCTCTGCTGATGTTAGCGATTTTAGCTCATCTCTAAGATCAATAAAAACAAAACAGAAAAGCCCCGCCATTGAGCGGGGCTTTTTTTATCCGGTAAATTTTAACAGGTGTTAAACCTTATGGATAAAATTTCTAATGCAAAATAGTTGGAAAT
Organism: Hyphomicrobiales bacterium; assembly: GCA_021775425.1. Lineage (GTDB taxonomy): Bacteria > Pseudomonadota > Alphaproteobacteria > Rhizobiales > HXMU1428-3 > HXMU1428-3. Next base: position 2,303 of record JAJFHX010000017.1, read on the forward strand.
TACCTTTCCGAATATGTAATTATAAAATCAAAAATATTGGAATTTAGTGGAGGACCATTATGAGCAGCTACCAGGAAATTTATCAGTCATGGAAAAATGATCCGGAACAATTCTGGGCCACCGCAGCTGAAGATATCGTCTGGGAAAAGCGCTGGGATCAGGTTTTTGATGGCAGTATGGGCAATTATGGCCGCTGGTTTAAAGGCGCTGAGTGCAACACCTGCTTTAATGCCGTTGACCGCCACGTCGTTGACAGGCCCGGCCAGGCCGCCATTATCCACCACAGCCAGATGACAGGACAGGTCAGGGAAATCTCTTACGAAGATCTGCTTGAGGAAGTTTCAGCCTTCGGTAAAGTATTGCAAAATCAAGGTGTTGAGAAAGGCGATAGGGTCATCATCTACATGCCGATGATCCCTGAGGCCGCCATCGCTATGTTAGCCTGCGCCAGAATTGGCGCTGTCCATTCTGTCGTTTTCGGCGGCTTTGCCGCGGAAGAACTAAGCATCCGGATTAATGACTGCACACCAAAACTGATCGTAGCCGGTTCATGCGGATTAGAGCCGGGCCGCGTTGTTGAATATAAACCACTGATAGATAAAGCCATTGAACTGGCTGATCATAAAGTCTCCGGCACAATCATCTATCAGCGCCCTGACCAGACGCCAGCACAAATGGGTGAGAACGATCATGATTGGGAAACCCTGATGCAGGACGTGAAAAGTACCGGGCAATTAGCGCCCTGTGTTCCCGTTGCTGCGACAGACCCGCTCTATATCCTATACACCTCAGGCACAACCGGCACGCCAAAAGGCGTTGTCCGCGATAATGGCGGGCATATGGTCGCCATGAAATGGAGCATGAAAAACATTTATGGGATTGAGCCGGGCGAAGTCATGTGGTCCGCGTCTGACGTAGGCTGGGTCGTTGGCCATTCCTATATCATCTACGCCCCTTTGCTACAGGGCGCGACAACTCTTATGTATGAAGGAAAGCCCGTCGGCACACCAGACGCCGGTGTGTTCTGGAAAGTTATTGAGCAGCATCATGTAAAAGTCCTGTTCACCGCCCCAACCGCTATTCGCGCCATAAAACGTGATGACCCATCCGGCCTGTTGATGGACAAAGCAGACATGACATCTCTCAAAACTTTATTTTTAGCAGGTGAAAGAGCAGACCCTGACACAATCGAATGGTCAGCCAGACATCTGCGCGTGCCGGTGATTGACCATTGGTGGCAAACTGAAACCAGCTGGGCCATCACCGCCATTCCTTATGGCATTGAAAAGCTTGAAGGAAAAATCGGCTCTTCAAACTTGCCCATGCCGGGTTATGAAGTGCATATTCTTGATGAAACAGGATCTGAATTACCAGCAGGAGAAATCGGCGCCATTGCCGTCAAACTGCCGCTCCCACCTGGTAATGCCCCAACCCTCTGGGGTGATGATCAGCGTTATATCAGCTCCTACCTCACGACCTTTAAGGGTTATTACGAAACCTCTGACGCCGGGTATATTGATGAAGAAGGTTATGTTTACGTCATGGCAAGAACTGACGATGTCATAAATGTAGCCGGCCATCGCCTTTCAACCGGCGGTATGGAAGAAGTTGTCGCCTCACACAAAGATGTCGCTGAATGTGCGGTCTTTGGCATGAATGATCAGCTAAAAGGCCAGTTACCGGTTGGCTTCATTGTCATCAACAACGGTGTCGAGCGACCAGTCGAAGAAATTGAAAAAGAAGTCATCGCCCTGGTCCGTGAAAAAATCGGTCCTGTCGCAGCATTTAAAACGGCAATTACTGTGAACAGGTTGCCAAAAACACGTTCAGGAAAAATCCTGCGTGGTACAATGAGTAAAATCGCCAATGGAGAGGAGTATAAACTCCCCGCAACGATTGATGACCCGCTCATACTTGACGAATTAAAAACGGCACTCAGCCAGCGCAATATCGGCACCTGAAATGCTAATGCTTTAAATAAAAGAGTTAAGTCAATGGCTTGCAACTAGCGTAAAACAAAATAGATATTACAATCTGATTTAGGAATAAAACATGCCTTTAAGTGGTAAGGTGGCAATCATAACAGGGGCGGGCCAGGGAATTGGCCGCGCCGCAGCTCATAGATTTGCCAATAATGGTGCCAGCGTCATTGTCTCTGATAAAGATGAAAAAGCCGGGCAGAAAGTCGCCAGTGAGCTGAAAAATGCCGGCTTCCCGGCAGAGTTCATTCATTGCAACATTTCTGAAATGCTCGATGTCCTCAATCTTATGGCGGGCACGCTGGAAGCTTTCGGCAAAGTTGACATTGTCCTGAATTCAGCCGCCATAAGGGATGACAAACCCTTTATCGAACTCTCTGAAGATGAGTTCAGCAACGTCCTGGATGTTAATTTGAAAGGGGCTTTCCTGCTTGGCAAAATCACCGCAAAACAAATGATCAAACAGATCAAAAATGGCGATGAACCCGGCAACATCATTTTCATTTCTTCCATTCACACAGTACTGGCTGAGCCTAATGCAGTTGCTTTTTCTGTAGCGAATGGTGGCCTTGGTCAGTTGAACAAAGCCATGTCACAGGCCCTTGCCCCTTATGGCATCAGGGTCAACGCCATTGGCCCTAGCAACGTCATGACCCCAATGCTGGCAGAGGTGACTAAGGATGACAAAATGCGCAAGAAAGCGCTCGAACGCTCGCCCATGGGCCGCTTTGGCAACCCGCCTGAAATCGCTGCAATCGCTTCTTTTCTGGCAAGTGATGACGCAAGCTACATCACCGGCCAGACAATTTACGCCGATGGCGGTGGCCTCTCTATGCGCTGCTCAAGGCCGGATGATGAAGACGAAGAAAGCACATGATGAGGGCATATAGATAAATGAAAACCCCGCTAACAGAGTTAGCGGGGTTTTTTTAAATCTTATGAAGGCTATATTCTTATTGAAGCCACAAGGTTTGCAGCTCACATGCCCTAGCCATCGCTACCGGTCTTACCTTCTTCAGGTGTCTCACCAAAAACACTCTCAACAGTCACTTCAGCTTCCGTTTCAGGTTTTGCTTCGCTAGCACTGTCTTCATTTTTTGCAGGGGTAAGATCAATCGTTTCTTCGCTCGGCAATAATGTGCCTGATTGCGCAGGTAATTCAACACCAGCCGCTTTGGCTTCCCGCTCAAGACGCCGCGCCGCTTTTTTAACAGCTTCGTCAAGGTCAGTCTGTGAGCAAAGCCCAAGCGTGACAGGGTCAAGCGGTTGCAGGTTCGATGAATTCCAGTGACTGCGCTCACGAATAGCCCCGATGGTCGGCTTTGTTGTGCCAACAAGCCGCATAAGCTGGCTGTCTTTTAATTCAGGGTGCCGCTTTAAAAGCCACAAAATAGCATTGGGCCGGTCCTGGCGCCGTGAAACTGGCGTGTATCTCGGTGAACGCTTCTTTTTAATTTCCGGAATCTCAACTTTGGATTCAGAAAGATTAAGATGATAGCTGCTGTCTTTTTGCGCCCGTGCAATTTCTTCCCGGCTAAGCTGACCGGAAGATATAGGGTCCATCCCCTTAATGCCATGCGCCACATCACCATCTGCAATGCCTTTAACTTCAAGCACATGCAAACCGCAAAATTCAGCAATTTGTTCAAATGTCAGAGATGTATTATCTACAAGCCAAACAGCAGTTGCTTTTGGCATCAAAGGCGTTTTAGTCATCAAACAAATCTCCGCCCGTTAAAATGATGATAAATGAATAGGTAAAAATATCACCAGTTGGGCTTAAGTATCAATAGTACGAACACCCCTCCAAGACCTAATCCCTCAGAGGTTTCCACTTGATCTTTCATCGTTGAAAGGATTTGAGTAGAAAAAGTAATTCGCAAATGGCTCCGTACCATTATTCAAAAGCAGGTGCGATTTGCCCATATTTGCCGAATTTTTTCCCTCTAGTCAAGCCGAAGGGCCAATATATCTGCAAGAAAATTACTTTTCAGTTTAAATAGAGTGCAATTTTACCGTGTATAGATCAAGACTACACAAGCAGATCATCCGGTTTCCAGAATAATTTTACCAATATGTGCGCCTGATTCCATGTGTTTGTGAGCTTCAACAACCTCTTTTAGTGGGAAAGTCTTCGAGATTATAGGTTTAATGGTGCCGTCGGCAATCAGCGGCCAGATTTTTGCCTGCACCTCGCTGGCAATGCCCGCTTTTGTCGCATCATCCCGCGCCCTCAGGGTCGAGCCTGTCAGTGTCAGCCGTTTCAGCATCAGGCGCATAAAATTCACTTCCCGTTTAGCCCCGCCAAGAAATGCGATCTGTACAATGCGTCCATCAAGGGCAGCAGCTGAAAAATTCATCTCTATATAAGCGCCGCCGACCATGTCGAGAATAACATTCACCCCGGCACCATCAGTCGCTGTTTTAGCGGCTTCAACAAAATCACTGGTCTTATAATTGACAGCCACGTCGGCACCAAGCTCCAGACAGGCGGCGCATTTCTCATCACTGCCGGCAGTGGCAATGACTTTCGCACCAAATGCTTTTGCCAGCTGAATGGCCGTTGTGCCAATGCCGCTGGTTCCGCCATGTACCATAAACCACTCACCACTTTTTAGCTGCCCACGTTGAAACACATTATGCCAAACGGTAAAAAACGTCTCTGGCAACCCGGCCGCCTCGGTTAATGTCAGCCCCTCCGGAACGGGAAGGGCAGAACCGGCATCCGCGAGGCAATATTCCGCATACCCGCCGCCATTCACCAGCGCAGTGACAAGGTCACCGGGCTTGTGCGTTGAAACGCCTTCACCAATCGCGACAACCTCACCGGCAACTTCAAGGCCTAATATCAGCGAATGACCTTTGGGGGCTGGGTAGAGCCCATCCCTTTGCAAAATGTCAGGGCGGTTCACACCAGCCGCAGCTACTTTGATTAAAATCTCATTGGCACCGGGTTGAGGCACCGGCACTTCGGCAAGAAGAAGTGAAGATGCACCTTTTTCTGGTGAAGTGGCCTCATTATCTGCCTGAGGAGCAGGCACAGCCTGCATAAAATTTGGCACTGTCATTATTTATTTCCTTTGGCCAATATGAAACAATCAAGAATGATGAGGAGTCTCAATTTATTCCACAATCAAAAAACATCATTTGTGTTTACCTTAAATTTCAAAACCAAAACAGAGGTAAAGGGAGAATTATTCATGAGTGACGAAGACCTTGAACCAATGAGAAAATCAAAAGAGATCATCACGGTTGGCGAAGACCTTACAAATTTTTCAATAGAGGAATTAACCATAAGAGTGAAGGCCTTGGAGCAGGAAATTGATAGGGTCAAAACCCATCAAAAGCAAAAGAGCAACCAGGTGAGCGTTGCGGAAAATCTATTCAAATCAGGGGTGTAGTAGGCATTTGTTAAACTTAAATGGCTGATTCAGCCGTTTTAGGGTAAATGACCAATAAACAGATGGTTAGAATAAAACTGATTCATTTCATCTGTTAACACTTTATTAAACTAAACCCTGTATCTTAAAATTATTCAGTAGATACTGAACATCAGAGCTAACTAGCTGCTCTGTGACGCCTCCCTGTTAACTTCCTGAGCCGCCCTTTGGCGGCTCTTTTTTTATGGCCAAAGACGGAAAAATCAGTCATATTATGACAAGCTGTGAGTAACGACAAAACTGGCCTTATTTTTGCTCCAATATCTGAGCTTAGCTAGCATCAGTAATAAGTAAGAGTAACCAGAACAGTTCAGTAACCAGAGAGTAAATATGTCCCGCGTAATAGATAGCAATAGAAAAAATAACGAAACCATCTCATTCGCTGAGCGTTTCGTAAGTTCAGAATGTTTCAACGAAATTTTCAAAGAGGGTATGGGGCTTGTTGAAGAAACAGCAAACTATCTGGATACAGATGGACGCCGTGAAGCAAAAGCACTAAGCCAGTCAATTTCACTTTCCTACGCAACAGAAAGCATGCGCCTCACCACCAGGTTGATGCAAATGGCATCCTGGCTGCTTATCCAGCGCGCGGTGAACGAAGGTGAAATGACAGACGAGCAAGCGTCTGCTGAAAAGCACAAAGTAAAAATTCAGGCGTCGACCCGTTCTTCTCACATCAAAAATTTTGATGAACTACCAGCCCGCCTGCAACAGCTAATCAAAAATGCAGAACGTCTGTTTGATCGCATCCACACATTGGATCGTATGATTCATGATGCACCAAAAACAGCAGGCGAAGACAGCAGCCCGCTCACCAAACAGTTCGAGCTGCTACAGCAGGCATTCGGTACAGACGAAATCAGCGTCCCGCGATAAAGGGGCATCACCTGAGCACTCAGATTGGCAGTGGCTCATAAAGATTGATAAAAACAAGCCGGGCACTCAATGCCGCTTCAAGAAGCGCAAATGAGCCCCGGCTTTTTTGTGTCCGGTTTCAGGAATGTGAAGCAGTGATAAAACAGCACGAAAAAGCCCACCGAATAAATCCGGTGGGCTCGAAATTGATTAAACTCACAAAGCAGCAACGCCAACAAGATTAATCTGCACTACCCATAACTCTGCTTTTTATAAAAAGAGCCAGGGAATTTGAAAATTGTTAAGGCCTAAAGAAAGCCGTCAAATTTCTTCTTAAACTTGGAAACACGGCCACCACGGTCAACCAGATGCTGGCTGCCGCCGGTCCATGCAGGGTGTGTATTCGGATCAATATCCAGAACAATTCGGTCCCCTTCAACGCCATAGGTTGAAAAAGTTTCCAGTTCAGTACCATCAGTCATCACAACGGTGACTTTGTGGTAATCAGGATGAATATCTGCTTTCATCGCTCAAACACTCGCATATTCTCTACGCCCCCCAAAACGATGGTCGGGGCAAATTATAATCATGTATGGAATTCAAAAAAGACCTATAACTGATAAAGCCACATAACGCAAGCAAACCCTTCAAATTTTGATATTCTGACTTATTGATGCGGACCTGACGTAATTTAAGGTTAAAACCGGCTACGCCCGGCCTAACCGGGTTTCCCCGATTTAGCCTGAATGCCGCGTGCCGGATCATAAGCATATATCGCCAGACCAAGTGAGATCAGCGCTGTCAGCCCTACCACAATCGCCCCATTCAGATAAAATTGCCCATGCAGCGCAAAGCGGATCAGCTCAACTGCATAGGTGAAAGGGTTATAGAGGCAGAACTGATAAAACGTATAAGAGAGATCTTTAATTCGCCATAGAGGAAACAGCGCACTGGAGATAAAAAACATCGGAAAGATGACAAAGTTCATCACACCGGCAAAATTCTCAAGCTGTTTGATTGTCGATGATAACGCCATGCCAAGTGCACCAAGCATAAAACCTGAAATAATCAGAGCCGGCAAAACAGTCAGATAGCCGATAAGTGGTATATCAAGATCAAGAACTTCAAAATATGTGAACAGAAATGCAATGCCCAAAAACGCATAAACCTGCAACAGAGAAACCGCCACCCCCGCCAAAAGCCTTGAAGCAAGAATAAACCAGCGCGGCAATGGTGTTGTCAGTAACACCCGCATAGACCCCATTTCACGGTCATAAATCATTGATAGAGAGCTTTGCATGCCATTAAACAACTGAATCATCGCGCAAAGCCCGGGGATCATATAAATCTCATATGGGATATAGGTCGCATAAGGAGGGTAGGGGGCAAGGCCTTGTGTTTGCCGCCAACCGGCAGAAAATACCAGCAGCCAGATGAGTGGCCGGACAAGTGCAGATAAAAACCGCGCGCGTTGTTGAAAAAACCTCAAAAATTCACGATACAAAATGCCATATAAAGCGCGGCCCATATGAATATTCATCATCTTAAGCGCTCCTCTTCACCATGAATAAGGCTCTCAAAAGCAGAGGTGATATCAGGGGCACCAACACGGCCCAGCACATCCTTAACCGAACCATCTTCAATAATCCGCCCTTTATCCAGCACAATCAGATTATCCTCATCCCAGATTTCATCCATCAGGTGTGTTGTCCAAAGAACGGCGATGTTCTCCTCTTTAGCAAGCTTGTGTATATGGTCAACAATCACACCGCGCGTGTGAATATCAAGCCCAACCGTTGGTTCATCAAGCAGCAGTAGTTTCGGTTTATGCAGCATCGCCCGCGCAATTTCCACCCGCCGCCGGTGCCCGCCATTGAGGTCACGCACCCTCTCATCAATCCGCTCCAGCATTTCCAGTGATGAAAGTGTCTCATCAATGCGCTGATTGGCAAATTTCGATGACATGCCTCTAAGGCGCGAAAAATATTTCAGATTTTGCCGAACGGACAAATCCAGATCAAGCGTTGTTTGCTGAAACACCACCCCAAGTGGCCCAAGCGCTTTAGCGCCATCTTCTTTAAATGATTTGCCATCAATAGAGATTTTGCCAACACCAGTGTCAAACAACCGGGTAATCAGTGAAAGCAGAGTTGATTTCCCTGCCCCATTGGCCCCAAGCAACGCCGTAAACGCACCCGGCCATACCTTAAAGCTGACATCATCAAGCGCCTTGCGCGCCCCGTAATTATAAGAGACCCCTTCAATAGAAATTGCCGGGGTCTCAGTTTTGTCTGATGCATTCATCAATGTTGGCTCTCAATCATTCTAACTCTTACCAGAAGATTTGATATCAGGTTTATAGCACTGTCCAGCTGCAATTTCATAATGACTTTATAACCTGCAGTAAGGTGAGAAGTCACCTTTCGCAAACGCCCCCGATGGCAGGAAAGTAAAAATCCATAAACCCGACTGTGATTATTCGTAACATAAAATCTTCCGGTTATTCATTAAGTTAATCGTGATTGACCAGAGAGATGAACGTCTGCAAATCGTATCCTGGTTTAAGGGTGCGGAACAACAACCGCCCCCCATGGATAACGGCCAACCTTAATAGACTTAATCACCTTTAGTTTCTCAAGGTCAACAACCGACACATCTCCTGAAATGCCATTGGTCGTGAATAACAGCTTGCCGTCAGATGTCTGAGCCATGTGCCAGACCCGGCGACCAACAAGTAAATATTTCTGAACTTCAAACGTCTTGGCATCAATCACCGCGACCCTGTTTGAAGGGCCAAGCGCCACAAATGCAAGTTTTCCGTCTTTAGAAAACTGAATGCCAACAGGTTGGACACGATCTTTAGAAATGCCAGCGACTTCAAAGTGAATTTTTTTGATCTCAGTTCTGTCAGCAACGTTAAAAACAGTCACCGTGCCGCCAATTTCAGCTGAAACCCACAAATGCTTACCATCCGCCGTGAATTCGGCATGCCGTGGCCGCTGATCAACCAGTGAATTATGCTCAAGCACCAGTTTTTCAACGTTGATCCAGTGCACAAAATTAGTTGTTTCTGAAGTGGTAATGGCAATCGTACCATCCGGGCTTACTGCCATACCCTCAGGCTCAATACCAACATCAATCTGAGCAACAACTTTTCTGGTCTCGGTATCGACCACAGTCGTGATGGCATCATCTTCATTGGCAATAAAAAGCAACCGGTTATTCGGGTGAAGAGAAAACTGCTCAGGATCCAACCCGGATGGCAGGTTATGTAAAATTTTTCCCGTCTTAACATCCATCACCTGAACAGCGTCACTGTCTGACGCACAGATATAAAGATATTTCCCGTCTTTTGATAAAATAATCCCGCGGGGCCGCTCGCCGACTTCGATGGTCTTCACAACCTCAAGCGATTTCGTATCAATCACACTGATTGTGTCGTCTTTTTCATTCGTGATATAAACTCTGTCAGCAAGAACAGGCTGAGAGAAACTGCAACTTAATATGAGAGTAGAAACGATAACACTAACGAGAGAACGTTTGCTTCCATTCCTCCACATATCCGCATTCATTTTAAATATCGGCATGTAAATTCTCCTGCAATAGATTGACATCTGATTGCCAGATCAAGAATGAAAACTTTATCCTTTTCAGAGTTGAAAGCCGGATGAAAACGGGTGCTGTGGACCAGAGCATTCTGACCTTTAACCCTGAACGCGGCACTTAGCCTCGCCTTCATCAATCCCGATTGTATCTAGTTCAGTTTTGGGATGTAGAAAACCTTCAACAGGAGCAAGCTTAATAACGGCACCACCAGCGTGAACAAGTGGAATAGTTTGCCTCATTTGACCTGACCAGGGCCGATAGCTCATAGACCGGCCCTTAAACATCGCTAGTCGAATTTTCGGGCCGAGGATATAGTCCTTTAGTTTAGGTATTTCAATGGTTTGCAGCCTTGTAACAGCTTCTGCGACGGTGCGGATCGCAGTCCATGCAGCATAGTCTTTTTGCGCCATAGTGCGATTTGTCAGCTTGCCAAAACGGCTCTGTAATTGTGCGGCGCCCCACTGCTCAACAACCCTGTGCCAGGCCACTGGTTCCATCCCATGGCTGCCAACAACCGGGCGCGGTAACCAGGTGTGAAACACAACATATTGGCCAAAATCTTTCACCTCATCAGCGATGAAAACAACGTCATATTCAGCCCCTTGCGTGAAGGCCGGAACTTCCGCCGCAGCGTTACGCCGTATGTCACCGCCAACAGGCCATTTTTTATCAACCACAATTTTAAGCCTGAACTTTTTAGCTGAATTTCTGAACTGCGCAGCCAACTCCTTATCACCCGGGTTATGCCCTTCAATCAGAAACACTTTAGTCCAGCGTTTTTTAACCAGAAATTGAGCCAGTCCATCTGTCAGCATCCTCCGGCTCGGGATGGTATGCAACGTATTCGGGCGGCAATTTGAAATTCTTAATTCAGTATTTTCTGTGCCGGCATTAAAAATCAGCCGATCTTTTGCTAGCGGATGGTCAGCCAGCATCAGCAATTTATCGGCTTTCATATTCGCAACAATAAAGGGATGGCTATTCGCCTTTAACGCCTCATCAAGCCGGGCCTTGAAATCCTCATCATGCTTAATCACAACTTCATCAGCTTTATAAGTATGCTTCAGAAATTTACCTGTGGTGTTGTTATCAATCACCCCAAGCCGCACCCCTTGCAGACCATCGTCCTCAGGTGGCGCTACAAGGTTAGAGAGTGTCGCCGGGCGTTTTTCTTGAAACTCAATATAGAGAAAATCAATATTCAGCTCTTTTGCATGAGCCACATTGATAGAAACAAGCAAGCCAAGATAGAAAATTGAAAAGAGAAAAATAATGGGTCTAAAAATCATAACAAACAAACTATTCATACCTAAAAACTTGCTCCTCAACCTGTAATCCAGAACACTGCCAATGATCAGAACTGCATTCAAAACTAGGGAAGGGTAAAACACAGTCCCAAATCATGGCATATGCTATTTATTTGTCACCATATTCAATAATACAGGCGACAAAAATCATCTTCATCTGCAATCCCAATCCCTCACAGCCAAAGAGAAACGAACCACAGATGTAAATCATTTTTATTTCTCAAGCGAGGCTAACAGTAACAGTTGAGAAAGTAATGAGAGAGATGGTCAATATTCATCAATTAATACAATGGTCTTATTAGCAGATCATTGTGGCAGATCTGTTATGACATACGAGAGCAATAGGCAGCCTGGGCAAAAGAATAAGAAGAACAGAACTGCCAATACTCAGAATAAAACCGGTTTAAACCGAGTAAAAACATCACACAAACACTAATTTTAAGAGATGAGTAGACTAAAGCACAATTTTGACTGGAGTTATCATTGACTATGTTGCATGAGGATTTATGGGGCAGCAATTTAAACAGTGATGATCAGCTGTTTAAATGAATACAATCAACACCAGGGAGAAAATCTGAATGCAACTCGTTAAACCAGTCATTGCAGCAACAATCATAATCACCGGCCTTCTCGGGCTGGCGCCATTAAGTTTCGGCCATGGCGATGTGACACCGCAGGCTGTTGATATCACAGGTTTAAAGCCGCTTGCTAAAGACTGGCTTGAAGAAAACCCCTACACAAAAGAAAAAACACCAGATCAAATCAAACGTAGCATCGAAATCGGCTGTACTGCTTACAATTCAAATTGCGCCCGCTGTCATGGTCTTGGTGTTGTGTCTGGCGGAACGGCCCCTGATTTACGTTATCTTGAAAAAGACGCCGAAGGCGACGCCTGGTTCATCAGCCGCGTGCGCAAAGGCTACCATCAGAACGGTACGACAAAAATGCCCGGCTTTGAAGGTCTGATGCCCCAGGAAGCGATGTGGTCAATCCGAGCTTACGTCAACATCCGCCCGGAAGATGACGACGAGGCTTCCGTAAAAGGCACGGGCGGCAACTGCCAGACGCTTGATTATGACAAAGTCCTGAAATAGCATTTGCCTTAAATAAAATGTATCAGGTCTCATAAATTTGAAACAGGTGCTGTGTTCAATGAATAATTCTCTGCGTAATCTTCTGCTGGCCCTGCTCATGGCAGGGCTTTCTGCTGCCTTGAACTATAACAGCACAGCGAACGCCAGGCCGTTGGATGAAGTGATTGAATCAAAATACATCCGCATTTTTGTTTATGAGAATTTCCCGCCTTATTCCTATTACGGGCCAGATAAGAAAATCACCGGCATTGATGTCGAAATCGCAGAAAAAATCGCAGAAAAACTCGGCGTAAAACTCCAGTTTTTTATTCGCGATGCTGACGAGAATGTCGATGATGACCTGCGCAACAATGTCTGGAAAGGCCATTATCTGGGCGGCGGTGTCGCTGATGTAATGATGCATGTCCCGGTTGATGATGGCCTTCGTAAGCGTAATCAGGAAGCAGTGATTTTCGGCCGCTATTATACGGAACGCATGGGCCTGCTGTCAGACCCGGCAAAAGTCGGCACCTCAGAAACCCTCGCCCCGTTCCTCTCATCCAAAATTGGCGTTGAACTCGACACATTAGGTGATTTTTATCTCTCCTCACCAGCAACCCTTGGCGGGCGCATCAGAGAAAATGTCGTCCGCTACAGAGATTTTAAACGCACCATGGCTGGCTTAAAGGCAGGTGAGGTTGCAGGGCTTATGGGGCCAAGGGGTCAGCTTGAAGCCGCATTAAAACAAAACGGCGGTAACTATCTGATATCAAGCCCGCCATTTCCCGGCATGTCAGTCCCCCGCTGGGACATCGGCATGGCCGTGAGAGAAGACAGCCGCGATCTCGCCTACCAGGTCGGCGATATTGTTCTTGAGTTGAAAAATTCAGGCGAGCTTAAAAAAATATTTGCAAAATATGGTCTTAGCTACTTTAAAGACTTTCTCGATTAATCGCTTTCCAGTCGTACCTGCCACACCATTTCACGTTAAGCCGGCTGGTGCGTGCTGCGCTTACCAAAGGGAATAAGCCGCCGCAGCTTTGGCCAGTGTCTGTTCTTGAAAACAGTTGGCAAAGCCAGCATCACCGGTGTCAAAATCAGAGTGATGATGGTCGCAAAACCAAGCCCGAATATAATCGCCGTTGATAGCTGCACCCACCAGATGGAAGTAATTGAGCCAAGCTGAATTGTATGATCAAAGAAATCAAGATTGATCTGCAACGCCATTGGCAGTAAGCCGCAAATCGTAGTGATGGTCGTTAGCAGAACAGGCCGCAACCGCTGCGCCGCTGCCCGCAACGACGCATCAATCGGCCCAATCCCCATTTCCTTATGCCGGTTAAAGGTATCAATCAGCACAATCGAATTATTCACAACAATCCCGGCAAGGGCCACAATGCCGGTGCCGGTCATGATGATGGAAAAGGTCTGCCCGGTCAGCATCATCCCAAGCAGCACACCAATAACAGACATCACCACCGTTGAGAGCGTCAGGAAGGTCTGGTAAAAACTGTTAAACTGGGTCAGCAGAATAATGAACATGATGAAAAGCGCCCCAATCATCGCCTTGCCAAGAAACGCACCCGCCTCCTGCTGTTCTTCATCAGCCCCCCTGAAACGATACCTCACCCCTTCAGGCAGCGTTTGTTGTTTCAGCCACGCTTCAAGTTCTTTCACTTTATCATTACCAAGTACACCATCCTGAACAGCCGCTTTGACATTAATCACAAAGGTGCCATCCTTCCTGATGATGGTGTTCACTTTTGGTGCCGGCGAACGGCTGACAAAATTGACAATCGGCACAAGCCCGTTTTCGGTCTGCAAACGAAGCCCGTCAAGCCCGCTTAATGTGCGGTCATTCATCGGCAAACGGGCACGAATATCAACTTCATCTTCGGCATCATCCGGCCGGTATTGCGCGATTAAAAACCCGTTTGTCACCAGTTGAATAAGCCCGCCAACAGAAGCCACATCGGCCCCAAACCGCCCGGCTTCCTGCCGGTCAACATCCAAAATCCATTCAATGCCAGGCAGCGGACGGCTGTCTTCAATATTGCGCAGCCCTTCTATATTATTGGTGAGATGCTTGTTGATTTTATCAACAACCCCATAAACCACTTGTCGGTCTTCACCATATATCTCTAGGTTAATCGCTTTGCCGGTCGGTGGGCCATCTTCGCGTTTGCGAACTTCAACTTTAATCCCGGCAATGCCTTTTGTTTTGGTGCGTAATTCTTCAAGAATAACCTTGCCGGGCCGTCTTGTGGCAAAATCCGCCAGTTCCACGGTGATGAGGCCGATTTGATCAAGCGGCGCATCAGAAACACCAGAGCCAAGTTCCGGCCCGTTGCCACCACCGCCCGTTGTGGTAAATACAGAGGCAATGCCAGCGACATTCAGCGCCACTTGTTCCACTTCCTGCACCAGATCAAGCTCTTCTTTGGCCGATAAATTCCCCCGGCCAGATATAAAAATCAGCGCTTGTTCAGGTTCCGTATCAACAAAAAACTCAACCCCGTTGTTAAACTTTCCAAACGCAAAAATAACGCCGTACATAACCAGCAAGGCACATAAAACGACTTTAAACGGATGATAAATCAGCCTTTCCGCAAGTCGGACATAAACTCCTGAAAATCCTGGCACTTCCTTATAGTCAACAGCTTGTGAGCCAGAAAGTTTGCGCGCCAGTTCCGCGCTGCCAGGGTTAAGTTCCGTTTTGCCAAATAACGAACCTAGCGCGGGTAGAAAGATCATCGCCGTCACAAGTGAGGCGGAAAGCACAAAAATCACCGTTAAAGGCAAATAGCTCATAAATTTACCCGAAACACCCGGCCAGAATAAAAGCGGTAAAAAAGCGGCAAGTGTCGTCGCGGTAGAAGAAGTCACCGGCCAGAACATCCGCTTGGCCGCAAGGATGTAAGCTTCTTTGCGGTCCAGCCCTTCTGCCATTTTCCGGTCAGCATATTCAACAACAACAATCGCTCCATCAACCAGAATGCCAACCGTCAGCACCATGCCAAACATCAGCATCATATTCACCGTCAGCCCCATCACACCAATGAGCAAAAAGCCCATCATGAATGAAGCCGGAATGGACATGCCAACAAGCAGGCCTGAACGCAGCCCAAGTGTCGCAACAACCACAATCATCACCAGCAGGATCGCAGAAATGATCGAAGATTGCAGCGAGCCGATCACTTCAAAAATAAATTTGGACTGATCAAGCGCAAAATCAATTTTCACAGTCTCCGGCCAGTCTTTGGTAAAGCTGGCAACAGTTTCTCTGACCTTGATGTTGTTCTGAATGATATTCATGCCCTTGCGCTTAACAATAGAAAGCGCAATCGCCGGCTTGCCGTTAAACCGGCTGAAACTGGTCGCGTCTTTAAATGTCCGCCTGACAGTGGCAACGTCTTTTAACGTGACATCCCCATCTTTGCCGGTTTTAAGCGAGATGTTAAAAACATCCTCCTTGCGGCGAATGAGCCCGGGCACCTTCACGTTAAACCGGCCAGCCCCCCGGTCAAGCGCGCCCGCTGTTACAAGCTGGTTATTACTGGTCAGTTTCTGCCCCAGCACTTTCGGGTCAATCTGGTAAGCTTCAAGCCGTGTCGGGTCAATCAGCACTTCCAGCAATTCTTCTCGGTGGCCGGAAAGATTAGCCTCCAACACCGATGGCAAAGCCTCAAGTCGGGTTTGCAGTTTTTTCGCCATCGAAAAAAGCGTGCGCTCCGGCACATCACCAGAAAGCGTCACAACAATCGTTGGAAACAAACTGAAGTTAAATTCATCAACCACAGGCTCTTCAGCGTCGGTCGGCAGTTCAGCCTTGGCCTTGTCAACTTTCTCACGAAAATCAGCACCGGCCTGGGCAAGGTCCATATCAATCTGAAACTCACCAATCAGTGTGGCATATCCCTGCCCCGCAACAGCTGTCAGTTCCTTTAGCCCTTCAAGGCTGCGCAGCTCCGTTTCCATTGGCTTCACCAGCAACCGCTCAGAATCTTCAGGTGAAATACCCTGCAAAACAATCGTCACGGAAAAAACCGGCACATCAATATCCGGGTCAGCCTCCTTAGGGATGGTGATGTAGGTCGAAACACCAGCCAGTACCATCACAATCATCATCGTGAGCACCGTTTTCGGCCGGTTAAGGATTGTCTCTAAAATACCATTCATAAAAACAGCCATTCAGCAGAAGAGTTAAATCAATATTCAGTCATTAAAAAGTGTTGTAACAATGAGTTACCTAAGATCACGAACCGGGCTTTTCATTGAATTTATCATCGGCTACCTGGTCAACCTTTTGCCCCGCTTTTACAAAATCCTGCCCCACGGTGATAATGTGAGCCGAATTCGGCAGCGCTTCAATCCAGATGCCAGCCGCTTCTTCTGAAAGAATATTGACCGGCCAGAACTCAACCTGCTGCTGCGAATTCACAATCCGAAGGCCGACCTTGCCTTCATCATTAAGCGTCAGGATGCTTGGTGGTATCTGGATTGCATTCCTGGGCTCAAGCGGAATTTCAATATCAGCCGTAACACCGCTTTTCAGTTTTCCGTCACTGTTCGGAATAGAAAGATCAATCCGAAACGTCCGCGTTTCATTCTCCGCCGTTGCGGAAATAAACCGGATCTCCCCTTCAGCCGAATGGCCAGTGACAAGATGTGCCACCCCTTTCATGCCAGCTTTAATTTTACCAACATCCCGCTCACGAACAGCGCCGGCAACAATCAACGGGTCAAGCGCGACCAGCCTGGCACAGGTTCCCCCAATGGGCAAAAAACTGCCAACCTTAGAAGGCAGCTCATCAACAAACCCGTCAAACGCCGCATTGATTTTTGTGCGCTCAGAATCGAGTTCAGCGCGTTTGAGGGCAGCTTTCGCCCTGTCCAGCAGTGCCCGGCTTTCAAGCACTTTCAACCCGGCAGTGTGGCCGCGTTTCTCAAGGGTTTTTGCCGCCAGGTAATCCCCTTCATATTGGGCAACCAGCGCCTTGGCTTCAAGCAAAGCGGCCTCTCTGCCACCATCTTCAAGCTCACAAAGGGGCGCATCTTTTTTAACAAAGTCACCCTTCTCGGCAGAGAGCCTGATAATCTGACCGGCCGTTTCAGCCTTAAGGTCTACTTGTGTTTCAGAAAGGGTGCGCCCGCGAATAACCAGCTTTTCAGGATATTGCTTTGGCCGGAACGTCGCTGTCCTGACCTTGAATCTGGTTTCTTCGCTGGTCTTTTTGCTGGCCTTTTCAGCCAGGCTCGGCGCTTCCGTTTTAAGGGCAGATCCCCCTTTAATCTCACCCGTCAGCATCCACGCACCGATGAGAATGGTAAATAACAGCGCCCACATAACAGAAGGAGAGACACCATACCGGCGCGGTAAATTCCGCAAGCCACCCGATTGCTGCGATGCACCGGATTCAGCTTTTTCAGAGACCCCATTTTCAGTGACATTGGCGCCTTTGGAGCTTTTATGTTTATCGGGCATCACTTAACTCCGTCTGATTTAAATCAGAATTTTTCTGGTCAAAAAATCCATCACCCTGATGACTGTCAAACTTAACAAGAAACCCTTCAAGATATTCAAGCACAGCTTCATTCATCGCAATACCATAACCAAGTGCAAAAGAACTCGGCCCATGATCACACACCTCACCTGCATGTCTGAGCCCACTGAGCTTTTCTTTCGTTTCAGATATCTTCCTGATCAGCAGCTTACGAAATTCGTTTGACGGTAATTTGTCAGCAAACAGGCTGTAAAACAGGAATTCAGATTTAAAACGATCAGGCCCGGGGGGGATTTGCAGGGTCTCAAACAGAGCCTCTCTGCCAGCCTGCGTAATGGAATAAACCTTACGAGGTGGTTTGCCATCAAGGGCAACAACTTCAAATGTCACAAGGTCTTCTTCGGTTAACTGAGCAAGTGCCGGATAAATCGACCCATAACTGGCCTCACAAAAATGACTGAAGTTGCCATCCGCCGCCAGTTTTCTGATGTCATATCCGGACTTGTCACAAAATGACAAAATCCCGAGACAGAGTGTGCGCACATGCATGGTCTGATTAACTCACTTGTGTTATTAAACTCACCACATTTCATATACTGAATTTTAAAATGGATGACAACAAAAATATATCAAACCGATATATGCTTAACAACAATCGATGTGAGGTAGTTACTGTCAGTTTGTCCATTAAAATAATCACCTCAATGGACTGAAAAATACCGTCAAAACGGCCACCTGAATGGGGTGCTGAAACTGCGGAATAAAGCCTCGAATCTAACGGAAAAACTCACTTTAACTCGTCACTTTTCCTTACAAATCACTGAAAATATATTTTATCGAACCGATTTTTAGCCCCTGAGACGGAATAAAAATCCAGTTATGAGTGTAAAATGAGTTGAAAATGCCAGTAAAGCGCGAATTCAAAAGTCTGCCATGCTCACACTCATCGGGCAGAGTGAATGTTTTTTTTATGTCAGCTTTTGCCCTTTAGAAATTGCCTAAATCGGGCTATCTCATAAGAGAACAAATTGCCCGAATGAACGGGTTTTTAGAGCAACCCACAAAGCTCAGCTACAAGCCAGATTTTACAGCCAGTGTGCGACATCAGATCTCACCTGCCTGGCCATTGATGAACGGTAAGAATGAAACATGCCATTAAGCCACTTAGAACAGCTTGAAGCGGAAAGCATATATATCATCCGCGAGGTTGCCGCACTGTTTGAAAAGCCGGTGATGCTCTATTCCATCGGCAAGGATTCTGCCGTTTTGCTGCATCTTGCCCAAAAAGCATTCTATCCTTCAAAACCTCCCTTTCCCTTGCTCCATGTCGACACCACCTGGAAGTTTCGCGAAATGATCGAATTCCGCGACAGCATCGCAAAAGAAACCGGCATGGAATTGCTGGTCCACATCAATGAGGAAGGCGTGAAACAAGGCGTCGGCCCCTTCACGCATGGCTCCATGGTGCATACAGATGTGATGAAAACAGAAGGACTGAAACAAGCGCTTGATAAATGGGGTTTTGATGCTGCCTTTGGCGGCGCCAGACGCGACGAAGAAAAATCCCGCGCCAAAGAGCGCGTGCTGTCTTTCCGCACCAAAACACATCGCTGGGATCCTAAAAACCAGCGCCCCGAATTATGGCACAACTACAACAGCCGCGTTCAGCAGGGCGAAAGCATTCGCGCTTTCCCGCTTTCAAACTGGACCGAACTGGATGTCTGGAACTATATCGAGCAGGAAAACATCCCGCTTGTCCCGCTTTATTTTGCCAAACCTCGCCCCATTGTCATGCGTGACGGTGTGATGGTGATGGTTGATGATGACCGCATGCCCCTTGAACCGAACGAAACACCTGAAATGAAAATGGTCCGCTTTCGCACCCTTGGCTGCTATCCGCTTACCGGCGCCGTCTCATCAGATGCAACCTCAGTTAGCGACATCATCGAAGAGCTGACCTTGTCTCGCATATCTGAGCGCCAGGGTCGGGTGATTGATAATGACGAAGCCGGTTCAATGGAAAAGAAAAAACAGGAAGGTTATTTTTAAACAATGACTATTCTGAAAGATAAAAAACCAACAGCAAAAAGCACCAATACCAAGATGGAAGAGCAGGCATTCGTTATTAGTGATCTCAACGGATCAGAAAAACTGACACAGCAACCCGGAGTGCAGACGATTCCAGAAAGTTCTGAAATGCCTTCACAAAAAAGCCTGCTGCGTTTCCTGACCTGTGGCTCAGTTGATGACGGCAAATCAACACTGATTGGTCGCCTGTTATATGACAGCCAGCTTGTCGCGGAAGATCAACTGGCAAAATTACAGTCAGACAGCAAAACATATGGCACCCAGCGGGGCGAGCTTGATCTGGCGCTGCTGGTTGATGGTCTCCAGGCTGAAAGAGAGCAGGGCATCACGATTGATGTGGCCTATCGCTATTTTTCAACTCTGAAGCGCAAATTCATTGTCGCAGACACGCCAGGCCATGAGCAATACACCAGAAACATGGCCACAGGCGCTTCAACCTGCGATGTCGCCGTCATCCTGATTGACGCCCGCAAAGGTGTAATCACA
Source organism: Hyphomicrobiales bacterium (assembly GCA_021775425.1). Taxonomy (GTDB): domain Bacteria; phylum Pseudomonadota; class Alphaproteobacteria; order Rhizobiales; family HXMU1428-3; genus HXMU1428-3. The sequence continues at coordinate 22,641 of JAJFHX010000017.1, forward strand.
CAAACAAAACGTCACAGCTGCATTGTCTCAATGCTGGGGATTAAAAATGTTGTCCTTGCCGTCAACAAGATGGACCTGATTGACTATAGCGAAGAAAAATATAACAAAATCGTCGCTGACTATATCGAATTTGCCGAAAAGCTTGAGCTGGATGAAATCCACCCCATCCCCGTCTCTGCCCTCACTGGCGAAAATGTCACCATTAATAGCGAGAACATCGAATGGTACGAAGGAAAGACTCTACTGGGCTTTCTGGAAGAGTTTGAACTACCTGATAACAGACAAGCGAAACCACTTCGTTTTCCGGTCCAGTGGGTCAACCGGCCTGATCTGAATTTCCGCGGATTTTCCGGCACACTGACCAGCGGTGAAATCAACGTTGGAGATGAAATCATCGTCCTGCCATCAGGCAAGCAATCCAAAGTCAACCGCATTGTCACTTTCGATGGGGATTTAGAACAGGCCAAACCCGGCCAGTCAGTCACCCTCACGCTTGCAGACGAAATCGACATCTCCCGGGGTGATGTGATTTCAGAACCAGCAAGACGCCCTGAGATTTCACAGCAAATTGTTGCGTCCCTCATTTGGCTCGGTGAAGAAAGCCGGAAACAAGGTCAGGCCTATCAGTTAAAAGCCGGACACCAGACAGTGACAGCAACGGTCTCTCGCATTGTTCACAAAATTGATGTGAACAGTCTCGAACAACTTGAGGATAAAAACTTTTCAACCAATGATGTCGGGCTGTGCGAATTACAATTGAGCCGACCCATCACATTTGACCCATACAGTGAAAATTCTGAAACCGGCAATTTCATTCTGATTGACCGGCTCACCAATGCAACGATTGCCGCCGGGCTCATCAAATCAGCCAATCGTGAAGCAGGAAACATCCACTGGCAGCAATCAGCAATTGATAAAACTTCAAGAGGCTTGCAAAAAGGTCAGAAACCAGCCTGCCTCTGGTTCACTGGGCTGTCAGGTTCCGGCAAATCAACCATCGCCAATGTGCTTGAACAAAAGCTCAACCAGAATGGCAATCATACATACCTGCTTGATGGAGATAACATTCGCCATGGGCTCAATCGCGATCTTGGTTTTTCAGATGCGGACAGATCGGAAAATATTCGCCGCGTTGCCGAAGCGGCCAGATTAATGCTTGATGCCGGTCTGGTTGTCATGGTTTCCTTTATCTCTCCCTTCAAAACAGACCGCCAACTGGCAAGGTCTTTATTTGAAGATGATGAGTTTTATGAAATCCATGTCGATACACCGCTTGAAATTTGCGAAGAGCGCGATGTAAAAGGTCTCTATGCCAAAGCAAGAGCTGGCGAAATCAAACAGTTTACCGGTATTGATTCGGCTTATGAAACCCCTGAAAATGCTGAGCTGACACTTGAAGCATCAACAAACAGTGCAGAAAGCCTCGCTGATGACGTGATCAAAATGTTAAAAGATAAAAACATCATCTGATTTGACCACTGCCGGCAAAGCTTAAAAAACGGGCATTTTGCAGCTATAGGCATATTCTGACAGCTCCTGGCAACCCGGCAGGCCAAACAATTGAACTTGCTTTGAAATTTCCCGGCCAGTCAATTAACGTAGCCACTTTGTTTTGCTTGTAAGCCGCTGATCTTTTGTTACACTAAAGATGAAAACGCAAATAATCTGTAACCAGAAAACAATGAGCTATAAAACTGAAAAGCCTGCACAATAATAAAATTTCAGCAAAAACCCGGCAGAACGGTAACCACAAAGGTCCAAATCTGCCCAAATTCGACTGAAAAACACAAGCAACAGGTATTCAGAAAAAGCGACAGAGAGTGAAAGATCAAAATGATGCCGGGCCATCCAGGGCGCAAGACCGGCAGGGAGGTTGACAAATGCGAGCTGAACAAAAAAGGGATCACACCACAAGCTCAGGCTGAAGAGAGCAAAAAGCAGGTCCAGCAAACCACCATACAAAAACAAATGGGTGATTATGTTGAACCAAAGCCGGAGCAAAACCATAGTTCCGCGTCTATGAGGCAACATCAGCCAGACCTGCAAACAACATCTCAGCAGCAAAAGACCAAACCCCTGGCCGGTGCTTCTCACCCCAAACATAAAATGGGAAGCACACACAAAAGAGACAGCCACGCAAAGGGCGGAAAATCAAAAGCCCCGATTTATGGCGCGTTGGATCTTGGCACCAACAATTGCCGGCTCCTTCTGGCGCGGCCCAATCGCAATGGATTTCAGATTGTTGACGCCTTCTCGCGTATCATCAGGCTTGGTGAAGGTGTAAGCGATTGTGGCTCCCTTTCCAAAGAAGCCATGTCACGCACCATTGACGCGCTTCAGGTTTGTTCAGCAAAATTAGATTTTCATAAAGTCGAAAGAGCCCGCCTTGTCGCGACAGAGGCCTGCCGCGCCGCTGAAAACAGCCAGTTGTTTCTCGATAAAGTTAAACACGGCACAGGGTTAAATCTGGAAATCATCTGTCAGGAAACGGAGGCCAAACTCGCAGTCTCTGGTTGCATCCCGCTTATTGATCCATGCTGTGATTATGTGCTGATTTTTGACATTGGCGGTGGCTCATCAGAACTGATCTGGCTGGATATACAAAAAATCCACAGTGACAATAAAGAAGATTGCAAAAACGCGGAAGATGCCATCGTCTCCTGGGTTTCGCTTCCTGTTGGTGTCGTCACTCTTGCAGAAAAATTTGGCGGCCGCCATGTCTGCACGAATGTATTTGAAAAAATGGTCAGCTATGTCAAAACGCTGTTGTCGGAATTTGCCACTCACATCAACGCAACAACCAATATCAACGGCTCAAACATCCATTACCTCGGAACGTCCGGCACAGTCACCACTCTCGCAGGTGTCCACCTCGCCTTAGAGACATATGATCGCCAGAAAATTGACGGCATCTGGATGCAGCGAGATGAGGTTTCAAAAGTATCCGAACAATTGCTCAATTTAAGTTATCGGCAACGTTCTGCGATCCCAAGCATTGGCCGCGACAGGGCTGATCTGGTGATGGGTGGTTGTGCAATATTGGAGGCAATGCTAGAAACTTGGCCAACAACCCAGTTGCGTGTCGCAGACAGAGGCCTGAGAGAAGGCATTCTTGCCAATCTGATGGCGGAAGATGGGTATATTAAACCGGGCCAGTGCTGGCAAAGCCTGCCAAAGCGCTCCAGACACAAATCACGCCACAACCACAAACCACAACATGGGAAAAGGTCCCGAAAGTCCAGAAAATGAGCCGAAAGAAAAAGCCAGCATCAAAATCAGGTGGAAACAAAGTTCAGGCTTCAAAAAAACAGAGCAACACAGCTCAAACAGGCCAGCAAGGCAAACGCAAACTCGCCGTTAAAGTCAGAACAGCAAAAGGGCGCAAGCTATCCTCAACCCTCTGGTTAAAACGACAGCTGAACGATCCATATGTCATTCGCGCTAAAGAAGAGGGCCTTCGTGCCAGAGCCGCCTTCAAACTTACAGAGATGGACGACCAGTTCAGCCTCATAAAACCCGGCATGGTTATTGTTGACCTGGGCGCAGCCCCCGGCGGTTGGAGCCAGGTCGCAGCAAGGCGCGCCAAATCCACTGAAGGGCCCGAAGCCAAAAGAGGCCAGGTCATCGCCATTGATATTTCTGAGATGGAACCGATTGCCGGCGTTGAAATCATCCATATGGATTTTATGGAGGATGAAGCACCAGATGAACTTAAAAAAGCACTCAAAGGCAACGCCGCAGATATTGTCATGTCAGATATGGCCGCGCCTTCCACGGGCCATAAACAAACCGACCATCTGCGCATCATCGGCCTGGCTGAAGCCGCCCTTGAGTTCGCAATCGAAGTGCTGAAACCGGGCGGCTGTTTTGTTGCCAAGGTCTTGCAGGGCGGCACTGAGCATGAACTGCTCAATCAGATGAAGAAACACTTCAAAAAAACCCGCCACGTCAAACCAGATGCCAGCCGCGCGGACAGTTCAGAGCTTTATGTGCTGGCAACCGAGTTTAAAGGCAACCAACCAGATTGAACCGATAATTTCTGACAATACGGACATGGCGGTTTCCAGTCAGCCGGTCTACGCTTACAGGTCTCCGCTTAGTTGTATTTCCGCTCAAAGGTGGCGGTGTGTCGGTTTTGGCGGGTCCTGCGTGTAATCATAAAAACCTTTGCCCGTCTTGCGCCCAAACCAGCCCGCCTCAACATATTTCACCAGCAGAGGACAAGGGCGATATTTCGTGTCACCCAACCCGTCATGCAGCACATTCATAATAGAAAGGCAGGTATCAAGGCCGATAAAATCCGCCAGTTGCAGCGGCCCCATCGGATGGTTCGCACCAAGCTTCATCGCCTCATCCACACTTTCAATGGTGCCCACCCCTTCATGAATGGCATAAACAGCTTCATTGATCATCGGTAATAACAACCGGTTGACGATAAAAGCCGGAAAGTCAGCCGAGCTCACCGGTGATTTTCCGATAAGTTTAATAAACGCCATCGCCTGCTCGTAAGTTTCATCATCAGTCGGGATGCCGCGAATAAGTTCAACCAGCTTCATCAGTGGAACCGGATTCATAAAGTGAATGCCAATAAATTTCCCCGGCCGGTCAGTGCCGGCACCTAGTTTGGTAATGGAGATAGACGATGTGTTGGAAGCAATGATCGCCTCGCTTTTCAAGGCCGGGCACAAATCTTTAAAAATCGCCGTCTTGAGGTTTTCCTGTTCTGTCGCCGCTTCAATCACCAGATCAGCCTCAGCGAACATGGCATAGTCAACGCCGGTTTCAATCAGCGTCAATGCCGTATCTGCCTGTTCCTTGCTGATCAGCTCTTTACTGACCTGCCGTTTCAGATTTTTACTAATCTGTTTGATGGCTTTGTCTAAATTCGCTTGTTCAATATCCATTAATTTAACTGAAAGCCCGGCAACAGCACATACATGCGCAATTCCAGCCCCCATCTGGCCGGCGCCAATAACACCGACAATCTTAGTTTCTAAAGCCATATTCATTTCCATCTGTTAAATCTTGTGTTTGGAGCTAAACTACAAAAGTGACCGCTTGGTGATCACAACAGCCAGCAAAGCAGATGAAAAGTTCAAAGGAATGCAGAACAGTCATCCGCAGTATTAACCATGCTGGCAAATTTATCCCTGTTTTCCCTGCAATAACATAGCCAACTTGGCGTAAAAACAGGCCGGGGAAGAAATAAAATTCACACTCTTTTCAACTGACAAACAAAGTGATAGAAGAGCGAGCACACCAGTCTCTTTTTGATTGATGCTTGCACGAAGGAATATCTCTATGGCCACCCGCCCCACTGCTGGCGATAAAACCGGCAATGATCTGCTTAACCTCCCTGTTTCCCTCACCTTTGATGATGTTTTATTGCGCCCCGGCCCTTCTGAAGTGATGCCAGGCCAGGTTGACCCATCAACCAGATTGACCAATAAAATCTCGTTGAACATCCCGATAATTTCATCCGCGATGGACACAGTGACAGATGGCAACATGGCAATCGCCATGGCACAGGCTGGCGGCATTGGTGTCATTCACAGAAACTTCACACCAGAACAACAGGCCGCAGAAGTAGCGATGGTGAAAAAGTTTGAATCAGGCATGGTCGTCAACCCTGTCACCATAGAACCAACAGCCACACTGAGTGATGCCTTACACCTGATGGATACGCACTCGATTTCAGGTGTGCCAGTGGTTGAAAAATCCGGCAAGCTGGTCGGTATTCTCACCAACAGGGATGTACGTTTTGCTGATAAGCAGGATCAGCCTGTATCTGAGTTGATGACCAAAAAACTCGTCACCATCACAGAAAATGTCAGCATGGATGAGGCCAAACGCCAACTCCACCAGAACCGGATTGAAAAATTGCTGGTTGTCGATGAGAATTATCATTGTACCGGCCTTGTCACGGTAAAAGATATAGAAAAAGCCCGCCAACACCCTGACGCATCAAAAGATGAGCAAGGCCGCCTTCGTGTCGCCGCTGCCACCACCGTTGGTGATGATGGCCATGAACGAACAGAGCGTCTGCTTGACGCCGGTGTCGATGTAATCGTTGTTGATACAGCGCACGGCCAGTCTAAAAAAGTGCTGGAAGCCGTGGCCCGCATCAAAAAAATGACCAATGAAGTCCAGATCATCGCCGGCAATGTCGCAACAGGTGAAGGGACACAAGGCTTGATTGACGCAGGCGCGGACGCTGTCAAAGTTGGCATCGGCCCGGGTTCAATTTGCACAACGCGCATTGTCGCAGGTGTTGGCATGCCCCAGCTTTCAGCAATTATAGAAGCAGTTGAAGTGGCGCGAAAATCCAACATCCCGATCATTGCTGATGGCGGCATTAAATTTTCAGGCGACATGGCCAAAGCCATTGCCGCAGGCGCTGATTGTGTGATGGTCGGCTCTCTGCTGGCCGGAACGGACGAAAGCCCGGGTGAAGTGTTTCTCTATCAGGGCCGGTCCTATAAATCATATCGCGGTATGGGCTCTGTTGGGGCCATGGCAAGAGGCTCAGCGGACAGGTACTTCCAGCAGGAAGTCAATGACCAGTTGAAACTGGTGCCAGAAGGCATTGAAGGTCAGGTACCTTACAAAGGCCCGGTTGGCTCTGTCCTGCATCAGCTTGTTGGCGGCCTGCGTGCAGCCATGGGTTACACCGGCGCAGCATCAATCACTGAGTTGCAGCAAAAAGCAAGGTTCGTGCGCATCTCCAGTGCGTCCCTGCGCGAAAGCCACGCCCATGATGTCACCATCACCCGCGAAAGCCCGAATTACCCCGGCGGCAGCTAAGCACTTTTATTTAACCCGATAAGTAAGCATTTTTTCAAAGAAATTTCGCACGAAAAAGTGACTTGCAAAACAAAAGTAACAATTGTAACCTTCACCCCGACGACGGCACCAGTCGTTATTGCAAAACCGAAAGGCCACATAAAACCCACCATCGTACCAGAAGCAGTTACCGCACCGGTTGTCGCGCCGGTTGCTAGTGGGCAACCTGAAGGTGCACTAAAAACGACGGAGTACAGCGCCGGTTGCTTGTGGGCAACCTGAAGGCGCATCAAAGAATGCGGTTGCTTGTCGGCAACCGAAGGCGGCCCAAAACCCACCGTCGTACCAGGGGCGGATGCCTAGTGGGCATCTGAAGCCCCGTCAAAGAAGGAGAATTGTGAATGCAACTGATCACCCCGCTGCTTGTGCAGGTCATGCTGATTTTTTTCGTGATGTTCTATCTGGTGCGTTACCGCGTCTCTGAGCTAAGCGCAAAACAGGCCAACCCGGATGATGTGCCCTTAAGGCAGGCAAAATGGACAGATCATACCGCCCGCATCGGCAATAATTTTCTCAGCCAGTTTGAATTACCGGTATTGTTTATCGCCCTGGTCATTCTGCAGGTCGTCACCAAAACGGATGATACAGTCCAGCTCTATCTGGCTTGGGCCTTTGTAGCGATGAGAGTGCTGCACATGCTGTTTCACACAATGTGCAGACACAATCAGGCTAGAGTGATGACATTTGCCATCGCAGCCTTTATTCTGCTTGTCATGTGGGTGCGCTTCGCCATTGCATTTTACAGCTGAAAATTAAACTGATCCCGATCTGCCAATAACAGAAATCGAGCCCATAATGGATCTGCTACCCCCTTTATTCGTTCAGGTTGCCATGACTTTTGTTTTGGCCATCTATATGGGCTATTGCCGTTACAATGCCGTGAAAGTCCATGAAGTCAAAGTCAGGGATATCGCCCTGCGCCAGCCCAACTGGCCGGAAAAAGTCACCAGAGTAGGTAATGCATTTCACAATCAGATAGAAACCCCTATCCTTTTCTACCTGCTTGTTGTACTCCTCATACTCACAAAGCAGGGTGACAAGGTGCAGTTATATCTAGCCTGGTGCTATATCGCTGCACGGCTGGTCCACCTCACAATACATATAACAAGCAATCGTGTTTTCTATCGCTTTCTGGCCTTTGTCATTTCAATCATCATTCTGATGATCATGTGGGGAAGGTTCATGGCAACACAGCTTTAATGGCGGACAATCAATGAAATTACCGGGGCGTTTAAGCGCAGCAATCGAAGTTCTTGAAAACATTGAACAGCGCCATCTTCCCGCCAAAAACGCCCTTGCGGACTGGGGCCGCGCCAACCGCTTCGCTGGCAGTAAAGACCGCGCCGCCATAGGAAACATCGTATTCGATGTGCTGCGCAATAAATCAACTCTCGCCTGGCAAATGGATGATGAAAGCGCAAGATCCGTGGCCCTTGCAGCTGTGGTTCGGCTCTGGGGCGTTGATGCGGATGCTATGGCTAACGAATTTAAAGATGACAAATTCGCGCCCTCTCAATTGAGCGATAGCGAACTAAAGTCTTTAAAAACACCGCGCTCTGAAGAGCCCCCCGCCTCGGTCAGTGCCAACATGCCCGAATGGCTTTTTGACGCCATGAGCAAAGATTTTAGAGATGACTTTGAAGCTGAGGCCAAAGCACTTGCCAGCCGTGCGCCTGTGGATTTGCGCGTCAACACACTGAAATCCACAACTGAAAAACTCCTGAAAAATTTCTCAAAATTCAACATTGCGCCAACACAATTTTCAAAAATCGCATTAAGAGTGGCTCCAAATAGAAATGATGAGAAATCACCCAATCTAGAGGCTGAAGCCGCCCACGGCAAAGGCTGGTTCGAAATTCAGGATGAAGGCTCTCAAATCGCGTCTTTGTTAACGGGGGCAAAGGATGGTGATCAGCTGCTGGATTATTGCGCTGGCGCTGGGGGCAAAACTCTGGCCCTAAGTGCCCTGATGAACAACAAAGGCCAGATCCACGCCTATGATAGTGATAAGCACCGCTTAAGACCGATTTTCGAGCGGTTGAAAAGAGCAGGCTGCCGCAATGTGCAAACACTTGAAGCCGGCAATGAAGCCCAGCTCGAAATGCTCAAAAACAACATGGATATTGTGCTGGTTGATGCCCCCTGCACCGGCACAGGCACCTGGCGCCGTCACCCGGATGCAAAATGGCGCCTCTCTGAAAAATCTCTCGATGATCGCCTCGCTGACCAGCGTCTGGTTCTTGAAAAAGCAAAAAGCCATGTCAAACCAGGCGGCAAGCTTGTCTATGTCACTTGCTCTTTATTGCCTTCTGAAAATGAGCAGCAGATCAATCAGTTCTTGTCTGATAACACAACATTCAAGCCGCTTTCGTATAAGGACATCTGGCAGCAGCCCAGCCATGAGGCAGAGCTGGTTTCAGCCAATGGAAATGAAACCCATCTCACCCTCACACCCGCAAAACACAACACGGACGGCTTTTTCATCAGCGTCTTGCAAAAGACCAGTGAATGAAACAATCTCTTCAAATAGAGACCACAACTACAGACAGCTACAGACAGCAACAGACAACAAATGACAGACCCGAATGGCAACAGAGTCACAATCACAAAGCAACCTTGAGCCCATATTGATTAAACAGCGTGTGGGTGAGAAAATCCTTCGCCTCACTCTCAATCGCCCAAAGGCACTAAATTGCCTTTCCCTTGAATTGCTCAATGAGTTATTGGCCGCGTTAGATGAAGCGGCAAGCGACAAAACTATCCGCGCTATCATCATTAATGGCGCAGGGCCAGGTTTCTGTGCCGGTCATGACCTCAAGGAAATAGATAGCAAACGAGCGGATATAGATGGCGGCAGAGCTTATTTTGAGGCTCTTTTTAATACCTGTACGGAAATGATGCTGAAAATCGCCAGCCTCCCCATACCCGTTATTGCAGAGGTCCATAAAGTCGCCGCCGCTGCCGGTTGTCAGCTGGTCGCCAGTTGCGATCTGGCAGTTGCGGAAAACGAAGCCATCTTTGCCGTCAATGGCATTGACGCCGGGCTGTTTTGCTCAACCCCGCAAGTTGCCCTTTCACGCAATATTCCAAGAAAAGCCGCCATGGAAATGCTGATGCTGGGTGAGCGAATTGATGCAACACGCGCCCTCAATCTGGGGCTGATAAACCGTGCTGTTCCAAAAGAACAACTGGAAGCGACAGTCATGGAACTGGCAACCAAAGCGGCACAAAGATCAAGAGAGGTCATTGCGCTAGGCAAAAAAGCTTTCTATCAGCAAATTGAGATGAATGTGAAAGAAGCCTATAGCCAGATGAACAGCGTGATTGTTGAAAACCTCTTACTGCCGGATGCAGAGTGCGGCATCAAAGCCTTTATAGAGAAAAAGCAACCGCACTGGCCTTCAGACAGAGACTATTAGACAGACATTATTAGATAGAGTCTATTAGATAGATGACTATTAAACATGTGACCGTTAAATCAGTGGCCCATAGATTATGACAAAACCTGATATGAGCTACCCGGATGAGGAGATTTTAACAATCCTCAAAGAGGTAAAAACCATCGCCCTGATAGGTGCGAGTGATAAAGATGACCGCCCTTCAAATGAGGTGATGAAGTTCCTGCTCACTCATGGTTATGACGTCATCCCCGTCAATCCGTTGCTAAAAGACCAGGAAATTGCCGGGCGAAAAGTCGTTGCCAGTCTGAAAGATATCAACAAGCCCGTAGACATGGTCGATATTTTTCGCAAAAGCGAAGCGGTTGAAGAAATAGTCGATGAAATACTGGCTCTCAATCATTCCCCAAAAGTGATTTGGATGCAGCTCGATGTTATCGATAAGAAATCAGCAAAAAAAGCGACGAAGGCCGGCATAAAAGTCATTATGGATCGTTGCCCAAAAATAGAGCTTCTCCGTTTAAATGTGGTAAAAAGATAAATAATAACAAGTGCATAGCAAATGAAACAGCTCGAGCTATAATCGAAGTTTGAATGCACCACTGAAAATATATTGAAACTTTTCCAATGATAGCGTAACACCCAGTCATGACAGAACAAATCCTCATTATCGACTTTGGCTCACAGGTCACCCAGTTGATTGCCAGACGGGTGCGCGAAGCTGGCGTATACTCAGAAATTGTTCCCTTTAACCTGGCGGAAGCCGCATTTGAAAAAATGAAGCCCAAAGCGGTCATTCTTTCAGGCGGTCCGGCCAGTGTCACGCATCAGGATACCCCAAGAGCCCCCGATGCTGTATTTAAAGCGGGCATCCCCGTGCTTGGCATCTGCTATGGCCAGCAAACCATGGTCGAGCAGCTGGGCGGTAAGGTTGAAACCCATGATCATCAGGAATTTGGCCGCGCCGACATAGCCGTTATAAAAAACTCACCACTATTCGCCGGGTTAATAGACGAAGAAAAACTGAAAGATGGTGAGTTGCAAAACCGCCGTGTCTGGATGAGCCACGGTGACAGAGTAACAGCCCTGCCAGAAGGGTTTGAAATCATCGGCGTTTCTGAAGGGGCGCCTTTTGCGGCAATCAGCGATGAAGCACGTCGGTTCTATGCGGTTCAGTTCCACCCTGAGGTGGTCCACACCGATGGCGGCACAACGATCATTCAGAATTTCATCCACAACATCGCTGGCTGCAAAGGCGACTGGACAATGGCCGCTTTCAGAGAAAGCGAAATCGCCAAAATCCGCGCACAAGTTGGCAGCAACCGCGTCATCTGCGGTCTTTCAGGCGGGGTCGACAGCTCAGTCGCCGCCATTCTCCTGCATGAAGCCATCGGCGAACAGCTCCATTGCATTTTTGTTGACCACGGTTTGTTGCGAATGAATGAAGCCGAGCAGGTCGTCAAACTGTTTAACGATCATTACAACATCCCGTTGGTTCACGTGGATGCAAAAGTTAAATTCCTCGGCCAGCTGGCAGGAGTTTCAGACCCTGAGCAAAAAAGAAAAATCATCGGCGGATTGTTCATAGATGTTTTCGAAGAAGAAGCGGGCAAACTTGGCGGGGCAGATTTTCTCGCGCAAGGCACTCTCTATCCTGATGTGATTGAAAGTGTCTCCTTCACAGGTGGTCCATCTGTGACCATTAAATCCCATCACAATGTTGGCGGCCTGCCAGAGCGCATGAATATGAAACTGGTCGAACCCTTACGTGAACTTTTTAAAGATGAAGTCAGAGCCCTTGGCCGTGAACTGGGCTTGCCGGAAGAATTCATCCGCCGTCACCCCTTCCCGGGCCCCGGCCTCGCCATCCGCATCCCCGGCGACATCACCGAAGAAAAACTCGAAATTCTGCGAAAAGCTGACCACGTCTATCTGGATGAGATTAAAAACGCCGGGCTATATGATGAAATCTGGCAGGCGTTTGCCGTCCTGCTTCCGGTTCGCTCCGTCGGTGTGATGGGAGACGCAAGAACCTATGATTATGTCTTAGGCCTCCGAGCCGTCACCTCAACCGATGGCATGACAGCCGATTACTATCCCTTCGACCACGACTTTTTAGGCCGCGTCTCAACCCGCATCATCAATGAAGTCAGAGGCGTGAACAGAGTGGTCTATGACATCACCTCAAAACCCCCAGGCACAATTGAGTGGGAATAAATTTTAAATATGGAAATAATATCCTATCATAAATTGACCGCTCTTGAAGGTGGTACTCAAGTTCAAAAAGGTATGAACTTTGGTATCAAACCAAATTATTCAATTTTACTTATGTCTGTACAACCAAACGCACCATACAATGATAAAATGTTAATGCACTCAATGTGATGCTACAGACAACCTTCATTTTGATCATATCCTTCCATTTTCTAAAGGTGGGTCATCAAAAGTAGTTGAAAACATACAGCTACTTTGTGCGAGGCATAATTTATTAAAGAGCGACAAATTTCTATAACTTTATTTCAAAGGTATACAACATGTCAGAGAAAACATGGTTCGCTGTCGATGATTATTTCAACGAAAAGCTATTGGAAAAAGACACCATCCTCGATGACGTCCTGAACGCAGCCAAAATTGCTGAACTGCCACCCATTGCTGTTTCTAAATCATTCGGAAAATATCTCGCCATGATGGTGCAGATCTCTGGCAGCAAACGGATTCTTGAAATCGGCACCCTTGGCGGTTATAGCGCGATTATGATGGCCAGGGCCTTGCCGGATGATGGCCAGCTCATCACCCTCGAACATGAGCCAGCCTGCGCTAATGTCGCAAAAGAGAATTTTGCTAAAGCTGGTCTTCTGAACAAAATTGACCTTCGCCTTGGCGAAGCAAATGACACGCTTGATAAAATGATCGAAGCGGGCGAAGCACCATTTGACTTTGTGTTCATTGACGCAGACAAACAAAACAATTCAAACTATTTCAACCGCGCAATGAAAATGGCAAATATTGGCACCATCATCATCACAGATAATGTTGTAAGAGATGGCGAAGTAATAGATGCCGATACGGAAGATGAAATGGTCATCGGCGTCCGCAACTTCACAGATCTGATTGCAAAAGACAGCCGCGTCACTTCAACCGCCCTGCAAACCGTCGGGGATAAAGGTTATGATGGGTATATGCTGACCCTGGTCAACAGCCTTTAAACCAATCAGTGTTTGAAAATTGCCAGCTAGATTAGGTAGCGCGTTTGTAAGTAGTGCCTGTGTAAGTAGTGCCTGTGTAAGTAGCGCCTGTGAGTAAGCATCGGTGCGACTGCTAATTCAATGCTCGGGTTGCAACCGTAAAATAAATGACAATGAAGCCTATTCAAAGATATTGGTTTTCGCACCAAGGCCGCGGAACAATTGAGTAAGCAGCGAAGCTTCCTGACCGTGAGATGGAGTTTCCCTTGAGATAAAGTCAATCACTTTACCATCCTGCAATCCATAATGCGCGACCCTCTGCACAGTATCAATTTGCGGGGCAAAATAAACCGCAACCACCCGGCGTTCAATTTCTTTTGCTGGCAGGAATGATTTAGTTTCCATTTTTGAAGAAATGTAATAATAAACATCGCCGGTATAGGTCGCCGTGGTATCAGGAGTACCAAGCAGGAAATTAACCTGCTGTTTCGACATCCCGACCTGCACCTGAGCCAGGTCAGCTTCTGTGAGCAAATGACCATGCTGCGAAATTTGCGATGAGCAACCACCGGCAACCCCTAAAAACAATGCCATAACAAAAAATGACATCAGTTTAAAAAAGGCGGAACGGAATTGAGATATCTGAGCGAAAAAGATAGATGAAATGGTCAACGGTGAACGATATATGAAACTAGCAAATTGTAAAATATGGCGAATTTTACAAAACCGCTGCATCAGGGGCAGCAAGCCAAATTTTCCGGTCTTTGCAGTCATATAGATTTTCACCAAGGGTTATTGAATTAAAACCACCTCTATAGCTGTTACCTTGAGTTGGCCTTAAATGCAAGTTAGCTATGCAACTATAAACCTATAATCCATAGCCAGAAATTAAGAGTATCCTATGTTCAAATGGCTGAAAAATCAGGCAGAGAAAAGGCAGAATGCCAAAAATCTCTATATGCTTGCCACCAGCCATGCCGGGAATACGGAGTTTTACAGCTCATACCAGGTATCAGATTCAATTGAAGGCCGCTATGAAATGCTCTGCATTCACATCTTCTTGCTGCTAGAGCGACTGCGTCACGAAGATAAGGAAAAACAGCTCAGTGAACTTATTACCGAACTCCTGGTGAAAGACCTGGAGTTGAATTATTTTGAAAGTGAAATTAAAAATCTGGATCGCGCCGATAAAATCAACCAGCGCATCGGTGGATTTTATAACAGATCCGCAGATTATCAATCGGCCCTGCGCCAGAGTAGAAGAGACTTGCTCGAGCAGTCAGTGACAAAACATGTCTTTAACGATCTGAACAATTACGACGAACGGGCCAAATATCTTGCCAACTACATCTTCGCCGCTCATAATTATCTTAATTCCATACCATTCAGAGACATTGAATCAGCAAAATTTTTATTTGTAGAGCCTTAAATTCTGCTCACATTTCTAAAACGAGGCTGTTATAAATTGAAGAATAAAGAACTATCAGAGGCAGCTATGAACCCACCATCAGAATTTACCCAGCCAATAGATCTGGTCATCCCTATTTCAGAAATAGGCGAGGGCGGTATAAAGAGAACTCTGGTTTTAACACAGGATCAGAAATCAGTCCTGCTCAAAGAACTAGATTTGTTTGCGTTTGAAAGTTTCCAGTGTGAATGGCAGTTAAAATCTTTACCAAGAAAAAGATTTCACCTCAAAGGATTGATCACCGCTGACCTGTCCCAGAAAAGTGTTCTCAGTCTGGAACCGGTCGTAACAAATCTGAATGAGACTTTCGAGACCGAGTTCTGGCCTGTTGAGCAGAACAACCCCGATATATCACCCGAGCTTGATCTTGAATATGCTGATGAAATTATTGAATTTTATGAAGGTAAAAGCTTTGATATCGGCCAGGTTATTTATGAGCATTTTGTCGTCTCACTAGAGCAGTTCCCAAAATCAGAAGATGAATCTTTTGAGTGGGAAGGCGAACAGTCTGATGATGATGCCCCGCCAAACCCATTTGCTGTGTTAAAAAAGCTAAAAGACCAGTAGCCGACTAAAGAAACAATATAACAATTTGCCGGAATAAAGGGGCTTGCCAGCAGAGCAGGAAGCTTTATGTTGTCGTGTTCATAAAAATAACCAGTAACCACGCGAATAAAAAACACATAAGTGGAAACCGGCAGCTTTAAAACGTTATAAAATTCAAAAAATTCTGGTTTACTATAGGCCAGAGCAGAAATAAAAAACAATAACTGAAAAGCGATATGAGAGTTTGATTGGGGGCTTCAAATTGATTGTTTGAACTTGCAGCCAGTCTGACAATCAAGGGTGATAGAGAAGATGACTACGCCATTAACAATATCCCTGGATGCAATGGGGGGTGATGCCGGGCCAGAAATGGTGATTGCCGGAGCCGACCGCTCTTTAACGCACCATCCCGATATTGCTTATCTGCTATTTGGTGATGAAGCAAAAATTACCCCCATCCTGAAGCGATTTAAAAATCTGCAGAAATGCGCAACCATCATCCACACAGATGTCTCTGTAGATATGGGCGAAAAACCAAGTCAGGCACTGCGCCGCGGCAAACGAAATTCAAGCATGTGGATGGCGATTGAAGCCGTTAAAAAAGGTGAGGCAGATGTCTGTATCTCGGCAGGTAATACCGGCGCTCTGATGGCAATGGCAAAAATCTGCCTGCGCACCGTCGCAGATGTTGACCGCCCGGCCATAGCCGCACTCTGGCCAACCGTGCGCCGGGAAAGCATCGTGCTGGATGTCGGCGCCAATGTCGGGGCTGACGCACATCAACTGGTTGATTATGCGGTGATGGGGTCAGCCATGGCAACTGCCCTCTTTTCGAAAGAGCGCCCGTTAATTGGCTTGTTAAATGTTGGTGTCGAAGAAATCAAAGGCCTGGATGAAATTAAAAAAGCCGCCAGCATCATGCGGGAAAAAGACCTCCCCTTTGATTATCATGGCTTTGTTGAAGGTGATGATCTGGGCCGCGGTGTGGTTGATGTGATAGTCACGGAAGGGTTCTCAGGCAACATTGCACTGAAAACGGCCGAAGGAACAGCAAAACAAATCGGCACCTATATAAAAGACGCCATGACAAGAACCATGATAACCAAACTCGGCGCACTGATCGCCTCAAACGGATTTGCCGCATTAAAGCGCAAAATGGACCCAAGGGGCATGAATGGCGGTGTTTTCTTAGGCTTAAACGGCCTGGTGATTAAAAGTCACGGGGGAACAGACGCAAAAGGCTTTGCCAGCGCCATCGATCTTGGATATGACATGGCATCAAATAAACTGGTAGAACGCCTCTCAAGAGATATTGAAAGCTTCCACCAGGCAGAGTCAATTGAAGAAAATGAAACATAAAGGTCAGGTATTTTGTCAGAGTTTCGAGCCATCGTAAAATCGGTAGGCGGCTACCTTCCAGAAAAAAAACTAACAAACACAGATCTGTCTCATATGGTAGATACATCAGATGAATGGATCACTGAGCGAACCGGCATCAAAGCCCGTCACATCGCAGCTGAAGGTGAGTTTACTTCAGACCTTGCGTTAAACGCGGCAAAAGAAGCCCTTGAGCGTGCCGAAATGTCAGCCCAGGAAATTGACCTGATCATCCTGGCAACCTCAACACCAGACCAGACCTTTCCGGCAACCGCCGTCACCATTCAGGCAGCGCTGGGTATCAACCACGGTGCCGCCTTTGATGTGCAGGCCGTCTGTTCAGGCTTTGTTTTTGCTTTAACCACTGCCGATCAGTACATAAAAACCGGTCAGGCAAAAAATGTGCTGGTGATCGGCGCTGAAACATTCTCCCGCATCCTTGATTGGGAAGACAGAGGCACCTGCGTTCTGTTTGGTGACGGGGCGGGCGCTGTCGTTGTCGCCTCAGAACCGGCAACCGAAGCAAACAAAGGGCACGGCATCATCACATCCTGCCTGCGCTCAGATGGCCGCCATAGAGAAAAGCTTTATGTAGATGGCGGGCCCTCAAGCACCAGAACCACAGGCGTAGTGCGCATGAACGGACCGGAAGTTTTCCGCCATGCCGTCACGAACATCTCTGGCGTCATAAAGGAAACGCTGGAAAAAGCCAATTTAACAATTGATGATGTGGACTGGTTTGTCCCCCATCAGGCGAACAAGCGTATATTATTAGGAACAGCAAAAAAAATCGGTCTGCCAATTGAAAAAGTGATCATGACAGTAGCTGAACATGGCAACACTTCGGCTGCTTCAATTCCTCTAGCTCTTAATCATGGCTTTGTTGAAGGCAAAGTAAAATCAGGTGATCTGGTATTACTCGAAGCAATGGGAGGTGGCTTCACATGGGGGGCCGTGTTGTTGCGATGGTAAAAAACAGCATCAATATGGATGAAAAGCGATATATACAATCTATAGCTGCAAAAACAGTGATTTGCCCCCTGATTTAAACATTTGTTCATATTGCCGGATAAAAATAGCCTATATTTGAGCTAAATCCCGAAATTTACAACAAAAATTACGATTGCCCATTGACCAATTCATCTCCCATAGATTAGCATTTCGCATAATCTAAATAATTAGGGGAGGAGATTATGAGCGAGAAAACATTAACTCGTGCAGATCTCGCAGAAGCGGTTGTTAAGCGCATCGGACTGCCACGCAATGAATCTGCTGATCTGGTTGAGCTGGTTCTTGCCGAAATCAGTAATAGTCTCCAGGCCGGTGAACAGGTGAAGCTGTCTTCGTTTGGCTCCTTCGGAGTCCGTGAAAAAAAACAGCGGATCGGTCGCAACCCGAAAACCGGTGAAGAAGTGCCAATCACGCCGCGCCGTGTTTTGGTTTTCCGCCCCAGTGCTATCATGAAAAACCGGATAGATTCAACCATGAAGGCCCGCAAAAAAAGAACCGCCAAGAAGAAAAAGTAACCGTCTCTTATAAAAATTTGAGAGAACGCCTTTCGCAGCCTGTCAGAATGTCCTATATGGATGATGCGCTTCATCTGTAAAAAATAATAATAACACGATTATCGCAGCAATATATTGAGGACCGTAATGAAAAAGTCTTCTGATGCCCTTCGCACAATCAGTGAAGTAGCAAGCCTACTTGACACGCCCAAACATGTGTTAAGATTTTGGGAAAGCAAATTCACACAAATCCGGCCTATGAAACGCGGTGGGGGCCGTCGTTACTACCGCCCGGCAGATATTGAATTGCTACAAGGCATTCGCCACCTCCTTTACGATGAAGGCTTCACCATCAGAGGCGTGCAGCAGATCTTTAAGCGTGAAGGCGTGGATTATGTCAAACAATACGCCAGCCTTTCCATTCGTGATGAAAGCGTTGAAGAAGAGACATCTGAGAGCTCCAGCCAGCGTAAATTTGAAAATGTACACCCAAAGCACAAAATCCTGCTCTCTATCCTTGATGAAGTGAAAGCCTGCCGCAAAATTCTTGATGACGCATGATCTGACCTGCTAACGCTTTATGTTACCAGTGAACCTTTATGTTACTAGTGTACAAAGTGAAGAATGATAGAATTCACTTGACGTCAGCTTATAAAAATTGAGAAAACAACCCAGACAGACACCTCATCTGTCTGTGAAACTAAATGACTTAAAAAACTGAATAGCGGAGCGTGGCGCAGCCCGGTTAGCGCACCGGTCTGGGGGACCGGGGGTCGTAGGTTCAAATCCTATCGCTCCGACCAGTTTATCTTTTTGAAAATTTATGCCCGAAGGTGAAGGAAGTGCTTGTTGAGCTCAACTTTCCATAAAAGGCGTTTCTAAAGCTTACCCCAATTGCACTTGCTTCCCATCAGCATAAACACCGATTTTCCCGTGCTCTGAAAATCGCAAAGCAACCTCAGAGTAATCCCCGTTATCATTCAGCAAGTGACTGTACTTTTCAATGAGCCTGTCAATCTCAGCTTGTGAAGAAGCAAGCTGCATAGCCTCAACAAAAGGCATTCGTTTTTCAAGTTCCACAACATGACTGCTGATCGCATGAAGCGAGCGAAGCTCACGATCCAGGCCTGTGTTTTGCTCTAATGCGGCTTTAAGCTCATTCCCATAAGCATAATCATTGGGTAATATCATCCTGCCTTCAGAGTTATAGCTGATGCTCTCAGGCGCTTCGGGTATTTCAAACTCTTTCAATAGCTGTTGAAAACGCTCAGTCGCATGTTCAGAAAGCACTTTGAGATTAGATCGTGAAGGCAGCAGCAAAGGGACATCAGCAAGATTGGCATAATGTTTCGGCTCATTCGAAAAATAGTCATCAAGGTCAATTTCAATTTGACCGTGATTGCTGCTCACCACCGCCAGGTGATCCTTCTCTTTCGTCACGCTGGTATCATCAATATTTTCAGATGCATCTTCATTTTGGTTAAAGTCAAAAGCTAAATCCGCAGACACAGCATTCACTTGAGTTGCTATAAGTGGGGCGGCAAAACTTGCCGGTGAATGGGAATTTTTTTCCACATTTTCTCCAGATGTCAAAGCCTGCAATTGTACGTCGATTTCCGCCTGAAACAGTCCGGAACTCTTAAAATCCGGCGTGTTTTTACCATCGCTCATGTTGTCACGCTGCTTTTGTGGGTGAAAAGTGGCGCTTGAAATATCCATACGAGTCTCCTAAAGTTTCGTCCAGTTGAAAAAGCAGAGCAATATTTATACCGGTTTCAGGCAACTCTTAAGTCCTGAGTTCCGTCTGGATTATTCAATGTCTGTTTTGAAAATATCTGTCTCGAAGGTCTGAGTGATTGTGGATCTGACGTTTAAATGGATCTGACAAAAAAGATCTGACTTAAAAAGAGTGGAATCAAACACCGAAAGAGTTGAGAACAAATGTCAGTTACAATTCCAAACCCAATTCAGGTTGAACTCATCCCTCATGATCCTTTCTGGATTGATATGGCTGAAGATGAAGCCGGGCAGCTCAAACTGGCGCTGGGCGAGGTCGCAAGAGATATACATCACATCGGCTCAACCGCGATCCCGACAATCATTGCCAAACCCATCATTGATTTGTTAGCCGTTGTCAGAAGTTTTAATGAGCTGGATACCAGAAGAGCCCATCTTGAAGCCGTAGACTATATCTGGTGCGGGGAGCTGGGCATAAAAAACCGGGTTTATTGTTATAAGAACGAACCAGATACGCAAAAGCGCCTGTTTCAATTGCATATCTTTCAACAAAATGACCCGAAGGTCGAACAGCATCTCGCCTTTAAAAAACGCTTGCTGTCAGATACAAACCTGGCTCGTGAGTATGAAAGATTAAAGCAGCAATGCCAGCTAAAGCACCCCAATGACAGCCATGCCTATTCTGGTTGTAAGGATCAATGGTTCAGCGCAATAGAAAATAATTTCGCTCAAGCCGGACAGTCTTTCTGATATTGCGCAAAATTATTTAACAACCATGCCTGATTCTGAATCTGGGCCTGAGACTGAGACTGGCCGGCACTCTGTTTAATGGTTACGTGTGCGAAGCTGGTGCTCTTCAAGTTTCACGTAAGCAAACGCACCCCATATCAGCCCCATCAGAATATACAGTAACCGCCAGTGGTCAGTGTCGACTATGTAGTTCTCAATCAGCAGACCGAAAAAAGTACAGACAGCAATAGCATGATAATGGGTCCACGGCGCTCTGTATAAAATAACACTGATACCAAAATAAAGAGTAGTCAGCATCAGGATAAGAAACACCACACCCCCGATCCAGCCGGTTGAAAGAAACATGCTGAGATAGACATTGTGCGGCAATTCATGATGATAGTAATATCCAAAATAAAGCGCGCCGATGCCAACAGGGTTTTCAAGTATGACATTCATCGCTTTTTTATGGCCGGCAAACCGCCCCTGGTCCCCAACATCATGAGTTTGTTTCAGTGTCGCCCGTTCTTCCCATAATTCCTGTACTTTAGGTGACTGGAGCGCAACCGCAAGCACCCCGATCAGCACAATAAGGCTGGCAACGCAAAGCCCGAAAATTTTCAGCCTTTGACGGGAGTTCGGCGCTGTTAAAACAAACACAGCCACATAACTGGCGCTGGCAATGCAAAACAGCATCCATGCGCCACGTGAAAAGCACATTAAAATACCAAACAGAAACAAACCCATCAGCCCGATTGAAACAAGGCCGGTGTTTGCGTCCCGTGTCAGCAGGCGGTGGAGGCAATAAAGAAATGCCGGCACCAGATAAGGACCAAACACATTCGGGTCTTTAAATGTTCCCCGCGCCCGGCCATATTTTGTAAACAGATCAAAAGAGCCGGGGATAAGGTCAAAATATCCGATAATTCCAGCCACTGCCGCTATGATCGCCCCGCACATATACCCATTCCAGACAAGCTCAAGATGCTGCCCCGGGTTGCGTGTAATAAATGCGGCCAGCACCACGGCAAAAATCGAGAGATAAAGTGAAATCAGCATATGCTTGGCAGAGACAATGTAAAATTCATGCGTGCCAGCCGCTATCAGCCCACCAGCAATAACAATCATTAGCAACGCAAACATCAGCCCATGAATGGCAGTGAACCTGACAAGGCCAAACAACGGCATTAAAATGACAAACATCATCATGAAAAGATCGCAAGGGGCAGGTTCTTTAATCACCACAGCATTAAGAAAAAACATCATCCAGACAAACAGAAACAGCAGCCGCCGCAAAGAGGCTGAAATAGCAACAGAGCTGTCTAATGTGGCTGAAAAACTCATGAGATAGTAAAACTGTCTTTCTGTTCGTGATGGCTAAAGCAAAGCGGTGCTTGCTGGCTAGTAAGCATTGTCTTTATCAAAAATCAGGCAATATGGCGTCTTGAGGAGAATGTAGAGATCAAGAAAAATGGACCAGTTCTCAATATAATAAAGATCAAACTCAACCCGTTTCTGGATTTTCTCTTCCGTGTCGGTTTCACCACGCCAGCCATTAATCTGCGCCCATCCGGTGATGCCGGGCTTCACTCTGTGCCGGGCAAAGTAACCATCAACAACATCATGATAATTCTGCCGTGCCGCTTTGGCCTGCAAGGCATGCGGGCGCGGGCCAACAAGTGAAAGCTCACCTTTTAAAACGTTGAACAATTGCGGCAATTCATCAATGCTGCTTTTACGTATAAAGCGGCCAACAGGTGTCACTCTTGGGTCATCTTTGGTAACAAGTTTTGCAGCAGCCTCATCCGACATGTCGGTATACATGGAGCGAAACTTATAAACTTCAATCAGCTCATTATTAAAACCATAGCGTTTCTGCCTGAAAATAATCGGCCCCTTACTTGTCAGCTTGACGGCAAGGGCTGCCACAAGAAACAGAGGCGACAATGCGATGATGGCAAAAAACGCGATCACTTTGTCAAACAGCCATTTTAAAACAAAATCCCAGTCGGCCATGGGTTTGTCAAAAATATCAATAAACGGCACATTGCCAATATAGGAATAAGCCCTTGGTCTGAAGCGAAGCTTCGTCGTATGAGCAGCAAGGCGAATGTCAACCGGTAACACCCATAGCTTTTTTAAAACTTTCATCAACCGGCTTTCGGCCGTAAGCGGCAAGGTCACAATCAGCAAATCAATGCGCGATTTGCGCCCAAATTCGACCAGCTCATCATAATTACCAAGCTTCGGGTATCCCTCAATAACAGAGGGAACGCGGTCATCACTTCTTTCGTCAAACACACCGCAGATGCGAATGTCAGTGTTTTCAGAAGCATCCAGTTCCTGAATGACATTAACAGCCTGCTCACCGCCGCCAACAATAACAGCCCGTCGGTAAATCCGTCCTTCGGTGCACCATTGTTTTAAAATCGCAGCAAAGGCAAAGCGAATGAATAAAACACCTAGAACCGAAAGCAGGTACCATGAGCCAAGCCATACCCTTGAAAACACATCACCCATTTTAAGGAAAAAGATAGACGTGATAAGAAGGGCAAACACAAGTGTGATGCCAAGCCACAGTTTCGGCGTCTGCCTTATGGGGGAGTTAAAAGACTGGATGCTGTAAACATTAACCGAATGAAACACCATCGTCAGCACAATACAAAGACTGGCAATCGCGATCAGATAAGAGGAAATATGCGTGGCAAGCCCTGTTTCAACATAGGCAAAATATCCGGCAATACCAATGCCCGCGACCACAAGAGTTTCAAATAATCTGTATAGACCACTCAATACGATCGGCGAAATAAGGGTGTTTTTTTCATCTGTGATGAGACCCTCTAGTTTCGGATATTTATTGGATGAGATTAAAACAGGCCCTTCAGGCTTTGTTTCAACATGTTTTGTTTCATTCTCGACATGCAGGTTCTGGTCAGACATTAGACACCAACCCCTTTACTCTTGTTACTTAATGCGGGCACACTGGCAGTACTTCAGGCTCTTAATCCCAGAAGAAGCATGAAACATGCCGACTATATAAAATCAGTCCTACGATTGGATGAAACTTTCCGGCAATAGTGAGAATTTTATTCTTTTGCTGAAAGTATGGTTAATATTCCCTTGTAACAAGAGTTAAAATTGATTGCAATTCAATCATCTAGGGGGATCAATCAAATAAATTTGTAAACGGAAATGAATGAGCCTCTGTCTGGCAGGAAGAACTGCCAAATCCGTCCCAAAACAACACAATCACGGCGGGAAGCATTAATTTTATTATGCTGGTTCATCAATCAGCGTTTCAAAACGGAAAGATAAAAATCTGTGACCTGAGCAGCCATTGTTTCAATGTTAAACCGTTTTAATATCAATGCCTGCAGGCGCTGAGCTTTTAAAGCCTGCCTCGCCGGGTCACTGAGAAATTCAGCCATGGCGTTTTTGAGTGCCAGCGGATTTTCCGGTTCAATAAGCTGAGTGTCTGACCCCTCAACAATTTCATTGATGCCACCGACATCAGTAGAGATCAGTGGTTTTTGAGCAGCCCCCGCCTCAAGCACAATATAAGGAAAGCTTTCGGCTCTGGAAGGAACCACCATAGCCCGCCCAAGTGTAAATGCCTGGCGGGCGGGCAGCCTCCCCGGGAATACGACCTGCTTAGACAGCCCAAGTGTTTCACTCATTTTGATAAATCTCTGGCTGTCTGGCCCATCACCAACAATCACAGCGCTCGCAGCCGGAAACTGATCTTTAAGGAGTGAGAGCGCAGTGAGGAAAATATCGACGCCCTTTAATTGTCTCAACTCACCAACAAACAGAAAATCAGCCGCCCCTTCAGCGAGCTCAACCGGCACAAATTCTTCTTCGGACACCCCGTTAGGAATAATGTTAACCGGGCAATACCCAGCCCCAACCACCTCACTGAAAATACGGGCAGAATAAGCACTTTCAAAAATCAGCCCGCTGGACATGCGAGCGAGTTTGCGCTCAAGCCCAAGAAACAACCTGCCGGAAATGCTGGTGGGTGAATAATGCAGGCTACCCCCATGAGGTGTGTAAAAACCAAGACAAGGGCTCATCCTGTTATGAAGACTGCGCGCCGCAAGCCGTGCGTAAGCCCCGCCCTTGGCACCATGACCATGTATGATCTGAGCTTGGCTATCTTTCGCAAAGGTTTTCACAGCCCGGTAGGCCGTATAGTCTGAAAATGATAAAAGGCGCGGCATTTTGGTTGATTGCACCCCAAGCAGACAAACCTCATGCAAACGTGCAATCTGCGGTTTAACGGAAGGGGTAAGAGTAGAGTGATCATAAATCACCACCACCTCATGCCCAACCCGGGCCTGTTCAACAGCCAGATCAAACACATGACGAAACAAACCGCCAAGGGGGGCCCTTAAGCAATGAATAATCCGCAAATTTCGGCTCATGAAATGTCTCGCTGTAGTTGATCAGCTGAAATGCCAAAAACAATATTATTATATTGAATGCAACTGAAACACCCTAAAAGAAACGCTCACGAATATAAACGGTATCTCCAGGAAACACAGGGAAGTTTCTTGAGACCAGCAAAGTATAGCGTCGCCCTTTGTAAACCCGGCTAACCCGCATTTTCCGCTCATCAGCGCGCGCTGTGAACCCGCCAGCAATCGCTGCGGCCATTTCGGCTGTCATGCCAACAACATAGGGGAACTGACCTGCCGTCTGCACTTGTCCAAGCACAAAGAACGGGCGATAAGTGGCGACTTCAACGGAAACCTTCGGATCTCGTAAATATTTAGCCCGCAAAAGACCGGCAATGCGGCGCTCAACCTGTTTGGTGCTGGCACCGCGCGCTTTCACCTGCCCGACAAGCGGCACAGAAATATAGCCGCTGTCGTCAACGGTGTAGCTTCTTGTCAGAGTTCTCTGGCTATACACAATCACCCGTAACCGGTCCCCGGTATCGAGCCGGTATTTCAGTGGCCACTGGCCGGTGCGGCGAAAAACATCAACCGGGTTAATCTCAGCGCGCTCGCTTTTCACCCAGTCATTGGTAGCATGTGTATAGGTTGTGTCCCACTCATCCGTGGTTGATGTTCCTCTGACACGATGAGCAATGCGCGTGCGCCAGCCAACAGTTTCCTCGGAAGCAAACTGCTCATCAAGCCCAAATCTAAATCCGGTGTCTTTCAGGGAGTTGGCCAAAGTACTATGGCCAGAAGGCTCAGGAATAACATCCTGCTCACTAATCAACTCAAACTTATTTTCACCTGCTAGGTCTCTGTGGCTACAACCAGTTAAAACCAGCAAATAAATGAAAATTAAACTATATTTTGCGATACTCATCACTCAACACACCCATACATAACACAATTACTTTGGATGTAAGGGTAAAGCGATATGGTTAAAAATTATCTAAGAATGTTTTATTATTGCACAACGTTAAAGTTTTGCTGGCAATTTACATGTTAATTCAAAGCTGATTCGCATATCACTGGATATATAACTTAACCGCTGACCGTTGAGTTAAAAATAGAAGTAAAGGCAACGTAAAGATGACAGATGCAAATGAAGTCAGTATTGGTGGACTTCTATCAACTATCAAATCTTCGCTGATAAAAATTCTGGCTTTCAGCCTGCTTTGTGCGGCTGCAACCTTTTTCATCCTCAGCAACATGTCACCACGTTACCTTTCAGAAGCCCGCGTTCTTGTCGCCCCGACCGCGACATATCAGAACCCGGCTGCCGGGCGCAACCCTGAAGCCAGCCTTGTTGATCAGGCCACCATTCTCAGCCAGATACAGGTTATTCAGTCAAGAGACATCATCGGCCAGGTGGTTGATAATTTCAGCCTGTTAAAGGATGAAAAATTTCAGGAAATTTTACGTGGTCGTGCCGGCAACTCCATTGGCAACATCCTCTCTCATGGCTGGACAACAAGCTATGAAGATATGTCCACTGAAACCAGACGCGAACTCGCAATTGATACAATCATAGATGACATTCAGGTTGTCCCCTTGTCAGAATCTCGTGTCATTGGCATCAGATACCACAATTCAGATCCGATCAGAGCCGCAGGCATCGCCAATAGCCTGGCCAACGCTTATATCGAATGGCAACGCTCTGAAAAAGTATTACAAAATCAGGATGATTCCATTCGCCTCGCCCGTCTGATTGCCGACTTTAAAAAAGAAGTGAAAAGTTCAGAAGCGGCTGTCGCCAAATACCGGGCCCAGAAAGGCATTTTCAAAAGCAGCAGCACTGACGTTACGCTGGATAGACAGCAACTAACAGAACTGAACAGTCGCATCATCGCTGCAAGAGAACGCCGGGCAGAATCCGAAATTCGCGCCAAGCTGATCCGTGAAATGCTGGATAGAGAAGGTGAGGTTGCGAATGCCACAGAGACCATGCGCTCCCAGCTCATCCAGCGTTTGTTTGAACAAAAAACCAGAGTTCAGCGTTCTCTGTCTGAACTTGGCGCTACATTGCTTCCGTCTCACCCCCGCATTCGCCAGTTGCGCTCTGAGTTGCGCGGCATCAATCAGCAGATCAGGTCAGAAATGCGCCGCATTGTGCTGTCAGTTGAAAATGACGCCAAAATCGCCAGAGCCCGTGAAGAGTCTCTGGTCGAAAGTCTCAATCAGTTAAAGAGCCAGTCAACCCAGACTGATGGTGATGAAATCCAGCTCCGGGCATTGGAGCGCGAGGCCAGAACCAACAGAGACCTGCTAAACACCTATATGGCCCGTTTCAGAGACGCTGAAGCCAGAAAAGACAGCGCCATCGCGCCAGCATATGCGACCATCGTTTCAAAAGCCCATGTGCCAAGCTATCCTTATTTTCCAAAAGTCTTTCCTTATACCATGCTGATCTTCATGGCCGCCTTTCTTGCAGGTATTGCCATTGTTGTGATGAGGGCCGTCCTCCTGGCGGGGGATGACTTCAGAGCCAATAAAAATGAAGCTGAGTATACCCCCGGAACTTATTGAGACCTCAGGGTACTCAGCAATCTGGCAAACTTCATATCAGTCTTTTAAAGCCATCTAAGCCATTAGGCTTAAAGATGAAAACTCTTATGGAATCTTAACTCTAACCTGCTAGTCTCCATTATTCTTGAACATATAAAAGACCCAGGGACCAATGTCTTCTCTGATCCTGTACATATATAAAGCGGCGTTAAATATCCTCTATTTTAGCGGCCTTTATAAGCTTGCCGCCCCCATAACCCGGGGCAGAGGCGTGATTTTCACCCTGCATCAGGTTAGTGATCAGCCCTTGGATGAATTCTCTCCAAATTCAATCCTCACAGTTACCCCGGACTTTCTCGAGCAGACCATCAAAACCGTTCTCGAAGAAGGCTATGAAATCATCTCTCTGAAAGAGATGACCGAAAGAGAAGAAGGCGGTGCCGGGCAAAAACCGTTTGCAGTCTTCACATTTGATGATGGCTACGTTGATAATAAGGATGTCGCCCTCAAAATTTTTGAAAAATACGATATCCCCATAGCCATATATGTAGTGTCAGAATACAGCTCTCATCAGGGTGAGTTATGGTGGCTCGCGCTGGAAGAGATCATCAGACAAAATGACAGTGTCAAAAACCCATATATGGAAGGTCAGGTCCTTCCAACCAGAACAACGGCACAAAAATATCGGGCATTTGATAAAATCTACTGGCCGATGCGCCACAGCAATCAGCATCACCAGCGCATCACCATCCGCTCCTTGGCCGAAGAAAATGACTATGATATCGATCAACTGACCAGAAAACTGATCATGGATTGGGACCAGCTAAAAGAAATTAACAACAGCCCGCTTGTCACCCTTGGTGCACACACAAAATCACACTTCGCCCTCTCAAGGTTAACAAGCGCAGAAGCCAAAAGCCAGGTAACCGAAGGGCTTCTGAAAATGGAAAAGGAACTTGGCGAACAGGCTGAGCATTTTTCATACCCCTATGGCAGCAGACAATGCGCCGGGCCACGGGATTTTGATCTGTTAAAAAACCTTGGAATGAAAACTGCCGTCACCACCCGCAAGGGCGTTATTTATGATGCGCATGATGACCATCAGACAGCACTGCCGCGTGTCTCATTAAATGGCGACTACCAGCATCAGAAATATTTAAAAGTGTTTATGTCCGGCCTGCCGTTCCGTCTTTATAATTTCTGGAACCGGCTTGACGTAAAATAGCGCCCGGGCAGTTACCGGGACCACAATCAAGCTACTGCTATTTCGCCAGCCATTTTATAATGAATGCGCCCGGAATAACCCAGATTGTCCCCGCAACAAACATAAATAACAATTGCACACCTTGCGATGTGCCGGGCAAAACACCATAGGCAATGGCAATCACTACGATGATGTAGAACGCGAGAAACAACACAAAGAACAGCCCGCCGATTAATCTTTTCAGTTTGTTATACATAAATGAACGCCTTTTTTGCCAACCACTATATGCGAAACCCGGTCATAAACACCAACCGCGCCAATCTGCCATATCTGATTTCCCCCTGCGATAGCCTATAAACCGGCAGATGTGCAACCATAATCTGACACTTTAATTGTGGCGCGAATTTCCACTATACCAGAATTCTCAGCTCAGCTATAAGCCAACAGATGAAGAATTTAATGATCCAACGATCAGCTCATTAACCACCGAAGTAACCGGAACCATCATGCCAGCCTCAAATATCCAGCCAGAAGCTGATCAATTCAGCCCCCTGACAGAAAAACAAATCAATGCAAGGCCAGCCATAAGGTTCTGGCTGTTCAGCATCTGCGCGCTGATTTTCGCTATGGTCGTTGTTGGCGGCGCGACAAGGCTGACAGGCTCTGGCCTCTCTATTACAGAATGGAAACCGATTGTCGGCGCTATCCCACCACTGAGTGACGCAGACTGGCAGGACGCGTTTTCAAAATACAAAACCATTCCGCAATATCATGAAATAAACAAAGGCATGAGCTTAACCGAGTTCAAATCCATTTTCTGGTGGGAATGGGCGCACCGGTTTTTGGGCAGGTTTATCGGCGTTGCATTCCTGCTGCCATTTCTGTTTTTTCTATTTACCAAACGCATTGAACCTTCAATGACCCCAAAATTCTGGCTGATGTTTCTGGGTGGCGGCCTCCAGGGTTTTGTTGGCTGGTATATGGTCGCCAGCGGTCTAACAGAGCGCGTTGATGTCAGTCAATATCGCCTTGCTGCCCATCTGGGGCTCGCTATTTTGCTCTATGGCTATATTTTCTGGGTGGCGATTAATCTCGGCAGTGAAAAAACAACACAGCAACGGTCAGGCAACAAGCTGTTTATTTCTGCGGTTGGTTTGACGGCATTGATCTACCTGCAAATCATCGCCGGGGCCTTTGTCGCCGGGCTAAAGGCTGGCAAATCACACAACACCTGGCCATTGATGGATGGCAGATGGATCCCAAACGGCCTTGATGGCATGAACCCCTTCTGGCGCAACCTTTTTGAAAATGTTTTAACCGTCCAGTTCAACCACAGAGCGATCGCCTATCTGCTGGTTCTTGCCGTCGTGCTACATCTGGTAAAAGCCATAATAACTAAAAATCAGACAGCCATTGTAGGGGCCGGTTTGATATTGATCGCGCTGCTCTGCCAGATCTCAATCGGCATTATGACCCTGCTGAAATTCGTCCCCCTCGACCTCGCCCTCCTGCATCAGGCCGCCGCGGTCATCCTCTTTAGCATCAGTATTTGGCATGTTAAATCGCTTTCTCTAAATCCGCGATGATATCCAGCGCATCCTCAATGCCAATAGAAAGGCGGATCACATCATCACCAGCACCCGCCGCCTTGCGTTCTTCAGCGGTGAGCTGAGAATGTGTGGTCGAAGCCGGGTGAATAATCAGACTGCGTGTATCTCCGACATTGGCCAGATGACTAAAAAGTTCAACGGAATTCACAAGCTTCACACCAGCGTCATACCCGCCCTTAAGGCCAAATGTAAAAACGGCGCCCGCGCCTCTGGGGCAATATTTTTTCGCGCGCTCATGGTAAGCATTGTCAGGCAAACCGGCATAGCTGACAAAAGACACTTTTTCATGCGCTGAAAGAAACCGCGCCACCTGCAATGCATTTTCTGAATGTTGCTTAATCCGCAGTGGCAGCGTTTCCATTCCCGTCGCGATAAGAAAGGCGTTAAAAGGTGAAATACAAGGCCCAAGGTCACGCAGCCCCAGCACCCGGCAGGAAATGGCAAAAGCGATTGGCCCGAAAACTTCGCCAAACACCATGCCGCCATAACTTTCACATGGCGTGGATATGGACTTGAACTTATCAGAAGCCATCCAGTCAAACGTGCCGCAATCAACCAGCACACCGCCAACGGAATTCCCGTGCCCGCCAAGAAATTTCGTCATTGAGTGTACAATAATGTCAGCCCCGTGTTGCTTGGGCTGGCAAAGATAAGGCGTTGCCAGCGTATTATCAACAATCAGCGGCACCCCGGCTTTTTTGGCAATCACAGAAATGGCATCGAGATCAGTAATAACGCCGCCGGGGTTGGCAATTGATTCAACAAAAATTGCTCTGGTTTTTTCATTCACCAGGGCTTCAAAACTGGAAGGATCGTCAATATCGGCAAAGCGCGCAGTCCAGCCAAATTTTTTAAAGCTGTGCCCGAACTGATTAATCGAGCCACCATAAAGCTGCTTTGCTGCAATAAATTCATCTCCCGTTTCCATTAAAGTGTGCAGCACAATCAATTGCGCACTATGACCAGAAGCCGTGGCAAGAGCAGCTGTCCCGCCTTCAAGAGCGGCGACACGTTCTTCAAGCACATTCTGTGTCGGGTTCATAATCCGCGAATAAATGTTACCAAAAGCTTCAAGGTGAAACAGTTGTGATGCATGTTCAGCATCATCAAACACAAAAGAGGTTGTCTGATAAATCGGCGTGGCTCTGGCACCGGTAGCTTCATCAGGGGCCGCACCTGCGTGAATGGCCATCGTCGCGAATTTGTGATTATTCTCTTCAGTCATTGTTAGCTCCTCCGGTTTCTCACCAACACTATTCGATAATATGCAGCATCCTTTTGAGAAAAAAGACAATAAAAATAAGTAAGCAGGACTGAAAAAGGCCGGAAACAATGGAATATATCCATAGGTAGAATAATACCACATATCTAAATAGTTGAAATATAAAGACAAATAATATTTTATTGACAGATGCTGGAAGCTTCTGTACAAACCGCACATCTTGATTTTAGCGCTGGGCGAACCGGCGCTTTTGAATTTTTTAACCCGCCAATTTACGTCTTAATGACAACTTGCCATAGGGGCAGGGGGCAAGAGACATTGGCGCTGAGGAAAACGAAATGAAAACCTTCAACGCAAATCCCACAAATATTGAAAAAAAATGGGTTTTGATTGATGCAGAAGGCCTTGTATTGGGTCGTCTGGCTTCAATTATTGCTTACCGTTTGCGCGGCAAGCACAAAGCTACCTTCACACCAAATATGGATTGTGGTGACAATATCGTTGTTATCAATGCGGATAAAGTGGTCCTTACCGGCAAAAAGCGCACAGATAAAACCTATTATTGGCACACAGGCCATCCAGGTGGCATTAAATCTCGTAAAGCGCATCAGATATTAGATGGCCGCTTTCCAGAGCGCGTGCTTGAAAAAGCCGTTGAGCGCATGTTGCCAGGCGGACCATTAACACGCCGTCAATTGAAAAATCTGCGCATTTTTGCAGGCAGCGAGCACACACATGCAGCCCAGGAACCAGAAACTCTGGATGTTGGCGCCATGAATGATAAAAACAATCGGAAGGGCTAACCACAATGGCTGAAGAAATTAAATCATTAGAAGAGCTTGGCGGTAGCAGCGAAGAAACACAAACTTCCGAAGCACCCGTTTATGTTCAAAAACTTGATGCACAGGGCCGTGCTTACGCAACCGGCAAAAGAAAAGATGCGGTTGCCCGCGTTTGGGTCAAGCCCGGCAGTGGCAAAATCATCATCAATAAAAAAATTGATACCGAATATTTTGCCCGCCCTGTATTGCAAATGATCATCCGCCAGCCTTTAAAAGCGGCTGAGCGTGAAGACCAGTTCGACATTATCGCAACTGTGCATGGCGGCGGCCTATCAGGCCAGGCTGGTGCGGTTCGTCACGGCATTTCAAAAGCGCTGACCAACTATGAACCAGCCCTGCGCCCGGTTCTGAAAAAAGGTGGCTTCTTAACAAGAGACAGCCGCGTTGTGGAACGTAAGAAATACGGTAAAGCCAAAGCCCGCCGTAGCTTCCAGTTCTCGAAACGCTAAAGGCAAAGCAACAAAGAATACCCTTCAAACGGGTCATCCATCAAAAAGGGCGTTGCAAATTGCAGCGCCCTTTTTTAATGTCGTTCAACCTATCCACCAGATCAGTTTCATAATCCAAAGCAGTTTTAAAAGAGAGACAGGCACATGACAGCCAAGCAAATCAGAACAGTCATCATCGGCGCATCAGGTTACACTGGTGGGGATTTCATGCGCCTGGCCGTCCCTCATCCTCAGATAGAACTGACCGGCCTTGTCGCAAACACCCATGCAGGCAAAGCGGTGGCAGATGTTTACCCCCATTTAAGAATGGCAAACCTGCCGGATATGGTTGCCCTCGAAGATATCAACTTTGATGACTGTGACGCAGTTATCTGCGGTCTGCCCCATGGCACAGCGCAGGACATCATCTCAACTCTGCCAAAGCACATAAAAGTAATTGATATGTCAGCAGATTTTCGCTTAAGAGACACAAAAACATACGAGCAGTGGTATGGCCGCGCACATGATAATGCCAACCTCTATGATGAAGTTTCCTACGGCCTTTCCGAGCATTACAGAAATGAGATAAAAGCCGCCCGCATTATCGCCTGCCCGGGTTGCTACCCGACCGCCGCTTTGCTGGCGCTTCTGCCTCTGGTCAAAGCAAGCGTAATCGCAACTGATAATATCATCCTCAATGCCATTTCAGGTGTCTCAGGTGCGGGCCGGGCGCTTAAGCAGAACACGCTCTTCTGTGAGACTAGTGAAGGCTTCAGTCCTTACGCCATCGGCAGCCACAGACACACACCAGAAATCGAACAGGAATTAAGCAGAGCCGCCGACAAGAGCGGATCAGACACCATTGGAATAGGCGAAATAGAAGTCACCTTCACCCCGCACCTTGTGCCAATGAGCAGAGGTGAGCTGATCACCTGCTATCTGACACTCAAAGAAGGGACGTCCCATGATGACGCAAGGGCCGCGATGCAAAAAGCATGTGAGGGCGAACCATTTGTTCATCTGGTACCAGAAGGCGTCACCCCTGGCACTCAGCATGTCAGAGGGTCAAACCACTGTCTGATCGGCATGTTCAAAGGCAAAGTGAAAAACCAGCTGATTGTGGTCTCTACCATTGACAATCTCGTCAAAGGGTCAGCCGGTCAGGCTATGCAGAATTTTAACATCACCTTCGGCCTGAAAGAAACAACCGGGCTCGAGCAACTGCCACTCTTTCCCTAAATCCCATAGTGAAAGAAACCTAAGTGAAAATTTTGTCGGCATAAAACACAAGCTACGGCGAACCAAAAATCATGTCCTTAGATGTCCTCCTCTCGCTGTTGATTTTCATCGCTGTCGGCTCGATCACCCCGGGGCCGAATAACATCATGCTACTGGCTTCCGGCATGAATTATGGCGTCTTGAGAACTTTGCCCCATCTTTTCGGTATCTGGGTTGGCTTCCCGCTGATGATCCTGCTGGTCGGTCTTGGTCTGGCAAAATTGTTTGATATCTATCCGGCCAGTCTGCTGATCCTGAAAATCATCAGTACCTTTTATCTGCTCTATCTTGCATGGAAAATAGCAACCGCCGCCACGCCAAAACTGAACAGCAGTGAGATCGAAAACCAGAGCAAACCATTGACATTTCTCGAAGCGGCTGTTTTTCAATGGGTCAACCCAAAGGGCTGGACCATGGCCTTAACGGCCATCAGCCTCTACACACCACCAGATCATCCTGTCAGCAGCATCTTTCTGGTCACATTCATATTTTTCTGTGTCTCAATTCCATCTGCCGGCATCTGGGTCATACTCGGCCACAAATTGCGCAATCTTATAGCCGATGAGAAAAAAATCAGGCTGTTTAATCTTATTTGCGCAGGCCTGCTGGTCGCCTCTCTATACCCGATCGTTTTCAGTTAGAAATGCTGAGAGGGTAAGTGCGAGATATTTAATTAGTGCAGGCCTATAGTTAACACAGGTCTATCGTTAACAGTGGTCAGTAATCACCTGTCATTGTTCAGCAACAGTTGAGTAATGAACGAGCCAGAACCGCCGCAAAAAGAAAATCAAACTAATAATAGCCATATTTTGCGAACAGTGTTAGGGTGCTTCGACTTGTAGCGTCGCAGTATTAGTTTTTCGCGTAATCTTTTGAATAAACTGAGACAAAACATCATGATCGATAGCAAATACGTAAAATATATTTTCCGTAAATCAGCTCTGGTTTTCACCGTCAGCAGCACCCTTATTGGGGCGATGTTCCTGTCAGGCTGTTCAACCACCACCATTCCCTGGCCAACGCTTTCTATCTCACATAAAGAGGCGGATGAAGGCCTCTCGAAGCAGGAACAATCCCTGCTGGCAGATCTGCTTGATTCAAGCCAGAAAAACCATAAAAGAGAAGCTTTAAGGGAAATCGAAGGTCGTTAAAGACCGGTAGAAGACTGTCGAAGTACAACTACGCCTCCTTTTTTCCAACAATATTTATCCCTAACTATCTGAATTTCATAAACATAATCACTGACATAGCCAGGTGATAGCAGACTTATACCCATCCCCAAAAAACTAAAAAAAAAGATTGACCAAATCAGTCATCGGGGTGAAATTCACTATCTGACGAAAAGGGCTTTAACAATGCCACTTTTTTATCTGGCAAACTGCCAGCAACATAAAAAAGCAGTGCAATAAAGAAATCAGAATTCAGTCACCAATACGTTGCCTGAGTTTTGAAACAATCTTTAAGATTTAAACGTCCTTCGTCCAGTATCTGATAACCTTTAAAGCGATGAGGCATTCTCGTGCACGATGATTTCCACCGTATAAAACGGCTTCCCCCTTATGTATTTGCTGAAGTAAACAGACTAAAGCAAGACGCACGAGCGGCCGGCGCGGATATCATTGATTTCGGCATGGGCAATCCGGATGGAGCTACCCCACAGCATATCGTTGATAAGCTGGTTGAAGCAGTACAAGACCCGCGCAGCCACCGTTATTCAGCGTCGAAAGGCATTCCTGGGCTTAGAAAAGCGCAGGCAAAATATTACGATCGCCGTTTTGGCGTGAAACTCAACCCTGAAACGGAGATTGTCGCGACCCTTGGTTCAAAAGAAGGTTTCGCCAATATGGCTCAGGCCATCACCGCACCGGGTGATGTGGTCCTTGTTCCTAATCCGACATACCCGATCCATGCTTTCGGGTTTATCATCTCAGGCGGCGTCATTCGTCACCTGCCGGTTGAACCGGATGATCATTTCATTGAAGCCCTTGACCGCGCGATGAATTTCTCGGTGCCAAAACCTGTGGCTCTGGTGTTGAATTACCCGTCTAACCCGACGGCAAAAGTCGCCAGTCTTGATTTTTACAAGGATGTGGTCAAATACGCCAGAAAGAACAATCTCATTCTGCTCTCTGATCTGGCCTATTCTGAAGTCTTCTTTGATGGCAACCCGCCCCCTTCAATTCTTGAAGTTGAAGGCGCGAAAGATGTAGCCGTTGAATTTACCTCACTATCAAAAACCTACTCAATGCCCGGTTGGCGCATGGGCTTTGCCGTTGGCAATGAACGGTTGATCGGTGCGCTCGCAAGGGTGAAATCATATCTTGATTATGGCGCATTCACGCCAATTCAGGTTGCAGCCACAGCGGCACTAAATGGCGATCAGTCCTGTGTTTCAGAAATGCGGGCGCTTTATCAGAAACGTCGCGATTGCCTTTGCGATGTTTTTGCAAGAGCTGGCTGGGAAATTCCCTCGCCGCCGGCAACCATGTTTGCCTGGGTGCCAATTCCTGAAAGCTGCAAACACATGGGATCACTTGAATTCTCAAAACTTCTGCTTGAAAAAGCTGATGTCGCCGTCTCTCCAGGTATCGGTTTCGGTGAGCATGGTGAAGGCTTTGTGCGCATCGCACTTGTGGAAAATGAGCAAAGAATTCGCCAGGCGGCAAGAAATGTAAAAAGATTCCTCGCAGAAATTCCCGAAAACATGCATAACGTTGTGCCTATCGCACGTTAAAACGGGAAAAATACATGAATGAGCCATTAAAAATAGGGCTGGCTGGCCTGGGCACAGTCGGGCGCGGCGTTATCCGTATGATCGAAGGCAGCAATGGTGAAGCCATTGCCCGCAAGCTTGGCCGCCCTGTTCAGATCACCTCAGTGACAGCAAGAGACCGCACAAAAGACCGCGGTGTCGATATAAGTTCCTATCAGTGGTTTGAAACACCAGAAGCTCTCGCAAAAGAAGCTGACATTGACGTTTTCGTTGAACTGATCGGCGGCGAAAACGGTCCGGCTCTTGAAGCGACCAAAATCGCTCTTGGTCGCGGGCTGGATGTGGTCACAGCCAACAAAGCCATGCTGGCTATGCACAGTGTTAAACTCGCCATCCTCGCAGAGGAAAAAGACGCAAAACTGCTATTCGAAGCAGCAATTGCAGGCGGCATTCCGATTGTCAAAACGCTAAAAGAAAGCCTGAGCGGCAATCAGATTAAGCGTGTCTATGGCATTCTCAATGGCACCTGTAATTATATCCTCACCGTCATGCAAAACGAAGGCAAGCCTTTTGACGTTATCTTGAAAGCGGCGCAGGAAGAAGGCTATGCGGAAGCTGACCCAAGTTTTGACATTGGCGGCATTGACGCTGCCCACAAACTGGCATTGCTCACTTCTTTATGCTTTGGCACTGAAACATCTTTCAAGGATGTTTACATTGAAGGCATTGAAAAAATCACACCTGAAGATATCACAGCCGTTGACGATCTTGGCTATCGCATCAAGCTGTTAGGTGTTGCATTAAAAACAGATGAAGGCATCGAACAGCGCGTCCATCCGACACTGGTGCCGAAAAATTCAGCGATAGGTCAGGTCTCTGGTGTCACCAATTGTGTTTGTGTTGATGGTGATTTTGTCGGCAAGGTCATGCAGGTTGGCCCAGGTGCAGGAGAAGGCCCAACAGCATCAAGCGTCGTCGGGGATATTATTGAAGCGGCATCAAAAGATCAAAGCCCGGTTTTCACATTGCCAGCCAAAGAATTGATGACCTATCAGAGAGCGCCAATACGCGCCCATGAAGGGGGCTATTATGTGCGGCTTTCCCTTTGTGACAGACCAGGCACATTTGCCGCCATCGCCAACCGAATGGCAGAATTTGGTATATCCCTCGAAAGTATAGTACAACGTCATCAGGGAGATAAATTCAACAGCCAGAATGAAGAAAAAACAGAAGCACCGGCCCCGGTTGTGATCATTACACATAACACAACTGAGCTTGCGGTTTCAGAAGCACTTCAGGCCATTGAGCAGGACGGCCACATCATCGGCCAGCCCAACATGATAAGAATTGAGCGCCTTTAAGGCATAACAATAATGAATTGAACAGCACTGTTCTAAAGAGAAAACTATAAAGGCAGAATAGCATGACAGAACAACTCAACAAAAGCCTGATATGGGACATCATGCATGTAACCGAACGCGCCGCGATTGAAGCCGCCAAACTGAGAGGCCGCGGTGATGAAATGGCAGCAGATAAAGCCGCCGTGGATGCAATGCGCAGTGAGCTGAACAAACTCGATATCGATGGCCGCGTCGTCATTGGTGAAGGGGAACGGGACGAAGCACCAATGCTGTTCATCGGCGAAGAGATCGGCACCAAAAACGGCCCAAAAGTCGACATCGCCGTTGACCCGCTTGAAGGCACAACGTTGTGCGCAAAATCGCTCCCTAATGCTCTTGCAGTGCTGACCCTAGCGCAAGGCGGCAGTCTCCTTCATGCCCCTGATATCTATATGGAAAAAATCGCCATCGGCCCGGGTTACGAGGCTGATCTTGTCTCTCTGGATAAAACACCAGCTGAAAATCTGCAAAGCCTGGCTGAGGCAAAGGGCACAACTGTCAATGATCTCACAGTCTGTATTCTTGACCGTGCCCGCCATAGCAAACTGATAGAAGAAGTGAGAAGCGCTGGCGCGGCTGTGAATCTGATTGGTGACGGTGATATCGCCGGTGTCATCCAGACAACAGACCCGGATGAAACCGGAATTGATATGTATATGGGCGTTGGCGGCGCTCCTGAAGGTGTGCTGGCAGCTTCAGCCCTTCGCTCAATCGGCGGGCAGATGCAGGGCCGGTTAACGCCCTTGCATGAAAGCCATTATGAGCGCGCTGCAAAGGTCGGCATCACAGACCTTTCTAAAATCTACAGCATTGACGACATGGTCAAAGGTGACGTGATCTTCGCGGCAACTGGTGTCACATCAGGCACCTTGCTTGATGGTGTCCGCCTTGATGCAGATGTGATCGAAACGGAAACCCTCATCATGCATGTGGGCAGCGGCACAGTGCGCTGGGTGAAAAACCAGAATCAGGTTAGAACTAACAGCTAACAAACCAGTAACCAGATCGTAAAAGCCTGAGATACGAAGAAGGGAGCCAGACTTATTTATAAGTCTGGCGCACATGGTGGCAAGGCCACCCGGCACTTAGCGCCGCACCTCGTAGAGCCTGACGCGCTAGCGTCAGAATAGCTCGTGAGAGAAAAAACAAAGCCAGACTTATTTATAAGTCTGGCGCACATGGTGGCAAGGCCACCCGGTCAAGCGCGGTTGTTAGTGGGCAAACTGAAGCGCCAGCAATGCGCCGCACCTTGCGAGGATTTAACACAGATTGGTTTAATATGGGGAATGCCCAATCAAAATCTGAGATGGCCGAAACAGCTTTTCTCGGAATTACCAAATCCGCTAAAGGATATATCTGGCGGGAGCGGCTGGATGAGGCGGGAAGAAACCTCGGTCTGGCTTTATCGCAAATCGCTGGCATCACTGAAATTCTCGGCCGTGTTCTGGCCGCCCGCGGCGCCACGGTTGATGATGTAGAACACTGGCTGAACCCCTCGATCAAACAATACATGCCTGATCCATATGTCATGCAGGATATGGAAAAAGGCGCCACACGTATCGCGCAAGCGATAAAAGCCAGTGAAAAAGTGGCCATCTTTGGTGATTATGATGTCGATGGCGCAGTCTCCAGCGCATTGATGAAACTGTTTCTGAAAGCCCATGGCCTGAAAGGCCCGCTGGAGCCTGAAATTTATATCCCTGATCGCATCTTTGAAGGCTACGGCCCCAACCCGGATGCCATCAACACGCTGGTTGATAATGGGGCCAATCTGATCATCACGGTTGATTGCGGCACCGTTAGCCACGAGAGCCTCGCTGAAGCAACAAAGCGCGATGTCAGCGTCGTCATTGCAGATCATCACCTCGCCAGTGAAACTCTGCCAGATGTTGACGCAGTCATCAATCCAAACCGTCAGGATGATCTCTCAAATCTGGGTCATCTTTGTGCGGGCGGTGTGGTGTTCATGTTGCTGGTCGCGGTGAAACGGATTCTGACAAAAGAGGGATATTATCAGGAAGGCAATCCAGCCCCTGATCTGATGAGCTATCTTGACCTCGTTGCCCTTTCAACCATTTGCGATGTCGTGCCGTTAAAAGGCCTGAACCGGGCCTTCGTCGCCAAAGGCCTGCAGGTGATGCACAAGCGCCAGAATAAAGGCCTTCGTGCCTTAGGAGACGCAGCCGGGCTGACAACAGCCCCAACACCTTATCATCTTGGCTTTTTGCTGGGGCCGAGAATAAATGCTGGCGGTCGCATCGGGTCCTCTGAACTGGGCGCAAAACTCCTTTCTGAGCCAGACGAAAGCGAAGCAGAGCGCATCGCAGCCCTGCTTGATAAACTGAATAATGAACGTAAGGAAATGGAAAAACTAACCCTTGAAGAAGCCACAACAAGGGTTGGTGATCAGTTAGAGAACGCGCCGGAAACACCGATCATTTTCATCGGCTCAAAAGACTGGCACAAAGGTCTCGTCGGCCTGGTAGCAAGCCGTCTTACTGAAAAATTCCGCCGTCCGTCTTGTGTGCTGAGTATTGACGAAAAATCAGGCACAGCGACAGGTTCTCTTCGTTCGATTGCAAGCGTTGACATAGGCCGCGTGGTGCAAAAGGCGCGCGATGAAGGCCTGATTGTAAAAGGCGGCGGTCATGCTATGGCTGCCGGTCTGACCTTAGAAATAGATAAACAAAAAGAAGTAGAAGACTTTTTCGCCAATGAGCTATCCAGCACCGTGTCACTGGAACGCGCCAAAATGGGGCTAAACATAGATGGAGCCATGACAGCCAACGCCGCCACCCCCAATTTTATGGACCAGCTCGAGCGCGCCGGGCCTTATGGCGCAGAAAACCCGACCCCTCGTTTTGTGCTTCCGTCACACCGGGTTAAATTTTCAAAAATCGTCGGTGAAAATCATGTTAAATGCACATTAGAAGCAAGCGACCAGTCAAGAATAAATGCCATTGCCTTCAGAGCCGCCGGAACAGATTTGGGCGAGATGCTACTTGACCGCGCCGGAGAACCGTTGCATATAGTCGGACAGCTGCGCCGCAACAGCTGGAATGGCCGGGAAACAATAGAACTCACCATTGAAGATGCGGCAAAACCGGTAAAAACTTTTTAAAGTCACAGAAACCAACACTGAAAACCAGAATTCACCAATAAATATGGTGTTTTTGCAAATCAGTGCTTGCCAATCCCGTGAAACTTTTTTATAGCAGTTTTTCGGAAACTTATGCCCCCTTCGTCTAGTGGTTAGGACGCAAGATTTTCATTCTTGAAACAGGAGTTCGATTCTCCTAGGGGGTGCCACTGCTTCCCGCTGAAAAAACTCCCCTTTTCCAATTTCATCACTGTATCTTCCGTCATCGCGTAGGTGTGGTGCAGATGATTGACAAGGTGCGAGTGAATGCCGCAGTGCTGGTGTTTGACACCGCCTTGCCAATAAGCAGCCCATCTGATTAAACTCTGGCGGTTTATAACTCATCTGCCAATGCAAATCATCATTCGGAGCATAAATTGACCGGCCTGATAAATACCATTTTGCCGTTTTTCGGGCTGATCCTGCTCGGCTTTCTTGCCGGAAGATTTCTGAAACATGAAGAAAACGGGCTGATCTGGCTCAATCGCTTTGTGATTTATGCCGCACTGCCACCGCTGATTTTCCAGATCATCAGGAAAGCACCACAGGAAGGCCTGCTGAATTT
The DNA here is from genome assembly GCA_021775425.1 of Hyphomicrobiales bacterium. Taxonomy (GTDB): domain Bacteria; phylum Pseudomonadota; class Alphaproteobacteria; order Rhizobiales; family HXMU1428-3; genus HXMU1428-3. Next base: position 64,777 of record JAJFHX010000017.1, read on the forward strand.
ACCCTACTTTTTAGGAACTGCCCTCGGCACTGGCAGCATATTCATCGGCTCGGCCCTGCTGCTCTATCTGCTTTATAAATCTTCCATCAAAACCATGGCCCTGCAAGGCGCAACGGCCAGCTATGGAAATATCGGCTATATCGGTCTGCCGCTTTGCGTTGGTATATTTGGCGCTGAAGCTGCTGTGCCCGCTGTTCTGGTTTTTTGTTTTGATAACACCCTGCAATTCGTGTTTGTCCCATTTCTAACTGCCCTTGGCAGCAACACAACTGAGAGCAAATGGAAAATCGCCAGGCGCATTATTCTGGGCATCATTCTTCACCCCTTCATCCTCGCCACCATTGCCGGCCTGATATTTCTGTTTGCCAATATCACCCTGCCGCAAGCAGCAGATAATCTATTGAGCATGCTAGAAAGAGCCGCAGGCCCTTGTGCCCTGTTCGCTTTAGGGGTGACAGTTTCACAACAATCAGCGATAAAATTTCAGTCTGAATATCTGATCCTCATCATCGCCAAGCTGTTTGTGCACCCACTACTGACCTTTCTGATCCTCAGTTATATCGGTGGCTTTGATAAAGTCTGGATGGGCGTTGCATTGCTGATGGCTTCTCTGCCAACCGCGTCGAATGTTTTTGTCATGGCATCGGATTATAATACCTACAAAACCGGCTCATCTAATTGCATCCTGATTAGCACAGCCTTGTCATTTTTCACCATAATGGCCCTTTTGATCGCCATAGAGACGAATTCCATCCCTCAAAACCTGTTTGGCTATTAAGAGAGCAAAACCATTTACTTAGGTCGAATTTCGTCGGCAATCCCGCCTGACAGGAATATTCAGCCTGCAAATTAACACTGAATTGACCTCTTCACGCGCTTGTCAGGCCACCAAGAATCGTCAAAGTTCTAAACCATAGCGAAGAAACATGATGCGTTAGCTTCGGTCTGATAGGGCAGTATCCGGGTATAAAACAGCCACCTGATAACAATTAATTATGGTGAGGTGATATTTGTTGATACTCGGAATTCTTGACCTGTGCGCTCTTCTATGGCACGACCAACGCGGGATAAAATTTATAATAAAAAAATAGATAGATAGAGGGTGCTACATTTATGACTGAACAAGTCCAGCAGCTGGCGAAGCATTGTCTGAATTACAGAGATGCAAGCCCGCTCCGCGCGAACTTTCAATTGGTGACCACACTTACTCTCTTTGTCATTGCCTGTTTTGCTATGTATCAAAGTCTTGCCATTGGCTATTGGCTCACTTTGTTGCTGTCGTTTCCAACCGCCGGTTTGGTGCTGCGCCTGTTTATTATTCAGCATGATTGTGGCCACGGCTCTTTTTACGCAAATAACAATCTGAACGACTGGGTCGGTCGTTGTCTCTCTCTCATCACCATCACCCCATATGCCTATTGGCGCCGCTTGCATGCGTTGCACCATGCCTCTTCCTCTAATCTGGACAAGCGCGGCTATGGTGATATCGACACTCTGACCGTCGCTGAATATAACGCGCTTCCCCTTCTGCGCCGCATTGGCTATCGCATTTACCGCAATCCGTTTTTTCTGATGCTGGTCGGCGGCCCGGTTCATTTCGCAATTTTGCAGCGCTTACCTCTGGCGTTTGAAAAACCATCCCTGCAAATGTGGATCAGCTGCCTCGGTCTGAATGTCGCAATGGCGTTTTTCTACGGTGGGTTGATCTGGTATGTCGGATGGCAGGCCTTCCTGATGATGGCATTGCCGGTTATTCTGGTTTCATGCAGCGTCGGCGTCTGGCTGTTTTATATCCAGCACCAGTTTGAGGATGCCCACTGGGAAACTTCTGAACACTGGGACCGCAAAACGGCCGCCCTATATGGCAGTTCCTATTATGCGTTGCCGAAAATTCTTCAATGGTTCACCGGTAACATCGGCATTCATCACGTTCATCATCTTTGTAGCTCCATCCCGAATTATCGTTTGCAGGAATGCCTTGATGATGAGCCGGAATTAAAAAGCATCAATTACCTCACCATCAAAGACAGTTTGCGCTTTGCGCATCTGGCCCTTTGGGATGAAGACGCAAAAAAGCTGGTGCCTTTCCCGGCCAGAGGCTAAGAATCCGGCTTTAAAAAGTGTAGCGATGATTTCAGGTAGCTTCATAAAAGATATGCCTCAATTTACCAGGCTGCTCTTTTAACTGTGTCTCTTGAAATTATCCTGGCTCTACGCGAAGGAGTAAGTCATGTCCGGCGCAGTTTCGGCAGCAGATGAATGAGCTTTGCCAGCAGCACAATCACCGCAAACGAAAATATCATCCGAAACACCAAAATCACCCAGATATCCCCGCCAATCGCCAGCATCAGCAATGTGTCTTCTATCAATGCATGTAATAGTGAAAGCGTGGCAAACGGCAAAAACAGATCCTGCGCCGTAAAATGATGTTTACGCGCCGCCTCTAAAATCAGCCCACCACCATAAGCCAGCCCCAGCACCAGCCCGATCGTCGTCAAAGGCACAAGTGTCGCGGGAACACCAATCCGGTTCAGCATCGGTGTCAGCCCGCGTGTAATCCAGTTCATCACCCCAAGCCATTCAAGTGTATCAATCAGCAGAAAACATAAAAATATGATCACCAGCATGGAAAGTAACGACTGCAGTGTCGTGATCGTCCAGCCTGTCCAGCTCGGGTCAGCAGCGCTTTCCGCGATCCATGTCAGCTCATGTGGTCCGTTCAGCCATCCGGTCTGCTGACAGAAAAACGCAACCAGCCCGCCATAGACCAACGCCGCAACAATCCTAAGACCGCCAGTAATGAGATATGAAGCCCCCGCTTCACGAACGATCGCCTGTTCCACCGGCAGCGCATGGGCAAATAACATCATGGAAGTGAGAATGCTGATTTGCGCGGCATTCATATCCAGCACCGGCAGCAAAGTAATATAAGCACCTATCCCACCATATATTCCGGTGATGATTGTCACCGCCCAGACAATCCCGGCCTCCGCCGGTAGACCAACCAGCTTCATAACCGGTCCAAGCAAAAGGCCTAGTTTTTCAGAAAGGCCAAATTCTTCCCCTATGCGCACCAGCAACATCACCGGCAGCATAATTTTTGTCAGCTGAAAAAAAGTCGAACCGCTTCGGATGCTTAATTGAGAAACATATCGCAAAGAGCGTGAACTGAAAGGTGAAGAGCCCTGATCAGCCATTTCGTATTGTCCTGAAATTTAGATGAAAATAAAAATCTGTTCATCAGAGAGTGACGTAAATTCCATGCATTTTTTAATCAAATATTGCAAAAAAACTAAATAAGCACGCATATATATGGTCATTATGCAATAATTAATCGTTCAAGTTGGGTTCTGGTTAGAAATCCAGTGTTCAGGAAATGTAGCAGACATGAAGCAAGACACCACCAAGCTGGATAAAATCGACAAACACATTTTAAAGGAACTACAGGTCAGGGCTGATATTCCGAATAAAGAGCTGGCAGAAATCGTCGGCTTGTCTCCTTCAGCCTGTTTGCGCCGCGTCAGCCATCTCAAGAAAAAGGGTGTAATTAGGCGCATCGTCGCCCTTGTCGATCCCGCCCATCTTGACCGCCGGCTAACGGCGATAATCACTGTTCGTTTAGTTCGGCACGGGCCGGAATATCGCCGTGACTTTCTCAAACGCATTCGCAATGAGCCAACAGTCAGCCAGTGCTACATGGTCTCTGGCGATACAAGCTGCGTGCTGATAATGCATGTGGCAGATATGGAAGAATACACCGAACTGGCTGACCGACTGTTCCACGAAGATAAGAACGTCGCTACCTTCACCACCCATCTGGTGATGAACACCATTAAAATGGAAACCGCCATCGCTCTGGAATAGGGAAATGAATTAATGCTAAAGCAAAGGCTTCAAACCTAACGCGGCGCCAGCATATTGCGCTGGTTGGGCGGGTAAAGGCTGTTATTAACACTGCCCTTGGAACGGTCAGGCAAACTGCCCGTCGAACGATGATGTGAGGGCGGTGATTTAGAATGAACCTTCTGACACCGCCACGAGCTTTCACCGGTTCTGATCAATCTCTGCCCGGCAGAACAGGAACAGCCACCAGCCCGCGCACTACCGCCAAAACAACTGATCCGTTTGGAGGGAGTGACAGTGGTCCTCTCATCACAGCGATATGCCCTCGGCCCAATTTTGACCCGCCGTTGTGTGGCTCCGCATCTGCACACGCCCTTGACAACCGACCCGCCAACACACGAAGTAATATTTGCGGCAAGCACGAAATGAGGATTATGACGATCAGATTTCAACAGCTGATGTTGTGCGTGATCAGCAAAGTCAGGGCGCTCTGCAATTGCAGAATTCCCTGAAACGCCAGTCACGATCAATATCATTGTCAGAAATCTAATCATAAACAACTTTCTAAAACCCCCAGAACCTGCCGGCCAGAACCTGCCGGCCTGAATCTGCCTGCCTTAACCTGCCGAGATGAACCGGCTGGTAAGCTGATCTTCAGGCGCTTACCATTTGCCGGTATTCTCCATAGAGGCCCAGGGTTCCTGTTTCTGCAAACTCGCACCCTTTTGCAGCAATTCAATGGAAATGTTATCAGGTGAGCGAATAAACGCCATATAACCGTCACGTGGCGGCCGGTTTATCGTCACACCCTTATCCATCAGTTGCTGGCAGGTTTCATAGATATTATCCACCTCATAGGCAAGGTGACCAAAATTGCGGCCCTCATCATAGTCTTCCGGGTCCCAGTTATAAGTTAACTCGACCTGAGCATCGTGATTACCGGGCGCTGCGAGGAAAATAAGCGTAAAACGACCGGCTTCAACTTCCTTACGGCGAACTTCTTCCAGACCGAGTTTATTGCAATAAAAATCAAGCGATTGATCAACATCCTTGACCCGAACCATCGTATGCAGATAGCGCATCTGTTTCTCCCATTGATTGATATGCTGCTTTAATAAAAAACAGCGCGATTTGAGCTTTAACAACAACATATAGGCTGAAGAACAGCTTTCGCAACCCTGGTGTTTAAGCATATGCCCCGGCGTTAAAGCATATGTGACTGATCTGAAAAAGCAGTAGAAGCCTCATCCAGCAATAAGCCACTACATCTGCCTTTCATAGAAAAGCCAGCCACATCATGTAGAACTCACCAGCTCAGAGAGTGATTCGCTAATTTTTAGGAAAATACGAGGACTAAAATTGAAATATCAGCAAACCGGGAACAAAAAATAAAAAAATTTAAGACTTTTTTTACCCTTCTTTTTGCCATCAATTAAGGCCGATATTTTTGTTGAAAAACAGTACTTTCAGTACAAAGAGCAGGGGTTCACTCTGCCACATTCTATGTGGAGAAGCTCCAGACCCTGCCTTTTTTTACTGGCAACACACGCATGAGCTGCTATTTTCAAATGGCTAGGAATGGTCTGGCAGGTTTTCGTTAAGAGTTTAAACGCGGCAAACGATTAGACTTACTAAAGGCAGCGAAAAACCCATAAGTCCGGATCTTATTGTTAATAGTTATTAGTGGGGAATAAAGGCATGGCGGCAAAAATAGCGCCTGAGGTTGAATTAACGCCAGACGGGATTGAAGATTTAAGCCAGCTTGATGAAGATGGCGCATTAGATGTCATTGAAGTTGCTGGGGCCATAAAATGGTTTGATGCTTCAAAGGGTTACGGCTTCATCGTACCAGACAATTCAGGCATGGAAGATGTGTTATTACACGTCACTTGTTTAAGAGCCGGTGGCTTTCAGACAGCATATGAAGGCGCCAGAGTGATCGTGGAAGTTCTGAACAGACCAAAAGGTTTGCAGGCATTTCGTATCATTAATATGGATGAATCAACAGCGGTTCACCCATCGCAATTACCACAAAGAACACATGTCACAGTTGTACCGGAAAGCGATTTCGAGCGCGCAGCAGTGAAGTGGTTCAACCGGATTCGTGGCTTTGGTTTCTTAACCAGAGGTGAAGGCACAGAAGATATTTTCATTCACATGGAAACACTTCGCAGATTTGGTTTTGCCGAATTGCGACCGGGGCAAGTCGTAATGGTCAGATATGGCTATGGCTCTAAAGGACTGATGGCCGCTGAATTGAAACCTGATGGTGCTCCATCAAATCTGCCATTCTCTCATTAGTCCGGATTGATCTCAGAAATGAGATATACTGAACTAAGCACGGCATGAAATTGATTGCATGCAAATGACAGAATGCAAAATTTAAAGACGATCTGAAACGGGGTGCTTGTTGCGCCTCGTTTTTTGGTTTCTCTCAAATTGATGTGACCCAATTGAAATATGTTCGAGGCAAATCAAACAGTCTAAATCTGCGGGTGTTCATTAATACGTGTTGTAGAATTGGCGGTCATCAGATGGTAGACTTTTGAATGATCGTCTTTTGAAGTCTAATCTTGTAGACAAACAAAATATGTTAAAGAGTAATGAGCCTCATAGAGGAAAAAGACTATGAGCAATGATGATATTCATTTTTTTTGAAGAATTTATGTCTAATCAGGAAATAGGGCTTGCCCAAGCTTCTATTTAGGGGTAATCAATTCCTCTCAGCAATTACGGGGTATAGCTCAGCCTGGTAGAGCACTGGTTTTGGGAACCAGGGGTCGCGAGTTCGAATCTTGCTGCCCCGACCACGATAATCCCGTTGAAGGGACTGTCTGGAAATTGCAGGAGAAAAATCGCATGGTCGCACGGATATATCGTCCAGCTAAAAACGCAATGCAATCCGGCTTGGCAGGCACCAAAAACTGGCGCCTTGAATATGAGCCTGAAAGCCCGAAGTCTTTTGAAGGCGTCATGGGTTATTGCAGCACATCTGACATGAAATCCCAGATAAAACTCGAATTTGATACCAGCGAGGAAGCGGTTGAATATTGCACCCGTCATGGCATCCCCTATGAGCTAATGGACGAACAGCCAAGAAAACACCGCCCAAGAACTTATGCCGAAAACTTCCGTTATGGGCGCATAGGCACCTGGACCCATTAAAAAACTCTTGGGTCTCATTCTTTGATGTAGCCCAACACACAGATCAATCCAGCAGGTTCTATAATCTGTGGCAGATTGATAATCTGAATAGTCAGCTCAGTGTCAGAGGTCATGCCGGTTAATTTTCACAATTCAGATATTGTTCTAAGTGATTTTGTTTGCTAAGAACTGCGAACAGAAATGGCGGGCTGAATGGTCGGCCTCCTCACCAGAAACGGTCCCATAGCTCAGCTGGATAGAGCAACTGCCTTCTAAGCAGTAGGTCCGAGGTTCGAATCCTCGTGGGATCGCCAGTTTCTTCAATAAATATAATGACCTAAACATTTCCTTGTCTAGCACGCTCTCAATGAAATTTATCAGGGGCGCAGTATGGTCACAAGCGATCGTGATTTTGCCCCTTGAAAATGTTTTATGCGACAAGTTCGCGCTCTTCCAGTTTGGCTTTGTCATAAGCATGGACTTCACTATTTAACGACAAGCTGACACCCCCATATTTAACTGGTTTGGGAAAGCCGCGAGACTCCATCCATCTGTAAATAATTGATTTGCCCATGATGTGATATTGATACGGAGACTTAAGCTGCAGCCACTTCACCCAGAAACTCATCAACAACCTTGTTAAGCTCATCTGTTTCACCTGTCACATTATGTACCGCGTCTAAAATTGTCCCGACAGAATTTTCTGTTTCAACGGTTGCCTGTGTCACATTCTGAATGCTCTCGGAAACTGTTGATGCCCCGGATGCCACCTCATGAATATTCCGTGAGATCTCTGCCGTCGCAGCACCCTGTTCTTCCACCGCAGCGACAATCGCACTTGTGCTGACAGAAACATTCTGCATAATTTCCAGAATTTCTCGAATGGATAACACAGCCGCATCCGTCTCATTCTGAATATCTTTAATCTGATCACCAATATTCTCAGTCGCTTTCGCCGTTTGATTGGCAAGCTCTTTCACTTCAGCTGCGACTACGGCAAAACCTTTGCCAGCCTCACCAGCCCTTGCTGATTCAATCGTCGCATTTAGTGCCAGCAAATTAGTTTGCTCAGCAATATCTTCAATCAGCGCAACAACCTCACCAATCTTCTCAGCCGCAGTTGATAAATCAGCAACTCTTCTGTCAGTCGTCTGAGCTGCGGTCGAAGCCTGATCAAGAATGTTATTAGTATCTATAATCTGAGAAGAAATCTCATTGATAGAAGCTGACAATTCTTCAGAAGCGGCAGACACCGCCTGCACATTCTGTGTTGAATATTCTGACGCGGTACTTGCCGTTTCAGCTTGTGAACTGGTGGCTTTCGCGGCATCAGATATCACAGCAACAGTGCTTTTCATATCCCCGGCATTCTGATTTAGACTGCCAATCGCCGATCCGATATTTTTCCTGAACATCTCAATAAGAGCGCTAACCTTTTGCTCACGCGCCACAATCGCCTTATTCTTTTCATCATTTTCCTTATGCAGCTCACGACGCTCTATCGCATTATCCTGAAAGACCTGAACCGCCCGGTACATGTCACCAATCTCATCTTTCAAGTGCACACCAGGTAATTTAATTTCCAGATTACCTTCCGCTAACTTAGTCATCAGATCAACAAGCTGGGCAATGCTCTTGACTATTGATCGGGAGAAAAACACACCAACAACACCAGCTAAAACAAGTAGCACAAGTGTGATATAGAGCATTTGTTGCCCCATTTTATTCACCGGCTGCATTATTTCAGCATCACTCTCAGCAACTGCCAAAACCCATTTCACACCTTCAAAATTAAAGGGCTCAGCGACATAATAAAGCTCCATCCCCCGATAGGAACTATCAAGCGTCCTGCCAATTTTCCCCTTAAATGCTTCACGGATTGCTGCATTATCAATTCTGGTTTTTAAAATATCATTCTCTTTGGAAAATTTAGAATCATTACGAAAATAGCCATCCTCACCAATCAGCATAATCTCACCGGTTTGCCCAAGGCCTTCAATGTCGTTGGTCAGCTCATTGATGATGTCCACCGGCATCTGATAGACCAACGCCCCAATCTTTTCCCCCTGATCAAAAATAGGCGTTGCAATAAAACTTGCCGCCGCCCCGTTTGACGGGCCATAAGCTTTAAAATCAAAAAAGCTGATGGAGCCTGGTTTCTCACTCTTCAACGCCGCGCGAAAGGCATTCCCCAAATCAGTGTCTTTCCACTTACCCGTATTAAGGTTAGTGGCATAATCAAGCTCTTTAAAAACAGTGTAAACCAGATCACCCTGTGTGTTGATGAGGAAAACATCATAATATTGATGTTCTTTCAGAAGCTTGCGATACCAGGGGTGATACATCTTGTGAAAACGGTCATATACGGTCCCCGTGTCAGCCGCATCCAACTTTTCTTTTTCACCAGGCGGATTGGGGTTATTCTCAATATAGGCGTGATGTAATTTGGCAGTAGCGTCATTTCCAAACAGCCGGTAAGCTGTTGTGAAATTCTTCATCGCGTCAATTGTGGTTGGGCTCTCAGAGACAACGCGCAAATCTTTTTCAAGGGTTTTCAGATAAGTCTTGATCTCATGGCCGCGTGCTTCCATCAGCTCCAGAACTTTTTTATGAGCCATGTCACTGGCATTGTTACGAGCGGAGATGAAACTCGCCACCCCAACACTACTTGCCACAACAAACGCGACACCGATAATAATCAGAGGCAGCTTGAATGAAATTGTCCCGATTTTTTGTGTAAAACCCATCCTGAAATCCCCAATCAGTCTATTTTTATGAAACATTACAGTCTTTGTATAGACAGGAAATATGTCACTGATGTATGAAGCTTTATTTAAATATTTCTTGCCGCTTCATTAGACTTTAGTACTGATTGTCCGTAAAAAATTCTGTTTTCAACATCGTTTCCTGCCAAATACGGGAAAATTCCGCAGCCGTATCTACTCTTAATACATCCCCGCATTTTCACGAACAAACAGGACCATTATTTAGAAATAAAAGGAGTGGTAATAGAAGTGTCACCGAATAGTTTTTGCAACACCTTCTGAGTTGTTTAGAGAGCGAATTTGCAAGGAATAAGAAAATAGCTGGCGCTATGCTTTGACGCCTCACCCCAAAGCCTGTGAGGGTAGTATCATAGTAGACGGTGTCACCCGGCTGCAAACGAGCTACAGATTGGATGGATATCGCTGCGTAATGGCAGCTGAGACTGTCGATATGCAATTGAAAAAATGATGGAGAATGTGTGGAGCCTCCAATAAGGTGAAAAGCAGTTCGTCAGCAAGCATATAACCCTGTACAAACGAAGAAAGTGTGGCACCCTCTCTCTGTTAGATGATGAACTTATAAGTGAGATATAAAAACTTCATAAGGCGATCGTACAATTGAAGCCTTCTGGCAGCGCGCTCAAAAATTAAGTGCCAATTTTAATTTTTAAACTGAGGTGAAGTAATGTTTCGTATTGCAATCGTGTTTTGTTTCTTATCACTCATAAGCCTGGCTGGCTGCGCAACGAAATCTGTACCGACTTCAGGAGAGATAGCAAAATTACAGGGCGGAACGACAAAAGTGGTCGTTTATGGGTTTTGCGTTCCAATGGATCATCTGATCAAGACAACACTAACTCGGATGACATTGACTTATGTTGTGAATGGTAAAAACATCGGGACGATAAAAACCTGCGGTTACAAATCCTTCAGTGTCCAGTCGGGCTATTGGGAATCTCATTTTCTTCAAGGGGGCCTTAGTTTCCCAATCCATCTTCCCAAAATGATTTTTCGGCCAGGACAAACACAATACCTTTACATGAAACCGGCAGGCTATGGCACATTCGAGGGAGAATGGGTTGGAAAATCTGAAGCAGAAAAAGGTATAGCGAATATCAAACAGATAAATCAGCTTTTTTAATACGTTCTGCTAAGAACCTTTGAGAATGATCTGAAAGTGGCATTATCTTCCGTTGGTCTCAGCGCTCAAATTTATCGATAGCTTCAAAATCACCAATTTGAGAGAGCCACAATTGTCTTAAAAATTTGTGGTTCTGACGCTCAATTTTAACCACTTCTTGCTCCAAAGCACGTCCGATATGGTACCCGAGAAATCCACAAATCACAGAGGCGGTAATGATGATAAAAATGAGCATTAGTTAGACCTCATCGGATTTTTAACGGCAAAACTTTCAATATTAAAATTTGCCGGTTAATGACAAAGTATTTTCTGTCTCAACAGATCCAGAGTAGTAAGCAACGGAAACATAACAAAAATATCAGCAATAGAATATAGAGCGTATGCTTTCATAGTTAATCCTTCACTTGCGTTCTTTGGCATAAAACCAGATATACGATGTTTTTGTTATAGGCATTGCCAACTGTTCACCTCTGATGCTGCGTTGATGAATTATGATGAGAAATTGGGATGATTAAGGCGCAGCATTGATCTGAGTTCAAACAGCATAACCGGCATTGATCAGACAAAAATTGTATTATAGATCACTAGGCGGGGTCGTCTTAAAATACGGCCGGGATCAGTTTGCTGTGCAATGCGCCAGCGGCGGGTTTACCAGAAACAGAGCCACCTTCATCTTCAATAGAAATTCCATACGTCGCATTTTTTAGCAACGCTGACTCGTACTCAGTTAACGCTTTATGCGTTGTCACAGAATCCCCTCTGAGCAATCCAAGAGATTTGGGAGAAGGGCCAATTGCGTCATGTTTGATCCAGAGCTGATAGGTTTTGCCCGCTGGCAGTTTCGCAGCAACCGGCTTAACCGTTAAGGCACGCTTTTCAAGGTTCATTGAAATAATAAACCGTGGCAGTTTATCTTCCTCCTGGAACACACCAACAAATTCCTGCCCGCCCTGAACATTGAAATTGGGGGACAAAAACACAAACGCCAGAATGCTGGCAGCAATAGCAGCTGCTCCAAGACTAGCCGTCTTCCAGAATTTGACTTGCCGGCGAAGTTGAATGACATCAGCCTGTGGTAGGTTTTCAGCCTGATCAATCCGTTTTTGAATATCTGATAACAGGTCCTGACGAGGTCTCGCTTCAGGTACCAGATCAAGCAGGGGAGCAAAGCTTTTTTCCCATTTCAGGATCGCAGCATCAAGCTCAGCATCGGCCGGGCGCCGGGCGTGAACTTCCGCCCGTTCCTCAGCCTCAAGCGTGCCAAGAACGTATTCGGCAGCTGATATTTCTTTGTCTTCCCGTGATGTCATAATGCAAGACAATCCTTTAAATTTTTCAAACTGCGATGCAACCACGTTTTGATCGTACCAACAGGCTGCCCGAAACGTTCTGCCAATTCAGCACGCGAACAGCCCTCAAGATAGGCCAGTATCACAGCCTCCCTTTTTGGTTTCTCAAGCTGAGACAGGCATTGATTAAGCCGCCGCATTTCATCACTGACTTCTAACTCACCTTCAGGCGAATTCGCAGGATCAGGGACATTATCTATGCCAGCCGCATCATCAACAAACACCATGCGCCGCTTACGGACTTCATCCAACGCATGATTACGCGCAATTGCACACATCCAGGAAATAGGTGAGCCACGCTCAGACTGGTAGTCTCCGGCACGATGCCAGATCTTGACATAAACCTCCTGAAGAATTTCTTCAGCGACTTCCTGCTTGCGTAAGATACGTAAACAGACACCAAAAAGTTTCATATTCGTGGAATTATAGAGCTCCGCAAAAGCATGTTTGTCTTTAGATGAGGTTAAAGACAGCAATGCGGATAAGTCCCTTGTTACATTGTCCATGATATGTACATTCATTCTGTCCGCAGATTGTTGAGCTAATAATCTATATAAAGCATATCTCTGAGATTGATCAAAAGTTATATTCAGTTTCAGGCAATACGATTAACAAGAACGGCAGCTTAGTCAATCAAGCAAGCCAAAGATTGAAGCAGTCACAAAACTGTGATGCTCCGCAAAATCTGCAATAATTCGCACGGGACAATCTGTGAAACGAGATTAATTGACTGAAATAAAACAATAATTATGGACAGGTGACTGAGTCACTGTTTCATGCCCATGGGCCACTAGAATTAAAGCAGAAATTTCTTTTGAAACTATTCTCTCCTCCGCTCCGTATCTGCCACGAACTCAAAAAGAGTTCAATTAGAGCTCAAAAAAGAGCACGAACAAAATACGGAGACAAATAAATGTTTATGAAAAAAAGTGTTATGACCCTTGCCGCAATTGCGATTGCAAGTGTCTCAGCAACAGCTGTTATTTCGCAAAGCCCGGCTGTAGCCGAAAAAACCGTAACCGTTGGCGGTGCGCCGATGTATGCTTCTAAAAACATCATCGAAAATGCTGTCAACTCCAAGGACCACACAACCCTTGTCGCCGCAGTAAAAGCGGCTGGCCTTGTCGATACGCTTTCGGGCAAAGGTCCTTTCACAGTATTTGCCCCGACAAATGCCGCCTTCGATAAACTGCCAAAAGGCACGGTTGAAAATCTTCTGAAACCAGAAAACAAAGAACAACTGAAAAAAATTCTCACCTATCATGTTCTGGCTGGCAAAAAACCCTCATATAGCGCCATCACTAAAATGACCAAAGATGATAACAATAAGCATCCGGTGAAAACAGTATCAGGTGATATGTTCACAACCATGATCGATGGTGGAAAGCTAAAAATAAAAGACGAAAGCGGAAACGTCGCAACCGTCACCATCCCTGATGTAAATCAGTCAAATGGTGTGATCCACGTGATTGATACCGTGCTGATTCCAAAATCATAAAATGTTAAAATAACAGGACTGCGCGCTATTTTGGCGCGCAGTCATTTTTTAATTAAAACATTCAGCGTCCGATCATTCCAAGTTCCAGCACGTCATCATAAAGCGGGTCATCAAGCAATTCAGTCGCTTTTAAAATTCGCTCATCAATTTCCGTGCGGTAAAGAAACTCACCAATTATAAATCCAGCTTTCTTTTTATCCCGGCACATTTCATTCGTGAAAAATGGGTCACCATTCATGGTTGTCAAATTGTGGCGAAGGCTCGCCATATGCACCGCTGCCTCAGGATCTGGAGACCGGTCAAAAACCTCTAACACCCGCTTGAGATCACCGCCTGCCAGTATCACCATGCCAAGCACCTCAGATAAATCATATTCCAGCCGGTAACCAACCGGCCATTTTAACAGCTTCAGTTGAAAAACGCTCGCCTCCAGAAACGCATCAAAAAATTCGTTAATTATTTCCATCTCATTTGCAGGCCAGCGTTCACGATATCCATCAAGCCGGACAAGACAAACATCAAGATCAATATGTGAAGGTGGCTCACAATTGGCAATCAATTCAAAATAACGAGGTAAGAAATGCTTGAACTCGGGTTCAATCACTTTGACATCATAGCCATGCGCAGAATTGGTATATTCGGCCAAAAGCGAAGAAGAAACTTCTTTAAGTGGCAGCGAAGAAAGCAAGCGGGCATGGTCCTGGCTCATGCAGACATTGCAATCACAATGGACGATCATGCCACGTAACTGATATTTACCAAACACCTCATAACTGCGGGCAACTGCCGCTTCCAGCCGCGGTGTAATAACAGGTTCAACATGGTCCCAGAACATCTCACCTACCCAGAGTATAAATTAATAAGCTATGCCCGTTAGACGAACTTTTTCTGAATTAGGTTCATTCAGAATTATAAAACCTCAAAATGTCAAAGCTCTCGGTCAATGGTCATCTGATTTAAATGATTTGCTTAGTTTTAAAAATGGCAAAAATGCCGGCACCCGCTTCCTGTAATCCTGATAGGGCTTGCCGATAGAGTTGATCAGGTCATTTTCTTCAAAAGGTGTAGCTGCCAGAATATAACAGACCGTGGCAGCAGAAAAGGCCACATGCCCAACCGTCAGGTGAGGTTGAATTAAAGGAGCAATCATCCAGCCAAGGCTGATAGGGTGACGCACCAGCGCATATAGATACCGCGCTGTCATCTCGGTCTGTACAGCCGCTGAGTTTTTATAAGTCTGCCATGCTTGCGCAAGGCCGAAAAACTCAAAATGTCCAAAATGAAAAGTCGCCGCAAGCATCATAACCCAGACCAGAACATAAAAGAAAATAATGATCGCTGTGAGTAATGAGCTTTCAATCTGCCAGATGGTAATCGGAATAGGGCGCCAGAAATAAATCAGCAGCGCAGTAACAAGAAGGGTCATATAAAGATAAGTCGCTCGCTCAATCGGTGCGGGCACAAATCTCACCCACCATCTTTTAAAAGACGACCGCGCTGTTATCGAATGATGCAGACCAAACAGACCAATCAACGCAAAATCAATTAAAACAGCGACAAAGACAGAACTCTGCTCACCATCACTGATCCCTTTGGGCACGCCAAAATCTATCAGAAACCCCATAATGTACAAAAGATTGAGCAGCCCGAGAAGATAAGCAAGTACGGCGTAAAAAACTTGTACGCTTTTAATTGTCATGGCTTAAGTCCGACCCGGTGAATTAATCCGAAACGGACAGCATATCACCAAAAAAGCGAGTGAAAAAATAAATACGAAAAGAGCTGGAAAGTGATGAGCTGGGAGCCGGCCCATAAAAGAGGCTCACCCGCCGTCAGCACTTTTTGTGTTTTGCTGGTTCAAAGAAAGAGGATCACACTTGGCAACGTCGTCGGTCTGGCCTGCTCTGTTCACATGCTCCAGATAATCCATCGCCACTTCTTTAACAGACATAATGTGATTATAAAGAACTTCACTGCCGCGTTTTGCATTCCCGGTATCAACCGCCTGAACAAAATCATCATGTTCACTATGTGATGCTGCCAACCGTCTGATGTCTTTAAACTGCACCCGCCGGTATGAAGTGATCCGCCGCCGGGCCTGCTGGCTGAACTCTACAAGGCTGCTGTTTTTAACGCCGCCATATATACAGCAATGAAACTCAGAATTTAATTTAATATAAGTCTCAGCATCGCCCTGATGCACAACCTCTCTCATTTTCAGGTGCAGTTCGGTTAGTTTGCGCCGCTCAGGACCGGTCATCCGCTCCACGCAGAGCCTGCCGCAAAGCGCTTCCATCTCAGCCATCGCTTCAAAAATTTCCAGCATCCGTGCAGGTGTCAGCGTAGCGATAAAAACACCAAGATTGGGTCGGCGCTCAACCAGTTCCGTCGCGCACAATAAATGCAGCGCTTCCCGAACAGGTGTTCGCGAACATTTAAACCGCTCAACCAGCATCAGTTCTTCCAGTTGCTGGCCCGGTAACAAGCGCCCGCTCACGATGTCATCTTCCAAAGCCTGACACATTTTCTGAGACATGGTGAGTGAGTTCGAGCCAGTCGGTCTGGATTTTGGTTTGGCGTCTTTCAAGTTATTTTCCTGCTTGTTCAGGTTGCAATAGGTATCACTCACTACTTAATCATGAAAAATTACAAAAAACCAATATCAAAAATGCATTTATTAAATTTTACACCATTCCGTAATGGCCAGAAGCCTACCAGCCGATAGCATTCGGTAACCAGGTCGCAAGTCCGGGGAATAAAAACAACAACAAAAGCCCGATCATCTGAATGCCAATAAATGGAATAACGCCCTTATATATATCAGCCGTAGTCACCCCCGGCGGCGCAACGCCTTTTAAAAAGAATAAAGCCCAGCCAAATGGCGGCGTTAAAAATGATGTTTGAAGGTTCATGGCGACCAATATCGCAAGCCAGGTCATATTGATATCTGTGCCCGCAAAAACGGGCAGGAACAACGGCAGTGCGATATAGGAAATTTCAATCCATTCAAGAAAAAAGCCCAGAACAAAAATCACCAGCATCATAAAAAGGATGTCTGCCATTTGCCCGCCGGGTATAAAATCAAACATATGCTGAACAAGCCCTTCACCACCAAGACCGCGAAATGCCAGACCAAATGGCTGCGCGCAAATGAGAATAAAAAACACCATGGCAGATGTCGCAAGCGTTGCCTCTGAACTTTCTTTTAGCATCCCCCAGTTTAACCGACCGGATATAAGCGCAATGATGATCGCCCCAAGTGCCCCCATCGAAGCGGCCTCAGTCGGCGCAGCAACACCGCCGATGATAGAACCAAGCACCGCAAAAATCAGAATAAGCGGTGGCAAGACCACTTTGATAATCCTGAGTGTCAGCTCTTTAGCTGAAATCTCATCGCGCTCTTCTCTTGGAATGGCTGGTGCTTTATCTGGCCAGATGAAGCCAACCATCACCAGATAAAGCGCCAGTAACCCGGCCAGCATCAACCCCGGCACCATCGCCGCGGCAAACAATGTTCCAACTGAAATGCCGAGTATGTCAGCCAGCAGAATAAGCACCAGGCTTGGGGGAATAATCTGTCCCAAAGTGCCAGAGGCACAAATCGTCCCGCAAGCGAGAGATTTGTCATAGCCCCGCCTGATCATCGGCCCAAGTGCCAGCAGGCCAACAGTTACCACGGTCGCCCCGACTATACCGGATGAGGCCCCCATTAACACACCGACAATAATGATCGCCAGCCCGATGCCCCCACGCAAGCCCCCCATCGCATGACCAATCACATCAATCAGGTCCTCAGCTATTTTCGACTTCTCCAGCATCACTCCCATAAAGATAAATAATGGCAGCGCGAGAAGTGTGTAGTTCGTCACCACACCGTGAATGCGCCCTGGAAGCAAGCCAAACAAACTGGTGCCAAACCCTAGATAACCAAACAACAGGCCAGATACCGCCAATGAGATAGCAACCGGAATGCCTATGATCAGCAACCCGAAAAAGCCTGCGATCATAAAAACGGACAGCAGTTCCATTTCCGTCATAAATAAATATTCCTGATTAATTTAAATAACATGAGTGAGGAGGGCATTTTCATATGCTGTTTCTGTTTTCAGGTGGTGCCGGGGCTCTCAGCCCGCAGCCTCAGGAAATAACAGATTGAATGAACAATCTGAGAGAGTGCCTGAACAGTAAGCAGGAAAAACCCCAAAGGTATAAATGCTTTCAGAAGAAAGCGATAAGGCAAGCCGCCCGGGTCCGGGGATCCCTCCAGCAGGCTGTAAGATTGTTCAATATAAGGAAGCGAAAGCAGAACAATAATGATGGCAACGATCGCGAGAAGCAGGGCGGAAACCAGATCAATCACCTGCTTACCGCCCTCGCTCATTCTTTCATATAAAAAATCAACCCTCACATGCTCTCCCTTTTGCATGGCATAAGACATACCAATCAGCGCTATGGGCGAGACAAGATGCCATTCAAGCTCCTGCATGCCAACCGAGCCCAGGTTGAACACATAGCGAGCAAGCACGTTGCCTGAAACAACCAGCACAAGCACGAAACCACACCAGGCCGCAGCCTGCCCGGCCAGAGTGACCGGGCGCAGCAACAAGCCTTCAAGTTTCACAAGGGTTTGCAATTGAGAGTCGACCATTTTCATATGTACCTTCTTAGTAATAAAGTCGTTTAAGAAGATATCGCTTATGAAGAAATCAGCGTGTGAAACGGCTTTTCAGAAATTGCCGCCCATGAGCGGTGTTTATCCCTGAAGGCCATGAAATGATCATGCACTTTTTGTGTCAAAGGATCAGCCTTGGCTTTTTCAGTCAATACTTCATCAGTGATTGATTTCAATTTCACCACAATATCCTGAGGCAGTGATTGAGCAATGACCCCATGATTTTTAACTAGGTCAGTCAAGGCGTCAGCATTGTTCGCTTCACTCCAGGAATGACTGTCAAGATTACACGCCTGCGCACAGGATTTGACAATCGCCTGCAGATCCTTCGGCAATGTGGCCCAGGCTTTGGCATTGATCATCAGTTCTGTGACATTAGATGGCTCGTGCCAGCCGGTTGTGTAATAATATTTAGCCGCCTTATGCAGTCCCATCCGCCGGTCCTGAAACGGGCCAACAAATTCAGCGGCATCAATTACACCGCGCTCAAGTGCGGGAAAAATTTCACCCCCCGGCAGCAATTTTACATTCACACCAAGCTTTTCATAAACCTTGCCAGCCAGCCCGGGGATTCTCATTTTTAAGCCGCTAAAATCTTCAATCGATTTGATCGGTTTTTTAAACCAGCCTGTCATCTGAATGCCGGTATTGCCCATGGGCATGGCAACAAGACCATAAGGTTTGTAAACCTCATTCCAGAGCTCAAGCCCGCCACCATGATACATCCAGGCATTCACACCCTGAAAATTTAGGCCAAAAGGAACCGTCGTGAAATATTGCGCCGCAAAAATTTTACCGGCCCAGTAATAGGCATTGCCAGCATTCATCTCAATGGTCCCGGCCCGCACAGCATCAAACCCTTCCTTCGGAGGGATCAGCTCATTGGCCGCAAAAATTTTAATGTTTAACCGGCCACCGGACATTTCTTTGACCCGCTCACAAAAGTCCGTCGGGCTACCAGGCCCTACCGTATAAAACGGCGCACCAGCCGGATACATATTGGTCATTTTCCAGTTAAAACTGTCCTTTGCCCGGGCAATAGATGGCATCGCCAAAGTGCTGCCAGCAGCAGCGCCAGCCACTGAAGCGGTTAAAAACTCACGTCTTTTCATGATTTTCCTCATTCGATTAAGAATATGATTTTGTCAGAATGACAAACAGTCTGAAAAGACACTTAGCAAGTCCCGCGCCAAGATAAAAAATACAATAATATCAGTTAGATAAAGATAAAAAATCAACAAAAGAAGGGATATATGTATACATACGCATCATAGCTGACTAATATATAGCCATAACGTGAGGATATGGAGGAAGGTAAACTAAGGCCATGAAAATAATAAAAGAAACATGAAAATTCAATGTGCATATGCTATTTCAGTCAAAATCTGCTGAGCAGCACTATAGGGTGGGGCACATCACCAAACAGATCATTCAGTATTAAAAGTTCATACCACCTCAGCCAGATAGCTATCCAACCGGCCGCGCACAGTTTCATAGTCACCAAAACCGTTCAGTAACAGCGTTGCCTGTTCCTGATGCACCATGATCAGTGTAGGAAAACCGCTAACACCCATCGCGCTGACATCCTGAAACTCATTTAATGTCAAAGCGGACATTTCATCTTTTTTGAAGTGAGCCATAAACTCAGCCCCATCAAATCCAGCATCGAATGCCAGTTGCT
Organism: Hyphomicrobiales bacterium; assembly: GCA_021775425.1. GTDB lineage: Bacteria > Pseudomonadota > Alphaproteobacteria > Rhizobiales > HXMU1428-3 > HXMU1428-3. The sequence goes on from JAJFHX010000017.1 coordinate 84,870, forward strand.
CAATCACTTCATCAGAAGTGATGATCTGCCCCCCGGAATAATAAGATTTTTGTAAAAACTTAAAAAATTCCATCCCCTTCAGGGAACCGTAAAGCCCCCTTGCTGTAATCACAGCCCGGCAAGCCGGTTCAGTGTTATAAAACCAGCCGCGCTTCTCAAGCAGAGAAAAGTCAAAGTCCTGGCCTGAAAGTTCATGCACCCGCTCCCAGTGATGGCGGAGAAAATCAGCCATTTCATCATCAACAACGGCCTTGTTTCCTGGGCGTAATCCGCCAAGCAAAATTTCAAACTCAAGCTTGGTTGCGTAGTTCTGAAGAAGTTTCGCCATCACTGGCGCCAGTCCCCAGCACCAGGAGCACATCGGATCACCAACATAAATAAGAATGGGTTTAGGCATGAATGAAACTGGCTTTTTTGAAATTAAAGGATGCGTAAAGACTAATCATAAAACCAGTATATAGCCAGAATATAGATAGTAAACTTACTGTGTCGGTCGAAAATTCATCGGTGATCATAAAATCAGTGTTGAAAAACAGGCGAATAAACTATTCAATCGGATTAATAACAACGAAACGATAAGATCTGTGCAACAGGCGCAGTGATAACAAGCGCACACAGCAAATAGGGGATAAGGGAAATCATGAAACGACGTGACTTTCTTAAAAAATCGGCAAGAGGCCTTGCTGGTGCCGCAGGCGCAGCCACGCTTGCGACCACTTCCACAATAACAGCCCCCGCACATGCAAAGGGAAGAACCAGCTGGATCTGTGTTTCAGCCTTTGGCAAAGCCGGTATGCTAGGCCAGGCCATCACTCATTTTGCTGAGTTTGTAAATCAGGCATCAGCCGGGCGGATGAAAATCAAAGTCTATCACGGAAGCGAACTTGTTGGCCCGTTTGAAGCGATGGATGCCGTACAATCCGGCACAGCCCAGATGGGTTTTGGCGCACCTTATTACTGGGCCGGTAAATCAGAGGCGATTTCATTCGTCGCGGCCATGCCCTATGGGCTCACGGCACAGGAACAAAATGCCTGGGCCTATTATGGGGGCGGCATCGAAATCGCTGATAAGCTGGTTTATAATCCGCTGGGCCTCAAATTTCTGCCCATGGGAAATACCGGCAATCAGATGGGTGGCTGGTATAAAAATGAAATCAACACAACAGATGATCTCAACGGTCTGAAGTTTCGCATGCCAGGCCTTGGCGGTGAAATCTTAAAAACATTTGGGGTCAACGTGGTGCTGCTTCCCGGCCCGGAAGTTTTGCCAGCCCTGACCTCAGGCGCCATAGACGGCACAGAATGGATCGGCCCGGCAGCAGACCTTGGCAAAGGCATGTTCAGGGTGGTTCAGAATTATTACTACCCCGGCTGGCATGAACCAGCCACCATTCTTGATGGTTTCTTTGATTTAAAAGAATGGGAAAAACTCGACAAAGACCTGAAAGAAATTGTCATCAAAGGCGCAGCGGCGACCAATCTCTTCCTGCTCTCAAGGTTTCAGGCGGCAAACAATGCCGCGATGCAAAAACTGATCACTGATCATCAGGTGAAATTGCGTAAATACAGCGATGAGCTCCTCAAAGCCATTGGCGAGCGGGCAACAACTGTCCTGCCCGAGCTGGCAAAACGCACACCAGAAGCAACGGAGCTGTTCAATCATCTGGTAAGTTTCCGAACAACCATGACAGAATGGTCCGGCTATTCAGAAGGCAGCTTTATCGAAAGCCGGTTATCAGCCAAATTCAAACCCATATAACTCTCCACGCCTCATATTTTCCGATTACTAAGAAAGACATAGTTGTTAAAGACCTAATATATGAATGCACTAAGAAAAATTTCAGACGTGATAGACACAATCAACAACACGATCGGCAAGGCCGTTTCCTGGCTGATGGTGATCATGGTCATAAATGTGTTTCTGGTCGTTGTGCTGCGCTATGTATTTTCGATTGGCTTCATCTGGATGCAGGAATTATACGTCTGGACCCATGCCGCCATTTTCATGCTCGGTGCTTCCTATGCGCTGCTGCATGATGAGCATGTCAGAATTGATCTGATTTATCGCACCGCTTCAGCCAGATACAAAGCCCTGGTGAATTTATTAGGCAGCTTATTATTCGCGCTTCCCCTGTTAAGCATATTGTTTTTGAAAAGCTGGCCCCAGCTGGTGCGGTCGTTTAACACATTGGAAAAATCCGCCGAAGCGGGCGGGTTGCCAGGTCTCTTTATTCTGAAAGCCGTTATTCCATTGTTCTGCATCCTTTTGGGCCTGCAAGTTCTCTCCCTTATGCTGCGCAGCATCATAACCCTCATCACTCCGAAAAGTGATAGTGAGTATAGTTTCGAGAGCGAAGGTGAAACAGCAGCTGAACCTACAACAACCCTCCTGAAAGAAGCTAAACACCTGTCATGACGCCAGAATATCTCGCCCTTTTAATGTTTCTGGCCACCCTTGCGGCGTTAATGCTTGGCTTCCCGGTGGCCCTCACACTGGGCGGGGTCGCCATTCTGTTCGCCTTTATTGGTGACTGGCTCGATATGTTCAATCTCGGTCTGCTGAATGTCTACCCGCTAAGGGTACTGGGCGTGATGAAAACCGAAACACTGGTCGCAGTGCCGCTGTTTATTTTTATGGGGGTGATGCTGGATAAATCAAAATTAGCTGGCAATCTGCTTGATGCGATGGGGAATATGTTTGGCCAGAAATGCGGTGGGCTTGGTTTCTCGGTGCTGATCGTAGGCACCTTGCTCGCAGCTTCAACAGGCATTGTCGGTGCAACCATTGTGACCATGGGGCTGATGTCGTACCCGGTCATGTTACGCGCTGGTTATGATCCAAAACTGGCCGCAGGCCTCATTTGTTCGTCTGGTACATTGGGCCAGATCATCCCACCCTCAATCATTCTCGTGCTGCTGGCTGATATTCTGCAAGGGGCAAATGAACAGGCGGCAGAGATCAATGGCAATCTTGCTCCTGAACCTGTCACAGCGATAGACCTTTTCGCTGGGGCATTGATACCAGGGCTGTTTCTTGTTTGTCTTTATATGTTATGGCTGGTGTTTCAATCCATCAAAAATCCACAGTCCTGTCCTTCGCTGCAAAATATGCAAGATGGTGATATCCGACCATTGAAAATGGGTGAGCTTTTCAAAATCATCCTCCCTCCGCTAATTCTGATTTTTGTGGTGCTGGGTTCCATTCTGGCTGGCATCGCCACACCGACAGAAAGCGCCGCTGTTGGTGCCGTTGGCGCCAGTCTTCTGGCCATGCATGCTCGCAGTTTTAATCTTAAAGTGTTGCAGCAGGTGAGCCAGGAAACAACCCGAATGAGCGCCATGGTGTTTCTCATCCTGATCGGCGCGTCAATGTTTTCGCTGGTGTTTCGCGGGCTGGGTGGTGACACCGTCATTGAAGAATTTTTAAAGAATTTACCAGGCGGCGCCTTTACAGCCATGTTGCTGGTTATGGGCGTGATCTTTCTACTCGGATTTTTTCTCGACTTTATCGAGATTATTTTTGTCGTCGTCCCCATCGTCGCCCCGACCCTGATTGCACTGGGTTATAATCCGCTTTGGCTTGGCGTGATGATCGGCGTGAACCTGCAAACCAGCTTCCTGACACCGCCCTTTGGCTTCGCCCTGTTTTATCTAAGAGGCGTCGCCCCAAAAGAAGTAAAAACAAAAGACATTTATCTTGGCGTGATACCGTTCATCCTGCTGCAAATCCTGGCCCTTGCCCTGTTCTGGCTATTCCCCGAAATCGTCACCTGGCTACCAGGCATACTATTTTAAAAAGTAAGTCCAGACAAAAACCTCAATCCCAACCAGCGCCGGTTGCTTGTGGGCAACCTGAAGGCGCACTAAAAGAGTATGCAAAAAAGAAAAATGTTGAGATAATAACGGGATGAAACGCCACATACTCAAAAATCCATTTTTTATAGCCTTGCTGCTGATGCTGACATTGTCCGTTTCATGGCTGGGTTATTCATTTGCCATTCGCTATTTCATCAATAAAACCGCGATACAAGGCCAAAGCACTTTACGTCTCGCAACAGCAGGCCTGCGCGGTGAACTCAGCCGTTATGAACCTCTGCCAGAACTGATTGCGGATAACAAAGACATCAGAAACCTGTTAGCTGACCCGACAGACCGATATCAGGTTGACATGGTTAATCAGCAGCTCAAACAGATTACAAAAAATGTCGCCGCCTCAGTCATCTATCTGATCGATAAACAAGGGCTCACCATTGCCTCCAGTAATTTTGATACACCGATTTCCTTCGTAAACCGCAATTTTGATTATCGACCTTATTTTCAGACAGCGATTAAAGGCGGGGAAGGGCGTTACTTTGCTCTTGGGTCAACATCATTAAAACGCGGATATTATTTCGCAGCACCGGTGCATATTAGGGGTGAGATTGTCGGCGTCACAGTGGTCAAAATTAATGTTGATGGCTTTGAAACAGCATGGCGTGGAAACGAAAATGAAATCATCGTCACAGATGAATACGGCATTATCTTTATGTCGAGCCGGGAAGAGTGGTTGTTCAGATCGATAAAGCCGGTATCATCCGACCTGTTGTTTAAATTCAAATCAACCCGTCAATACCCGGTTGATCGGATCAGTGAACTCCCTATCACAAATCTCAGCCAGAATAACAGTCAGAACGATTTATTGACCAATAAAGACAAAGGCGAGCTCATCTCACTCCCTTTTGCAGGTGACAATAAAGAATTTATTTTCAAACATATGGAGATGAAAGATGCAGGCTGGACAGTCCACATCCTCTCCCCGACCTCAGGCGCAAGGGCGCAGGCCTATGCGGTGCTGCTCTCTATCATTCTCTCAACTTTGTTGGCAATATTGTTGTTAGCGTTCTTGTCTCAGCGCCGTGCCCGCATTGAAGAAATTATGCAAACCCAGAAAGAGGCCCATGAACAACTCGAAAAACGCGTCGCCAATCGCACCAAAGACCTGAATGAAGTCAACGCCAAACTGCTTGAAGAAGTAGAAGAACGTGTGGCAGCAGAGAGGCGCCTGAGAAAAACGCAGGAAGATCTGATACAGGCGGGCAAATTAGCCGCTCTGGGGCAAATGTCAGCAGCCCTGTCACATGAACTAAATCAGCCGCTTGCCGCGGTAAAGTCATATGCTGATAACGCTGAAGCATATTTAGAACGAGAGAGACCAGAAGAAGCAAAGGAAAATATCAAACGCATTTCAGAACTGACAGATCGCATGGCCGCCATCAGCAAACACTTGCGTAACTTTGCCAGAAAACCCAAAGAGCAATTAGGCCCCATCCCACTGGCGACAGTTGTTAATGATGCCATAGAGATCATGTCAGGCAAATTAAGATCAAGATCGGCAAGCATTTCGGTTGATGTCCCGGGCAATGAGATATGGGTTCATGGGGGGCAGGTTCGTTTGCAACAGGTTCTGGTCAATCTGATCAGCAACGCGCTGGATGTTGAAATAAAAAGCGTCAATACAACCGAAGCCAGCACACCCGAAGTCAACACACCCAAAGTCAATACACCCAAAATTGAAATCCGCGCTGGCGTGAATGACGGCCGTGTGAAAATTGAAGTCCGTGATAATGGTAAAGGTCTTGAGGAAGACATCATCAATCAGATTTTTGATCCGTTTTTTACAACGAAAGGGATTAACAAAGGGCTAGGTCTCGGGCTTTCTATTTCTTATAACATCATCAGGGATTTCGGTGGCACACTTTCGGCAAGAAACCATCCGGATGGTGGCGCTATTTTCACAATCGAACTAAACGAGGCAGAAAGAGTTGTGGGGGCAGCTGAATGAGCAATGGCAAAGTCATATTTGTCGATGATGAAGAACATCTGAGGCTCGCGGCAAAACAGGCGTTAGAACTTGCCGAACTGGATGTGAGCTGTTTCGCCAACGGTGAGCAGGTGATGGATTTGCTAAGCCGGAATTTTACCGGCGTGCTGATTACAGATGTTCGCATGCCCGGGAAAGATGGAATGGATCTGTTAAAAGCCGCCCTTGAGATTGATGCCCAGCTACCCGTTGTGCTGGTCACGGGGCACGGTGATGTTCAGCTGGCCGTTGAAGCAATGCGTCTGGGAGCGTACGATTTTATTGAAAAACCCTTTGCCTCAAATCACCTCATTGATGTGGCAAGGCGCGCCATTGATAAACGCCGCCTCACACTTGAAAATCGCCAGCTACGTTCAGCCGTTGCCGGAAGAGACCGGCTTGAAGCAAGATTAATCGGCCGCGCCGAAGTGATGGTCGAACTGCGCCGCAAGATCAGAGCCATCGCCCAGACGGATACAGACATCCTCATCATCGGCAAAACAGGAACAGGCAAAGAGGTCGCCGCCCGGGCACTGCATGCCATCAGCCCGCGGGAAGAAAAGCCATTTGTTGCCATCAATTGCGGCGCTCTACCAGAAGGGCTGATCGAAAGCGAGCTTTTCGGCCATGAAGCAGGGGCATTCCCCGGGGCTACCAGGTCGCGATATGGCAAATTCGAACATGCACAAGGGGGCACAGTGTTTCTCGATGAAATTGAAAGCATGTCGATGGAATTACAGGTCAAACTCCTCCGCGTCATACAGGATAGAACCATCTCACGGCTCGGCTCAAATGAGATGATTGATTTAGATGTCCGCTTTCTTGCCGCCAGCAAAGCAGATCTGGAAAAAGAAGCTGAGGAAGGCCGCTTTCGCGAAGACCTTCTGTATCGCCTCAATGTCATCACCTTAAGAATGCCAACCCTTGACCAGCGACGAGAGGATATCCCGCGCCTCTTTACTCATCTGGTTAATCAGGCCTGTGCACGCTATCGCCGCGAAATGCCAGAAATTCCATCCACCATTCTTGCAACAGTCGCGAACAGGAACTGGCCGGGTAATGTCCGTGAATTAAGAAACGCTGCAGACCGCTTTGCCCTTGAACTTGGTCTGGCGGATGGAATAGGCACCGAACCAGCAGCCAAAGGATCGCTGTCAGACCGCATAGCCGATTATGAAAAAAACCTGATTGCAGCAGAGCTTTCAGTAAATAATGGCCGTCTCAAAGAGACCTATGAAAATCTCGGTCTGTCCCGTAAATCTCTTTATGAAAAAATGCAAAAACATGGTTTGAGCCGCGAAAGTTTTGGATCAAAAGATAAGTAAACGAAATCAAATTTCGGGTTAATTTCTTGGTTTTGGGTAGATTCTGACCCGTGCTTAAAGCAAAATGTAACCATATCCACCCACAGGCCAAAATAAATACTCACATTCGCCCTTTTTTCTTAGTAGCTTACTTGCAACCAACTTTTAGATTGGTTGAGTATAACCCAGCGTAAATTTAACAATAAAAAATTACGTAAGTTTAGCAAACTCTAAGGAGAGAGAAATGCGATATATGAAAGTAGCTGCCGCGGCAGCTGGCTTGCTGGCATTAAGTGTAACAGGTGCAACAACCGCACTTGCCAACTGCGATTCAGGTGAAACAGTAATTAAGTTTAGTCACGTGACCAACACTGACAAACACCCAAAAGGTATTGCTGCCACTCTGCTTGCAAAACGCGTAAATTCTGAGCTCAACGGAATGGCCTGCATGGAAGTATTCCCGAACTCAAGTCTTTATGATGATAATAAAGTGCTTGAAGCACTTTTGAATGGCGATGTTCAGCTTGCTGCGCCATCCTTGTCTAAATTTGAAAAATTCACCAAAAAATTCCGCATTTTTGACTTGCCATTCATGTTTACAAACATTGATGCCGTTGACCGTTTTCAAAACTCTGAAGATGGTGAAAAGCTGAAAAACTCAATGGTTAAGCGCGGCCTGAAAGGTCTTGCCTTCTGGCACAATGGCATGAAGCAAATGTCCGCTTCAAAACCACTGATTTCACCAAAAGATGCTGAAGGCCTGAAATTCCGTGTGCAAGCTTCTGACGTGCTTGTTGCACAGTTCGAACAACTAGGCGCCAGCCCGCAAAAAATGTCCTTTAAGGAAGTTTACGGCGGTCTGCAAACCAAAGTTATCGATGGACAGGAAAACACCTGGTCAAATATCTACGGCAAAAAATTCTTTGAAGTGCAGGATGGTACAACTGAAACCAACCATGGCGTCATTGATTATCTTGTTGTGACATCAGACGAATGGTGGAATGGCCTGAAGCCTGAACTACGTGACAAACTTGAAATCATCATCAAGGAAGTGACAGAAACACGTAACAAAGAATCATTCAAAGTGAATGAGGAAAACAAAAAGAAAATCATCGAAGCCAAAGGTGTCGTAAGAGTGTTGAATGCAAAACAACGCCAGGCCTGGGTTGATGCTTTAAAACCTGTTTGGGCAAAATTTGAAGGTGACATCGGTAAAGATCTGATTGCAGCCGCTCAAAGAGCCAACGAAACCAACTAACAGATGTACTATGATCAGCTATAGTGATGAAGATTGCCATGGCTGGTTTTAGCACTTTAAAGTCGCGCAGTGACATTGATCCACGTCGTTGCGCGACTTTATAATTTGTCACCGGGCGACTTTAACATATATTAAAGTACAACTTAAAAATGTAGCCGATGTGCTATTTCAGAAAATAACCGCTACGGTAAAAAAATCGATGACGAACTCGGGGAGGGGGCAGTCATGACAAAAAATAATACGCACAGCAGGTCGCATCGTGCGAGCCAGTGCATAGACCAGTTAGAAGAAACACTCATTGCAGTCATTCTTGGTCTGATGACGCTGGTCACCTTCGCCAATGTGATCGCAAGATATGTCTTTAATGATAATATTCTCTGGGCACTGGAAACAACCGTCTTCCTGTTTGCCTGGCTCGTCCTTTTGGGCATGTCTTATGGCGTGAAAAAGAATTTTCACATCGGTGTAGATGCACTGGTGAATATCCTGCCCACCTCGGTAAGAAAAATACTCACGCTGATTGCAGTTTCCGCATGTCTTCTCTTTAGCCTGTTATTATTACAAGGTGCCTGGGATTATTGGTCGCCCTTTATAGGAAAACGGGCATTTCTTGAAACGAATGACGTGCCGATGCCCGGCTTTCTCCAGTTTTTAGCAGATATGCTGAATGACGGTGAGCGCTATGAAAAAATGCCGCGCTTCATCCCCTATTTTGCTTTACCCCTTGGATTAACACTTTTGACATTTCGCTTTTTGCAAGCCGCTTGGCGTGTCCTTACAGATCAGCAAACATTGATCATCGCCAGCCATGAAGCAGAGCAGATGCTTGAAGAGACAAAATCAGGCAATCAACCACAATCACAAAATAAAGAGACCTGAGCCATGGATGTAGTACTTCTCTTCGTAATGGTAATTACACTGATGATGATTGGTGTGCCTATCGCCATCTCCCTTGGCCTTTCAAGTATGATCTTCCTGTTGATCTATGCTGATGGCTCACTCGCTTCAATCGCTCAAACACTTTTCTCCGCTTTTGACGGACATTACACCCTTCTGGCCATTCCATTTTTCATTCTGGCTTCAAGTTTCATGTCTACTGGCGGTGTGGCGCAGCGCATCATCCGTTTCGCGATCGCCATCGTCGGCCATTTTCAGGGCGGTCTCGCCATTGCCTCAGTGCTTGCCTGTATGATGTTTGCAGCCCTTTCCGGTTCATCGCCTGCAACTGTGGTTGCCATTGGTTCAATCGTCATCGCCGGCATGCGCCAGGTTGGCTATACCAAAGAATTTGCAGCCGGTGTCATCTGTAATGCAGGCACCCTTGGTATCCTCATCCCGCCTTCCATCGTGATGGTGGTTTATGCAGCTGCAACAGATGTTTCCGTTGGCCGGATGTTTTTGGCCGGTGTCATCCCCGGCATCATCGCCGGATTGATGCTGATGACGGGTATTTATATCTGGGCCAAAGTAAAAGGCCTTCCCTCCCAGCCCTGGGCCGGGTGGAGAGAAGTTTACCTTGCTGGCAAAGACGCATCCTGGGGTTTGTTTCTTATAGTAATTATTCTTGGTGGTATTTATGGCGGCATTTTCACTCCAACAGAAGCTGCCGCAGTGGCTGCAGTCTATGCCTTCATCATCGCCAATTTCGTTTATCGCGATATGGGGCCGTTAAGTGGTGAAAATGGCAAATCACTTTCATTATTAAGAAAACCACACAGCCTTCTGACAGTCTTTGTTCACCCGGATACCAAACGGACCTTGCTGGAAGCTGGCAAGCTGACCATCATGCTGATGTTCATCATCGCCAATGCACTCATTCTCAAACATGTGTTAACAGAAGAACGCATTCCGCAGCTCATCACAGAATCAATGCTTGCTGCCGGTTTCGGCCCGATCATGTTCCTGATTGTGGTGAACATCATTCTGCTGATTGGTGGTCAGTTCATGGAACCATCTGGCTTACTGGTGATTGTGGCACCGCTTGTCTTCCCAATTGCCATCCAACTGGGCATTGATCCCATTCACCTTGGCATCATCATGGTTGTGAACATGGAAATCGGTATGATAACCCCGCCCGTTGGGCTCAACCTGTTCGTCACAGCCGGGGTCGCGCAGATGTCGGTGATGAATGTGGTCAAAGCCGCTCTGCCCTGGGTCGGGATTATGTTTATCTTCCTGATACTGGTGACTTACGTACCGATTATCTCAACCTGGCTACCAACCATGATTATGGGGCCGGAGATCATAACCAGATAATCTACCAGGATAAAAATATCAGGGGGCTGGCTGTATTAATCAAAGTCAGTCCCCTTTTTTTGTGTTCATGTTGTAGGAATGAAAATTCAACAGGCTGAAAAAAAATCGAAAATTCAGACTTTACAAATTTAAAAATGTATATACATTGCACATCACTTGCATAACTATAAAGCGAGTTGCCCATGGCCGATGAGAAAAAGCGAAAAAAGAAAAATCCAAAGGATAGCCAGCTGGTTATCCGGATTAGTCGCTCGGATCGTGACCAGTTCGTAGAACTATGTGAGGAATTGGATAGCAGTGCAGCGAGAGA
>JAJFHX010000018.1 GCA_021775425.1 Hyphomicrobiales bacterium
TTTACCGTTCACTTGCTTGTCACGAAGACCAAACTGAACAGCTGATGTAAGAGAGTTCACCATGTTGCCGCCGTAGTGGTTCAACACAAGAACGTCAGCACCAGAGTTCAACACAGGAGCGACATAAGAAGAGAAGTCAGTCGTCGCAAGCGGTGTCAGAACGTTTTTAACTGTTTTCCAGCCTTTGGCTTCAGTAGCAGCAGCAATAGATGCTTGCTGTGTCCAACCCCAGGTATAGTCAGCAGTAAGGTGATATGCCTTACGATCTTTGCCGTACATTTTTTCAAGCACAGGCGCAAGAGCCGCAGCAGACATATAGCCGTTAAAGAAGTGACGGAAGCCGTTAGCTTTCTTATCTTTACCGGTTGTGTCATTTGAGTGAGTCAAACCAGCCATAAAGATCACGCCAGCTTCCTGACAAAGACCTTGCACAGCAATCGCCACACCAGATGAAGAACCACCGGTAATCATGACCGCGCCATCTTTTTCAATCATAGATTTCGCAGAAGCACGAGCAGCGTCAGACTTAGTCTGAGTATCACCTGTTACGTATTCAACTTTTTTACCAAGAACGCCATTACCTTTAAGCGCTTTTGATGAGAAAGTGCTCAACATGCCGCCATCGCCGCCACCATTAAGGTGCTCAACAGCAAGCTTATAAGCGCGCAGTTCGTCAGCACCCTCGTCAGCATATGGACCAGACTGAGGAACGTTGAAGCCCAAAGTCACTGTTTTACCTTTTGGTTCATTGGTAAAAGCAGAAGCTGAGCCGGTGAAAATTGTAGGCATGGCTAGACCGGCACCAACAACGGCACCAGACTTCAACACACCACGACGTGTGATTTTAGTCATAGATTTCCTCCCAGAATTCTTTTCATGTTCAGATGACTTGAAACAAAACAAGAGTCCAAGCCATCCTTGTCTATAGACGGTACTAAAGTAGACCAAGGCGTAAATAATGCAATAAATATATGTTTTTATTACACTTTTTTGTAAATCTTTTGTATTTAAAGTTAATGTAATTGTAAATTTTTTTACAAAGTGCTATATAACACCCTAAAAACAATAGATAATTCAATTGATATCTGAAGCATCTTAAAAAGCGATAAACAAAATGTCTCGTAGCTTAATAGGTACCAGAATACGCGAACGCCGCCGCACCAGAAAAGTCACCCAGACCGCTCTGGCGGCGCAGGTTGGTATTTCAGCTTCTTATCTTAATCTGATTGAACATAACAGAAGAGGCATCGCCGGCAAGACGCTTCTCTCACTCGCAAAGGCACTGGATCTCAACCCAAGAGACCTGACAGAAGGCGCAGATCTTGGCCTGGTAAACCGTGTCAGGGAAGCCTCAGCAAGAAACCGCACCATACCAACAGAGCTGGAGCGGCTTGAAGAATTCATCGGTCGTTTTCCAGGCTTTGCCCGCTTAATCGAACGATTGTTTGACCAGCAGCAGGCACAGGATCAGAACTTACAGGCCCTCTCAGATAAAGTGAGTAATGACCCTTTCTTCGCGGAAGCCATCCACCTGATGCTTTCAAACATAACAACAATCCGCTCAACGGCAGATATTTTAAAAAACACAACAAATATACCAGAACAGATCGCCAGCAAATTCTTATCAAACCTTCTGGAAGAAAGTGAACGCCTCTCCCAGACCGCCAGTGACATTCTCGATCATTTCGAACCAAGTAACCCAAAACTGGAACATATCAACGAAGAAAACACCCCAGAAACCTATCTGGAAAAAAACAAATTCTTCCTCGAAGAATTAGAAAATGCAGAAATCACCCCTGAACAGTTGGCAGCCAGCATTGGCCTCAATAACGAAGATGAGCAGGACCTTGCAATCAAAGCATTTGAAAAATACCAGACAATGGCTGAGGCCCTTCCAATCTCCCAATTCCTGAAAGAGGCTGCCAAATTAAGATACAATCCCCTTAAACTTGCAGAACAATTTCAGACAGATTTACCAACCACTCTTGAACGCCTCGCTCATATGCCGGATGAAGATCATCTGCCCAAATTCGGTATTCTGGAATGCGATGGCTCAGGCTCAGTCCTATATCGTAAACAACTGCCAACCCTCAGCCTGCCAAAATACAGCAGCGCTTGCCCGCTCTGGCCATTATACAGAAGCATGAGCCAGCCCATGCAACCCATTTGCGCCTTATTCGACATGCCAACCGGTGAACGTTTTTTGTCTTATTCAATAGCAACCTTCGCCGAGCATGGAAGTTTCAACATGCCGGGCCGGTTAAAAGCGACCATGCTCTTCACACAGGATTATCAGAAAATTCTTGGCAAAAACACAATCGCCAGCCTGCCTCATCTTTCTGTCGGGCTCCAGTGTTCCGTTTGCCCCAGAAATAAATGTGAGGCCCGCCGCTCCACATATATTCTTGGATGATATACCATAGCGTGTGATAGTGGTTGCCAGACTGTTAAATCGGTTTAATCTTGAGTGAAGCCGAAACAGGCAACACACTTCACATGCTTTGGGAGGAGCAAGTGGCTAAATCTGTCCTGATCATAGAAGATGAACCATTCATCATCGAGGCTCTGACTTTCCTGCTGGAAAGAGAGGGCCTTGAGCTTTCATCATATTCTGATGGAGAGGGATGCCTTGATGTGATCTCAAACATAAAACCAGACCTGTTGATCCTTGATATGATGCTGCCCAATGTCAGCGGGATGGAAATCCTCGAAAAAATCAGAAATTCAAGAGAATTCTCAGCTCTCCCCGTTTTGATGCTGACCGCCAAAGGCCAGGTCAGAGACAGGGAAGCCGCAGAAGATGCCGGCGTGAATATCTTCATGACCAAACCATTTGCAAATGAGGAAATCATTTCAAATGTTCACAAGCTTCTGAAAAATTAACAGGTGCAGTGATGAGTAAGAAAAAAAACTATGAGTTATCTGAACGCCAGACTCGCAACAAACGAAAAAAACGTGAGCTTGCGCTTTTTCTCCCCGCCATCGGCGTCATACTCTATCTCACACCATTAATGAACGCAGTCAGCGCAACAGACACCCCGCCATCAGCAGACATCACAGATTTATTCTTCTATATATTTGGCTCATGGGCCCTGCTGATCATTGGCGCATACTTCCTCTCTCGCAACCTGGCAGATGAGGTCAATGAAGAATAATGCTCTCGTTTAATCTGCTGGTTATCATCTGCCTGGTCTATGTGGTTTTTCTGTTCGGTGTCGCCGCCCTTGCCGAACGGCAGGCTGAAAAAAACAAACTCTCTTTCCTCACCTCACCGATAGTCTACACGTTATCCATTTCAGTTTATTGCACCGCCTGGACCTTTTATGGCGCTGTTGGGTTCGCTGCCCGCAATGGCCTTGAATTCCTCACCATCTATCTCGGGCCGACATTGCTCTTTATAGGCTGGTGGTGGCTGCTTAGAAAACTGGTTCGTATTGGCCGCACCCAGCGCATCACCTCAATCGCCGACCTCATCTCATCAAGATATGGCAAAAGCAATCTTTTAGGTGTTGTCGTCACTCTGCTTGCTGTCATCGGCTCAACACCCTACATCGCTTTGCAACTCCAGTCGCTAACACTCAGTTTTTCCGTTTTCACAGCCTCATCAGCAAATGCTGTCTCACCAGCCATAACGGCACTTTTTATGGCAACTGGCCTCTCCATCTTCACCATCATTTTCGGCACACGCAACCTTGATGCAAACGAGCAGCATCACGGTGTCGTCACTGCCATTGCCGTGGAAGCCGTTGTAAAACTGATAGCACTGTTAACCCTTGGTGTTTTTGTTGTCTGGGGCATTTCTGATGGCCCGGCAGATGCCATGAAATTGATCAGCGAAAAACTTCCGCAAAATGAACTTTATGGCTCCCGCTGGGTCACGCTGATCTTCCTCTCAGCAACCGCTATCATATGTCTGCCGCGCATGTTTCAGGTCGTCGTCGTTGAGAACTCTGCCGAAAAACACCTCGCTACCGCAAGCTGGGCCTTCCCGCTTTATCTGTTGTTGATGTGCCTGTTTGTTTTGCCCATTGCCGCCGCCGGTATCAATATCATGCCAGAAGGTTCAAACCCTGATCTTTTCGTCCTCACCGTCCCCCTTGCCCTTGGTCATGATAGCCTGGCCGCGCTGGTTTTTCTGGGTGGCTTTTCATCAGCAACATCCATGGTCATTGTAGCCGCCATTGCCCTCTCGACCATGGTCTCTAACCACATTGTTTTACCCTTGTGGTTATGGATGGCGCAAAGCCGCAACCCTGAAAGTGACGACGTCAGATCTGTCCTTCTAAGAAGCCGTCGCATCAGCATTGGCGCGATCCTTGGCCTTGGTTATCTTTATTATATTTTCACTGGCGGCACATCAGCGTTGGCATCCATTGGCCTTATCGCTTTCTTAGGCGTCGCGCAAATTCTGCCAGCCCTTCTGGGCGGCCTGTTCTGGCGCAGCGCCACCAGGTTAGGTGCCATAAGCGGCATTATGTGCGGTTTCTTTGTCTGGATGTATTCTCTCTTTTTACCAAGCTTTGATGGAGAATTCATTCTCACAAAAGACATCCTTGAAAACGGTCTGTTCGGTCTTGCATATCTGAAACCCCAGGCATTATTCCACCTACAGATAACAGACCCGCTCATCCATGCAACTTTCTGGTCAATCACATTCAACACCATCGCATTCGTCAGCATATCAATGCTCACACAGGCCAAACCGCTGGAACGATTACAGGCCCTGCAATTCATAAATGTGTTTTCACAAACAGCTCTCAACCGCACATCAAGGTCAGTTGCAACACCAGAAGATTTATTCATCCTCTCTCAAAGGATTTTAGGCCGTGAAGAAACGTCCCGCCTGTTTAACAAAACGGCACGTTCCCAGGGCAAAACCAGCGGATTGCCAGACCCGACAGGAGCTTTCATCGCAACTCTGGAAAAAGAATTTTCCGGCTCCGTTGGCGCAGCAACCGCTCACGCCATGATCGGTCAGATCACCGGCAGTGAAGCCGTCTCCGTTGAAGAGCTAATCGCCGTGGCCGATGAAACAGCCCAGATCATGGAATATTCCGCAAGGCTCGAAAAACAATCAAAAGAACTCTCAGCGACCGCGATGCAATTACGAAGTGCAAACGATAAACTGACTAAACTCAGCCGCCAAAAGGATGATTTTTTAAGTCAGGTTAG
>JAJFHX010000019.1 GCA_021775425.1 Hyphomicrobiales bacterium
CTTGAAGCGGTCACAGGTATCACATCTTCAATTGATGGTTCAGATAATCTCATCATCGCAACGGATGACGGCAACAACCTCAATCTTGTTGAAGGTACCAATAACCCATTGGCAGCATTAGGCATTACAGCCGGCACAACAGCAGCCTCTAACTCCTTCGGCATCGAAAATGGTGACACGTTCACAGTTCAGGTCGGCGCAGCTGCTGCCCAGACCATTACTTTTGGCGCTGATGGTGGTTCAGGTGAAGTCAACACATTGGCTGAACTTGAAGCCGCATTAGATGCATTTACTGATGTAACAGCTGCAGTCGATGGCACAACAGGCTTTTTGAGCATTACTACAACAACTGGCGATGATCTGATCGTAACAGAAGGCACCAACACACCATTGGCTGACCTTGGCATCACAGCAGGTACAACAACAGCAGACACAACCGCAACATCAGGCATTGCTTATGGCGACAGTTTCACCGTACAAGTCGGCACCGCAACACCGGTGACCATCACATTCGGCAGTGGCACCGGCCAGGTTGACACCAGCACAGAACTTGTCGCCGCATTAAATGCCATCTCAGATGTTCGCGCAAAAATAACTGACGATGGTTTCCTGAGTATTGAAGCTGATAATGGCCAGGATCTCATCATCGCAGAGGGGACTAATACACCAGCTGCAACTCTTGGTCTCACTGTTGGCACTAGCGAAGCCGCCGCCAATACTGACAGAGCCTCATTTGCCACTCAATTCAATGAGTTGCGAGCACAAATCGATCAACTTGCCGTCGACGCAAGTTTTAACGGAATTAATCTTCTTGATGGAGACAACCTCACCGTTACTTTCAATGAAGACGCAACATCAAGCCTCGCCATTGAAGGTGTCACCTTTAATTCAAACGGCCTTGGCATCAGCTCAGCACTGAACACCTTCCAGACGGATGATGACATCAATGCCGCTATTGCTGATTTGAATACGGCAACAGATGCGCTGCGCTCACAGGCCTCAAAATTCGGTTCTAATCTTTCGGTTGTTGAAACCCGTCAGGATTTTACAAAGAACCTGATCAATGTGCTTGAAACTGGTGCCGCCAACCTGACACTGGCTGATACAAACGAAGAAGGCGCGAACCTGTTGGCTCTGCAAACCCGCCAGCAATTGTCTTCAACAGCCTTGTCACTCGCATCTCAAGCAGATCAAAACGTCTTACAACTCTTCTAAGATTAGTCAGAAGGTAAACCGAAGAGATAATAAAAAACTGAGATTTATACAGAATTTGTTAAACAACCATAAGTTATAATTAAAGAGTTTAGCATATCCTTACACGTCTCTGGGGAATCCAATGGCTTTAAAAGTTGAGCTAAAACCAAAAGAACGCATCATCATCGGTGACGCAGTGATCACAAATGATGATAGCCGCACAAGGTTATATATTGAAGGCTCCTCAGCCATATTACGTGAGAAAGATATTATTAGACCAAATGAAGCAGATACACCTTGCAAACGACTATATGTAATCCTGCAATTAATGTATCTGTCGAAAAACCCGCGTGAGCATCATGAGAGTTATTTCTCAAATGTGAACGATATACAAAAAGCAGCACCAAGTACGGCATCGCATTTTGATGCCATTAATAGAGAAATCTTAGCCGATAATTACTACAAGGCTTTAAAAGAAGCTCAAAAGTTGATCGCCTATGAAAAGGAATTAGTTTCAAATGCACAAAGCCCTGAATGCGTATGAGCAAAATACCAAGATTACACAAACTCCTCGTCAGCTTGAGGCGTCTCTATTATTGAAGGCAGCATCTCAACTACAATACATAGCTGACAACTGGCGCGAAAACTGGGGCAAAGAAAATAACGAATTTCTTGCAGCCCTATATTATAACCGCCGCCTCTGGAGTGTTTTGCTAGGATCAATTGCCGGACAGGAAAACCCATTACCGATTGAAATTAAAAACAACGTCGCTTCACTTGGCGCTTTTGTGCTGCGCCATACAATCACCGTCCAGGCATATCCGGCGCCAGAAAAACTCACCGTGCTGGTCAATATCAATAAAGAACTTGCAGCCGGACTGAATGCCAGCCAGGCACAATAAATTCTAAAAAAGTTTTTTGTTGATTTTCAGTAATTTATTTCTAAGCTGGCTGTCAAATATGCAGTCAGCTTTTTTATGTTTTAGCAGTGGAATTAAAGAGCGCTCACTTCACAGCTGATCTGAAAAGCCAGAATAATTACGAAGCTTGTCACTCTCCTACAGCAACTCTTTTCTGCTGTTGACTTTTATTGGTTCTTTTTAAATTACCTTCATAGCGCGAACCTTGTTCCATACTAATCCCCTCGTAAAAAATATCGCCATTCACCACAGCTGTTGAATGCAGCCTGATTTCTTTCGCAACAATCTTACCTTCAACATTTCCCAAAACGGTAACGTCTTCCGCTGTCACCTGGCCATTAATCACCCCGCCTTGTTCAACAACAAGCTGCATACAATCAATATCGCCGGTGATTTTACCCTCGAGCTTTACTCCGCCCTTAGAACTCACATTCCCCTCAATTGAAAGGTCTTTACTAATCAGCGTATCTTTCATTCTTTTTTTTAACCTTTAAAACAGTACGAAATTTGGCAAACTCAATCGCTACATAGTTGCTCATTAAAAGTTAACAATCACAAAAAAAAGGCAGTCCGAAGACCGCCAGATTGAAACAAATTTATTATTAAGCTGAAAGCCGCTGCTATTCGGCAGCTTCGGCATGAATGTGATTATCATTACCAATTGGCTGTCTGTTCTTATTGGTAAGACGCTCAGCTTCTTCAGCACTATCAACCCATTTCAGGCGGCCATCATAATGGGTTCCCATTTCAATGCCGATCCCCTGGTGATAGATATCACCTTCAACAAAAGCTGAAGAGTGCAACATCACATTGTCACCATGCACAGTGCCTTCGACCCGGCCATGCACTTTAACTTCTTTCGCTGAAATATTACCTGAAATAGCTCCATCATTTTCAACCACCAGTGATGAGCAGTTCATGTCACCAATAATGGTCCCCTCAAGACGAACAATCCCCTCAGAAGTCACATTACCATGAATGGTAAGGTCATTACTGATGACGGTTTCACGTGCTGAATTGGAGGGTTTAGATGATGTTTCAATCGGGGCAGCCCGATGAGACGTTGTTTCTTCTTTGGATGATGTTTTAGAATTAATTGAATCTGAATTACGCGTAAACATGATACTATCCTTCTTTGTGCAAATGCGACACCCATTCCGATTTCAAATCACGGCAGATTTTAAAATCTTCATGTTGAGATCTTCTCAATGTAAAAACAGAACCACCAGTATTCGGCTATCTGTTCCGGTAAAGAAAAGGATCACACAGGCACCAGCCCACAATACAATTTACTTAATAATCACATCCTGAGAACCAAACGTGGCGCGATTAAGACTTAACAACTTACAACCGCAAGTTATTCACACCGCAAGTCTCCATCACCATGATTACTGGACGGAACTATATCAGTTTTAACTCTCAAAATAAACAGGTAAAACCACACCAATATTGTATTATTATGACACAAATCCACCCAGCCAGTTAATATAAAATTAACTCAGAAGTATTCTCAAAATATAAATTTAAATTTTACTGCAACATAGATATATAGTTGTTTATTTCTCACGTGTATCGTTAACGCCTGAAAGTTAAGGCGCTAAGTTTTATGCTCGATTCCAATTCAATACAGGCTATAAAACTAAATAGAATCTGAAAGATAATCAGAACTACCGCTTCATCTCAGTGTAATCTGCCATTCTTCAGCATTCCCAACGAATACTGCTTGAAATTTTTTTTCAGTCTGAAAAAAATGATCAGCATCCCGCGGAAGTATTGGCCGATATACTCATTAAACACTGATAACAAGGTGATAAGCACCAAAGAACACCCAATTGTTCTGGACCAGACAAAGATGTTCGGTCATAACGGCCAAATCAAAACCATTCCTGATCAAAACCATAAGTGACCATTAGTCAAAATACAGGCATCAAAAGAGGCTAAACATGAAACTGGGAACACCCCTCTCAAAAAGTGCATTAAAAATCATGCTCCTTGGCAGCGGTGAACTTGGCAAAGAGGTCATCATAGCCCTCCAGAGGTTTGGCTGCGAAGTCATCGCGGTTGATCGATACAAGAATGCACCCGGCGCCCAGGTGGCCCACCGCGCCCACGTCATTGATATGACAGACGCAACAGCACTCCGCGCTCTTGTAGATCAAGAGCAACCACACATCATCGTGCCAGAAATTGAAGCCATCGCAACCGAAGAACTCGCAAAAATTGAAACTGAAACAGAGACAGAAATTATCCCGACCGCCCGCGCCACCCGGCTCACCATGAACAGAGAAGGCATCCGTGAACTCGCTGCAACAGAGCTGAAACTGAAAACCTCAAAGTTTGCCTTCGTCAATTCTATTGACGAGCTGAAACAGTCTATCAGGACCACAACCGGTCTTCCAGCCATAGTCAAACCCGTGATGTCATCCTCCGGAAAAGGCCAGTCAGAAATAAAAACAGAAACAGACATCCAGCAAGCCTGGGACTATGCCATGAGCGGCGGCCGGGTCAGTGGAGTCCGCATTATCGTTGAGGAAAAAGTTGACTTTGACTATGAAATCACCCTCCTCACCGTCCGCACCACAGACAAATCCGGCAATAACATCACCCAGTTTTGCGCGCCCATCGGGCACAAGCAAAATGATGGAGACTATATTGAAAGCTGGCAACCCCAGCCAATGAGCAACAAGGCACTGGAAAACGCACAGACTATCGCCAGAACAATCACTGATAATCTGGGTGGCCGCGGATTATTTGGTGTTGAGCTGTTTGTCAAAGGAGATGAAGTCTGGTTTTCAGAAGTCAGCCCCCGCCCTCACGACACCGGCATGGTCACCATGGCAACACAAAGACAAAGCGAATTTGACCTCCACGCAAGAGCCATCCTCGGCCTGCCAGTTTCAACAGACATGACAGCCCCAGGCGCCAGTGCTGTAATCTATGGCAGAATAGACGAAGCAGCTATAGAATATGAAGGGCTGGAACAAGCACTTGAAATAGAAGGCACTGACATTCGCCTGTTTGGCAAACCTGAAAGTTTCAAAAAAAGACGCATGGGCGTCGCCTTAGCCCATGCGGATACGATTGAAGAAGCAAGACAAAACGCAACCAAAGCAGCAAGTCTCGTGAAGCCAAAATCATCAGGCCCAGCGCAATAAAATTCAGCGGTAATAATACCCTGCGAAATAAAATAATGGGATGGAGAGAGACACCGCCCAACAGGAAATGAACCAAAAAGATTATGACCAGCCAGCCAGAAAACAATTCAGCTGTAAAAAAGCCAGCCAATGACCCGACCATTCCCCTTGAGCAGTTCCTGAAGGATCAAACGGTAGAGCAGTCCAAAGGTAAAAAAACCGGTCGCTTCGCAGGTCTCGATTTTGGCACAAAAACCATCGGCGTCGCTCTTTCAGATACCATGCAAACCATCGCCACCGGGCTGGAAACAATTAAACGAACAAAATTCAAAAACGATGCCGCCCGCTTGCTGGAAATTTCAGAACAGCACGAAGTCAGTGCCTTCATCATTGGCTTGCCGTTAAATATGGATGGCACAGAAGGCCCCCGCGTTCAGTCAACCAAAGCCTTTGCCAGAAACCTCGCAAACCTGACAAACCTGCCACTGATATTCTGGGATGAACGCATGTCATCCATAGCCGTGGAGCGAACCTTACTCGAAGCCGACAGCAGCCGCAAACGCCGCAAAGAAGTGATCGATAAAATGGCCGCAGCATACATCCTGCAAGGCGCATTAGATCGCATCAAAGATATAAAGCACAAACAAACATAAAACTGAATAACGTAACGAATGAACCAAAGCGTACCTTGTTCAACAACACCAAACTTCGACAACATCAAGGCCCAGTCACATATCAACAATCATCCGTAGTGATTTGCGACGGTTGCTTGTGGGCAACCGAAGGAGAATTAAAAAGCCGGTTGCTCGTGGGCAACCTGAAAGAGCATCAAGAAAGTCTGAAAATTCATGTATGATATCACCTATCTCGACAGCATAGCTTTTATCTATTTTTTTATTGCCATCCTTGGCTATGGCTGGTTCACAATCTATGGCCCCATGAAGGATAAGAACATCTCAGCTGGTGTGCATATGGAGCGCCACCAATGGATGAAAACCATGGTCGACAGAGAAAACCGCATGGTCGACCTGATCATTCTCTCAAACCTTTCCCAGGGCAATGCCTTCTTCGCCTCGACCGCCATCGTTATAGTCGGTGCCCTCGCCGCGACACTTGGCAGCGGCTATCAGTTTAATGCTGTACTCGAACATATCCCCTTTACATCCTCAACAGAGACTTACATCTTCAACAGCAAGCTGATCTTCATCATGATTATTTTTCTGGTCGCTTTTTTCAAATTTGCCTGGGCTTATCGCCTCACCCATTACACCTCCATCATGATGGGCGCGACGCCTCTAAGAAAAGAAGATAATGAAACCCAGTGCTGTGATCACGCTTACCGTGTTGGCGAACTGGCTGGACTGGCCGGTAAACATTCAAATTCCGGTCTGCATACCTATTATTACGGCATTGCCGCCTGTGGCTGGTTTATAAATGGATATATTTTCATGGCCGCCACCACCCTCGTTGTTCTGGTGCTTTATCGCCGCGAATTTCATTCAAAGGGGCTGAAAATCATCACCACCCGATAATTCTTTTAACCAAGTTAAAAATAGCCAGCGAAACCATAAAGAGAAGGCTTGAGCTTTTCAAGAAAACCACTTATAGACTTACCTTTAATGAGCAAGCAAAAAAAACCTCCAGAACTGGCCTTTCCGCACCGTCATTTGCTATCTGCCGATGATCTCAAAGCGGAAGAAATCGACTATTTACTCGACCTGGCTGACAATTTCGCAAAACTGAACAGACAAGCTGCCAAAAAGCAGGATGTTCTGCGCGGCCGAACCCAGATTAATCTGTTTTTTGAAAGTTCCACCCGCACCCAAAGCTCCTTTGAACTGGCCGGAAAACGGCTTGGTGCTGATGTGATGAACATGTCCGTTAAATCCTCATCAATCAACAAGGGCGAAACCCTGATTGATACCGCCATGACCCTCAATGCCATGCGCCCGGATCTACTGGTAGTTCGCCACCACGCAGCCGGTGCTGTTGAACTGCTGAGCCAGAAAGTTGATTGCTCAGTCATAAATGCGGGGGATGGCAGCCATCAGCACCCAACGCAGGCCCTGCTCGATGCACTGACAATCCGCCGCAACAAAGGAAAGATCGCCCGGCTGACAATCGCCATCTGCGGTGACATTCTCCACTCACGAGTTGCCCGCTCGAATATCAGCCTTCTCAATACAATGGGCGCAAGAGTGCGCATTATCGCCCCCTCAACCTTGCTCCCCTCAAACGCGGACCGTCTCGGCGTTGAGGTATACAACACCATGGCAGAAGGCCTGAAAGATGTAGACATTGTCATGATGCTACGCCTGCAAAATGAGCGCATGACCGGCAGCCTGGTTCCCTCTCCTCGTGAGTATTTTCACTTTTTTGGCCTTGATCATGAAAAAATGAAATATGCCAAACCTGATGCCCTCATCATGCACCCCGGCCCGATGAACCGCGGCGTTGAAATTGACGCAACCCTTGCAGATGATCAACGCAGTGTCATCAGAGAACAGGTTGAAATGGGCGTGGCTGTGCGCATGGCCATTCTTGAAGCCCTCTCCCATCATTTGCCCAAATCCTGTGAGCCCGCCCAATGAGCCAGAAAAAATCCCGCAACAAAGAAACCGTAAATTCTCAGCCAACGGCCCTCATCCACGCCCGCCTGATCGACCCGGAAAATGAACGCGATGAAATGGGCGGCGTGCTGATTGAAGATGGGCTGATCGCAGATTTTGGCCCCCACTTAGCCAGAAACGCACCCAATGGTGCCAAAGTGATTGATTGCGCCAAACATGTCCTCTGCCCCGGCCTCATTGACATGCTTGTATTTACAGGTGAACCGGGTGAAGAACACAGAGAAACCCTCGCCTCAGCCAGCCGGGCCGCAGCCGCCGGTGGCATCACCACCATGATCTGCATGCCAAATACAGACCCGGTGATTGACGAAGTCGCCCTGGTGGACTTTCTCCAGCGCCGCGCCAGAGACACCGCCATTGTCCGCGTTAATGTCATGGCCGCGATGACAAAAGGCCTTCAGGGCGTAGAGATGACAGAAATCGGCATGCTCCTTGAAGCCGGCGCCATTGCCTTTACCAACGGAAAAAACAGCGTCACTGACGCGCAGGTCATGCGGCATCTGCTGGCCTATGGCAAAGATTTCAATGCCCTGATGGTCCACTACACAGAAGACCCGGACCTGCGCGGCAATGGCGTCATGAACGAGGGCGAAGTCTCAAGCCGGCTCGGTCTCCCCGGCATCCCGACATTAGCTGAAACCATCATGCTTGAACGCGACATGCGCCTTGTAGCAGATACCGGCGCACGTTATCATAACGCAACGATCTCTTGTGCTGAAAGCCTCAGCATCATCAAGCGGGCAAAAAAGGCCGGGCTGAATGTGTCATCAGGCGTTTCAATCAATCACCTCACGCTGAATGAAAATGACATCGGCCCTTATCGCACATTCTGCAAAGTGCGCCCGCCCCTTCGCAAGGAAGAAGACCGCATGGCCATGGTTGAAGGTCTGCGCAACGGCATCATAGATGTCATCGTCTCTGGCCATGATCCAAAAGACGCAGAAGTCAAACGCCAGCCCTTCGCTGAAGCCGCTTACGGCGCCATTGGTGTTGAAACCTTATTGCCGGCAGCTCTGCGCCTTTACCATAATCAGGAAATAGATCTCTTCGCCCTGCTTCGCTCAATGACCATCAATCCGGCAAAAATTCTTGGCCTCGAAAGCGGCCGCATCGCCAAGGGCGCACCAGCCGACCTGACCCTGTTTGATCTCAACACTCCCTGGATCATTGACAGAGATAATCTCCAATCGCGCTCAAAAAACAGCGCCTTTGATGAAGCCAAAGTCGAAGGCCGAGTGTTGATGACATTTGTTGACGGCGAGCGGGTCTTTAAATACGGCAAATCCGGTGCCAGCTTCGGCTAAGGTTTAAACAACCTTTCAAAGCCATAACAACACTCCCAAGCCCCGCATCCCATTCAGAATGAATGACAGAGATTTAATGTAAATTCTCTTCTATTCTTTTTTTGGTTTTATATAATAGAACCAGATTAATAGCTGAGGGAGTAAATAGACATGCCTGACCTTCAATGCCGGATTCAAATAAAACAACTGATCGCAACATCAATCACGGCTATAGCTATTTCTAGCCTGCTCATCACCTCCCCCCTTCATGCCGCAGATTCTGACTGCACCAATAAATCCGGTGATGCCGGCATTAATGCCTGCACGAAAGTAATTGAAACCGGTCTCTACGATGGCAAAAAACTGAATGATCAGGACCTCTCAAGCATCTATGACAATCGCGGCACCGTCTATAGTAAAAAGGGAGAAACAGATAAAGCCATTGCCGACTATACAAAAACCCTGAGCCTCGCACCCAAATATGTCCTTGCCCTCTCTAACCGGGGCAAAATGTATAATCAAAAAGGCAGTTATGATCTGGCCTTAAAGGATCTGACGAAAGCACTGAAACTCGACCCCAAATATTTCTCAGCCTATTTCCACCTGGCTGACGCATATTCCGGCCAGAAAAATTATTCAAAAGCGATTGAGGCTTACAACAAAGCTCTGGAAATAGATCCCGATTACCGCAATCTCCACTTTACAATTGGCCTCACCCATTATCGAAACAAGGCGTATAAAAAAGCCATTGTGAGTTATACCAAAGCGCTGGAAAGCAGACCAAACGGGGATGATATCTATTTGAACCGCGGTGTCGCTCAGTATTTACTCGGCAACTATGGCGCAGCAGTAACAGACTTTGATGAAGCCCTCAGAATAGCTCCCAATAGCAAAAGTGCGAAGAAAAACAGAGGCATTGCCTTTAAAAAACTTCAAGAGACCCAGAAATAATTCATACATAAGGAACTTCTGCCACCGTGCAAACAAACACGTAAAAGCCCCCATTTCGTAGCCGAATCACGTAGTCTGTTATTGCAGATTTACGAATGGAGATTGCAGCCTGATTAATTCGGCAGCAAAGGGGGAGGAGCGGAAATTGACGATCGCAAACAAAAAGACGAATGTAGAGCAGCAAAACCTCTCACCAGATATCATCGCAAGTTTAAACGACGCTCTAAAACATCAAAGAGACGAACAACTCAAACACGCGGATAAGCTTTATAAAAAAGCCCTGGTTGAAAGCAAGCACCAGACAGACGTCGTCCTGATGGCAGCCATTTTCTATCAGCAGATCGGCCGCCAGAAATACGTCATCACCCTTTTGAAAAAAGCACTACTGAAAACCCCGCATCACTTTAAAATCAACTTGCTATTAGGCAAAACATATTTAGAAGAACAGCAATATGAAAATGCCGAACGCCACCTCAATGAAGCCTGCCTGCAAGACCCTGCAAATGCTGAAGCCTCCTTACACCTCGCCACAGCCCTGCACCGCACCGGCCAGATAGATCGCGCACTTCCGCTCTATAAAAAAGCCATCACGGCTATTAATGCGGCACAAAATTCAGACCACCCCCCACTTTCCGAAACTGACCAACAGCAGCTCTACTGCGCCATTGCCGATGTGCTGGTCACACTCAATCAGAACAGTGAGGCTGCCGAATATTTAAAAACCGCCATCAAACAAGGGATCGCGAATTATGATATTTTTATTCGTCTCGCTTTAATCACCGGCGAAGGCAGCAAAGAAGGCTTGCATTATTGTCTGCATGCCATGCAGCAGAACCTGCAAAGAGATGAAGCCAAAATTTTCTTCGCAAGGTCATGCAAGCGCAAATGCTTTCCAGAATTACCAGCCGAGCAAACAAAAATACTCATCAGCTCTTGCCTTGCCTCAAAAAATGTCGACCATCACGCACTGGCTTATATCTGGATAGAAACATTCCTGAAGCTCACAAATTCAGAACAGGCGACAGAACTCTGCAAGGCAAAAGATTTTGAAAGTTTTTCAGAACTCTGTCAGCATGAAGATATTAAACAGTTCTTTTTTGATGATTTTTTCCTGAATTGCATGGCAAATATTCGCTCTGACAATCTGGCAATTGAAAGGTTTTACACCCACCTGCGCCGTCACTACCTGCTGCACCTGAAGAACAATCAACAGCTCAGTGACAAAGAAATGGCCTTACTAAGCACTATCTTGAGCGCAATGGCCCGGCAATGCTATTTAAACGAATTTGTCTTGCACATCACAGATGAAGAATCCAGCTACATTACTGAAACTAAACAAAAAATTGAAACCTTCATTGAAACGGATCAACAACACGAAATCACGCCGGAACTTCGCAGCCAACTCCTGATATATGCATGTTACCAGTCTCTCGAAAATTTAGAGAATGCAGAAACCCTGTTGAAATTCGAAAAAGACCCACACCTCAGAGAAGTCCTCACAACAGAGCTGAAACAACCCCAAGAGGAAAAGCAGTTCAGAAAAACCATTCGCTCCGTTGGCGTGCTTGATAATCAGGTCTCGCAAAATGTTCGCCAGCATTATGAAGAAAATCCCTACCCCCGCTGGAACACAGAAAGCATGCTGACCCAGCCGCACATTAAAGCGATTGATAAATCATACCTTCGCGTAACTAACGTGCTGATTGCCGGGTGCGGCACAGGCAAACAGATTCTAGCCGATTATAATTACTACCCGAACGCCAGATTCACAGCGATAGATCTGAGCTATGCCAGCCTGTCTTACACAAAAAGAAAATTGATCGAATATGGCATAGACAAAAATGTGGACCTCATCCACTGCGACATTCTCGATGTTGGAAAGCTTGGCAAATTTTTTGACCATATTGAATGCTGCGGCGTGTTGCATCATATGCAGGATCCGTTAGCCGGCTTAAAAAGTCTGACCAGAATCCTCAACCCGGGCGGGCAGATCAAAATCGCGCTCTACAGTCAGTTGGCCCGCCGGGCCATCCACAAAGCAAAAGCCATCATCAAACAGCAGCGCTTTGCTTCAACACCCGAAGGCATACGCCAATGCCGCGAATATATGTGCAACGAAATCGCAGCCAACAGGCTCGACTTCCCGCTTCATCAATGGAGTGATTTTTACACAACCTCTGAATGCCGCGACCTGTTATTTCACACCCAGGAAACATGCTACCATCTCGAAGAAATCGAACAGATGCTTGATGAAGCCGGGCTAAAGTTTGATGGCTTTTTCTTCACCGATGCATCGGAACAAAAATTCAGAGAAAAATTCCCAGAAGCAGAAAGCACCACAAACCTGAAACTCTGGGCCGAATTTGAGCAGGAAAATCCAGACACATTTACAGGCATGTATCAGTTCAAAGCCATAAAACCTAAATCGTGAATAAATAAGCCATTTATCAGGCTCAATTTTCCATTTCAGAGGTACAAAAAATAAATATCTGAACTTTTTCCAAAAGACTGTCATAAACCGCTTGAACAAGGGTGACATTTTC
>JAJFHX010000020.1 GCA_021775425.1 Hyphomicrobiales bacterium
GCCTCAATGCCAAGCGGGCTAACAACTCGTTCAACTTTCATTGCAGATGCCTCATTGGTTAAAAATGGCAAAGCCAAAACCAAAACCAGCAAAACTCCGATCGGTCTCAGAACCATGTTCAAACCCCAATTCTTCATTCCATTAATATATGTCATACGATGCCAATTATGTTTTGAAAGCCAAATAATTGTTTTTTATTTTTTTGTCTCTGCGACAAGCTTTGGTTTCGGTTTTAAAATCCCGGTAACAGAAGCCTTAAGGTCAAGATATTTCTCAGCAACCCGCTTGAGGTCATCAACACCAACCTCTTTTAAACGATCCGGATAAGATTCAATATCCTTGATCGTCCATCCGGTAGAAAGTGAAAAACCATAACGCCGCGCCAAACCGGACTGGCTGTCATTGCCATAGATATAATCCGCGATATAAGCGTTTCGGGCCCGGTTTAATTCAAGCTCACTAATGCCATTGGTGCGAATGTCATCAAACAGCTCATCAACCGCTTTTTCAATCTGCTCAACGGTCACACCTTTGGCCGGCACGGCATAAACATAAAGGCTGCCATAATCCATCCCGCTTGGTGAATAACCGCCACCCGCGCTTGAGGCCAGCTTATCAGCAACCACCAGTTTTTTATAAAACCGGCTGGTCGTGCCTTCCACTGCAACTTTCATCAGCAATTCAAGCGCTTCGGAATCTCCCTTAGGTGCCGTTTTATAACTCGGCGCCAGATAATGCCGCTGCCAGGAAAGCTTCCCGGCCCGGGCATCCTCAAGCACAACCTTGCGCGGTGCAACAGGGTTCGGCTCCATAGGCCGCTCACGCTCTTCAAGATCCGGCCCGCGCTTCACTGGGCCATAAAATTTGTCAGCAAGTTTTTTCACTTCATCCGGTGTCACATCACCAGCAACAATCAGAATTGCATTATTCGGTGCGTAATACTTTTTATAATGGTTCAGCGCATCTTTCCGGCTGAGTTTCGCCATTTCATGCATCCAGCCAATCACCGGAATGCCATAAGGATGAGAAAGATAAAGCGCCGCGCTAATCTGTTCAGATAGAAGTGAATTCGGGCTGTTCTCAATTCTCGAACGGCGCTCTTCTAGAATAACATCCCGTTCTGTCAGCACATCTTTTTCAAGAAGCTTCAGATTGCTCATCCGATCAGCTTCCATCTCCATCACCATCGGCAGGTTTTCTTTCGCCACACGCTGAAAATAAGCCGTCACATCTTGCGAGGTAAATGCATTATCTTCGCCGCCATGGCGGGCAATAATTTTTGAAAATTGCCCCGGTGCGATTTTTTCAGTTCCCTTAAACATCAGGTGTTCAAGAAAGTGCGCAATCCCGGAAACACCCGGCGCTTCATCTGCCGCACCAACACGATACCAGACCATATGCGTCACAACAGGCGCACGGTGATCAGGAATAACGACCACATCAAGCCCGTTTTCAAGCTTGAAGTAAGTCACCTCAGGGCCCTGACCGTTTTTCTGAGCAGTTTCTGCCAATACAGGGGATGTCTTAAGAGAAAGTGTGCTCATAATTAAAATCAGTGCCGATACGAAATAGAGAGCCCGGCCCAACCCTTTCCAAACATGTTTCATATGTGCCAATCCAGAATTATATCTCTAGTGAATATAGTTTTTTTAAAAAGAAATGAAAGAGGACAATCTCTTTATCACACGCTTGTGTTCGAAAATTGTGAAAAATCAATCATCTTCAGATCGGTAGGTCACCGCCAACGGAAAGATTGAAGGCCATAAACTAAAGGTCAGCGACAGTGCAAAACAGCATACGTCAAAGCTTACTGCTGGTCACCGTCATCACGTCCAAATGAATTGCTAAGCGCTTTGGACAACAGCGAACCACAATGAATGGCCTTTTTCTCATCATAAAACGGATCATGCTCATTGCGCCCGATATCACGGCAATATTTCGCGCGCTGTTCTTTTAGCAATGCAGCCTCGTGCTTCACCCGCTTATCAGGGTCATCCGGCCAGTTCATCTCTTCCTGCACTGCCACCCGCTTGCCGGGTTCTGGCAGGTCAGCCGCAGGCGGCAACACCAATGGAGACCGTTCCGCAACCTTCGGATCAGGCCGTTTACCGGTCAGTGAACCATCAAGACCAACCGCTTCAAAAATCTTGCCTTCAAATTGAACATCACCAGCCCCACAACCGGAAAGATTGAGCGTAACCAGCACAATCAACAAAGCAACAGCAGGCACACGTAATAGTGACCTGAAGTAACCGTGTATTGAAGCTCCAATTTTCAACATAGACCCGTCCCTAACTCGCTGATCAGAAAACAAATTAACCCGCAAACCGGCCAATTGCCAATAAATATATACGATTCTCGCGATTTCCCGCCAGAATAAAGCAATACTAATCATTTAAGGCCATTTTGCGATCTGCCAGCTCAGCCATTTGTCACTGTTTTGGTCTTGGCATCATGAAATGTCAGATCGTAAAGCAACACGGCAGCACCAGCAACAATTGCCACATCAGCCACATTGAAAATATACCAGTAATAGCCAAATGCATGCAATGAAACAAAATCTGCAACCGCTTCATAGTTAATCCGGTCAAGCATATTGCCAGCCGCCCCGCCAATCACAAGGCCAATACCCAGCGCCAGAAACCGGCCCGTAACCGAGCCAAGCCAGATGAAAAAGCCAATCATCGCTAAAACGGAAAATCCAATCAACAAATACCGGCCCATATCACTATGTTGCGCAAACAATCCGTAAGAAACACCTTTATTCCAGGCCATCGTCAAATCCATAAACGGCGTCACGACAAAACGGCATTTATAAGAAAGCGCCTGATCAAGTGGCGCACAGCCCTGCGCTGGCCAGAACAAATGGATGATCCAGTATTTAGAAAGCTGATCCAGCAAAAAAATTATGCCGGCAGTTACAACACCAAACAGTGAAAACCGCCCCCAAACAGAGAAACTCATACAACTCTCCAATCCATAAGTTCAAAAGGCACAGAAATCCCTTTTCTTAACTTATAGCGCATCAAACTCACGAACAGCTTTGGCATCCCGCACACTAAGCTCAGGAAACGCCGTATCAGACCCGACATCATCTGAAATCTTCCATGACCGGGCGCATTTTTTCCCCTCGGCCAGTTGAGGCACCACAGCAACAGGTGATCCGTCTTCCAGCGTGAAGGCATCAGCCGGCACATCACCAGCAGTAGCCTTGCTTAATGTCGCGCCCGATGTAATCGCAATCTCCGCCCAGTCCTGGTCAGAAATCGCATCATAAAGCGCGTCATCCGTAATATAAATCAGTGGGGCTGCTTCAAGGCTTGAGCCAATGCGCTTTTCACGCCGTTCAACCTCAAGCGCGCCTGTTACAACCCGGCGCACCTGTTTCACTTTTTCCCATTTGGCCGCAAGCTTCTCATCTTTAAAAGCCGGATTGACTGGAGGAAAGTCTCTAAGATGCACAGACCCGGCATCATCTCCCATCCGTGAAAGCCACACTTCTTCCATGGTAAAAACAAGCATTGGCGCAAGCCAGGCCGTCAACACATTGAACAACTCATCAAGCACCGTCAGAGAAGACCGGCGCACCAGTGAGGAATGCGCCTCACAGTATAGCGCGTCTTTGCGGATATCGAAATAAAACGCGGAAAGCTCAACCGTGCAAAACTGAAACACAGCATGAAACGCTTTTTTGAAATCGTAATTCTTATAAGCTTCCCGTACCAGTTGATCCAGCTCATAAATCCGGTGCAGCATCACCCGCTCCAGTTCCGGCATGTCTTTATATTCAACTTTCAGATCATCTGAATAATGGTGCAGATTACCTAGCAAAAACCGCAGTGTGTTTCTGAGCTTCCGATAACTCTCAACCCCCGTCTTGATCATTTCCTGACCAATCCGCTGGTCTTCCTGATAATCCGTTGACATCACCCAAAGTCTGAGAATATCAGCACCGTATTGACGGATCACATCTTGCGGTGCAACAGAATTCCCCTTCGACTTGGACATTTTCTTGCCCTTGTCATCAAGCGTAAAGCCATGTGTTAAAACCGCTTTATAAGGTGCACGCCCCCTGGTGCCACAACTTTCCAGCAAAGAAGACTGAAACCAGCCACGATGCTGATCAGACCCTTCAAGATAAAGATCAGCAGGCGAGCGCAAACCTTCACGTTCTTCAAGCACAAAGGCATGTGTCGAGCCACTGTCAAACCAGACATCAAGAATGTCCATCACCTGGTCCCACTCATCAACATTGTCAACAAGCCCATCGAGATACTGCGCTTTCGCCCCGTCTTCAAACCAGGCATCAGCACCCTTCTCAGCAAAGGAGGACAAAATCCGAGCCTCAAGCTCATCCGATTTGTCAAAATCATGCGAAGGAATAATCGCGCCAGTTTCTTTATTCGTGAAAATACAAATCGGCACACCCCACGCCCGCTGGCGCGAAATCACCCAGTCAGGCCGGTTCTCAACCATTGCTTTCAGCCGGTTATAGCCGGCTGGCGGCACAAATTGCGTCTCATCAATCGCGGCAAGTGCCATTTCTCTGATCGAGCGTTCGTCCGCCTGCCCTTCAATTTTAATTGGCTTGTCAATGGCGATAAACCATTGTGGTGTTGCCCTGAAAATCACCGGTGCCTTCGAGCGCCAGCTATGCGGGTAACTATGGCGCAGCTTGCCGCGCGCCATTAACGCACCAGCCTCAGCAAGCGCGTCGATAACCCGTTTATTGGCGTCACCAAATTTTCCCTTCTGGTTAATCACCAGCGCCGGCTCATCACCACCAAATAAGGGAACATCAGCGTGGTAATATCCATCCTCTTTCACAGTCTGCGGCACACCTTCAATGCCCGCCTCACGAAAAGAGCGTTGGTTCGATAAATAAAGCCCATAGTCATCCGCGCCATGCCCGGGCGCAATATGCACAAACCCGGTGCCCGTATCATCCGTTACAAAATCACCGGCATAAAGCTTGACCGGGAAGTCATAGCCCTGCCCGCGCAGCGGATGGGCCACTTCTTCAATCAGTGTCGGGTCAATGTCACAAAGCCGGTTAAAGCTTTCAACTTTAGCTGCACCCAGAACCCGTTCAGCAAGAGCATCACAAAGACAAAACTTTTCACCAACCCCAGCCCAGTTATCCTCAGGCGCATCAGTGACTTCATAAAGCCCGTAAGAAAGGTGCTTGCCATAAGAAATCGCGCGATTTCCAGGAATGGTCCATGGCGTTGTAGTCCAGATCACCACCTTCGCTCCGTCAAGCTCTGAATTGGCTTTCACCACCGGGAATTTGACAAAAATCGTCGGGCTTTCATGCTCTTCATATTCAACTTCAGCTTCAGCCAGCGCCGTTTTTTCAACAACTGACCACATCACTGGTTTAAAATCCTGATAGAGCGAGCCGTTCTTGGCAAACTTCAGCAATTCGCCAGCAATAACTTTTTCCGCGTCAAAAGTCATGGTCAGGTAACTTGCATCCCACTCCCCATGCACGCCAAGCCGTTGCATCTCAGCCTTTTGCCGGTCAACCCAGATATCTGCAAATTCACGGCATTCCGCTCTGAACTCATTGACTGGTACACCGTCCTTGTTCTGCCCTTTTTGCCGATATTTTTCTTCTACTTTCCATTCAATCGGTAAACCATGACAATCCCAGCCATGAATAAATGGGCTGTCAAAGCCAAGCATATTACGTGAGCGCACCACCACATCTTTAAGAGTTTTATTCAACGCATGGCCAATATGAATGTCACCATTGGCATAAGGGGGGCCATCATGCAGAATGTATTGCTCACGCCCGGCGCCTTTTGCCCTTAATTGCCCGTAAATGTCCTGCTCGTCCCATCTTTGAATAAAATCGGGTTCACGCTTCGGCAAACCAGCCTTCATCGGAAAAGAAGTCACAGGTAAAAACAGTGTCTCACGCCAGTCACGCTGTTCAGTCTGCGCGCCATCAACCACTTTGCTATCGGACATAAAATAAACCTTCAAATCTATGCATAATTTTTTAAAAACCAGCCAGCCATATCACGAACCGGTTTCACGTATGAAGACGTCAGTTTTAAGACATCAGTATAAAAGCAAACAAGCCAGTAAATAAATGAGTGACGGAATATGAGTAATCTCAAAGGTACATTCCAGAAATTTTTGAATTACCGGCACCTGAAAGACAGTTTAACCCCAGCAAATATTGCTCTTAAGACCGCTCACCCATCTTTAGAATTGGTTTAAGGTTTTTTCATCCCATCTCTGGGCTGTCAAGGGAATTAACAGAACGAAACAACAGCCAATAAGCTGCAGGAAAACAGGAATGCGCAATCTTATTGCCCCCTTAAAACATCCTCAACCTGCTTGCAGTCTATATCCATCTGCGCCACAAGTTCTGCGCTATTGCTGAACTTCATATCCTCACGAATAAAATCAACAAACTCAACAGCAATCTCCTTGTCATAAAGGTTGCCCTGATAATCAAGCAGAAAAACTTCAAGCACAGGTTGGTCATTGTCAAAACTCGGTCGCTTGCCATAATAAGCTGCCGCCTTATAACGCGCCCCTTCAAAATGAACAAACCCCGCATAAATCCCGTGATGCAGATGGCACCCCGGCGGCATGGTAATATTCGCGGTCGGGAACCCAAGCCCTTCCCCCCGCCCGGCGCCAGATGTCACAACCCCTTCAACCTGCCAGTTCCGCCCCAAAATCAAAGCGGCACGTTTGACTTGCCCCTCTTCAAGTGCATCACGCACCAGTGTAGAAGAATAAATCAGCCCACCAGCATCTGGTTGTTTTGCTTCAGCTGAACCACTAAGCCCTTCAGCCTTCATCACACTGACACCAAAACCAAATTTTTCACCAAGTTCAGACATCACCTGCGGGTTGCCACCACGTGCCCGGCCAAAAAAGAAGTCATAGCCAATCACCACATGAGAAACACCAAGCGCATCAACCAGTATTGTTTTTACAAAATCTTCCGCTTCCATCTGCGCAAGATCAGCATCAAATTTCAGCTGGAGCGAAACTTCAAGACCCAATCCGCGAAATTGCGCCAGCTTTTGCGCCCGGCTGGTCAGCATAAACAAAGGCGTATCAGGCGAGAAATACTGCCGTGGATGCGGCGCAAAAAACATAACGCCGGAATTCAGCTCACGTTTCAATGCCAGATCTAGAGCATGCTGCAAAACGGCCCGGTGGCCAAGATGTACCCCGTCAAAATTGCCAATCGCCAGAACCAGCCCCTTCATCGAGGCTGGAAACGATTTATAATCTGTAAGTTCAAGCATGAAAAAATGGCTCTGCTTATGGTTGAAGAAAAACCTGAATTTATCTCTTTTTAGAAGAAGGCACCATCATAACTGCCTCACCACCAATGACGACACGATTTTTAACACTGCATCTGCAACTCAGTACCACCACCCGGCGGTGAAAATTCACTTTTTCAACCCTTACACTGGCCGTCACCAGATCCCCAATCCGAACCGGCGCTCTGAAAATCAGGTCCTGATGCAGATAAATACTGCCCGGCCCGGGCAATTTGGTCCCAAGAACAGTTGAAAGAAAGCCCGCCGTCAGCAGACCATGCGCGATCCGCCCTTTAAATCGGGTGGTCTTGGCATATTCCTCATCTAGGTGAACCGGGTTATGATCACCTGAGATCTCGGCAAAATTAATAATCAGTGCTTCGGTGATCTCTTTTTCAAAAGAGGCCTCCATACCGATTTCCAGATCTTCAATTGTGTAACCACCCGTCTTCAAGTCAACCATAGTCTTCCCCAAAATTACCATCACTTATGTGAATTTGCGCGACAGTAACCAAGCCCGGTTGCCCCTTCAAGAAATATCCGCCCCAAATGACTGAAAAATAAGAAAAACGTACAAATTAGATGAATTAGCGCAGTTATTTTACGTATTGAGAGTTCCTGTTTACATTCCAACAAGGCTGAGAACCCATAAAATTTGTCAAAATCAGATATTTTTTTAGCTATATTAATTCCATTAACCTTATTTTTAACTCCTCTTGCTATCGTCACTTTGAATGTAGGCATCAGTTTTCTTGGCTGGCCTATAAATTTTTTTGGATGGCCTTTAGGGGCAAGTTGCATAAATAGCGGGGCAACCCGCTCTATAGGGGAAATGGAGAGAGCGTAATGGCAATTGATCTTCAAATGCCAGTTCTGGTGGTAGACGATTATAAAACAATGATCCGAATCATTCGGAATTTGCTGAAACAATTGGGCTTTAGCGACATTGATGATGCGGCTGACGGAACCGAAGCATTAGCAAAAATGCAACAGCGTAAATATGGGCTGGTCATTTCAGACTGGAACATGGAACCAATGACTGGTTATGAGCTTTTAAAAGAAGTTCGCTCTGACGAAAATCTGATGAGAACTCCTTTCATCATGGTGACAGCAGAATCTAAAACTGAAAACGTGATTGCAGCGAAAAAAGCTGGCGTAAACAATTACATTGTGAAGCCGTTTAACGCAGCAACACTCAGTGCCAAAATCAACGCGGTTTTCGGCGAGTAATTTATATAAAGGGAATGAGTTAAAACTCATTTCCTTAATTTACTGCATAAGTAACGAGTAGCAGGAGTACCACCATGGCGAAGCAATCCAACGCCGTGCCCGAGGCCGAGTGCGCAAGCATCGCCAAGCGCGAATTCCCCACAGATTCCAATCAGTCAGCACAGGATATATCTTTAGCCGAAGTCTTGCATCTGGCGCAGAGTTCAGTTGAAACTTTAAAAGAATTCCTCAACCGTCTCGACACAACTGTTGGTGACGATTTTCACCAGATCATGGAGAAAATCAGTCAGACCCGTGACGACATGCAGCTCCTCAATATGCCAAACAATGAAGTTTGCCCGTTAACGGACGCTGAAAATGAATTAAAAATGGTCGTCAAAGCCACCGAAGATGCAACAAACCGCATCATGAGTGCCGCTGAAACCATCATGACAGCAGACCCAAAAGACCCGGCCCACTATCACCTCACAGTTGAAAGCAAGGTGATGGAGATTTTTGAAGCCTGCTCATTCCAGGATATCACCGGTCAGCGCATCAACCGCGTTGTTGAAACTCTCGATTTTGTTGATTATCGCATCCACAAAATCGCAGCTTTTCTTGGCATCGAAACCGCATCAGAGCGTCGCGAATTTAACGAGCAGGCCTTCATGGAAAGACTGCAAAGAAAAGATGATCTCATTCTGCATGGGCCCCAGGAAGACGGCGAAGGCGTTGATCAGAACGAAATAGACAATATGTTTTAAGTTATTGGAACTTCCAGCATATTTAACGAAATTACAACTAAGCCCGGTCAATAAAATGGCCGGGCTTTTTGCTTTATATCCAGCCTAATCCCAGATAAGGGCTTGCATTGCACCAATTGGTTCACCGTCTAAAGAGACAAACATCTCCTCTAATTGGTCAGTTTCTAGGGCCCCGTCCACATGCAGCCCACTGGCAATAAAAAGCGCCGATAATCCGGCCCCAAATGCACCCGGCATATCCGTCTTTAGACCATCTCCGATACACAAGATTCTAGAGCGGTCAGTAACTGTTCCGCCGTTCAGCTCTGAAAGGGTTTTCTCAGCAAGTTGATAAATCGGCAAATGAGGTTTGCCCGCATAATGTACAATGCCGCCCATTTCCTCATAAAGCTGTGCCAGAGCACCAGCACAATAAACCAGCCTCGGCCCCCGCTCCACCATCAGGTCAGGGTTCGCGCAAATCATCGACAATCCACTTGCCAGTGCTTTTTCAAACAAAGCCCGGTAATCTTCCGGCCCCTCCACATCATCATCCATCAATCCCGTAACCAGCATCACTTCAGCGTCTGAAAGAGCAACAGGTTTAATCTTCGCTCGCTCAATCACCGGCTGGTCTCTGGTTGGTCCAAGATGAAAAATCGGCCGCCCTTGTTGCTGTTCGATTAACGCCTGAGCCACATCCCCTGAACTGACAATCGCATCATAACAATCCTCATCGACCCCAAATTCATGTAACTGATCAGCAACCGAATAATGCGGCCTTGGCGCATTGGTAATCAGGATGACACGCCCACCCGTGCCGTTCACACCACCAGTTCTGCGAAACTGTTTACAAGCCTCAACCGCCTTGGCATAGCCAGCCTCACCATCATGCATCACCCCCCAGATATCACAAAACCATGCATCATGCTGGCGTGACAGAGGCGCAATAAATGGCAACAGGGGGATCATAATAAAAGGCTCCGGAGATAACAGGAATAGAAAAAAGAGAGGGGTATAAAACTGCATCAAAGTATTCTACTTCGCATAAAAATCATGCGCATACTTCAAAGCAAACCTATATGACAAAGAAAAGAAATTAAAGTCATAGAGGTGAGACAAAAAGCCATAGAGCTAAAAGAAACTCATCATCTTATGTCCAGTGATTTAAGGTGCAAGCCGCTAGGCTGCCACTTCAGCTGCACTGCCAAACACTTCAGGGCGAACTGGTTTTGGCTCACAGAATAAATTCCCTTGCGCATACTGAACATTATAATCCCGCAATTGCCGCACAACCGCTTCACGCTCAACCATATCGACAATCATGGTGATGTTTAACCGGTTGAGATAATGATTAAGGTCAGCAGAATGAATTTGCGCTTTTGACCCTTCCATATTTCCAAGTAACAAAGACGAATTAATTTTAACAAAGCCAAACCGTCTGTCAGCCAGTGCTTTAAAATCAATATCAAGCCGGGTGATCTGATCAAGCGAAAACCGAAACCCGAGATTAGCAATAGATGCCATCCGCTCAAATTCATAAGCGCCTGATCTTTCAAAAGCTTCCTCTGTAAATTCAAACACCAGATGATCGGCAAGCCAGCGATTGGCCTCCATAAAATCCATAAATTCCGCAAAGAAATCAGCATCCCGCAATGAATTCAGAGAAAGATTGCAAAACACCTTGCGCCCTTTACCCCGCTCAACCAACCGCTGGATCACCTGAATAGAGCGCAGCACAATCTGATTATCAATAATCGGTGCAAGCTCGGCAGCCTCAGCAACAGCCATATAATCACGTGGCAAAATCAACTGGCCGATCTCATTCCGCAATCGTGAAAACGCTTCATAAAATTGCAATTCGCGCTCAGGAAGTCCGACAATCGGCTGCAAATAAAGCTCAACACGGTTCGCTTCAATCGCATCATTGACTGTTGCCAGCAATGAGTGATCATTTGATCTCACCCGCTCTCCAGATGCACCGGCCAATAGCCCGGTTGCCGACCCGTTTGTCAGTTGCCCATTGTCGCCAGCAGCTTGTAATCCGGCAGTTGAACTTTCAAACCCGGAACGGCTCCCGGCCTGTTGCATTTCCGCTTTTTTCGCAGCCAGCATATCAGCAAGTGACAAACCCTGCGTCTGCGTATCTGGCTGAATCTGGGGTGGGACTTGATGATGCGTCTGCCCCTGAGCAACCCCGCCCTGAGAATAAGACTGAGCTGAACCAGAAAGTGCGCCACTTCCTTCTGTGATAGTGCCGCCCAATCTTTCTGGCCCCGCTCCTGTATGATCACCAGCAAGGCCGGAAAGCACAGGCGGCCTCTCTAATGCCGGCGGCATTGTTCCAGCTGTTGCCATTTCTCCCGAATGAAGAGCTCCCGCCTGAGGAAAAACAACTGCATCACCAACCACACCATCAGAAAAATGATTCAAAGCCTCAAGCGGCTGCAAAAGTGCCTCACCGCCATCCCTTTGCGGGAGTGCCCCTAACATATTCGCCGGCAATGCATTCGGTAAAATCGAGATCCGCCGAATGCCATTAATCGCCTCAAGCGCTTTTTGCGCAAACTCAGCCCGGTCATTCCCGGCTGATTGGCTCAATTGCCCAACAACCAGCTCAAGCACATCAAGCTGTGCTTTCATCAGGCTGAATTGCTGTTGAGACGCCAGATCATAACGCAGATTATAAGATTGCAATTGCGAACCAAGCTTAACCACTTCACTGTTCAGCAATTCAAGCTTCTCATTTTGTTTGGTCAACTCTTCCCGTTTTGGTTTCGCAATACTGATCTTGCCGATTTTCTGCAAAACTTTCAGCCGGTCATCATACTGATCCATCCGGCCAACAATTGTGCGAATGGCTTTTTCAATGGCATTCTGCCCGGTATGCAGTTCATTATGCCCTTCAGCCAGCAGCTCAGTCACCTGCAGCTCGTTTTTCAGCTTTTTCACATCTTTAGAGAGTTGCGTCAGGCGCCCGTCGATCAAACGCTTCAATCGCATCCGTGTGATCAGAAAATGCGCTGATAACAACCAGATAAACAACCCACTGCCCACACTTAAAGAAGGCACAACATCAAAACCGGCCTGTAAATACAGGCCAAGCGCCACCGCGGTGCCGATCAATGCAACAATAAATGTAACCAGCACATCCTGCACCCGGCTCACATCTTTCGGCAATTCAGCGTCTGTTTCTTTTTCTGTTTTTTTGTCTGCCATAAATCCAAGCAAGCCCCAGAACCGAATCAAAAGTGATTCACTAATAGAAGCTTTCACGTATCTGGCAAAATCCGCAAGTATCAGCCACAGCTGTTAACAGCTAAATTTCTGAATGCATTTACAAACACATGGATTTTCATACAACCGGATGGGTAAAAGTTAAGAACAATTCATGGCTTTAATATCAGATATCACGCTGGTGAAATGATAATTCAAACCAGCCAGTCACTGATTGCCAGACACAGAATGCCAGTCACATTCATGTTATTCAAACCCGCGAAAATGTGATCACAAATCTTTTCTAAGGCTGCTATATTCACAAGGAATGGCGGAACAAGATTCTATCCCTCCAGAATCCCGTCATCCTATCCAACAGCTGCAGGTTATCTCTCCCGATATAGCCTGCAGCCCCCCCCTTTCCTCACGCCTTCCATTCACCTTAGATATGTAAAAAAATTGTCAGGTTCTTGCCGTCAGATGATTGGCGGCGTACATCATTAAAATGAACCAGCGTCACAAATTAGGCTATCTGTTAACGGCTTTCGTCGCCCTCTCGATTTTTGCGCTCGGGCTGTTAGGTCTCCACGCCCTCAAAACTGACCTCAACACGTATAAATTAAAAGAAAAAAATCAGGCCGAAAACATCCTCGAGGCACTTGATGTTGAGATCCGCAAAAAAGTAGCCACACTCACAACAAGCCTGAAAAAAGAAATAGAAAAAACAAAACCGGAAAGTCACAAAACTGACCTGACCACCCTGAATTGCAATTTTACCGGTGATTGCCCGGCAGACATGGATCACTTAACCAGCAATCCTGCCACATCACTTGTCGTGATTTTCAATGCAAAAGGAGACCAGCTCCACCCCCCTCAGGAAACAACCGGCCAGTTTTACCCAGAAGCACGAGCATTAAATAACATCGCTGTCCCCCTTTCCTCGGCAAGAGAGCAGCTTAATAAAATCCCGCTGATGGCCCGCATTGAAGGCATCTGGACCAGCTTCCTCACCCCAAGCGGTCATAACCTCCTGTTCTGCTGGGTTGGGCGCGATAACATAACTTTTTGCTCAGCCTTAAATCGCAACTGGTTGATCAGTCATGTCAGCGCCCTGCTGGCCCGACAATTTGATGAAAACAGCCCCCGCCACATCAGGCTAATCGATGTCCATCAGGACATCATCTGGCAAAACCGCAAGCAACAGACCAGACAGATTCTGTCCACAAGGCAACTCGCCAGCCCGCTTTATTTCTGGCATCTCGAAATGCTGCAAGTCACCACAGATATTCCCTACCAGTACCCCTTCACCCTCATTGCCCTGACCATACCCAGCGCCTGCCTGCTAATCCTCATCGCCTTTGCATTATTTAAAAACCAAAAGCGCGCTTTAAAAGAAGCCAATGAACGCGCCAACTTTGCCGCCAGTATTTCTCATGAACTGAAAACACCACTAACAAATCTCCAGCTCTATGCCGACCTGATCCTCAAACAAACCGCAAAATCAGCCATGACCGATAGCGATGCAACAATGAGAGACATCAGCAAATATTCGAACGTCATCGCTGCCGAAACAGCCCGCCTCTCAGAACTGGTCAACAACGCCCTTGCGATTTCTAAAGGGGTGAGGAACGGGCAACGGCAAAAAACCAAAGCCAACCCTAATCAGATCATAGAAGAAACTGTCACCAGACTGACGCCGCTTTTCAACCAGCAGATCAACAACATCAGCTATGATCTTATGACTGACAAAGATGTCATGATAGATCGAAGCGCACTCGAGCAGATCCTGGTGAACTTGCTGGATAACGTGCGCAAACACGCCAATGATGAGCGCATTCACATAAAATCAGAATTCGAAAACAGCTATTTAAAACTTGAAATTCGCGATTGGGGCACAACTCTGAAAAAACAGGACCTCAAAACCATTTTTGAACCATTTCAGCAAACTTCCACTCGAGAGAAAAATCAGGAAGGCGTTGGCCTCGGACTTGCGGTTTGTCAGCAACTGGCCAGAGAAAATGACGGCACAATCAAAGCCTTAAAACGCACGCCCGGCACTTCCTTCATTGCGACACTATCAATAAAAGAGCTAAACTAGAATTATTAGCCCGCTAATATTATAGACACGGACTTAGAGACACAGACCATGAACATTCTTATAGCAGAAGATGACATTCACCTTGGTCAGGGCCTGACAGCCCTCCTTGAGCATGAAGGTTATGACTGCACATTAACAAATAATGGCAGTGAAGCGTACAAAGCCTATAAGGAACATCGCCCGGATTTCTGCATTTTTGATGTGATGATGCCCGAAATGGACGGCTTTGAGCTTTGCCGCCTCGTGAGGTCAGTTGATGAAACCATCCCCATCATCCTGCTCACAGCAAAAGGAGACGAAATAGACCGGGTCATCGGGCTTGAACTAGGCGCAGATGATTATATCACCAAACCATTTGGCAGCCTCGAACTTGTCGCCCGCCTCAAAGCCATCCAGCGCCGGGCCAATTTCAGCAATGATAAACAATCCACACCATTTAAAATGCATAACCTAGCCATCGACCCCCAAACCATGCGCGCAACTTTTGGGAATAAAGAGAATGCAAACCCAGTTGAAAGCAGCGGAGATGACACAATCCCACCCGTCCCCCTGACGTTAAGGGAGTTAAAAGTCCTGCAAATGCTATATCAGAACAAAGGCACCGTTTTATCAAAACAGGATATATTCGAAGAATGCTGGGGGCGCCGCTATATGACCAACAGCCGCGCACTGGATCAGTTCATTTCCCAGTTACGCCAGAAAATTGAACCCGGCCATCAGGCCCCCGATAACAGCGACCAGAATGAGAAAAAAATCATCCAGACAGTCCACGGCGTCGGCTATCGATATGAAGAATAAACCAAAACACAAAAAGATTTAAGGAGAAGGCAAGCCTTCCCCTGATCTCTATCACAATATTATTTATCTTAGTCAAACAGAGCGTCAATATCCGCTTGCGGATCTTCAGTTGCCGGTGGATTTGCCGCAGTGCTGAGCTCAATCACATTGGTCGTGCCATCATTGACAATACTGGCCGCCTCAGCAATCAGGTCTCTGACACCATGCGTAATTTCTTCGCAAAACATTGATAATTTTTCCGTCTGGTTTTTCTCAACGCTTTCTTTCACCTGATCAAGCACATCAACCAGCGTGTTATTGAGCTGATTAATCACCCCATCAAAAGCAACACGCACATCAACCGGTGCATGTTCATAAGCTTTTATCGCAAGGTCTTTATCTCTGAAGCCTGTGACTTCAAAATGCTCTTCATAACTGATCGGAGACCAGTTAAGAACATCTTCAGCAAACACTTCAGGATCAAGCGGCAGCATCTCAATCAGCATCAGCACACCGCTAA
Organism: Hyphomicrobiales bacterium; assembly: GCA_021775425.1. Lineage (GTDB taxonomy): Bacteria > Pseudomonadota > Alphaproteobacteria > Rhizobiales > HXMU1428-3 > HXMU1428-3. Next base: position 15,862 of record JAJFHX010000020.1, read on the forward strand.
AGTGATTCAGATAATCAGTTGTTAACATTGAGGCTTTGTTGATATTGGTTCCATCAAGATGGGAGCGGTAATGCTCAGTCATGGAACTATCAAAATTGCGACGAACGGCTTGGGCTAAACCATTTTCTGTCATGGTACTTATACTCACACTTACTCAACTTCTACACAAACATCTCGCCAAACCAAACATCTAGTCACTAGCCCGGCAATCTGAAACTCAATGCCATTTTGAAGGCAAGTGGTTTCCAAAAAGTTACAAACTGAATAAAAATTGAATTAAATGTTCCATAATCTGGCATTTTTAGAGAAAATGACTGAAAAATTCCCGCAATTCACGCGTGAATTGAACAACTTAATAAAATGAATAAATTTCCAGAAATTCGCCCGGTGAAAAACAAATGTGCTCAAAATTTTCCGTAACATCCGATCCGGACGAAGTTCAGAACGCGTTTCACTATATCAATCCCGCAAATTTCCCGAGGCGAGACAACATCCGCCCGACAGAACCAGTGATGATCGTCCGTGAAGCCAACGCCAACAGGCGCGAACTGGCGCTGGTCCGTTGGGGGCTGATACCACACTGGGTGAAAGATCCGGATGATTTCACGCTGATCATCAACGCCCGCGCTGAAACGTTGATGGAGAAACCATCCTTTCGCACCTCGGTTGCGCATAAAAGATGTCTGTTTCCAGCCAACGCATTTTACGAATGGTCCGGCCCGAAAGGCAACCGCACCCCGCACCTCATCACGATGAAACAACAGAAAGAGCAGAATGATGCGTCGCCGCCCCTCATGGCTTTCGCCGGCTTGTGGGATCACTGGCTGGGTGCAGATGGCAGTGAGTTTGAAAGCGCTGTGATCATAACAGTTGCTGCAAATGAAGAAATGAGCCAGATCCACCAGCGCATGCCGGCCATTTTAAAACCGGAGCATTACGATGCCTGGCTTGATGTAAAAAACATCCGCGCTAAAGAAGTCCTCCCCCTGCTCGCCCCGGCAGAGAGCAATTCCCTCTCAATCAATAATCTGGAAAGTTTGAAAGAAAAACCAGCCCCAAAAAAAGCCACCCCTCAAGACGACCCGTCTGAACAGGGCAGTTTGTTTTAATACGAGCATATTGCAAAACATTACTCAATCAGCTGTAAAGTGCTGTGATTGAAAAACAATGAGAATTAAACTACAATTTTACAATGGATAATTCACTCAATAGAGCTGTCACAAAGTCTGACATTGAATCATTAATCGCTGAACTTAGATCAGGGTTTATTAGCTTTAATATTTTATTGAAGGCATTGCTTGTAGCCAATATCTTATTATTTATTATCGGATCATCGGTGGTTGCCAAATTACTTGTAAAATTATTGAGTGTTTAAGTTAAGCTTTGATTTTGAATTTATAACACTCTCAAAAATCACACGTCCGGGATCAAGCACTCAACCTCCAGCACCTTTAACAAAACCACCCCACCAGTCATAAATTTGAAAGCCGTACCCCCATTCTAATCAACGTTTCGGCTTTGCCCCTTCGTCAATCAGCAAAGCCTCTGAATAATAATGATGGTGCGCAAAAAGAATGAGTTGGCTGAGGACAAAATAAAACAACAAACCACCGAGCAGACATTTGATCATAGTTTTGATTAATTTATCTTTGTGCTCTTTATTCATTCTACTGCCTTTAAAACGGTTTCACCTCAAACCACGCGGCATTAAATTACACGGCCTTGGTTCAATATCCCCTTCGGGTCAATCGCGTGTTTCACAGTGCGCATCAGGTCAAGTTCAGTTTTGCTCTTCACGCGGCTCAGCAATTCCCGTTTCATCACCCCGATGCCATGCTCCGCACTGACCGAGCCACCATACTCACTCACCAGATCATGCACCGCGTCGGATAAAATTTCCCACATTGAAAGAAACTCTTCTTTGTCCATCCCTAATGGCTGCGAAACATTATAATGCAGATTACCATCACCAAAATGACCAAACGGCACCGGCCTTGCCCCGGGGATCATATGCTCAACCAGCGCATTCGCCGCCTCAACAAAGCGCGGAATGTCAGCGACCGGCACCGAAATATCATGCTTGATAGACCCACCTTCAGGCTTTTGCACTTCAGACATTTCTTCGCGCAGCGCCCAGAGGTTTTTGCGCTGCGCTTCAGAGTTTGATATCACCCCGTCACTAATCAGCTCTTTTTCAAATGCTTCTTCAAGCAGCAACTCCATTAATGGTTGCACCACCCCTTCCCGCTCCGCTTCAAGCTCAATCAACCCATACCAGGGAAATTCACTTTCAAGCGGGCTTTGCGCCTGTCCAGCTTTCGACTGGCTGCCATGCTTTAAAACAAAAGATAACCCCAGCGCCGGCATAATCTCAAACGCACAAAGATGCGCCCCGGCGCGTGAGCTGGCATGTTCAAAAAACGCTGCAAACGCCTCAAGACTTTCACAACCAACAAACGCCGTTTGCCGCTCAAGTGGCATCGGATAGAGCTTCAATGTCGCCGCCGTCACAATGCCAAGTGTACCTTCGCCGCCAATAAACAACTGTTTTAAATCATAGCCCGTATTATCTTTGCGCAAATCTCGAAGGCCATGCCAGATTTCACCGGATGGCAAAACAACCTCAAGCCCCAGCACCAGATCTCGCATCATGCCATATTTAAAAACCTGAATGCCCCCCGCATTGGTCGAAATATTCCCGCCAATCATACAGCTCCCCTCAGACGCAAGACTAAGCGGAAACAACAGCCCGGCATCAGCCGCAAACTCCTGCGCCTCCAGCAAAGTCACCCCGGCTTCCACCACCATTGACCGGCTTTTGGGCGATATACCGCGTTTTTGATTCAGTCGCTTTAAAGAGACAACAATTTCTTTCCCTGTCTGGTCTGGAATCTGTCCCCCAACCAGTCCTGTGTTACCACTTTGTGGAACAATTACCGTCCCCGTCTCTGACGCGAGCCTGACAATCGCCGCAACTTCCTCAACAGAACCGGGCAACAAAACCAGCGGGCTGATACCAACATATTTATCCCGCCATTCGGTCATATACCCGGCCATATCTGCCGCCTCAGTCAGCGCATATTTTTCACCCGTGATTTTACAAAACTGATCCAGCAAACTCTGATCCATCTTTAATCAATTTCCATTTCTTTTTATCTTTTTTCTTTTGTCTATTTACTTTTGTCACAAGGTCCGGTCTTAAGCTATCTGGCCGCCGCCCGCCGCAGCCGGTCATTAATCGCAACCCCAACCCCTTCTTCAGGAATCGGCCTCACCGCAATCCGGCTAACACCAAGCCCATCAAGATAATGCAAACCGGCAAACAACCGCTGTGCCGCTTCCATCATATCACCCGCTTCACTTAGATTATAAAAATTACCTTCAATTGTCTCTTCAGGCCCAAAGCCAAGCACAGCTTCCCCTTCTTCCACGTCCAGCACATTCAACCGCACCCCAGCCCGCGGTGCATAATGCCTGAGCAGTGAACCCGGCGCCAGCGGCACATCATTTCCAGTCCCCCCAACACCCTTTTCATCAATCTCGCCAACATGGCTTTCAACAGCCAGACCACTCGCCTGTTCAAGCTCAGCCAAGGTCACAGTTCCCGGTCGCAGCAAATGCAAAACAGTTCCCCGCCCGTCTTCCTCTTTAATCGACACAATGGTCGATTCAAGCCCTTTAGTGGTCTCTCCCCCGTCAACAATCAGATCAACCTTATTGCCAAGGTCCTGTTCAACATGCGTGTGGGATGTCGGGCTGATCCGCCCTGAGCTGTTCGCGCTTGGCGCCGCAATCGCAAATCCTGAACTTTTAAGTTCCGAACCTTTAAGAATAGCCCGCGCCACATCATGATCCGGCATACGCAGAGCAATCGTCGGCAATCCGGCTGTCACCAGCGAAGAAATCCCAGCCTGCTTTTTGAGCGGCACGACAATCGTCAGCGGCCCCGGCCAGAAAACATCCACAAGCTTCAGAGCCGCATCATTAAAGTCACCGATCTCTAAAGCCGCTTCAACTGAACCGACGTGTACAATCAGCGGATTAAAAGATGGCCGTCCTTTAACCTCAAATATCCGCGCCACAGCTTTATCCGATCGCGCATCAGCACCAAGGCCGTAAACAGTCTCTGTCGGAAAGGCGATCAGCCCACCCTCGCTTAAAAGCCGGATCGCTTCTTTAATTTCAGAGTTTAATCTCGTAATTTCTTGCAAATTTCCATCCAATTTCAGTGACCTGCAACATCCTGCGCGCATTACTCGCGCCTAAAGAATTCAAAAGCACAGCACATCACCTGATCCAGAATAAATGATCTTCTTGAATATGCCTGACAACCACCTTAGAGTCAGCCAGCAGCCGGTTTTATTCATTTGAGGCCAGTTCCAAACTCGTAACACCGGCGCCAGAACACAAAATAATCCAAGCAGCGCAAGAAAGCGACAAATGACCTATCAGGCACCCATCAGTGACATCACCCACATACTCACGCACATTGCTGATATAGACGAATTTTTAAAAAATGGCTATGCGCCAAATCTGGACCATGACCTCCTCAGTGCCATTCTTGAAGAAGCCGGAAAATTTGCTGGCAACCAACTTGCCCCCCTGAATAAAATCGGTGATCAGCAAGGTTGTTCACTGAGCAACGGCGACGTCAAAACCCCAGATGGCTGGGTTGAAGCATATAAAGAGTGGAGCGAAGCCGGTTGGGCCTCACTTGCATCTGATGAACAATATGGCGGCCAGGCCTTGCCTCACATTCTCGCTCAGTCAGTTGGCGAATTCTGGAATAGTGCCAACATGGCCTTTGGTCTTTGCCCGCTCCTCACACAAGGTGCCGTAGATGCCATCGCCCACCACGCCAGTGATGAATTAAAAAACGTCTATCTTGAAAAAATGATCTCCGGTCAGTGGACCGGTACTATGAACTTAACTGAACCTCAGGCCGGGTCTGACCTCGCCGCCATTAAAACCAAAGCGGTGCCAAAAGGTGATGGCACATATGCCATCAAAGGCACCAAAATTTTCATCACCTATGGTGAGCATGATTTAACTGAAAACATCATCCATCTGGTTCTCGCCCGCCTGCCTGATGCACCAGAAGGCACCAAAGGCATTTCCCTGTTTATTGTGCCAAAATTCCTGCCCGATGAAAACGGCAACCCCGGCCAACGCAATGACCTCCTCTGCACCGGGCTTGAACATAAACTCGGCATTCACGCCTCTCCAACCAGCGTCATGAGCTTTGGCGAAAAAGACGGTGCCATCGGCTATCTTGTAGGTGAAGAAAATCGCGGCCTTTTTGCCATGTTCACCATGATGAATCTCGCCCGACTCTCTGTCGGCACGCAAGGCGTCGCCATCATGGAAAGAAGCTACCAGCAGGCCCTTAACTATGCGAGAGAGCGTTTACAAGGCGCCGCCATTGGCAGCCCCAAAGGCACCATGGACCCGATCATCAGCCACCCTGATATCCGCCGCAACCTTGGCCAGATGAAAGCCATGACCATGGCCGCAAGAGCCATATGTCTCATCACCGCAAAACATATGGATATATCCCTGAACGCCACTGACGAAACAGATAGATCAACTGCTAAAAACATAGCCGCCCTGCTCACCCCCATCGCCAAAGCCTTCTCAACTGACCTCGGCGTTGAAGCAACATCAATCGGCATTCAAATTCATGGTGGCATGGGCTTTATTGAAGAAACCGGCGCCGCTCAACATTTAAGAGACGCCCGCATACTGCCTATATATGAAGGCACCAACGGCATTCAGGCCATCGACCTGATGTTCCGCAAACTCCCTCTCGAAGGCGGCAACACGGTCAATAGCTGCCTCGGCGATCTGAAAACCATAGCGGAAAACCTTAAAAAATCACCTGACATAGCCAGTCAGATGGGGCCTTATCTCAAAACTGCGATTGATGATCTTGAAGCAAGTCTCAGCCACCTGCAATCCATCCCCACCAATGACCCGGCACCTTTATATTACGCTGCAACACCCCTGCTGCGCCTGTTTGGCATCTCCCTTGGCGGCGCTTATCTAATCAAAGGCGCAATCGCGGCTTCAAGTGCAGACAGCCCTTACCATTTGCAGCAAACCGCAATTGCCGCCCTTTTCAGCCACCAGTTTCTAAGCCAGACCGATGGTCTGAAAAATCAGATCATCAGCGGAGCGACAACTCTGGAGCAGCAAACAGAAAAGCTTTTTAGTTAAGTGAACCAACGAAATATCATAAACACGAAAGCAAACTCACATGAGCAACCATATCGCCATCGCGACAATAAACGGCATCCAGACCATCAGGCTCCAGCGCCCTGACAAAATGAACGCCCTCACCAATGATATGTACCAGCAAATGGCGGACGCTCTGAAAAACAGCAACCGCCAGAGTGACATCAAAGTAAACATGATCAGCGGTGAAAAAGGCTGCTTTACCGCAGGCAATGACATCAAAGATTTTCTAGCCTATGCGGAAACAGGCAATCTGGCTGATGGGGTCATCGACTTTCTCACCAGCCTCGGCACGCTCGACAAACCCCTCATCCTCGCGATAGACGGCCCCGCCATCGGCATCGGCACCACCATGGCGTTTCATGCTGATCTGGTTTACGCCACCAGCAATGCCCTTTTCCAAACCCCGTTTCTCGATCTCGGCCTGATCCCGGAAGCCGCCTCATCTTACCTGATGCCAAAATCAATCGGCTATGTTCGCGCTTATGAAATGCTCGCTCTTGGGGAACCGTTCCCGGCAGAAAAGGCATTAAACGCCGGCATCATCAATGCCATCGTTGATAGCGATCAACTCGATGAACATGTCCAAAAGGTCGCGCTTCGCCTTGCTAAAAAACCAATACAGGCCATGCTGACAACCAAACGCCTGATGCGCGGCGACAGAGAAAAGATCATGCAGGTGATGGAAGTGGAAACGGAAATTTTCGCCCGCCAGCTCAGAAGCGAAGAAGCAAAATCAGCGTTTGCAGCGTTTCTCAATAAAAGCGCAAAATCATAACTGCGCATAAAACCCTCTTTAAATCAGGAAAAATCCTGCCAAAAACGCCGGAAAACACCCCGGTTTCAATCGATAAACACTAGCCCCGAACAATTTTTCAAGGCAAGATACGCCCATGACAAAAGAAACCACACCGACAAACAAAAAATCAAAACAATCAGCCTCAACGCTATATTTGACCCACGAACAATGCCTGCTGCATGAAAACGGCCCCGGTCATCCAGAGCGACCCGACCGCCTGCGCGCCATTGAAAAAGTGCTGGATCACGATCTCTTCAGCAGCCTCATCCGCGAAGAAGCACCCAGAGCAACACGGGCGCACCTCGAACTCGCCCACCCAAAAAACTATATCGAGCTTATTGAAAACAGCCGCCCGGAATCTGGTTACGCCTTCATTGATCCAGACACCTCAATGAACAAATACACCTGGGACGCCCTGATGTTTTCTATTGGCGGTGCCATTCATGCGGTTGATCAGGTCTTTACCAAACAGAACAAAAACGCCTTTGTCGCCACAAGGCCACCGGGCCACCACGCAGAAACCACAAGGGCCTGCGGCTTCTGCATTTTCAACAATGTCGCCATCGCCGCTAATTATGCGAGAAAAACCCATGCCGCAGAACGTGTCGCCGTCGTTGATTTTGATGTCCACCATGGCAATGGTACACAGGACATTTTCTGGTCAGACAAAGACCTTTATTATGGCTCAACCCACCAGATGCCACTCTTTCCCGGCACCGGTGCCTTAAACGAAACCGGAGTTGATAACATCTGGAACGCGCCGCTAAGCTCCGGCGATGGCAGTGAAAAATTCCGCGAAGCCATGCAAAATCGCGTCCTGCCCTCATTAAAAGCCTTTTCGCCTGACCTGATCATCATATCTGCCGGTTTTGATGCTCACCGCAGCGATCCTCTGGCTGGCATCAACCTGGAAGAGCAGGATTTCAGCTGGATCACCACAGAATTGCTCGATATTGCTGAAAAACAATGCGACGGCAGGGTTGTCTCTATCCTTGAAGGAGGGTATGACCTCAACAGCCTCGCCAGATCTGTCGGTGTTCACGTACAGCAACTGATTAACGCGGCCTCATAATCTAAGCGATTTTTTGTGCCCAAATAGACCAACAGTTATTTGACGAGTTAAATTTTAAACCGAGAATAAATTATGCCAAAACAAAACAATTCAGACATCCAATCAATGAGCTTTGAAACTGCCCTGGCCGAACTTGAGCAAATCGTTGGCCGGCTGGAACATGGTGATGTCCCTTTAGAAGAATCCATCCAGATTTATGAACGCGGCGAGGCCCTTCGCTCCCATAGTGATAAGCTCTTAAAAGAAGCCGAGGCCAAAGTTGAAAAGCTCTCCATTAACAAAGACGGAACGGCTGGCCAAACCGAACCTCTGGAGATAGAATAAACCCACGAAATCTTATCGTTTAAATTACAATCAGAAACACAAGAAGTCAGAAAAAACGTGAAAACCCCACTGCTCGACCAGATCAAAACCCCAAAAGACATGAAGTCACTTGATGATAGTGACCTCACAACCCTAGCCAGTGAACTACGCGACGAAATGATTGACGCTGTCTCAATCACCGGCGGTCACCTTGGCGCAGGGCTCGGCGTTGTTGAGCTCACTGTTGCCTTACATCATGTTTTTAACACGCCTGAAGATAAGCTGATCTGGGATGTCGGCCACCAGACCTACCCGCACAAAATCCTCACCGGCCGCAGAGATAAAATTCGCACCCTGCGCCAGCCCGATGGCCTCTCCGGTTTCACCAAACGGGCTGAAAGTGAATATGACCCCTTCGGCGCTGCCCATTCCTCAACTTCCATCTCCGCAGGCGTCGGTATGGCCGTCGCCAGAGACCTTGATAACAAAGACCATAACGTCATTGCTGTCATCGGTGATGGCGCCATGAGCGCAGGCATGGCCTATGAAGCCATGAACAACGCCGGCGCCATGCATTCCCGGCTAATCGTCATCCTCAATGATAATGACATGTCAATCGCCCCGCCCGTTGGCGCGATGAGCGCCTACCTCGCGCGGCTTGTCTCAGGCAAAACCTATCTCTCATTGCGCGAAACAGCCAAACAACTGGCCGCCCACCTGCCAAAATTCATGCAGGAAAAAGCACGCAAAACTGAAGAATACGCCAGAGGGTTCTGGGCCGGCGGCAGCCTGTTTGAAGAACTTGGCTTTTACTATGTCGGCCCTATAGACGGACATAACCTTGACCATCTTTTGCCCATCCTGCGCAATGTAAGAGATACCGAAAAAGGCCCGATCCTGGTGCATGTTGTCACTCAAAAAGGCAAAGGCTATCACCCGGCTGAAAATTCAGCCGATAAATATCACGGCGTTGGCCGGTTTAATGTCATCACTGGCGAAAAAGAAAAAGCCAAAGCCAATGCCCCAGGCTATACCAGCATCTTCGCCAACAGCCTTTTAAAAGAAGCCGGGAAGGACGACAAAATCGTAGCCGTCACCGCAGCAATGCCATCCGGCACCGGGCTGGATGATTTCGCCAAAACCTTCCCCTCCCGCTGTTTTGATGTCGGCATCGCCGAGCAGCACGCTGTCACTTTCGCAGCCGGCCTCGCCGCAGAAGGGTATAAACCGTTCGCCGCCATCTATTCTACTTTTTTACAACGAGCCTATGATCAGGTTGTCCATGATGTTGCCATTCAAAACCTGCCTGTTCGTTTCGCCATCGACAGGGCCGGCCTTGTTGGCGCGGATGGCCCGACCCATGCCGGTAGTTTCGATGTCGCATATCTCGCCAATCTACCAGGCTTCACTGTAATGGCCGCCAGTGATGAAGCTGAGCTGATGCACATGGTCGCAACCGCCGCCTCAATTAATGACGGCCCCTCAAGTTTCCGCTATCCGCGCGGTGAAGGTATCGGCGTTGAACTACCAAACGAAGGCCAGGTGCTTGAAATCGGCAAGGGCCGCATCATCGAACAAGGCAACGCCGTTGCCCTCCTCAGCTTCGGCACGCGCCTGGAAGAAAGTCGCAAAGCCGCCAAAATGCTAAACTCTTTTGGTCTTTCAACAACCATCGCCGATGCCCGCTTCGCCAAACCCCTTGATGAAGACCTGATTGCAAATCTAGCCAGAAACCACGAAATTCTCATCACCATTGAAGAAGGTGCCGTTGGCGGATTTGGCTCTCATGTCGCACATTTCCTTGGCCATAAAGGCCTGCTTGACAATGGCCTCAAATTCCGCAGCCTCACCCTGCCGGATAGCTTTATCGACCATAACGCGCCAGCCGTTCAGTATGAAATGGCGGAGCTTAACGCACCTCACATTGTCAAAACCGTCATGACCGCCCTTGGCAAAGAATTCAAACTCGGCCAGGATATGGCCTGACCAGCTCGTGTCAAAGAAATGTAATCTTGATGGGTAAACTGATCCCGGCTGGAAATAGCACCCTGTGTTTTCAGCCAGAGCCTGCCAATTTCAATGCCATAGCTGTTGATAATTCCGCCAGTTGATAAACCAGCCTGTGATGAATTCCAGTTGACACAAATCAAAAACATCAATACATCATGATATATGGAAAAAGAAATAACCTTCACATCATCAGACGCCCTGACTTCCTTTGCTGCACTCAGCCAGAAAACACGCCTTGACGTCTTCCGTCTGCTCATCAAAGCCGGAGAAAAAGGTATGTCCGCCGGTGAAATTGGTGAAAAGCTCGGCATTCGCCAGAATACCATGTCAACCAACCTCGCCATTCTGGCCCGCACCAATCTCGTCACAAACCAGCGCGAAGGGCGGTCGATCAGATATTTCGCCAATTATTCCGGCATCCGCCAGTTGATCAGTTTTCTGATGGAAGATTGCTGCGGCGGCAACACTGAAATATGCCAGCCCATTCTCGATGAACTCCAGTGCCAGAATTAAACATCAGCCAACAGAAATGAAAAGCAGCCCGACCATGACAACCACCAGTCCGAATACTGCCTGCCAGAAATACGCCGCTGAGTTTATCGGCACCGCCTTTCTCCTCGCAACTGTTGTCGGCTCCGGCATCATGGCGGAAACACTGGCAAACGGTAATGTCGCCATAGCCCTTCTGGGCAACACCATCCCCACAGGCGCAATCCTTGTTGTCCTCATCACTATGTTCGGGCCAATTTCTGGTGCCCATTTCAATCCGGCTGTCACCCTCGTCTTCGCATTAAAAAAACAACTCAGCATTCCAGAAAGCGCAATTTATGTCGCTATGCAGATAGCTGGTGGCATTCTTGGTGTATGGGTCGCACATATGATGTTTGATCAACCGGTGTTCCAGTGGTCAGCCAAATTGCGCACCGGTGAAGCCCAATGGTTCGCTGAACTGATTGCAACCTTCGGACTGCTGCTCACCATCCTTGTCACCTTAAAACAAAAGTCAGAAGCCGTGCCCATGGCCGTTGGACTCTACATCACTGCCGCCTATTGGTTCACCGCTTCAACATCTTTTGCCAACCCGGCTGTTACCATTGCCAGAAGTTTAAGCAACAGCTTTGCCGGCATATTGGTTGACCATGTCCCCGCCTTTATCATCGCGCAGCTCACTGGCGCAGTGCTCGCTTTGTTGGTGAACAAATATCTACTCACACCAGCAAACGCGCACCAAAACGCCTGACACCGGAAAATCAGCTTTCCGCCTGAAATCCGTCAAAACACTCTCTGTCAGACTTGCTCTTCAAACATATTTCTGCAGCAACGCAGCCAAGTGGCAATTTCATTGCTCAACTTTCGCTGCCTTACGGCAACCGCGAACCAATCCACACTTGATTTTTACTGCAATTTGTGCAGATATAAATTGAATAACACAATATTTGCATAATTTTGCAGTAAATATCAGCCTGTATCATCCGATGCACAATCTCAACTGATCAGACAAATCTCAACTGATCAGAAAGACAATAACAACGTTGCTTCATCAAATTAAAATAGAAGAGATCCACATGCGTTACTCACCCAAATTTTTAAAAAAATTCAGCCCCGCCATTATAGCACTGGCGCTCATCAGCTCACCGATTGCAGCCACAGCTGGTGAAAAAACAATTATTATCCAGTCAACCACATCAACTCAGAACTCAGGCCTGCTTGATTATATCCTGCCGGTCTTTGCCAAAAAAACCGGCATCAAAGCCAGAGTGGTTTCAGTCGGCACTGGTCAGGCACTGAAAAATGCCCGCAATGGCGATGGTGACGTGCTGTTGGTGCATGCAAAATCAGCTGAAGAAAAATTTGTCAGCGAAGGGTATGGCGTCAAAAGGTTTGATGTGATGTTCAATGACTTCGTCATTCTTGGCCCCAAAAACGACCCTGCAAAAGTCGCCGACATGAAAGATGTCACGGCGGCCTTAAAGAAAATTGCCAGCGCCAAAGCAGTCTTCGCCTCAAGAGGTGACGACAGCGGCACACATAAAAAAGAAAAATCTCTCTGGAAAGAAGCCGGCATCTCACCAAAAAAGGATGATAAATGGTACAGAGAAACCGGCTCAGGCATGGGCGCCACACTAAACGTGGCGGTTGGCATGGGCGCTTATGTGATGTCAGACCGTGCCACTTGGATTGCGTTTAAAAACAAAAAGGATTTCTCCATCCTGGTTGAAGGTGAACCCCGCCTGTTTAATCAGTATGGCGTCATTCTGGTAAACCCTGAAAAGCACAAAAACATCAAAGCCAAAGAAGGCCAGGCCTTTATCGACTGGATCACAGGCCCCGAAGGTCAGGCGACCATCAAAACTTTTAAAGTACAGGGCAAACAGTTATTTTTCCCAAACGCCGCCCCTGACAATATGAAAAAAGCCAGCTAAGGCTAGCACAAGTTGCGACTACACTGATTGCGATACGGGGGCTTAAAGGCTCACAAAGAAAGCCAAACCAGCCCCCCTAACCCCTCCGCCGTATCAGCGCCGGTTGCGTGGTGGGCAACCTAAAGGCGCACCTAAAAAGCCGGTTGCTGGTGGGCAACTAAAGGCGCACTAATGCGACGGTTGCAAGTGGGCAACTGAAGGAGCCGCTAAAAAAAGCAACCTGAAGGAGCCGCTAAAAACAAAGATCTTAGCCGGTCTTCTTTTTTATTCACCATTATAGCGAACCTGCCACTGGCCGGAAATATCATAGCCCCCCAGCTCTTTCGCCTTAAGTGCAAACGGCTCAGTGGAAGTAAACTCCATTAATGTCTGAAACGGGACATCAAACCAACCCTTACGGCACACCAGCAGATCATATCGTTCTTTAATCACCGGAATAAAATCGAGATGAAGCTGATCAGCAAAAGACTTTAAACCAAAAGCCACATCAGCCTTACCTTCCGCCACTTGTAAAACACTATCTAGCTCAGACCGCTGCTCAGCTGTAAATTTACAGGTTTTAAGAGGAAATTCATTCTCTTCTGCCAGTTGCTCAAACAATAAAGAAGTCCCCGCACCTGGCTGTCTTGCTGAAACACGCTTCTTGGCAAGGTCACTAAACTCACTAATGCCGTGTGGATTGCCCGACTCTACAATAAAACCGCGTTCCCGCCATGCCCATTCAACCAGCACAGCCCGGCGCATTTCAACCCCGTCAGCCACAACATGCTCATTCCAGACTTTCCCCTTTGCACCATAAATATGCATGCCGGTACCCAAAGCATCACCTTCAGTAAATCGATCAACACCGTCTTCACTGCTGTCAAAAAGGGAAGCAAGACCAGAGCGGGATTCGCGCAGCGCCCATTCCAGTAAAGGGTCATGGCTACCAACAATCACATTCGGGCGCTCTTTCCGACGAAGAGCAGAAAACCCCGAACCATTTTCAACCAGCCATTGATCAATCGCCTTTCTTGGGAACAGCAACTTACCTGTCGCCCGGCTGCATGGCACCTCTCCAGAAGCCGCCAGGTCATAAACCCTGCGCTCTTTGATGCGCAGCAATTCGGCCAGTTCCTTTGTCGTCAAAAATTCGATCGATTGATATTTCATCAGCACCCTAAATTCATGGTTTAAAAATTGTCCTTTAAATTTTCTTCCATAATAGAAGAAATCTCAATTCAGATTGAACCAAAGCTCTGGTTCAGGAGACAAATACTCAGGGACAACAAAAAAGAAAGCATCAGCTTTACCTTGAGGAGAATATTATATCATGACAATTAACTCAATCATCAGATATTGCCTAAAGCTAACAGTCTTATCTGCGATACTTTTGGGAGCAAACAACGCACCGGCATTTTCTAAAACCCAGTGCAAAAACCCCATTGGCTCCTATGGCATGTATTATTACAAAAAACAAAAAGCCAAAACCTCCGCCGAAGGCCGCTGGGAAAAGAAAACCGCCATTAAACACGGCATCGGGCTAAGCTTCTGGAACAATGCAAAAAAACGCAGCAACATCTGTAAAAAGCAAGCCAACAATACCTGGCGCTGCTTCGCCATCGGCACGCCCTGTCAGACCAAAACGGTCTGTAAAGCAAAACTGAGCAAACATGGCATGTGGTATTATAAAAAAGACAAAGCCAGAAAATCAGCCATTGGCCGCTGGGAAAAACAAGCCGCCATCAGCCATAACATCAGCTACAGTTTCTGGAAAAACGCCAAATCAAAAAACATTAATTGTAAAAAACAACCAAATAATACCTGGCGCTGTAAAGCAACTGCAAAACCCTGCCACTAATAAAATTCAATGCGAGGCTGGTTCAGATCAGCCTCGCCGCATTTTTCTTTGTTTTTCTTTATTCTGTTTTTTAAGCACTCTCTGCCGCTCAGCATCAATCGCCGCCTGATCACCAAGATGCGCCAGGCCTTTTTCACGCGCCAGCTGCATCTGCTTTTGTCGCTCTCGCGCCCGCTCACGTTCCTGATCAGATTTAGTCTCAGCACAAAATGAACACTGGACACCAAATTCATAAAGTTCGTGTTCCCGGTCTTTCACTCCCAGTGGATGGCGGCACGCATGACAGAGCAGAAAATCCTGCGGCACCAGATCATGGCCAACAGCAACCCGCTCATCAAACACAAAACACCCGCCCTCCCAAAGGCTGTCTTCCTGTTTTTGCTCTTCAAGATACCGCAATATCCCGCCTTTAAGGTGATAAACTTCCTCAAAGCCATGTGCCATCATATAGCTGGAAGCTTTTTCACAGCGGATCCCCCCGGTGCAAAACATCGCTACCTTCTTATCCCGTGCAGGGTCGAGATGCTCAGCAACCCAGTCTTTAAACTCAGTAAAATTGCTGGTTTTCGGGTCCATCGCCCCTTTAAAGCTACCAATTTCAACTTCATAATCATTGCGCGTATCAATCACCACCATCTCAGGGTCGGAAATAATTTCGTTCCACTCATCTGGCGTCACATAGGTCCCAACCTGTTCATTCGGGTTCGCTTCAGGCGCCCTTAACGTAACAATTTCCTGCTTCAGCCGCACCTTCATCCGTAAAAAAGGAGTTTTACCGGAATAAGAATATTTCACATCAATCCCGGCAAACCGGTTCTTAAATATATTTCCCGTTTTCAGATAATGAATAAGCTGGTCAATGGCCTCAAGAGATCCGGCAACTGTCCCGTTAATCCCCTCACGTGCTAAAAGCAGCGTGCCCTTAATCTCATGCTCGGCACAAAAACCCTGCAACGGTGCGCGCAGCTCTTCATAATCATCAAGCGCAACAAAATGATAGAGCGCGGCCACTTTATAGGCGCTCTCTTCTTTTGTCGGGCGATCATTCTCATCAGCCATCAGATCTTCAGCTTTCAGTCTTTATTGATTTCAGTTGTTTTGTGATGCAGGAAAATGGTTTTGGCAATCATTTCAAAAACTGTCAAGGACGTTTCAGGCCGAATCAATCCGACCTTTCTATAAAAAATTATGGCCAATTCAACACAGCACCCGTGACAAATTGTACCTTAGGCATTTTATTGCTTTACCAAATATAAGACTTGGTTATCTTTAAATCTATGAGCATAAACAGAAAATCATGGGTCAAAACGATAAAAGAGTGCATATCAAGCACCCTTTTAATGACTCTCATTCTGCAAATGGGCATCACCAGCCTCCTCTGCGCAACCAGCAGTTATCAGGCAAGTGCCAGCACGCTCACCATTTGCTCACCAATGGGCTTAAAAACCATCACCATTGATGAAAATGGTGACCCGGTAGAAAATGATCAGCAACACACAGCTTTTCAGAAAATGTGCTTTCATTGCGTATCTGGCTGCGGCATGGCTGGCCTTTTGCAAACTGACCAGATCGCAATCGTAATCAGGCCAGCAGACAGTCACATTATTCCTGAAGCCAGCCAGTTGAAAACAACATATTTGGCAACAGGCCCACCCAGCCGTGCACCACCACTCTCTTCATAAAACATACCCTTCCCTTGCAAGAAATCACTGCAAATCGTCTGTCTTTGGCAAAGATTTAACTCTGTCTTTCGGCCCATTTCCGTTGTTTTTCTTGTGAAAATATTGACTGTTTTATCATTGGAGTAACCTCAATGTTACTGAGTTCCGAATTTAAAAACCCAAAACGGGCAGCAAAAGCCCTCTCTCTTGCCTCACTTTTAGCTTTAACAACAACCTCACCTTTGCTGGCCGATGACAATCACAAGGTTCACCGGGCAGATGGCCACGCCCCCATTGGAGTTATGGGGGATCACCTTCATAAAAAAGGTGAGTTCATGTTCTCATATCGTTTCATGTCCATGAGCATGGAAGGCAACCAGATCGGCAAGAAAAACGTCTCACCAGAAACAATTGCAACCACCATTCCAAATCGTTTTTTTGGCACACCCGGCCAGCCACCAACCCTGCGCGTCGTGCCAACCAAAATGCGTATGGACATGCATATGTTTGGCGCCATGTATGCCCCATCAGACAACCTCACCCTTATGGCAATGCTGCCTTTACTGGATAAGTCAATGAAACATGTCACCTTTGCCGGTGGTATGGGCACCACAAAGCTCGGCACCTTTAAAACCCGCGCAAAAGGCATTGGTGATGTCAGCCTGACAGGCCTTTATAATCTATATAATAACGGCACCACCAAAATTCATTTTAATGGCGGCATCAGCGCACCAACCGGCAGCATCACCAAAAGAGATGATGTCTTAACGCCAATGAACGCCCGGCCAAACCTTCGCCTGCCCTACGCCATGCAACTTGGCACTGGCACCTGGGATTTATTGCCAGGCATCACCATTCAAAGCCGCAATGGCAATTTCACTTATGGCGCACAATATAGTGCCCGCTTCCACCTTGGCACCAATGATGAAGGCTACAGCTTTGGCGACAAACATGAACTAACCGGCTGGGTCGCTTATCAGTGGGCACCGTGGATTTCAACCTCACTTCGTCTCATTGGCTCAACCCGGCAGGATATTGACGGTATCGACAGCAACATCGTTGCCCCCGTCCAGACAGCAGACCCCGAAAATTACGGTGGCGAACGTCTTGATCTTGCGTTAGGTGTAAATCTCATGGGCCAGCAAGGCGCACTTGAAGGGCACAGATTAGCCTTTGAATTCGGTATCCCCCTCTATCAGGATCTGAACGGCCCTCAGATGGAAACGGATTACACCTTCACCATTGGCTGGCAAAAGGCATTTTAGGATCAAGAAATGAAATCAATCTTTTTTATTATTTTTACTCTCATCTTCAGCAGCTTAACTCTGACTACGACGATGGCAGCAGAAACGAATGAGCTGACAGTAAAAGAAAGCTGGGCCAGGCCGAATTTCGGCCCGAATGGTGCAGCCTATCTGAAAATAAAAAATACTGGCGATCAAAAGCGGCACCTCATTGGTGCCGCCTCACCGCTTGCTGACCGCGTTGAATTGCATAACCACAGCCACGAAAACGGCATCATGAAAATGCGGCATCTGAAAGAAGGCGTTGAAATAAAACCAAACGAAGAGGTCAGCTTTCAACCAGCCGGTAAACACATCATGCTGTTTGGTATGAAGAAAAAATTAAAACAGGGAGAGAGCTACCCGATAACCCTGAAATTTAAAGACGGAAAAGAACAGGAAGTGATAATCAAAATCAAAAAATGAGCCAACGGCTCAGCATTTAAATTTGAGATCTCTTGAGGGCAGCCGGACATATTCATTTGTTGATTGTGTTAAGCAACGGCTGCCCGTTTTTCAAAATCAACACACAAACTTTCAATCAGCTCAGGCCCCCGGCCTGAAGCAAAACGGGCAATCTGCTCATTTTCAATGACAGCTTTGCGCAATTCAAAAATCTGTCCTGCCGTTAAACAATCTGAAAATGTCAAAGCCTTACGGCAAAAACCAATTACCTTAAAACTCTCATATGGCTGATCATAACTGACAAGTTGCCTGACTAACAGGCTGGTTAGTTTTTCGCTGCATTGAGGAAATTTCATCAAAGCTTCAACCACGAAAAGCGCCACATCTTTTTCAGAAAAGCGGTCTTTCCATGAAATAGCCTGCGTTGATCCAACCAGACCTTGCGGAGCTTCCCCCACCATAACAGAAACAACCGGCTTTCCAGCCCCGAGCGCAAACCCAATTTCCTGATTACATGTAGCACTTAATATTGACTGCTGCGTGGTTAAACTCATCAGCCCGTCCATCTGCTCAAGCTGGTCCACAATCTCAACCAGCCATTCAGTAGACGTTTCAATATCATCACTGGCCACAAAACAATCTACACCGCCAAGCGCAAACTGCTCTTTCAAGGCAAGCGCTTCAGCTTCCTGACTTTGTGAGTGGCTGATAAACAGACCAAACACATTATCATCCCTTAAACGAGACGCCATCTCATCAAGAGAAGCACCGGCTTTCGTATGCGCTTTGATATAGGAAGTAAGCGCCCCCAGTTGATGAGGGGATGCCAGATCCAGACGCTTTGGTACATAGCTTTCATAAAAAGACCCTGATTTCAGCACTTTGGGCAGGCCATACTTGTCCATCAATTGCAAAACATTGGCAATTCCAAGCTGGTTAAGGCCAAATTGAATATCATCAATTGCCAGGTCTTTATCAAAAGCATCCATCAACAGCCACCCCTGCCGTCTGGTTCTTAGTCAGGATTTACAAGATTGAGCGAATCATTAACAAAATCCTACCCGATAATTCTTTAACAAAAGATTTTTTAATAAAGAGAAACCCGGCACACAAGCCTGCGCACCGGGTTCAAAATTTCAGAGACTGAATTAAGCTATTAAAGGGTTTTAAGTATTCCCTTTACCACTGGTTAAAATTCTGCGTGCAATCACCTGCGCCTGAATTTCAGCAGCTCCTTCAAAAATATTCAAAATCCGCGCATCACACAATACTCTCGAGATCGGATATTCAAGAGCAAACCCGTTGCCACCATGTATCTGCAATGCATTATCAGCTGAGCTCCAGGCAATTCGCGCACCAAGCAGCTTCGCCATACCGGCCTCAACGTCACAGCGTTTCTCATCATCTTTTTGCCGGGCAGAAAAGTAGGTCAATTGCCGTGCGATCATAATCTCAACTGCCATCATAACCAACTTGTCAGAAACTCGGGGGAAATTGACAATCGCTTTGCCAAATTGTGTCCGCTCAGTCGCATAGCGAAGGCCAAGCTCAAGGGCAGACTGTGCAACACCAATAGCCCGCGCCGCTGTCTGAATTCGGGCCGCTTCAAATGTTTCCATCAATTGCTTAAAGCCCTGACCTTCTTCAGAACCAAGAAGATTGCTTTTGCCAACTTTAAAGCCATCAAAGGAGATTTCGTATTCCTTCATGCCCCGATAACCAAGCACTTCAATCTCGCCGCCACTCATGCCATCATTCGGAAACGGCTCTTCATCAGACCCCCGGTCCTTTTCAGCCAACAGCATCGAAAGCCCCCGATACCCTTTTTCATCAGGGTTTGTGCGTACCAATAACGTCATCAGATCAGCGCGCACAGGATGCGTGATCCAGGTCTTTTGCCCGGTCACCACATAATCATCCCCCTCAACAACCGCCCGGGTTTTAAGGGAAGCAAGATCAGAACCAGTGTTCGGTTCCGTAAACACCGCTGTTGGTAATATCTCCCCGCTCGAGATTTTGGGCAACCAGTGTTCTTTTTGCTCAGTTGTGCCACCACAAAGAATAAGTTCCGCAGCAATTTCAGACCGGGTACCAAGCGAACCAACACCGATGTAACCACGTGAAAGCTCTTCAGAAACCACACACATCGATTCTTTACCAAGCCCGAGACCACCAAATTCTTCAGGTATAGTCAGGCCAAACACACCAAGCTCAGCCATCTTTTCAAGAATATCCATTGGGATATAATCATTCGCAAGATGCCATTCATGCGCATGGGGTACAACTTCAGCCTCAGCAAAGCGGCGCATCTCATCCCGCATCGCCTCATAAGTCTCATCAAGGCCGGTGTCACCAAAAGTAGCACTGCCATCACTTTGCAGCATCAGTTCAATTAAAGCTTTGCGCGCCGCCGCTGTATTGCCCTTTTGCATAAGTTCAACAACCGATGCATTCTGGAACGCGGCCAGATCATCCGGCCCAAGCCCAAGCTCAAACGGGCGAATATATTCATTCTGGCTCATGGCAATGCCACCCGCCATCTGCGAGAGATATTCAGAAAAACCGATTTGCACAATCAGCTTTTCCTGTTCGCCAAGTCTGCCCTCTTCCTGCATCCGCAATGCGTAATCACGCAATTGCTTCAGGCTTTCGGCATATGTCATAAACCAGGAAAGACCATGCCCTGCATGCTGCTCTTCATCAAACAGCGCGCCATCAATCTTACCCTCAGGGCCGGATACACGAGCCAGAACATTACGCTTTGCCGTTTCAGCAAGATCAACCGACAAAGCCACGGCATCATCAAGCAGTTCAAGTAAATTTGGCAAAAGCGTACTCTCTTGTTCTGTACTAACAGCAAGGGTCATCGAAGTCTCCTAAATGATATTCAGCTTGGATTACTATTGAAAACGGCTCCATCAGACGAAATGAAGTGCAACAAACAGACCAAACCACAAAATGAATGCAGGAGATTTATCAGCACAGCGTCAGAGACGCAAGCTTAGAGCCATTGAAACTCGCCTAAAGCAGCATCTAAAATGGTATTAAATGCAATTAACCGTCATTTACTGGCCATTCACGAGTATATTTACAGTTCTCAGCTCAACTTATTCTTTTTCAACCAGAGATTTTTGCAGATTTTCAGCAAACTTTTTCGCTCGTTCGCGAAAGCCTTCAGAAACACCTTTGCCCTTTTGCGGGGATCTGTCCTGAGCATCTTCACTAAATTCAGACCAGGCCGGTATCTCGCCATTTCCGTTATTTAGTCCCTCAGCTCTCGCTTGATCATGTCCCATCGGTGGTTGCCCATCTTGAAGAGGATAGCGCTGAGGGTTTCGTTGAGGAAAACCATTGCGCCCCATCTCTCTGTTGGGCGGTGGACGCATGCCATTAACTCTCCCCTCATCTCTCAAGGCGCCATTTCTAATGGTTCCATTGTGCCCGGCAGCTCCCTGATGAGTTTCCTGTGGCCGTTGCCGCACCACTGGCGGGCCTGAAGGCGGCACCGAAGGAGGGCCAGAAGGTGGACCGGCAAGATGTCCCGAAGGTGCCATTGGTGGCAAAGGAGGCCCACCAGCAACACCGCGTGGATGCCCGGCTGGCGGTCTGCCACCTGGCGTTGGAGGCATCATGCCGTCTCTTCCAGATGGTGGCCTCATGGGGCCATCACGGCCTTCGCCCGGCAATCTGTGTGAAACCGCGTCATGTCTGCCATCCCGGTCGATTCTGCCCAAAGCTGGCTGCACCGGTGGTTGATGGTGAACTGGTGGTTGCACAGGCGGCATCCCACCATGCTTTCCCCCGGGCGGCAGATCAGCAGCATTCCTTAAAGGCACAGGTGGAAGATCCGGCGGCCCTGATGAAAACGGTGCACCAGCACCAGGAAGCTCAGGCGGCCTCACAGGCTGTTCTGGCTGTTCACTATCAGTATCCCTCACATTAGCAAATATATCCTGAGAATTATCCATGTCCGGATATCCAGTATCAGCTTCAGTCTCATCTTGCTCATCTGGAGAATTATTGGCTGGTATTTTCCGCGCCAGATACATCCCCAAAGGCTGTGAGTTTGAAGTCACATCTCTTACTTCTTCATCTCTGCCGTCTTCATACCGGGCATCCTGATCATTAGTCATCTCATGACGATCAGCAATCATAGAGCCTGACAAGTCAGGCTGTTCCGGTGGTACGGCAAGAAACCCACGTTGAACTGGGACTTCGATTTCAGGATCAGTCATCCGGTCATCAATTTCATCAGCAGCATCAAGCTCACTTTCATAAGCTGAGCGATCATCATGCTGATGATCAGCCCCTGCAACAGCAGACCAGTAATCTTCCTCTTCACCAGCATCCAGCGAAGTCAGATCAGCCTCTGAAAATTCGGTCTCGGCAAATTGATCTAAAGCATTGACCCCGGCTTTCTGACCAATCGGCAAAGCAATGTCGCTTGATTCAAACACCTCATCTTGATCCTGGCCAACAGCCCGATCAGACCTGACCTCAGCTTCCTCGTCATTCAATTGCGCGTCTTGAAAACTCTCATTCTGAGCATCTCTATTAAATGACCCATCTTCAAACGGCTCACTACCAAATGCACCTGTTTCAAATGACGAAGCATGTTCACTCTCAGAAGCTGAATAAACATCTTCATCGCTCACAATCGGTGGCACATACCCGGCAGCCGTTGAAACTTCCTCATGCCAGATCGCCCCTGTATCAGCTGGCAGACCATCATCAACCCTGTCATCACCACTGAGCGGCACTGTCAATGCCCCTTCACCTTCCTGATGATCAAGAATTTCCACCACCGGTGGGGTTTCAGTCCTGCTGGCAAAACCATCATCAGACCAATCAGCTTGATGATCTTCCTCAGTCCCAGAATATGGTTCGTCCTGTTGTTCTGTCTGATGCTGCATCTGCGCCGTTAAAGCGGCCAGTTCCGCTTCCAATTCCCGCTTTTTATCCAGCAATGTTTGAGAAATGAACGCAGAATCAGCATCTTCAGATTCATCACTTAAAGAATTCTGTTCAAAAACAGGTGACTCTAAATCAGTCACTTGTGCCTCTTGTGCTTCTTGTGCATCTCGCGCATCCGCACCTCCGGCAGCTTCTATTTCTGCCGTTCTGCTCTCTTCCGTTCCACCCTCAGAAACCAGTTTCTTAATTAAATTTGGTACAAAACCAATTGAAGTCGGCCCGCCTGTATCAGCGTCATTCATAGATGCATAATCTTCAACAAATTCATTATCATCAACAAATTCACTATCTTCATTATCAGAATAACGCGCATTTTCTGATGCCTCAAATCCGGCATCTGTCCGGCCGTCTTCCACAGTATCATCCTGCTTTAAAAAAGCGGGCGGCTCACCAACTGTATCGAGATAATCACTTGCCAGTGCATTTAATACATCCTGATTGAGTTCAGGAACCTGATCAGATGAAAACTCTTCACTTAAATCAGCATGATGCTGGCTATATGCTTCAACCAGAGCAAGACGGTCAAAAAATTCTATATTAGCCTGTTCTAAGGAAAAACGGGTCGGCGTATCCACGGCCAGCAACGCAGCCTGTTCAATCCAGTTTTCCCGTGCAACCCTCCCGGGCTCACCCAGCGCTTCAGATATCCAGATAATATCCGCTTCCTTAAACGCGGCAACATCCTTGAAACTTGAAATTCCATTTCTGTTGAGCAACGCCGCAACGTCCTCATCAATACCTTTGATCAGCTGAAGGTTATTTTCATCTCCTCCAACATCAAGGTCATCCTCGTCAATTTCAGCCGCTGCCCTTGTATCACTTTCCAAATCCTCATCTGGTTCAGCAACAGGGGTGAGGACCAGCCGAGGCTGTTTCACAGGTTCAACTATTTGAGCCTCTTCTAAAGGCTCATCTTCATCATGGATTAACTCTATCGCAGCTGCTTCATCAACATTTTCGTCATCAGCCAGCTCTTCATCAGCCATCTCAACTTCTACAACGATGGTATCAGCAAAGTCGTTATCAGAAACCAAATCCTCAGCAACCTCATCTCCGTCTGACCATGGCGTATCTCTGGCCTCATCAGTCACAACAAACTCATCCCGCTCATCCTGAAGGTCATCATCATTCTGTTCACTGCCGCCGATAACAGGCAAAGGCAATGGAACCACTCGAGGGGAAACAACAGATTCTTCATCAAGGGAGGTTTCAACTGGTGAATTTTCAGAGAGGGGAACTTCATCTATGCCAGCAGTATCAACAAAAATCGCATGGTTGATTTCATCCATCTGCTGCGCGACAGAACTGACTTTTTCTAATGCGATTTCTTTTTTATGCTGGTCAAGGTCATTGGCCGCTTTGATGTCATCGACCAGCTGACCAACAGCTGAAATTATGGCATCAACCGATTGGATGATTTTCTCATCTGAAGAACTCATAAAAACAATGTCCCCTTAACCCATGCACCAGAAAAGACATGCAACTAATTATAAACTCAAGAAGTTTCAATATCACAATTTACTATATATAGACCCGTCAAAGGCCCGGAAACTTCAATATATTCATGAAATATAATACCAACAAAATATTTATGAAATGAGTACAAGTTTATATATTCTGACAATTTAATGATCATTTCATGGCAATTCAGGTATATTTGCCCACCAAAAAAAGAGGCCCCCAAAAAGGGAGCCTCAGATGAATAAATATTTTTCTTCCCGGCTGGGTAAAGCATCAACCAGCTCAGTTAAGCATTCCGTGCTTCTTCGAGCGTCTTCATACCGGTTTTTTTCGCCCCGACAAGACAGGACATATTGCCCGGCGCATGCAGATTATTCATCATCTTCATATGCGCTTCCGGAATACGATCCCATTCAAACAATTCAGACATACAAGGGTCAACCCGTCCTTCAATAACCAGTCGGTTCGCACTCGCAGCCTGTTTAAGATGCGCAAAGTGAGACCCCTGAATACGTTTCTGATGCATCCAGACATAACGAGCATCCATAGTCAGGTTAAATCCGGAGGTGCCGGCACAGAAAACAACCATACCACCCCGTTTCACAACGAAGGTAGATACAGGGAATGTCGCTTCACCCGGATGTTCAAACACCATGTCAACATTCACACCCTTGCCGGTAATATCCCAGATCGCCTTACCGAATTTGCGAGCTTCACCAAACCATTTGGCATATTCCTCACTGTTCACCTTTGGCAATTGACCCCAGCAGTTAAAATCCTTGCGGTTCAAAACGCCCTTGGCACCAAGGCTCATTACAAATTCACGCTTGGATTCATCAGAAATAACACCAATCGCATTCGCGCCAGCCGCTTTAATCAACTGCACAGCAAAAACACCAAGCCCACCAGAAGCACCCCAGACAAGAACATTCTGCCCCGGTTTCAATTCATGCGGCATATGACCGAACAGCATCCGGTATGCGGTTGCCAGTGTCAGCGTATAGCTCGCCCCTTCTTCCCATGTCAGATGAGTTGGCCGCGGCATTAACTGCTGCGCCTGCACCCGTGAAAACTGTGCAAATGACCCTTCCGGCGTTTCATAACCCCAGATTTTCTGACTTGTTGAATACATTGGGTCGCCGCCATTGCATTCCTCATCATCACCGCCTGTCATATTACAGTGGACGACTACTTCATCGCCAACCTTCCAGTTGGTCACATCCTTACCAACAGCCCAGACAACACCAGAAGAATCCGAACCGGCTATGTGATAATCAACATCATGCACATCAAAAACTGAAACAGGCTCACCCTTCGATGCCCAGACACCATTATAATTGACGCCAGCCGCCATATTGAAAACCAGCACATCTTTCGGGCCAAGCTCCCATACAGGCAAGGTCTCTACCTGCATCGCTTTATCCGGATCACCCTGGCGCTCACGGCGGATCGCCCATGCATACATTTTTTCAGGCACATGGCCAAGCGGCGGTATCTCACCGATTTCATAAAGATCTTTGGTCGTCATAAACACTTCCTCTAAGTCACAATCCAACATTGCCTGCTGTCTGATATCTGTCTGACAGTCAGTCCCGTTCCCCATATTTCAAATTAGCTCAGGTGCCAAATCAATATAAGCAGCCGAGTTTTAAGTCAACTAAACCATAGATCAATGCTAAAATTTTTAATATTTATTTCTATTTTCAATAAGTTAGAGGGAATTCAAAACCGCTTAATTTTACTTACAATTTTAATTAAATTCTCTTGAGGCCATAAAATGAAGCTCAATCTTTCCCTGCTATTATGCTCGAAGGATAAATGGAGAGGGCCACATGAACAATAAAATAACAAACCGCGTGCCGACATATCTGAATGCACCCACCTATTGCAAAATCGTAACACCGTTTGCCATTGGTGTGTCCTCACTGATGCTCACGACGCTCAGTATGTTTGCATTCAATCTGCCCACCATCCTCGCCGAAACTTCATTCGGTTCACAATTGATATTCGTCATTGAACTCGCTTTCATGATCACCTGTACGGGCGCCCTATGGAAAAGAGCACTCAGAAAATAAAAAAAAACCCGGACAACGAGTGCCCGGGCCATCAAGTTTTGATAGAGTTGATAGATAGAGAAATCAATTCATTCGAAAAATTTCACAAAGACTAACTGTCAAATAAGACTATTGGTTAGCTTTGTTATTTTCATCAGGATATCCTTCAGTTACTTTATCCTGATCAGGACCGTCGCCCTGTTCAATTTCTTTTTCCATGCCGGATTCGGCTTGATCAAGGTCAGGTTTTTCACCAAGAGCGCCGTCATCTTCAACATAGATAAATCCATCTTCAATCGTGGCTTTTTCATTACCAACCATTGAGAATTCCTGACCATCATCAAATCTGACAATACAATCTGAATTGCAGATATCTTTAATGGTTTCACCATTAGCAATTACGTAGGTTTTTTCATTGCCGTTTTCGACAATAACCACACTACGCTCAGAGCTTTCAAGATTTGTCAGCTCAAGAGAAAGTGCTGGTGTAGCAATTGAAAAAACACCAACAGCAATAATGCTTCTTAGTACGTTTTTCATTTATTTAGTCCTCTCCAAAAGGAAAACTGATTAATCACTGAGTGTAAAATGGATGAACCATTTAAAATCAGTCGGTCAGGCACTGGCCTCAAAAAGAATGCCGCACCAGCCCTTCCGATTTACTCTCTGTAACAGCACTTTTCATTATTTTTTAGATTTGAAAAGCGAATTTTATCGTTGTTAATTATCGAAATTTTCGATATTAAAATGTAAGCATATTCAGCCCGTTATGCGTGCATATTACCGGCGCTAAAAATCAAAAGCCCGATAACAAAGCACCGGGCCAAAATAAAAAAATGCAACTTTTCAAAAATCAGCACCTATTGAGTCTGAATTGACAGGAAAAGACCAGGAAAAGGCCAGAAAAAGGCATGGACATAAACCACATCAAAACCTATCTCGCCATTGTTGAAACCGGCAGCTTCATAGATGCCGCTGATCGCATCCACGTCACTCAGTCAACCGTCAGCGCACGCGTCAAAAGCCTTGAAGAACAGCTCGGGCAAATCTTGTTTCATCGCTCAAAATCTGGAGCAACACTGACTAATTCAGGTGAACAGTTCCACAAACATGCCGTCGCCCTTTTGCGAGTCTGGCAGCATGCTCAACTTGATGTCAGTCTGGCTGAAGATCACACAGCTCATATCGCTATTGGTGGGCAGGTGAGCCTTTGGGAAGGGTTCCTGTTGTCCTGGCTATCACAATCAAGGCGCGACAATCCGGAAATAGCCCTAACAGCATCAATGGGGCACGGCGTCATTTTAATGGAAAGACTGGTTGAAGGCACGCTTGATATCGCTGTCATGTACCGCCCGGTACATCGGCCAGGCCTGGTGATTGAACATTTATTTGACGAAGAGCTGATCCTTGTCACCAGTGGCAACCCGGAAGTTGAACGACCAGGGCCGGATTACATATTCCTCAATTGGGGTCCTGAGTTTTTAGCTGACCATGCCATCGCCTATAAAGAACTGCAAAGGCCAGGTCTTAATCTGGATCTCGGTTCCCTTGCCATCAGCTACCTGCTGGAACAAAAGGCATCAGGCTATTTCCCCATCCGCATCTGCTCAAACTATCTTAAAACAGGTCAGCTAAAACTCATCAAACCGGCTCCAAAATTTGTTTACCCAGTTTACGCCGTTTATTCTGAAACTTCTGAAGAAGAGTTCATTTCACCCCTGCTCAACGGTTTAAGGAGCGTTGCGGCAACGCTATAATAACTGCTTCTGTAACATTATTTTTGATCAAGCAGGTCAGGGCGTCTGGCTTTTGTCAGCTCAACAGATTTCTTTTGCCGCCACTCCCGGATTTTCTCATGGTTCCCCTCAAGTAAAACGTCAGGAATAAACCGTCCCTCAAATTCACGCGGTCTGGTGTAATGCGGATGCTCCAGCAGTCCGTCTTCAAAACTCTCATTCATCAGGCTTGTAGCAGCACCAACAACCCCATCCCGCAGACGTACCACAGCATCAGCGAGGCAATAAGCCGCCATTTCACCACCGGTCATCACAAAATCGCCAATCGATATTTCCTCAAGTGACCGGGCTTCAATCACCCGTTCATCCAGCCCTTCAAATCGCCCGCAAAGCAAAAGCAGACCCTCCTCTTCAGAAAGCTCACGCGCCAATTTTTGTGTAAGTGGCCGGCCCCGGGGCGAAAGATAAATCCGCCGTGCATTCGGGCACAGCTCTAATCCGGCATCAATCGCTTTTGCAGTCACATCCGCTCGAAGCACCATCCCCGGGCCACCGCCCGCCGGCGTATCATCAACTGAGCGATGTTTATCTTCGGCAAAATCTCGCAAGTTCAAAACATTGAGATTGATCAGCCCTTTTTCCAGCGCCGTCCCGGTCACGCTCGCGCCAAGCGGCCCCGGAAACAACTCCGGAAATAAAGTCAGACAAACAATCTGAAAGCTGCTCGATTGAGGAGAGCCAGCATCCAACCGTGAATTTTGAGAAGAACTCTTCTGCTCGTCAGCCATAAAACAACCCTTAAATTACATATCAGAGGATAGTCAGTGGCATTCATAACAGCATCAAGCCCTGTTTGCCAGCATGCAAACTTCTATGACCGAACATCAGAGAAAAGTGAAAAGAAATGCTATTGAGGGTTACAAAGAAACAAGTAGCGGACACCGAAACAGATTAAGCAACACTTCAAAATCTTCTTTTCGATGAGTTAAGGCACACCCCGGCAACAGATATAACAGTCCCGTTTTAAGATGCCCGACCTCCCATAACAAGCGCGAGTGATCAAGGCGCTTCAATCCGTAAATCATCAGATCACCAAAAAAGTCATCTTCAAGATCAGCCCGCAACTCATCTGCCCTGTCAATCACATCACCAATGCAGATCAGCACAACAGATTGCTCAAAACTCCGCAGATAGTCCCGAAGTATGGAAACTTCTTCTTTCCATGCCTCAAAAGAATGAACCAGCAACACCAGCGGGCCCTGTGTCACAAGTGCACGCGGGCCGGCCATTAGCACACCGCCCGAAAAATCACTATCTTTTAAAACTGAAAAATCCCGCACCAGTTGCCGCGCTGAAAGATATTCCCCAAGAACAACAATATTGTCTTTTGCGCAAAAAGTGCGGAAATTAGCCCCGACATTTTCACTGATGCGCACAAATTCAGAACTGATCCGCGCCGCCCGTGATCGTCTTTCAACTTCACGCTCAAGTGCCCGCATGGCAATTTTATTTTCTTTTTTCAGCTCATGCAGTTCAAACCCACGCTGCGCGCCGGAAAAACTGACCTCTCTGGAAAAAGAAAAACGGGAAGCTTTATAGAGATTTTCATCCTCAAGATACACAGCACGAACAGGTAATCCGGCCCCTTTGGCAACCTGAAACCCGACAGATAAAGCAGCTTTATTGGGGCATCGCCCACCCAGCTTTAAGATAATCTGTTCAGCCATTTAAGTCTCCTCTTGAAGAGGACACTAAATGATTCGTGCCATAAATATGAAGACAAATGATCAAAATAATTGATTGACGACGTGAATCGCTCCATTGCCCCGCATAATTATCTTCTATGATAGCTGAACAGGCTGACAAATCAACTTTTATCGCGGCCCTTTTAAGCTATCGATACCGCGAAAATTCAGTCGTCAGAAAATTTATCCAACCGGTCCATCATGAAACGCCCGGCGCAGATGAGCAAAGTCAAACAATCTCGCTTCAACACCTCGGTTAACGGTACCTTTCTCAAAAGCACCGTTACGCAGTCTCTTGCCGGCTTTAAGGCCGGTTAAAATTTCAAGCCCTTCATTAATATGACGAATAGACCAGATATGAAATTCCCCGCGCCCACAGGCGGCAACAACATCTTCTCGTAGCATCAGGTGCACCCGGTTAGCTTCAGGCACGATCACACCTTGCTCACCCGTCAGGCCACGTGCATGGCAAAGGTCAAAAAAGCCTTCAACTTTTTCATTCACACCGCCGATCGCCTGCACTTCACCTTGCTGATTAACAGAACCGGTGACCGCAATCCCCTGCCTGATCGGCACCTGACTAAGCGCAGAAAGCAAGGCAAACAATTCAGCCGCTGACGCACTGTCACCGTCAATTTCACCATAAGATTGCTCAAAAACAAGAGAGGCGCTTAAAGCCAAGGGCACAGTCTGCGCATATGTCCCGGCAAGATAGCCCCATAAAATCATCATCCCCTTAGAATGCAGCGGCCCGCCTAAGTCCACTTCCCGCTCAATATCAACCATCCGGCCTGAACCCATCCGCACCCGCGCCGTGATTTTAGATGGCCGACCAAAAGCATAATCCCCATGCTCCATCACACTCAAAGCATTGATCTGCCCAATCGCCGCGCCATCAGTTTCAACCACATGCAAATCGCGTAAAATATTCTCTTTATTCTGCTCTTTTGAAAGTGACGCACGCTTATCACGGAAATAAATCGCCTTTTTTACATCCGCATGTGTCGTGCTTTTGCGGCCCTCTTTTTTGGCCCAATAGTCAGATTCAATCAGCACATCCTGCAAGGTCACGAAATTAATATATAATTTCTGTCCATCTCCCGCCTGTCGTGAGCTATGCTCAATTATCCGGCCAACACCAATCGCATCAATTGGGTTAAGCGCATGTTTGGCGATAATCCCGGCAATGATCCGCGCATAAGTCAATTCATTCTCTGGTGTGCGCGGAATAACATCTTCAAACTCTGCCTGAATTTTAAATATATTGGAAAATTCAGGGTCAACCTCTTTCAGCTTGTAATAAAGCTCCCGCTCGCCAAACAATATCACCTTGAGATGAAGCGGAATGGGTTCAGGTGAAAGCGTAACCGGGCGCGAAACACTGCCATCATCAATTGGAGATTCAATGTCTATCTGCTTCGTGAGCAATGCCCGCTTTATACCTTCCCAGGCAAAATTATTCTCGAGCAGTTTTGCTGCATCCAGCAGCAAAACACCACCATTTGCGAGATGCATCACACCCGGCCTGATCATATTAAAATCGGTAAGTTCATTTCCGCTGTCAGAAATACTCTCAACCCGGCCAAGCAAATTACTCAAAGTCGGGTTTGCTTCTTTAACAATCGGCCCGCCTTTTTGTTCAGACTGATCACGGCTCACAAGCACATTCACCATATAGCGGCGAAACTGCGGGTCATCTTCTGTCTCTATATGCCCTTTAATCAGAACATCACTAGGCTCCTCACCAAGAAACAGTCCAACATGACGAATAAGATCATACTCTACGGCGTGTAAATATCTGATAATTTTTTCATAAGCCTGAAATGACTTTCGAACCGATTGCAGCGCCGTTGCAACAATGTTCTTGGCCATATCTTCATTGAGCGCCAACAGCTTTTCAGTCCGCACTTTCTGCTGCGCAGGAAAGCTCTGAAATAACTCACCAAGCTGCCGCTCCAGATCCTGTATCTTGGCTTCAACCACCCGCCGCTCACCAACAGGTTTTTGTTGAAACTCTTCCGGCTCCAGCGGTTCACCGTTCTCAAGCGGCATCATCGTAAAACCGGAAGGTGTGCGCAACACCTGCACATTTTTCGTAAAAGCCATCTCGATCAGGTTTTCGATCGCATCTTCCTGGTTGCTTTCAAAAGAAAGATCAATCGAGCGTCGCCGGGTCACATATTCATCAGATTGGAACATCGCCGGCAAACCGACCCTGAGCTCATCGATTGCATTGACCATCATGCGTGCAAATTGTGGCCCATGCCCCGGTGACATCTCAATCGCCAGTGGTTTGTTAGCGTCCACAAAATTATTAACATACACCCAGTCAGAAGGCTGGCCCCAATGCGGCGTGGTCTCTTCAAGCAATCTCGTAATTGCAGTTAACTTACCAACCCCTAATGGACCAACCGCAAAGATATTGAAATTATCAGAGCGCACATCAATTCCGAACTGAACCGCCTCAAGTCCAAGCTCCTGGCCGATTAATCCATGATAAGGCTCAAGTTCCTTGGTCGTCAGAAACCCCAGCTGTCCGGGGTTAAGAGCATGTCGCAAACCGGAAACACCAACAACATCAGACGTATTACGATGTTTCGTCGACCGACTATCACGTTTCCCCTGAATACCAAACATATAACCCTCCGGATTGCTAACAAACCCAATTGACTGCAACTTCTAAAAATCTTCACTCTAAAGCCAGAAAACTGGCAGCAAAATAAAGACATAAAATGATTTTCAAATTCACATCCAAAATCATCTGGTGGTGAAGCCATCTTTCCAGCCCCACATCAGGCTCCACATCCAATCAGGCAAAACCATTCTATACGCTTCCCAAACCAGAAAAGGCCAGAAAGAGAAAGTTCAGATTTAACATTGATAAATAAAGATAGCTCCAGCGTAAAGATCGCAAGGTTGATTGCGAGGTTATACACCACTTACCCCCACATATATTTCACATTCTTCCCACAATGAAGGGTCTTCAACCTGCTTTATCTAAAGGACAAGACAGAATACGAAAGAAATAATGAGGTGAGCTATAACTCAGATTTTAATGAAAAAATATGTAGTCTACCTTGGTGCCCGTTTGGCGAGTATACGCTGTAGCGTGCGGCGATGCATATTGAGCCGCCGCGCCGTCTCTGAAACATTGCGATTACAAAGCTCATAGACCCGCTGAATATGTTCCCAGCGCACCCGATCAGCTGACATCGGGTTTTCCGGCGGGCTGGCTTTTTCGCCAGTAGCCATCAGTGCCGCCACAACATCATCCGCATCAGCCGGTTTTGCCAGATAATCAATCGCCCCAAGCTTAACCGCCGTAACAGCCGTCGCAAGATTGCCATAACCGGTTAGAACAACCGCCCGCGCATCTGGTCTGGTTTCAGATAAAACCTCCAGAACCTGCAACCCATTACCATCGTTTAACCGCATATCAACCACGGCAAACGCCGGAGCGGAAGCTTCAATTAATCGGATGCCATCATTCACATTATCAGCCGTCCGCACTTCAAATCCGCGCGATTCCAGAGCTCGAGATAATCTGTTCAAAAAGGATTGATCGTCTTCAACCACAAGAATGGAACGATCTTCAAAATTTGACCAGTCGATTGTCTCAGTAACCAAAATAGCTCTCCTGTATTCAGCCGGAATAATGCATTTGAAGCACCACAATAACCCAATCAACCATTAAAGGTCCATTTTTTTCAGTTCTGAAGTTAATGAGAGCAAAACATATGATAACCGCAAAAAGCACTGGCCAGCAGATCAAAACCGTTAAAATTTCAGAATTCTCAAATAAATTCAGCGGTTAAAAGACCTCTCATATGAGCAACCACCCGGATAGCTCAGTCTTTATTGCTAGAGACATCAATCATCTTTCGGGGCCATTCGAGTTTAACAAACGCGCCCTTCGCTCCAACAGACCCGACAGATTTAGACGAACCCCTTTTAACCCCTTCGCCATAAGCATCATCTTCGCCGTTTCGGTTGCCAAAACGCATCACCGCACCAGAGCGCTCAAGCAGAGTTTTTGAAATGAAAAAACCAAGCCCCATACCACTTTGATGATCTTCAATCCCTTCCTGCCTCGAAAGTGAGCGGGAAGAAACAAACGGTTCACCAAGCACCTTCAGCATTTCAAGAGAAAAACCCGGCCCATCATCAAGGATCGTCAGTTTTAATACGTCTTCAGACCATTCCGCCTGCAACACCGCTTCAGAAGAAGAAAATTCAACCGCATTTTCAACCAGATTGCCAAGCGCATAAATCATACCCGGGTTCCGGCTTAAAACAGGTTCTGCATCAAATGGCGGCATTGTTCCGCTCATAGCATTGGTCTTAATCACTATATTTGCATTCAGCGCTTTTAAAGGTTGTGCCACCTCTTCCAGAACATCACTGATCGAGGAATGATCAACCAGTACATCTCCATCCATCCCGACATCCGTTAAAGATTGCAAAATCTCCCGGCACCGCACCGCCTGAGACCGGATAAGCAGAACATCATCACGAAGCGGGCTATCCTCTTCAAGCTCACGCTCAAGCTCTTTCGCAACAAGTGAAATGGTCGATAAGGGTGTGCCAAGCCCATGAGCCGCAGCAGCAGCCAGCCCGTCAATCGCGGAAAGTTTCTGCTCACGCGCCAGCGTTGCCTCCGTTGCCGCCAGCGCCGCAGACATGATCCGGCTTTCCCGGGCAATCCGCCAGGCAAAAAATCCAATAAACGTCATCGCACAAACAACAGAAATCCAGTTTCCCATTCTGTATGCGAACGGAAATTCGAGCCCCGAAGCCGTGTACCAGGGCAATGGCATGTAAAAAAAGCTGATAAAGCTGGCCGCAAAAAGCGCCAGAATAGAAATCACCAGTGTTGACTGTGTCCTGAGCGAGGCCGCCGAAATCGCAATCGGCGCGACAAGCAGCGAAGCAAAGGGATTAAGAATCCCTCCCGTCAGATAGAGCAACACTGAAAGCTGAACAATATCATAGGCCAGCATCCAGGTGGCAAACTCATTGCCAATCACTTTGATGTCCTTGACCATTGCACTAAGCACGACATTAATCGCCACAGAAAGGCTGATCACTAGCAATGACAAAGCCAGAGGAAACTCAAACCCAAAACCATAAAAAACCACAATCACAGCAGCAAACTGTCCGCAAATAGCAATCCACCGCAAACGGACAATTGTCCGCAAACGCAAATGCGAGCGATTTATATAATCCCGATTTTCCATGAAAGCTGAGCTTAAAGACTTTAGCAAGTGAGACAACCATATTTCAGAGTTAAAGATAATTTCACTTCAACAATGCCTGTTAAAGAAAAACAACACACCTCTAAAATCTGCTAAAAATCGTCACAGCCATGTGATGATATGTCATTGCATCTAATGCTTGACGTTCCCATCATCTGCTATTTAAAGTGCAGCCAAATTGAAAAGAAATACATCTGAGCCCGAACCACCGTATACCCGCATTTCTGCAAACACAGAAATTACCGTTCACAACCTGCAGCTATAAATATGCATTTTTAATCAACCACATTGAGCAGATCTTACCGGGCAGAAAAACAGATCACCATTGATCAGCAACTGACGACGGATACAAATAGACCTTATGCGTAAAAATCAAATCTTCCTCATCCTGTGTGGCTTTTGTTTTGGTGCTCTCATTGCCATCTGGCTCTATGCGCTGGAAAATCAACCCACACAAAAAAACATAAATAGCGGCCAGGCACTCATCGGTGGTCCCTTCACACTGATTGATCATAAAGGAAACGCAAAAACAGAAGAGGATTTCAAGGGCAAATATATGCTGGTCTATTTCGGCTATAGCTATTGCCCTGACATCTGCCCGACTGACCTTCAGAAAATGGCCAATGCGCTTGATATGTCAAAACCGAAAAGTGAAAACGTCCAGCCCATTTTCATCACCATTGATCCTGAGCGCGACACACCCGATCAACTCGCCAGCTATGTTTCAAGTTTTCACCCTCGCCTCATCGGCCTCACCGGCACAATTGAAAACATCACCAAAGCAAAAAAAGCCTATAAGGTCTATGGCGTTAAGGTCGACAAAGATGGAA
Source organism: Hyphomicrobiales bacterium (assembly GCA_021775425.1). Taxonomy (GTDB): domain Bacteria; phylum Pseudomonadota; class Alphaproteobacteria; order Rhizobiales; family HXMU1428-3; genus HXMU1428-3. The sequence continues at coordinate 51,947 of JAJFHX010000020.1, forward strand.
AGCCTGCAAAAAACATCGAAGGCACCGACTACCTGATGGACCATTCACCACAAACTTTTCTGATGGATAGGGATGGCGGGTTTATCCGTTATTTTCGATTTTCAGATAGTGCAAAAGATATGGCTGCCGCCATCAACAAAGCTGTCAACTAATCCCCGCAAAACAAAAGCACGATAAGCTGAACCACCTCTTGAAAATCATTTACCCCAAATTGCCACGAGGCCTGATAAGTGGAGAAAACTGTGTGTTGATTACAATCTGGCCAAATTTAACCTTTATAAACCAGCTAACAAATATCATGCTGTTCATGAATGATTCGGTGGCAGCATTCGGGGTCGTCATAAATAAAATCAACCTTCAATCAGATTTCTCATTTTAAGAGAGAGGCAAATCCATGCGGTGGGCAGCACGCCTTAATATCAGTAAAAAGAGTATGCTCCGGCATGGAGAAGAAATTGCGCTAGAAAATTGCGACATACCGATTAAGTTCAGGCGCCATCCAAAAGCCCGCCGTCTCACTCTTCGTGTCAGCTCAACTGAGCGTTCCGCAATAGTCACAGTTCCTCAACAGTGCACTGACCAGGAAACCATCTCATTTCTGGAAAACCACAAAAACTGGCTGTTCCAGCAATTTGATAAAATCCCCGAAGCGGTTCCATTTGCACCAGATACCATCATCCCCTTGCGCGGTGTTGATCACAAGCTTGTCTTCGCCGGTCAGGCACGTGGCAGAGGTGTTGTCTGGCTCGAAGAAAACCCGGCAACTAACCTGCCGGAAATACACATCAATGGCCGCCCGCAATTCGCGCCCCGCCGCCTCACCAAATGGCTGATTGATCAGGCCAGAAAAGATCTCTACGAACGCTCGAAATGGCATAGCAAAAATCTTGGTCTCAGCTTTAATAAAATCATGATCAAAGATCAGCGCAGCCGTTGGGGCTCATGCTCATCCAAGGGCATCCTCTCATATTCCTGGCGCCTAATCTTAAGCCCACCGGATGTATTGGATTATGTTGCCGCGCATGAGGTTGCCCACCTCGCTGAAATGAACCACGGCCCGAATTTCTGGAAACTGGTGACGCAAACCCTGCCCACCTATAAAACAGCAAAAGACTGGCTCCGTGAAAATGGCTCAGACCTGCATCGCTACGGCGCAAACGATTAAGCACCACAAACCTCATATAGAACTAGCAGATAAAGTTTAAAAATTACAACAACTTAAGAGCTATTAAGTTCACCGCTATCCATTGACATCATAAGCCGCCAGCGCCGCCATATTCACAATGTCGCTGTCTTTCGCGCCAAGCTGCACCAGTTGAACAGATTTCTCAAGCCCGACCAGCAACGGACCGATCACCGTTCCCTCAGATAATTCCTGAAACATCTTGGTTGAAATACTGGCAGAGTGAAACGCCGGCATAATCAGCACATTCGCCGTATCACTCAACCGGCAAAATGGATATTGCGCCAGCGCATCAGCGTTCAATGCCACTTCAGCAGACATCTCTCCATCATATTCAAAATCAACGCCGCGTTCATCAAGCAGTTCTACCGCCTCACGAACACGAATAGAGCGCTCGCCTTCCGGGTGGCCAAAGGTTGAATAAGCAAGCATCGCAACGCGTGGCTCTGAACCAAGCCGCCGGGATACTTTCGCCGCTTCTTCCGCGATATTAGCGAGTTCTTCAGTGCTTGGCATATCATGCACACATGTATCAGCCACCAGAACAGCCCGTCCCCGATTTAGAACCAGCGACACACCAACCGGACAATGATCAGATTTTTCGTCCAGTACTTTTAAAATATCTTCAAACGCAATCGACCAGTTCCGCGTCACCCCGGCAACCATCCCGTCAGCATGGTCATGCGCCACAACACAGGCAGCATAAATGATCCGGTCTGTGTTCACCATCCGCAAACAGTCACGCTTCACATAGCCTTTGCGTTGCAATCGCTGATACAAAAACTCAGCATAAGTCTCATTATGCTCACTAAGCCGGGCATTCTGAATTTCAAACACATCACGGTATTCAATTCCAGCGCGCTCAAAAGCTTCCATAATCTGTTCTTCGCGGCCAACGAGTATAGGATGCCCAAGCCCCATATTGTAAAACGTGTTGGCGGCCCGAACGACCTGCTCTTCTTCCCCTTCCGCAAACACAACCCGGCGTGGATTTTTCCGAACACTCTGGAAAATGCTTTGTAGCCACCCGGCAACCGGATCAAGCCGCCCTGATAAACGATGCGCATATTCTTCCATATCAATAATCGGCGTGCGGGCCACACCCGTATCCATCGCGGCCCGCGCAACAGCAGGTGGCACATGGCTGATCAGCCGCGGGTCAAACGGCGCCGGAATAATATAATCCGGCCCGTATTTTGGCCGTTGCCCATGATAAGCCGCCGCCACATCATCCGGCACATCTTCCCGCGCCAGCTTAGCAAGCGCTTCCGCCGCAGCAATTTTCATCGCTTCATTAATTTCAGACGCATGCACATCAAGCGCGCCGCGGAAAATATAAGGAAAACCAAGCACATTATTCACCTGATTGGGATAATCAGAGCGCCCAGTCGCCATAATCGCATCATCACGAATGGCCGCAACCTGCTCAGGTGTAATCTCCGGGTCAGGATTGGCCATGGCAAAAATAATCGGCTTATCCGCCATAGATTTTACCATGTCTTCTGTCACCAGCCCGGCAGCAGAAAGGCCATAAAACACGTCAGCCCCTTTCATTGCATCAGCCAGCGTGCGCGCACCAGTTTCAGCCGCATGCGCTGACTTCCACTGATCCATTCCTTTTTCCCGCCCCTTATAAATCACGCCGGTCCGATCAACCATAAGCACATTATCATGCGGCAAACCCATTGATTTCACCAGCTCAACACAGGAAATAGCAGCCGCCCCGGCACCAGAGCACACAAGCTTGATATCCTTTATGTCCTTACCAGTCAGATGCAGTGCATTGATAAGCCCGGCCGTTGCGATAATCGCCGTGCCGTGCTGGTCATCATGAAACACCGGAATGTCCATCATCTCACGAAGTTGCTGCTCTATGATAAAACAATCCGGCGCCTTGATATCCTCCAGATTGATACCGCCAAATGCCGGCCCAAGATAGCGCACACAATTGATAAATTCGTCAGCGTCTTCTGTTGAAACCTCAAGATCAATTGAATCAACATCAGCAAACCGTTTAAAAAGGACACATTTCCCTTCCATCACCGGCTTCGAGGCCCGCGCCCCAAGATTGCCCAGCCCGAGGATAGCCGTGCCGTTAGAAATCACAGCGACCATATTTCCCTTATTGGTATAATCATAAGCAGTTGCCGGATCATCAGCAATTGCCAGCACAGGCACAGCAACACCAGGTGAATAAGCAAGGCTCAGATCACGTTGAGTTGCCATTGGTTTCGTTGGTGTAATTTCAAGCTTACCCGGCTTGGCGCCTGCATGAAATTGCAATGCCTCTTGTTCAGTGAAACTGTTTTTATTGTTTTTTGATGTCATTTGATCCTGAAACCTGCCTCAAGTGTGAATGTAATGAAATATTTTGTTGAAAAGAAAAATAAGTCTGAAACGATAGTACGAAGAAAAAAGCGAAACAACCGCTGATTTAATTTATCTAATCAAATAAATAAAAAATATTAATACTGATTATCAAGTCAAATCATGGAGTTTTAAAGCAGGTGGCAAACAGATTGTCCCGGCAACTGCAAAATCACCACACGGTTTATCTAGCCTATGGTAATTATGCCAAACTCTCTATAATGTCGGTAGCCATTCATTAATTGAACATGAAATCCCGCAAAAGATAAGAAACGGAGCCTATCTGTGGCGAACACCAGTGAACAAAATGCAGCCCATCTAAAAGTCACTGCAAATCCTCTGGCAAACAAACCACAGACAAAAAACAAAACTGCCTCAAATAAAGCTGAGAAGAACGAAGAAAAAGCCTCACCCGTCATCGCTCAATATCTTGAGCTGAAAGCTATCAATCCCGGCTATTTACTGTTTTACCAGCTTGGTGATTTTTATGAGTTGTTCTTTGAAGACGCCATTGAAGTTTCAGAAAAACTCGGCCTCACCCTAACAAAACGCGGAACCTATCAAGGCAAAGATATCCCCATGGCGGGTGTTCCCTTAAAAGTCGCTGATGAATATCTGCAAAAAGCCATCAAAGCCGGGTTTCGTGTCGCCGTTGTTGAACAAACAGAAGACCCTGCAGAAGCAAAAAAACGAGGCTCAAAAGCCGTCGTCAGGCGCGATGTCACCCGCCTGGTCACTCCCGGCACATTAACGGAAGACACGCTTCTCGAAGCGGGTGCAAATAACTACCTCACCAGCCTCTTTCAAAACCCGGCAGATCATGAGCAGAATGAAAAACATTATTCCCTCGCCAGCCTTGATATTTCAACCGGTGAATTTCTGGTAAGCGAAGTCTCTGGCAGAGATTTATCGGGCGAGCTGACCAAACTCGCCCCAAGTGAAATTCTTCATGCAGATAGCCTCAAAGCTGAACCTCACATCCGCTCACTCCTAAACAATCAGGACTGCGCCCAAACCCCCCTGCCTGGCGCATATTTCAACAGCCTTTCGGGTGAGGCCGGTCTCAAACAAGCTCTCGGCGTCAGTGAACTTGAAGGCTTTGGCAATTTCAACCGCGGTGAACTTGCCGCCATTGCCGCCCTGTTGAAATATATTGAACTAACCCAAATCGGCAAAACCCCACTCATTCGCCCGCCCAGCCGCTCCGGCAATCAGCAGGCAATGGTCATTGACGCCGCGACCAGAGCCAATCTGGAACTGGTTAAATCAACCCGAATGACCAAAAAAGGCAGCCTGTTTGATGCGCTTGATCGCACCGTGACAGGCCCCGGCGCCCGCCGCCTCGCGGCAGACATCAACGCCCCGCTGCTTGATATTGAAACCATCAACCAGCGGCTCAATTGCCTGGAATTTTTCATCAATAACAACGCTGCCCGTGACAGTTTGCGCAAAACCATTCGCTTAACACCGGATATGGCCCGCAGTCTCTCCCGTTTGTCGCTACGTCGAGGCGGCCCTAAAGATCTCGGCGCAATCAGAAACGGCCTTAAGGTCGCAGATGATATCCTGACACAATTGCAAAATTTCAAAAAAGAGCATTTGCCGCCAATCATCCAGTCTATCACGGTAGATTTGCTGATAGCCAACAGCCGCCTGAAAGACAACCTTGGCAAAACCCTGAAAGATGACCTTCCCCTACAGGCCCGGGATGGCAACTTCATCAATCCGGGTATTGATAAAACCCTAGATTCCGAACGCGAATTACGCGATCAGAGCCGCAACATAATCGCAAAATTGCAGGCAACCTATAGCGAGCAGACTGGCATTAAATCTCTGAAAATCAAACACAACAATCAGTTTGGATATTTCGTAGAGGTCACGCAGCTAAATGCAGAGCAGATGCTCAAAGCACCCAACAGTGAAACATTTCGCCACAGACAGACATTGGCAAACAATGTCCGCTTCACAACAGATGAACTTTTCGAGCTTGAAACAAAAATCACCATGGCCGCTGAAAAAGCACTTGCCATCGAACTGAACATTTTTGATGATTTATGCAACAAAGCCATCGAAGCCCAGTTACAGATCAGCAAATGCGCCGAACGTCTTGCTGAGTTGGATGTCATCCTCGCCCTTGCCCATCTAAGCGAAGAGGAAAACTACACAAGGCCCCTTGTCGATGAAAGCCGCACCTTCCTGATCAAAGCCGGGCGTCATCCTGTCGTTGAACAGGCCTTAAGGAAAACAAAATCCGGTCCCTTCATAGAAAATGACTGCGCTTTAAGAAAATCCACCAAAGAAAATAAATCAGGCACCGCCAGCATCTGGCTGTTAACCGGCCCGAACATGGCTGGTAAATCGACCTTCCTGCGCCAAAACGCACTGATTGCCATCATGGCTCAAATGGGCTGTTATGTCCCCGCCGCTCACGCTCATATCGGCCTGATTGACAGGTTGTTTTCACGCGTTGGCGCTTCAGATGATCTGGCCCGTGGCCGCTCCACATTCATGGTTGAAATGGTTGAAACCGCTGCCATCTTAAACCAGGCAACAAATCGCTCACTGGTGATACTTGATGAAATCGGCCGTGGCACTGCCACTTTTGACGGCCTCTCAATCGCATGGGCAACCATTGAATTTCTCCATAATATCAGCAAAACCAGAGCACTCTTCGCCACCCACTATCATGAGCTGACGACCCTTTCAGAAAAACTGGAAGGCGTTACAAACGCCACAATTGAAGTCAGGGAATGGAATGATGAAATCGTCTTTCTGCACCGGGTGATCATGGGCGCTGCCGACAGGTCTTATGGCATTCAGGTGGCAAAACTCGCCGGTATCCCGAAAAAAGTGATCAACAGAGCCAGTGAAGTCCTCAATCTTCTGGAAAACAAAAACCAGAAACAGGGCGCAATTAATCAACTGGAAGATTTACCGTTATTTTCTATCGATCTGGAAGAAGAATCCAAAGTACCAGATAGTCAGCCCCCAAATCCTGTTGCAGAAGAATTGCTTCAACAACTGGAAAATATTAACCCAGACAATTTGACGCCTAAAAATGCCTTGGAACTGGTGTATAAACTAAAAACCATATCGCAGCATAAAAACGAAATTTAACAATGACAACAGTCTTAAAGTGTCGGTATTTTCTGATCCATGATATGATCAAACACCTGTGCGAAAATAAAGCCTGAACCAGCAAAGCGCTATAAAGCAAAACAGAGAATTCTAAAAAAACACATAATGGAAATACAAACCCCACAAAAGCCTCCCTTCTTCGATCCCGCCCTCCTTCGGGAAGATCTGACAGAGCTATGGCGCCAGCATCAAAAGCAGGAACAAACCCTAAGGCAAGAGCTGCTCAATCGTTTAACCGAGCTGAAGAACCATGCCCACAAACACGCAGAATTAAACCTGCTGGAAACTGGCGATGGTCGCAGTTGCGCTGAAGGCCTTTCAGAATTTCAGGATGAGCTGGTCCGTGTTTTATATGATTTCACCATCCAGCATGTTTACAGAGCGCACAACCCTTCAGCCGCAGAACGCATCGCCATCGTCGCAACCGGTGGTTATGGCCGCGGCGCTCTCGCGCCCGGATCAGACATAGACCTCCTCTTTCTCCTCCCCTATAAGCAAACCGCCTGGGGTGAGAGCGTGGTTGAATATATGCTCTATATACTATGGGATATGGGTTTCAAAGTTGGTCACGCCACCCGCTCAATCGAGCAGTCAATCCGCTTTGCCAAATCGGATATGACCATCAGAACTTCACTGCTCGACAGCCGCTTCTTATGGGGTGAAGAATCACTTTATGAAGAATTCCAGGTTGAATTTAAAGATAAAGTCATTGACGGCACGGCAAGAGAATTCATTGAAGCCAAACTTGAAGAACGAAATGAGCGCCACGAAAGATCCGGCAGCTCCCGCTATATGGTCGAACCCAATGTTAAAGATGGCAAAGGCGGCCAGCGCGATTTGCACACCCTCCACTGGCTCGCCAAATATCTGAATTATAACACTGAAGACAGTGACATCTCCAATTCAGGCGTCTTCACAATGGAAGAATATCACAGCTTCAAACACTGCGATAATTTCCTCTGGACTATCAGATGCCATCTGCATTTCCTGACCAAAAGAGCCGAAGAGCGCATTTCATTCGATGTACAAAAATCCATGGCCGAACGCCTTGGTTATGCTGATCGAAAAGGCCTTCAAGCGGTTGAGCGCTTCATGAAACACTACTTCCTGACCGCCAAGGAAGTGGGCAACCTCACACGTATCCTCTGCGCTGACCTTGAGATGAAACAGCTCAAAGCAACACCAAAGCTCAATGAAATCATCGAAGGACTGGGCTGGAAAAAACGCAGAGCCTTGCGAAAATCATCAGACTTTCGCATTGAAAACGGCCGCATCAACACCATTCACAGAGATACCTTCAAACGTGATCCCGTCAATCTTATTCGCATTTTTTCCCTCGCGAATGAATATAACACTCTCCTTCACCCAACTGCCTTGCGCCAGATCCGCCGCTCACTGCGCCTCATTGATCATAAGCTCCGTAACGACCCGACAGCCAACAGCCTGTTTCTCGACATTCTGACCAACAGCGATCATCCGGAAAAAGTCATCACCCGGATGAATGAATCTGGTGTTTTAGGCCGTTTTATCAGGGACTTCGGCAAGATCGTCTCAATGATGCAATTCAACATGTATCACCACTTCACCGTTGATGAGCACCTCATCCACTCCTTAAGAGAACTCGGCACAATTGAGCGCGGCGAAGTGCAGGAAAGCCTGCCCCTGTCTCATGACCTTATTCAGAATATAGCCAACCGCCGCGCATTATATGTTGCCGTTTTCATTCACGATATCGCCAAAGGGCGCAAGGAAGACCACTCTGTTGCCGGCGCCCGTATCGCCAAAAGGCTCTGCCCCCGCCTGGGGCTGACAGAAGAAGAAACGGAGCTTGTCTCCTGGCTGATACTAGATCACCTGACCATGAGCTCGTACGCCCAGAGCCGCGATCTGAATGACCCGCAAACCATTAAGGACTTTTGCGATATCGTTCAGACAAGAGAGCGCCTCAATCTGCTGACCATCCTGACCGTTTGTGATATTCGCGCCGTCGGCCCCGGCACCTGGAATGGCTGGAAAGGCCAGCTCTTGCGCACTCTTTATGCTGAAGCCAGCAACCACTTATCAGATGGTGAGAATGAAGAGACAGAAAAAGAACAGGTGAAACTAGCAATTGAAGAGTTCGTCGAAAAAATCAGAGATGATGAACAGATCAGCTGGAATAAGGCTCAGATTAAAGAATATACAGAGCGCCACTTCCCATCCTACTGGCTGAAAACCGATCTCGAAGGTCAAATGACCCACGCCAATCTGGTATACAGAGCCGAGCAGGAGAAAAAGCCGTTTTCTTATGAAATTTCAAGCGACGCTTTCACCGCTCACACATCAATCACCATCTACACGCCAACACACCCCAAACTGCTCTCTATGCTGGCGGGCAGTTGTGCGGCCAGTGGCGCTAACATTATTGATGCCCAGGTCAACACCACTCAAACCGGCATGGCCCTTGATAGCATCTGCATCAGCCGTGAGTTTGACCACATTGATGATGAAAGACGCCGCGCCAAAACCATTGCGGAAACGCTGGAAAAACTCATTCGCGGTGAACTCCACTTCAATCAGTTAGAGCAAAAACACACAGCCCTAAAAGGCCGTATCACCGCTTTTGATGTCATGCCTGATGTAAAAATCAGAAACGAGCTTTCTAATGAATTTACCGTCATTGAAGTACGCGGCCTTGATAGAACCGGACTGCTATTCCACCTGACCAAAACCATCGGTGATCTCAATCTCGATATTTCAAGCGCACATATTGCGACTTACGGTGAAAAAGCCATCGATGTGTTCTATGTAACGGATCTGCTGGGTGATAAAGTCATCAATGAAGAACGCCAGCAACAAATCATCGAAGCGCTAGTCAAAGTTCTGGGTGATGCACAATAACTTTAAACGGCCCTAAGCCTCAAGCTCAGTATCCCAATATAGATAATCAAGCCAGCTTTCATGCAGATAATTTGGCGGGAACATTCGCCCGTTTCTGTGCAGGTGAAACACAGTTGGACGAAACGGCTTCTGCATTGGAATCATGCCCGCAACTTTCGGCATTTTGTTGCTTTTTCTAAGGTTACAAGGGGCGCAGGCCGCTACAACATTATCCCAACGCGTCGTCCCTCCCTTAGAGCGGGGAATAACATGGTCAAATGTTAAATCGTCCGTACAGCCGCAATATTGGCAAGTGAATTTATCACGTAAAAACAGGTTAAAGCGCGTGAATGCCGGATAGCGCGCCGGACGCACATAGTTTTTCAGCGCCACCACACTTGGTAATTTCATATCAAATGAAGGGCTGTGTACAGTTTTCTCATAACTCTGGATAATATTGACCCGGTCAAGAAAAACAGATTTCACCGCCTCCTGCCAGCTCCATAATGACAAAGGATAATAACTCAGCGGTCTGAAATCCGCATTTAAAACCAGTGCCGGGCAGGCATCTGGAGAGCGTGCTTGTCTCATCACAGGCGTCGTTCCTCACTAATTGCAAGGCCGCACTCAGATACAAAGAGAACCTCGCCGATTCAGCAAGGCGGCCTTATTAAATATATAAGACACAACTGAATACGCAAAATTAAAAAACAATCCTCATCTAACAGCCCTCTGTCACAGAAACATGACAGCAATTGAACATCCAAGGGAAGAATGTCTGATCCGTAGCTCAAAGTAAAGACGGGCCATAACTTTATCAATGTGAAGTGGTTATACTGTCACAATGTCAAAATCATGGACCAATAAATTTTAATGTGCATTCCCCCCGGCAAAGCCAGCAAATTTCCTGAAATAGCCTGCCAAACGAACAAAATTATCAGCCAAGATAAGCTTTAAGATGCTCTGCCCCAAGCCTTAACCCATCCATATCAATCCCATGTCCAAGCCCTTTTGAGAGGTGCGATTTCACTTCAATGCCTTCTGCTTTGATCGCAGTTTCAGCCTCACTCAAAGCCGCTGGCGGAATAACATCATCCCTGTCACCATGCACCAGCAAGGTCGCGGGTTTCGAGACAAGTTCTTTTGAAAGATGCTCCGGCCCGGCCAGCTTGCCTGAATAGCCAACAATCGCTGCCGGCGCTTCAGCTCTTCGATAACCAACATGCAGCGCCATCATCGTCCCTTGCGAAAAACCAACCAGCCCCAGCGCGTTGTTACTAACGCCAAACTGCTTCAACTGTTGATCAATAAATTCATCAAGCGCCGGGCCGGCTTTGTTTACCCCCCGCCAGTATTCCGTCGGGTCACGCATGGTCAGGTCAAACCACTGAAAACCGCCAAAAGGGTTCATCGCACAAGGCTCAGGCGCATCCGGGCTGACAAAAACCGTATCAGGAAACAAATCCTGCCACTGTTGGCCAATGCCGATCAGATCCTGACCATTAGCCCCATAGCCATGTAAAAAAATCACCAGTGATTTCGCTGTCCCTGATTTCGGCTCTAAATGATAAATCTGCCCGACCACAGTTTTTCCTCTCTGTTTTCCTCAAAGGTCAGCAAAACGCTGCTCCCTCATTTTAAATTTTTCCGGTAACTGTAACAAACTTCGCCAGAGCGCTGAAAAGTCACAAAACCATAATCTGGCCGGACTATAAATTTCTGAACCAATTTCCCGGGTGACACTCACATCCTTAAAAGACTATAGTTAGTATCACAACAGCTGAAAGGCAACACCACCAGCAATCAAACCCACACCAACATACAAACCTGAAATTGAGAAGCACCACCATAAATATCAAAGAGCAGATTAGAATAAGACCAAACCTAAAAGAGATACACAATGTCATACCTCTTAATACCTTTTTACAAACGGTACCTGGCTTTTAGCCTCTCAATTGCTGGCCTTCTCATCTCTTTGCTGCTGCTTTACCTGTTTCCTCAATATCTGGCTTTACTGCTAATTCCTGTTCTGATTTTTGCTTCACTCGTCTTTCTCGGCTCATCAGATATAATCCAGACAAGACACAGTATCCTGAGAAATTATCCCATCATGGGCCATTTCAGGTTTCTGCTTGAAGAAATCCGCCCGGAGATGCGTCAGTATTTCTTCGAGGATGACAAAAACGGCATGCCCTTCAGCCGTGACAGACGCGCCATTGTCTATCAACGCTCCAAAGGCGAGCTCGACAAACGCCCCTTCGGCACCCAATATGATACCTACCAGCCCCGTTATGAATGGCTCAACCACTCACTTGCCCCCGCCCCCATCGAGCAGGACCCTTTTACCTGCATCATTGGCGGCCCTGACTGCAAGCAGCCCTACAAAGCCTCAGTGCTTAATATTTCCGGCATGAGTTACGGAGCCTTAAGCCCGAATGCAATCCTCTCCATGAACCGCGGTGCCAAAGAAGGTGGCTTCGCCCAGAACACCGGCGAAGGCGGCGTCAGCCCCTATCACCTGCGCTATGGGGGGGATCTCATCTGGCAAATTGGCACGGGCTATTTTGGCTGCCGCGATGATCAGGGAAACTTTAATGCAGACAAGTTTAAACAGCAGGCAGCACTTGATCAAATCAAACTGATAGAGATTAAAATCAGTCAGGGTGCAAAGCCCGGCCATGGCGGCATCCTGCCAAAAGAAAAAATTACAGATGAAATCGCCGCCGTTCGCGGTATCAGCCGTGAGCATGACTGCATCTCACCATCAAGTCATTCCGCCTTCACAACCCCACTTGAATTAATGAGTTTCATCGCTGAGTTAAGAGAGTTGTCAGACGGAAAACCAATTGGCATGAAAATCTCTGTTGGCCACCCTTGGGAAATTATGGCCATCTGCAAGGCCATGGTTGAAACAGCCACCGCACCCGACTTCATCACCATAGACGGCGGCGAAGGTGGCACGGGCGCCGCCCCACTTGAATTTGCTGACCATATCGGCACGCCCTTAAGAGAGGCGCTTGCTTTCGTCCACAATGCCCTTGTCGGCACGAACCTTCGCTCAAAAATCAAACTGGCAGCTAGCGGCAAAATCGCCTCCGCTTTTGATATCGCAAGAGCCATGGCCCTTGGTGCTGATTATTGCAACGCTGGCCGAAGCTTCATGTTTTCAGTTGGCTGCATTCAAGGCCAAACCTGCCACACCGGCCACTGCCCGACCGGCGTCACAACACAGGACCCGGCCCGCTACAGAGCATTAGACGTAAATGATAAATTCAAACGGGTGAAAAAATTTCACAGCTCAACAATGCACGCCCTTGCAGAAGTCGTTTCAGCCGCCGGCCTCACCCACCCGCATCAAATCAGACGCCAGCATTTCTTCCGCCGCATTTCACCAAATAAAGTCGCTTCATATCAGGAACTGTTCCCGCCAATTGAAGAAGGCGAAATTCTTATAGGGACGCAAGATCCACGCTACAAAGTAGCCTGGCAACAGGCAACAGCCAGCTCATTCAAACCTGAATTTTAAAAAGTAAAACAAACCCGAAATGCACCCCAAACATCAGCGCACATTCACGCTCACAGTCACATCAGGATAAAGTTCATGAAACGGCGCCGCAAAACCTGTGTTCTGCACAATCCGGCAATGTGTCCGCTTCAGCGCCCTGACATGCGGCACCCCGCATGAATGAGCAATCAACCCCGCACCATAGTGAATCTTATTGACAAAATTCGCGATACGAACTGATTTATCAGCCGGATCAAGCCCGCTTTGCAGCCTCTTATTATGTGTCGTAATCCCGGTCGGGCAGGTGTTTTTATTGCATTTTAAAGCCTGAATACACCCAAGTGCAAACATAAACCCGCGCGCTGAAACAACACTATCCACCCCCGCACAATAAGCCCAGGAAACATCAGCCGGCGTAATCAGTTTGCCCGAAGCAATCACCTTGATCCGATCTCGAAGCCCGAATTCATGCAGCTTATCAATCACCAGAGGCAGCGCCTGACGAATAGGCAATCCGACATTATCAATCAGCGGCATCGGTGCGGCACCCGTACCACCATCACCAGAATCGACCGTGATAAAATCGGGCGCACTATCAAGCCCGCGGTTTAATATCTGCGTCGCAAAATCATCAAACCAGTCTTCAGACCCAACCACCATTTTTATGCCAACAGGCTTTTTTGTCAGCGAACGGATCAGAGAGATAAAATCCAGCAGGTTTTCAATACTGTTGATTTCGGGATGCCGGTTAAACGAGATCGATGCCTCCCCCGCTTTAATTCCGCGGATTTTGGCAATCTCTTTCGTGACTTTCTCTCCGGGTAATATGCCGCCTTTGCCCGGCTTTGCCCCTTGGCTGAGTTTAATTTCAAACATCTTAATAAACGGAAAACTACCAAGCTCGCGCATCTTGTCATGGTCCAGTTGCCCCTCAGCATTGCGCACTCCATATTTCGCCGTCCCGATCTGAAAGACGATATCCGCATTGCCGTGCAGGTGATAAGGCGAAAGCCCCCCTTCGCCTGTGTTCATCCAGCATCCGGCCAGCTCCGCCCCTTTAGAAAGCGCCTTAACCGCCGGGCTCGATAACGCGCCAAAGCTCATTCCGGAAATATTGATAATTGATTTAGAATGATAGGGGTTTTCACAATCAGGCCCGAACACCACAACCGGTGGCTCTTCAGCATCTTCATCAAGCAGCGGAAACGGGCTGTTGTTAAAAATGATCGTCCCCGTCACACCAAGGTTTTTGGTGGAGCCAAAAGCAACAGTGTTATCCACCCCGCTTGAGGATTTATAAACCCAGTCTCGCTCAGCTCGGTTAAACGGCATTTCTTCCCGGTCCATAGCAAAGAAATATTGACGAAAAAATTCCCCAAGCTCCGTAAAGATCGCCCGAAACCGGCCAATCACCGGGTAATTATGCCGGATGCTATCGCGTGTCTGGCTCTTATCAATGATGAACAGGAGGATGCCATAAATCACCAGCATCCCGACAATAAAAATGAACAGCGCCGCCAGCGAAACCAGCCCGACCATTGCATATTGAAAAAAGATATTCATCGACATCTGACCACTCCCCAATATCAAACACAGCACTTCATGCTACACGAGAGTGCAGCCATCTGCCACCAAATGTTTAACTTAAGAAGGTATCAATCACTGAGCTGGATGTTGCTCATATCCGGGTCCGGACCGAAACCAGAGCTCCATAAAAACCATAAGTTTTCGTCTGCAACCTGAACTACAATCTATCGGCCAGAAAGATTTAAGGCGATTAATGAGTAAGATTCGTCACCTGCACCCGGCGGTTCTCACCAGAAGCCGGATCATCAAAATCTTTCAGCTCTTCTTCACCATAACCAACAGCAACCAGCTTGCCATGCCCAATGTGAAAATTCTCCATCAGAAAATGCTTCACAGATTTAGCCCGCGCCTGACTAAGAGAAAGATTATATTCATCACTACCGCGAGCATCCGTATGCCCGGCAACGAGGAATGTTCCTTCTTTCAGGTCTTTATCACTTAAAGCCTGGCCAAGTTTGATCATCGTTGAAATAGAAGAAGGAGAAATCTCAGCTGAATTGGTCTCGAAATAAATAGTGAGGTCAATAGTTGGCAATTTATATTTCTTGACAATTTTGGTGATTTCTTCCCGGTCTTCATGGGTCTGTTCTTCAACCTTTTTCTTGGCAACTTCAATCACCAGACCGCGGCTTTTCACACGTTCTTTATCAACCGGCGGCGCACCAAGGCCGCGCGTCAGTTTTTTGATTGGTTTCGCTTTTAAAGCTCTGACCATATCATCCTTTTCAAGCGCATCCCCGGCAAGAGCAACAGGGCTTGAAAAAGAGGAAATCAAAGCAAAGGCAGTGACAGCAGCCAGACTGCAAATTGAAGCTCTGGAAAGGGGGGCACGACTTAAAAATAAATGTTTCTTTTGCATCTCACGTCTCCATTCATTTTAATCGTCATTTACATTCAATCTTAAGCCAAAATCATACATAGAAAACAATCCGGGTGCAAAACCTAAAATATTAAATTTAATTCACAAACCCTCTATATGCTGCTTATCTGTGCAACCGGCTAGTCCATTAACAACATTACTAAAATTTAATAGTAAGAAGCTTGCTAACTCACCAAAGCCATTGCTAATATGAGACCCGTTAATAAACAATACTGACCGGCTTTATGCTGAGCATAAACTCACCAGTCAGACATTGGTAAACGAACAGAGCTGAGTTGAATTTTAACCATAACTTTGATTGAGTGTTCTTCAGTTCATTATCAGGGATGAGTATTAAGGGAAACGCAATCAATAGCTGCAATGAAGATTAACAGACATAGAAAAATCTTGTGACCAAAACTCAGACTATGAAACGACAGAACAAAAAAACAAAACTGCTTTAAAGACCAGCCGGCTTGAGAGAGAATATTGAGGGAAAGATCATGAAAGCATTTACATCAAAAAAGTTAGCTAATCAAAACCGCCTCTCTCCCAATCATCTCGCAAATGGTTTCACCCCATACTTCCCTCAGCTACGCGCTGCCTTCTCTTCTCTAATTTTAACAATCGCCACCGGCACAGCGCTGGTGCTCACTGCCCCGCTTTCCCTCAAAGCAGAAGAAAAATCTGACCTTAAAAACGGGGAATATATGTTCACCGTTGCCGGCTGCGGGTCTTGTCACGGCAAAGACGGCGACCCTAAAAAATTAACCGGTGGCTACGAAATCAAAACCGAGTTCGGCACCTTCGTCACACCCAACATTACCCCCGATCTTGTCCACGGCATCGGCAAATGGACCAAAGCAGATTTTTATGCAGCCCTCAAAGAAGGCGTTTCACCAAAGGGCAATCACTACTATCCCTCATTCCCCTATAGTTCATATGCAGGTATGAGCCGCAAAGACATTTTCGATATTTTCGATTATATCAAAACCCTGCCCGCCATCGCCACAGCCTCCATCGAGCACAACCTCTCATTCCCCTATAGCCTGCGCAATAGCATTGGCCTCTGGAAAATAGCTGCTGCCCTTCCTTCCAAATTCACCCCCACATCCGGTAAGGATGATCAATACAATCGCGGCAAATATCTGGTTGAGCATGTTGCACATTGCGGCGAATGCCACACACCGCGCTCTTCTTTGTTCCAGACACTAGACCAGTCCAGAGCCTTTGAAGGTTCTGAGCTAAACGGTGTGTCTGTCCCCGGCATCACAGCTTCAAAACTACAACGCAAAGGACTTGATTCCTTTTTAACCGCCATGACAACCGGCGTAACATTGCGCGGCAAACCAATGACTGACCCTGGCATGTTAAAGGTTGTCAAAAACATGAAAAAGCTAAGCGAAGACGACCATAAAGCCATTTATAGTTATCTCGCCAACACTAAGGCAGAAAAAACCGAACTGGACATCCAACCTGTCGCACTGACAGAAACACCAGTTGTCGCTTCAACAGATAACGTCCTCACCAACACCAACGAAGAGTTTTTTGCCAAATATTGCAGCTCGTGCCACGGCACAGCCGGCAAGGTCGCAGCGAAAAAAGACTTCATCTGGACCAACCTTAAAACCCTGGCCTCAGACACAACCCTGATTACCCCCGGCAACCCGGACAAGTCAGACATCTACCTCTCTGTCGTCGATGGTACTATGCCGAAACACGGTGTGCGCCCGACACAGGAAGAAGTCGAAAGTCTCGCTGAATGGATCAGAGGCTTAAAAATCGAAGTTGAAAAAGAAAAAGTCGTCGAAGTCGGCGCCGAAGCTGATGAAGATAAAGAACAGGCTGAAAAATCACCTGAGCCAGTTGAAGAACGTCAGTTCCTGGAAGATGAAGACATCCGCAAAGCCATCCTGAGCGATCTTGTCAACATTTCCGAATTTGATCGTAAAACAACCCGCTATTTCTCACACACTCATCT
The DNA here is from genome assembly GCA_021775425.1 of Hyphomicrobiales bacterium. Taxonomy (GTDB): domain Bacteria; phylum Pseudomonadota; class Alphaproteobacteria; order Rhizobiales; family HXMU1428-3; genus HXMU1428-3. The sequence goes on from JAJFHX010000020.1 coordinate 69,426, forward strand.
TTATAATGTTGCGCCGCCTGAAACCACTGAGGAGCAGATCAACGCCAGCATGCAATTTTATAAACTCGCCATTGCCAAGCTGGTCAACTCACTTTCATACGCACCAAAACTGCACAAACCAGAAATCGTGGAAGGCACCAACGGTACCGTTGTTCGCATCAACATTGCTGACCTGAAATGGAATCAGGAAAAATGGGAAATTATTGAACAACATTACCCATACGCCATTGAAGGCATCAAAGGTGACGCCCTCAGCCAGATTCAGGACATCACCCACAGCAAAGCTCCTATCATTAAGAGTGACTGGTTCGCCTTCACCTCAAGCCGCGCCCCGCTTTATAACAAAATTCTCGACTTGCCCGATACGCTGCCAGAATTAGAAGAAATGATCAGCATCGACGCCAACGCCAATATCGACAATGGTGATGTTGTCCGCGCAGCTTTTACCCGTGGCCACTCAAACGTATCCGATCATAACCGCCTGATCGAACGCCACGACCTGCCAAAAGGCGGCTATTACTGGAAATCATATGACTTTGGCGGCAGTGATGGAGAACGCTCCTTATTGCAACACCCATTTGGCCCGGCTGGTGTGAAAAACCTGCCTGACCACGCAAAACCTTTCGTCCATGATGGCGGCGAAGTATTCTTTAGCCTGCCAAACGGCCTGCAAGCCTATTACCTGGCTGATGGTAAAGACAACTTCATCCCATCAGGCCCAACTGATGTTGTACGCGATCATACCCGCCCGCCAGGGCTTGGCGTTGAAGTTGTGAACGCTTCTTCATGCATGTCATGCCATGCTGACGGCATCGTCTTTAAACGCGATGAAATGGCTGCCTTTGTTGAAAGTTCATCAAGCTTCACGGTAAATCAGCGCAAATTCCTTGAAATTCTTTACCCCGGTAAAGAAAAACTGCGCGAATATTACAAAGCTGACCAAAAAGCCTTCACAACAGCCCTGCTTGAACTCGGCATCGGCAAAACCCTTGAGGATGGCCGCTTTGAAAACACCTCAGTTCTTGTTGAAGGTGCCGCTGCCCCAAGAGAGCTGATCTCTTTCCTCGCTGACCTTTATCAGGATGTGCTTGACCAGCAACGTGTCGCTGCTGAATTTGGCCTGACAACAGACCAGTTCAACAAACGCATCGAATCCATTCCTGCCAAACATTCAGATGCATTGCGCGAAGGCCTTAAAGTTCGCGATCTTCTGAACAACGGCCAGAAACTGCAACGTGCTCAGTATGAGCAATTATTCCCGCAACTGGTCGCTGGCCTGATTGGCTTTGAACCGGTTATTATTGATCAGCATATCGCATCAAAAACCGACACCCCAACAGAAAAGAAACCTGCCTTCACCCCGGTTAAACTGACCGCCAAAGACAGGTTCGAGAGCAAAACCAAACGGTTAAACCTTGTGGTCAAAGTGCCAAAACGCGAATACCACTTTGGTGAAGTTCTCAAATTCACTGTATCGAGCAGCAAAACCTGTGAACTGAACATCATCTACAAACAGGCAGATGGCTCAATCGTCACCCTTCCACCCGAAATGAGCGGTGAAGCTGTGCTTGGCAGCACAACACTCAAAGCGGGTGAAGAACGCCACCTTCCGGTTTCAGATAAAGTGAAACTGCGCTTTGCAGAACCAGCCGGTGAAGAAGAGCTCTTCGTCCAGTGCCGCGCCGGTGGCCTTGGCAAAAGCAAAGTGACAGAAGAAAAGATCGAAACGATCAAAAAAGAGTTTACGGATGAATATGCAACAAGAGGCTTACGGATTGAAATTGACAAGGTCTCAGAACCTGAACGTCAGATTCATGACGCAACCTCAATCAAATTCTTTGTAAAAGCAAAATAACCACTCGAACAACCTGTCAATGAAAACTGAACAATAACGACTTTAATATCGGAGAGAAAAATGAAAAAACTATTTGCCATTTTAGCCGTGTTTGGCGCTCTGTCACTCGGCGTAGTCAGCACAGCTTCAGCACATTCTGGTGCCTGCTACAGCTGGAAAAAAGTTTGCAAACCAGTTTACAAAATTAAATCCTGGTGGGGCACATGCTACAAAAACGGTTATACTTACAAATGTAAGAAAAAAAAGCGCGTCCACGTTGGCAAAAAATGCTTTAAAAAATGCGTTGGCTGGCAACCTCATAACCACCACAAAAAGAAATATTACAAGAAAAAATATTATAAGAAAAAACACTACAACTCTTACTAATATGACCATCTGAAAAAATTCATTGATGGTGAAAACGCCGCCTCATATCTGAGGCGGCGTTTTTGTTTTTCAATGTTGAATTTTTAAGTCTGAAAATTTTGCGAACTCTCGCAATCAGGCAAGCTTAATTCGGCTCAGGATAATCATCCGATTTTAAACCTTCAATATGGGCGTCCTGAAACGTCTCAATCGCATCCTCAACGCTTTCAGAATCTGCAAACCGCGCCACATGAAACAGCGCATCGCCCTCATTCACCACCGGTAAATTTGTTTGCCCTAAAAGAATACCGGTCACAGGAGAAATAATATCCATCTCATTTTCACCCAGCGCATCAGCAATTTTTCCAAGCGACTCGCCCTTTTTCACCCGCCCGCCAAGTTCAAAATCACCCCTCAGCAAACCTGAAAGCGGCGCCCTGATCCAGGTTGAAGTCCTCGCTTCAACAACCGGTACATCAGGTGGTTCATGCTCTGTGTATTCAATCATTCCAAGCACACACATCACATTCATCACACCATTAACACCGGCGTTAATAGAAAGGTCATCAAATCTGAGCGCCTCACCGGCCTCATAAAGCAGCATCGGTATGTTTTGCTCCAGCGCATATTGCCGAAGCGACCCATCCCGCATATTCGCATTAACGGTTACAGGTGTGCCAAAGGCTCTTGCCAATTGCTCACACCCCTTATCATCAAGGTTAGCCCTCACATGCGGCAGGTTGGTGCGGTTATTCGCACCTGTGTGAAGGTCAATCCCATGCGTTGCCTTCATGACAATTTCTGTCGCAAAAACATGTGCCACTCTCGCCGCTAGAGAACCATGCTTCGCCCCCGGAAAGGAGCGATTAAGATCACGTCTGTCCGGCAGATAACGGGTGAAGTTAAAGAACCCATAAACATTCACAATCGGAATACAGATCAAAGTGCCTTTAATATTATCGAGCTGTGGCAATTGTAACAGCTGACGGATAATCTCAATCCCGTTAATTTCATCGCCGTGTATGGCGGCTGAAACAAACAGCACCGGCCCGTCTTCATCCCCATGAATAACATGCACCGGCATAGATAAAGGCGTATATGCGGATTGCCCAGGCACCGGCAAGGATAGTGTTTTTCTTGTCCCCGCCTCAATCACCATATCAGCGATAACAAACCCATCTCTTTTTTTCGTCATTTAAATATCCACACTTAACCTTTGCCACGTGTTCTGGTCTTATTCGGTCTGGCACTTTTTTCCAGATGCTCAATTATTTTATCTGCCACATCAATTCCGCTGGCCGCTTCAACCCCTTCAAGCCCGGGCGAAGAGTTTACCTCCATAACCACAGGCCCATGGTTAGAGCGAAGCATATCAACACCCGCCACATTAAGCCCCATGATGCGCGCCGCCCGAACCGCCGTTGAGCGCTCCTCCGGGGTAATCTTGACCATATTCGCCGACCCGCCACGATGCAGGTTCGATCTGAAATCACCCTCTTTCCCCTTGCGCTTCATTGACGCCACAACCTTATCACCAATCACCAGACAGCGAATATCAGTCCCGCCAGCTTCCTTAATAAATTCCTGCACCAGAATATTCGCCTTCAACCCGCCAAATGCCTGGATCATACTTTCAGCCGCTGACTTGGTCTCACCAAGCACAACACCAATACCCTGCGTTCCTTCAAGCAGTTTGATAACAACAGGCGCCCCGCCAACCATCTCAATAATTTCATCCGGGTCTGAAGACTTATGCGCAAATGCGGTAACTGGCAGACCAATGCCCCGCCGTGCCAATAGCTGCAAACTTCTAAGTTTGTCTCTTGAACGGGAGATAGCAACCGATTCATTTAAGGGATAAACATCCATAATTTCAAACTGACGCAGAACCGCCGTTCCAAAAAACGTAACCGAAGCGCCGATCCTTGGAATCACGGCATCATACCCGGTCAGGTCTTTTCCATGATATTTCATCACCGGCTTATGTGTCGCCAGGTTAATCACCACCTTCAGCGTATCAATCACATGAATATCATGCCCCCGGTTTTTCGCGGCCTCTACCAGCCGTTTATGTGAATAAAGTTTAGGGTTGCGGGCAAGTAGAGCAATTTTCATTATTTTTTCCTAAAAAGGGTTGCAGTCTGAATTTTATTAAATCTGGATATTATAAAACTCGTCATCGTCAAACTTACCGAGTTTGTAAGAGGATCCCGGGTCAACCATGACTCGTTTTTGCAGGGCTTCCCGCCCGAGCAGCATACGAAATCCCATTTCATCCCGGTTAGAAAGCGTCATTTCAACCGGCCATTGTTTCTCACCAAGGGCAAGTCTGGTCCTGATCACATAACGCAAATCCCTTTGACCGTTTGAACTCGTCACAGTACGTCGGTCAAAAACTTTCGCCGTACAATTTAGCTCAGGGAGTTTATGTCGCTGTACAGGGTGAACACAAAACCGGACATATTGTTCCCCCCCGTCTTCAAAAGGCACAATCTTAAACGCATGCATGGCGGATGTTTTAGCGCCCGTATCAACCTTGGCCTTGATACCGGGAATACCCAGTTCAGGCAACTGGACCCATTCACGCCACCCCACAATAACTCTTTGAGCGCTCTTTTTTGATTTTGTCATCTGTTATTTTAGCCTGCCGAAGGTTGCGCACACAAATCATATGGTACATGGAAACAGCCTTCAAAAATCAACTTTATTCATAAATTCACAATATCCGCAAAGAACAGCTGTTATTAAGCAAATGATTTGTTGATCTTCACCCAAAACATCCATTCTAATAATCAGCAGATATACATCAAACGCAGATATGCTTCAAAAAGGGGTTTGATATGAGCAGCTTTATCCTTCAGTCATTTGAATTTGATGGCAAAGGCGGTGGAATTGAAATTCCTGTAAAATCCCTCAGTGAAAAGGTCAAATCAAAAAATCTCACCTGGCTGCATATGGATGGCACTCAGCCTGAAACAACGACGTTTCTGCAAAACGAGATCAACTACCTCGACCCTTTCGTGATAGAAGCGTTGATTGCTGAAGAAAGCCGCCCCCGCCTCACCGAAATAAACACCAAAGAATGCAATGGCGCATTACTCATTCTAAGAGGCGTCAATCTCAACAAAGACGCTGCACCTGAAGATATGGTCTCCATCCGGTTATGGGTAGATCAACACCGGATCATCAGCGTAAGAAAGCGCAAACTAAAAGCTGTCCTTGATATGGAACAGAAAATCAGAACCGGCAAAGGTCCAAAAGACACTGGTGAATTCATCAACATGCTGATCACCAGATTATTCGAGCGAATGGAACCAGTACTCACCGAGCTAGACGATCACACTGACGACATAGAAGAAAAAGTGATCGAGCGGGCAGATAGCGCATTGCGGCAAAACATCACCAATATTCGCAAACAAGCCATTATGTTACGCCGATACATGGCCCCCCAAAAAGACGCTATCGGCCAGTTAAACATTTCAGATATTGACTGGCTCAATGAAAGCCACCGTCGCCACCTTCATGAAAATCATCAGCGCATCATCCGCTATGTTGAAGATCTGGATGCCATCCGGGAACGCGCCCAGATCGTCAAAGACGAGCTGGCCAACATGCTCTCAGACAAACTCAATAAAAACATGTATTTTCTCTCAGTCATCTCTGCTATTTTCTTACCGCTAGGGTTTTTAACCGGTCTGCTCGGCATTAATGTCGGCGGCATCCCAGGCGCTGAAAACAGTTACGCCTTCATGATCTTCATCATAATCCTGGCCATAATTGTCGGCCTGCAAATTTACATATTCAAAAAATTAAAATGGTTTTAAAACCTTTTATCCTTCACATGAAAACAAAAAGACTCAGGAGTTTCCCGCGTGGAAAAATCAAAACAATTATTAGAAGCCGTTCAACTCTATTTCGATGCTCTATATTATTGCGATACAGACATGCTCAACAAAGTATTCCATGAAACCTCCAGCTTATTTGATGCAGATGAAGGTAAAATTTTCGCCGAACCAATCGCCAGCTTCAGCAAAGATGTCGGCAGTCGTATGTCGCCGGCCAGTAAAAACCAGCCACGCGAAGATGAAATCCTGATGATAGACTGGCTCTCACCCATCAGCGCCACCGTCAAAATCCGCCTCAGAGCCCACGAGAATATCTTCGTAGACCATTTAGCTTTCGTAAAAGGTGAAAATGGCTGGCAAATTGTCTCTAAAATCTGGCATCTTGAAAGCGTGACATCAAATCCGGTTTAATTGAAACAACCTCTTCGCTCTATGACTGCGACATGACATTGGCTCTATGCTTTTGTTGATTTGAGCAGCATCGGGCTAAGTCCCGCCACAAATACAATCAGCAGCCCCACCCCGGTCATGACATCAGGAAAATCGGCGAAAACCAGCCATCCAATCAGCGTTGCGGATACAAGCTGGCTGTATACAAGAGGCGAAAGCAACCCGGCCCGTGCATATCCAAGCGCCATAATCGCCAGCAAATTACCAATTCCAGAAGAAACACCAGAACCAAGCAGCATCAATGGCGTTTCAATTTGAAGCGAATAAAAATGATGAACCGCCAGCGGCATCAGTAAAATCGCACCAACACATAATTGCCCGGCCAGTTGCGCCAGTGGCGGGCCAACACGGGCAGCCCAGCGCGTCGCTGTCAGATAGGCACCATAAAAACACCCGGCACCAAGAGCGAACAATTGCCCCGTCGCAATAACCCCTTGCGGCTTTAAAATTAACAGAATACCGACAAACCCTGCCAGTAACGCCGCCCATTCAACCCCGCGAACTTCCTCACCAAGAACAAATCGCGCCAGTAAAGTCGCAACCACTGGGCCGATGAAAAAAGCGCCAAAAGCATCTGCCAGTGGCACCATGGTAACTGCCGTGATAATGCAGGCAATGGTGCTGGAAAGCAGTGTCCCACGCAATATCTGCGCCCGCCAGAAACCTTCCTTCAGCTCATTGAACTGTCCGGATAACAGAGCCAACGGCAAAACAATCAGCATTCCAATCACAAATCTCGTCCAGGCAATGGTTACCCCATTATAAGAACTCGCTTCAGCAGCCAGTTTGGCAAAGCTGTCTCCCAGTGGAATAAACATCATCCCGACAACCATCAATCCGACAGCCTTTAGACTTTGCTGTTTCACAGCCACCATTTCACCTGAACCCATACCCGATCCATTCATTTAATGAAAAGCAAACAAGCTGACAGAAACCTGCCCTTATCTGCAAACCAAATCATCAGCAATAAAGCAGATGAGTAACTTCGCGCCATACACACCCCATCTGCCAAAAAACTCAGCACATGAATGTCTATTTTTTAATCATATTTTCAAGCTGCCCACCTTCTTAGCTATTATTTACACAGCCGTCATCAGGAACATTGTTACGATTGTCTCTTAAACACCTTCTATTTTTTTAATAAATGCATATTTAATGCAGCTTTTAACGCCTCTCCTGCCTTTTCACCTCATCTGCCAATCTCCCCAAACAATCAGATCATAATTATTGAAACACAACCCACTTGGCCTGCCTTTTGCGAAAGAGGATTTCAGTGGAAGTAAATTGCTGACAAAGATTGCATTAAAAAAAGCAATCGCAATAAAAAGCTTACCTCAATAATAAATGAATTTTAGGAGCACCTATGGCTTATCTTGCCCCAACTGAATTTGTCACAAAGATGATTGATGCCGGAGAATCAAAAGTCTTCATGTCAACGCGTGACACCCTGATCCGTTCTTATATGGCGGGCGCTATTCTCGCCCTTGCCGCGGCTTTTGCCATCACCATCAACGTCCAGACAGGCCAGCCACTTGCCGGTGCTGTTCTGTTTCCTGTTGGCTTTTGTCTTTTATATCTATTGGGCTTTGATCTTCTTACCGGTGTTTTCACTCTTGTGCCGTTAGCCCTTATTGATAAAAGGCCCGGCGTCACCACTGGCGGAATGCTGCGAAACTGGTCGCTGGTCTTTATTGGTAACTTCGCTGGTGCGTTTACCGTCGCAGTGATGATGGCTATCATCTTCACTTTCGGCTTTACCCAGGAACCAAACATCATCGGTCAGAAAATCGGCACCATCGGTGAAGGAAGAACCGTTGGTTACGCTGATCACGGTTTTGGTGGCATGCTCACCCTTTTCATCCGCGGCGTTCTTTGTAACTGGATGGTCTCAACCGGCGTTGTCGCCGCTTTCATGTCCACCTCAGTAACCGGCAAGGTCATCGCCATGTGGATGCCAATTATGCTGTTCTTCTATATGGGCTTTGAGCACTCAATTGTGAACATGTTCCTGTTCCCGTCTGGCTTGTTACTTGGTGGTAATTTTTCCATAATGGATTACCTTCTCTGGAACGAAATTCCAACTGTGGTGGGTAACCTCGTTGGCGGCCTCGCCTTCGTTGGCCTTACTCTATATTCAACTCATGTCAGAACTGGCATGAAACGCAATCAGGCATAATCATCAGTTTTATGCTAATGAAAGAGCCTCGCCTTTGTAAGTGCGAGGCTCTTTTTATATCTTATCCCTGTCGGTCGAGCGCTCCATCAAGATGAAAAAACAACTTAAAATTACAATCGGCCAGCACTCAGACAAAGGACGCAAAGACCTCAACCAGGATTTTCACGGCGCTCTTTTTCCCGAACAACCCGCCCTTTCACAAAAAGGCATCGCCATTGCCCTGGCTGATGGTATTTCCAGCAGCAATGTCAGTCAGGTTGCTGCCGAAATGGCAGTAAAAAGTTTCCTGACTGATTATTATTGCACCTCAGAAAGCTGGACAGTAAAAACCTCAGGGCAAAGCGTCATCAAGGCCACAAACTCCTGGCTATATTCACAAACCCACCGCAGTGAACATGCTTATGATATCGAAAAGGGTTATGTCTGTACCTTTTGCGCCATGGTCGTAAAGGGACGCGCCGCCCACCTGTTTCATATCGGTGACAGCCGCATTTACCGCCTGCTTGGCAGCTCACTCGAACAACTGACAACCGATCACATATTACAGATTTCTTCAGATCAAAGCGTCCTCAGCAAAGCCCTTGGGATGAGCCCGAGAACTGATATCGATTATCAGAAACTTCCTCTAAAACGCGGTGACATCTATATTCTGGCAACAGACGGCGTTTATGAACACATCACCGCAGCTGACCTCACTAACGCCATCAACAGCCACGGAGACAATCTGAACGAAGCCGCCAAATCCATCATTAATCAAGCCTATGAGCAGGATAGCAACGACAACCTGACAATCCAGATTATACGCATCGATGAGCTCCCGGAAGGAGACGCCGCCGATGTGCTGGGTGAGGCAACTGAACTCCCTCTCCCCCCCCTGCTGGAACCGCGCGCTGAATTTGATGGTTATAAAATCATTCGCCAGCTTCACGCCAGCCACCGCAGCCACATCTATCTGGCAACCGATCTTGAAACTGAAGAAACCATTACCCTCAAAATCCCGTCAATCGATTTACGATCAGAGCAAACCTTTCTCAAACATTTCATGATGGAAGAATGGATCGCAAGAAGGCTCAACAGCCCTCATGTCCTTAAAGCACATCAGCCAAAAAGAAAACGAAACTACCTTTATGTCACAACCGAATTTGTTGAAGGTCAGACCCTCACCCAATGGATGATAGACAACCCAACTCCAAAGCTGGAACAGGTCAGAGACATCATCGAGCAGATCGCCATCGGTTTAAGAGCCTTTCACCGCATGGAAATGTTGCATCAGGATCTGCGCCCTGAAAACATCATGATCGACAGCAAAGGCACCGCAAAAATCATAGACCTCGGCTCAACCAGAGTGGCAGGTGTCGTTGAAACTGCCCCAAATCTTGATAATGACGAAATCCTCGGCACTATCCAGTATTCCGCACCTGAATATTTCACAGGAGAAATCGGCACCCCCCGTTCCGATCAGTTTTCACTTGGCGTAATAGCTTACCAGATGTTCACCGGCAAATTACCCTATGGCCGTGAAGTCTCAAAAGTCAGAACGAAATCAGACCAGCGCCAATTGCGCTACATCCCAGCGCGAGAAACCGTCCCCGAACTTCCCATCTGGATCGACGCGACACTTAAAAAATCTGTCCATCCTGACCCGTGGAGCCGTTATGAAGCGCTTTCAGAATTTATTTATGATCTCCGCAACCCAAACAAAAATTTCCTCGCCACAAGCCACACCTCCCTTAAAGAGCGCAACCCGCTCTTGTTCTGGAAAGGACTGAGCTTCATCCTGTTTTGTATTATTATTGTTCTGCTTATTATATAATAATTGGTCATATAAACCGGTTAAATAGATTCCAGTTCACCAAATTATCACTGCTTTGCGTGGCACATCACAATGCAAGGCTCATCAATGGACCACGCCTGAATGGACAACCTGCCAAATCCAGCCCAGTCAACAACTGATCAAGACATCAAACCAGAAGCACCTGGCTCTCTCGCACAACCTGATATCCGGGAAGCTGTTCAGGCTTGGGCTAAAATCGGCATCTTGTCCTTTGGTGGCCCGGCAGCTCAAATCGCTTTGATGCACAAAGTCATCGTTGAAGAAAAACGCTGGCTGACAGAGCAACAATATCTCAACGCTTTAAGTTTTTGCATGCTTCTCCCCGGTCCGGAAGCCATGCAGCTTGCCACCTATGCCGGCTGGCGCTTGCACGGCATCATTGGCGGCCTCATTGCAGGCCTGCTATTTGTCTTGCCCGGCGCGCTTGTGGTCCTCACCCTATCCATCATCTACGCCCTGTTTGGTAATGTCCCCTTTGTCGAAGCTCTGTTTTTTGGTGTCAAAGCCGCCGTTTTCGTGATCATCATTGAAGCACTATTAAGAATAGCCAAAAAAGCACTCCATCAAAAAAGCCACTGGCTCATCGCCGGCCTTTCATTTGTCGCCATCTTTTTCCTCAGCCTGCCCTTTCCACTGATTATTCTCGCTGCCGCAATTTTTGGATATCTGAATACCGACCGTAATTTGTTGAGCGAAACCGCAACTCTTCCACATAAAGGCTTCAGACACTCAGTAAAAACCCTCACCATCTGGCTTATCATCTGGTTCACACCGCTTCTTGCTGTCATGGCTTATTTTGGCAATAACCACCTGCTGACCGAACTGAGCTGGTTCTTTTCAAAACTGGCCGTTGTCACCTTTGGTGGCGCCTATGCCGTTCTAGCCTATATGGGGCAGGATGTTGTTGAGTTAAGGGGCTGGCTTGAAGCGGGGCAGATGCTGGATGGTCTTGGCCTGGCTGAAACCACACCCGGCCCGCTTATTCTGGTCACTCAGTTTGTCGGCTTTCTCGCCGCTTTCCAGCATGCCGGTGGCTCACCACTTCTTATGGGGCTTGCCGGCACCCTAATCGCTCTTTGGGCCACTTTTGCACCCTGCTTTTTGTTTATATTTGTTGGCGCCCCCTATATTGAATGGATCATCGCTCAGCCACGCCTCAAAGGAGCGCTGAATGCCATCATCGCGGCAGTTGTCGGCGTCATCCTCAATCTTGCCATCTGGTTCGCTTTGCATGTGTTTTTTAAAACTGTGACGAAAACTGAAAGCGGCCCCTTCACTCTCTGGCAACCAGACCTTTCAACCATTGATTTAAGTGCCCTCGCCCTCGCCTGCCTCAGTGCATATCTGCTGCTCTATCGCCACTGGCCCATAGCCGCCACACTGACCGCATCAGCTTCAATAGCCCTTGCCATTAAATTATCCGGCATTGCATAATAATCTTCAGGCAACCACGACCGCCGCCATATCCAAAAACAAACAGGACACGCAAATGCCATTACCAACCTTTCACATGATAGACAAAGCCCCCCAGCCCGTAGCGCCGTTTTCACATGCCGCAGAAGCAGATGGCTGGGTGTATATCACCGGGCAGATGCCAACCTGGCCCGGCGAGCCAGATAAACCACTGCCAGATGGTATTGAAGCCCAGACCCGCCGCGTCATGGACAATCTCATCATCGTGCTGGAAGGAATCGATCTCACACTGGCAAATGTCGTACAGGCCCGTGTTTTCATCACTGAATTTGAACGTGATTATGAGATTATGAACAACACCTACAAAAGCTACTTCCCTGAAGGGCAATGCCCGGCCAGAACCTGCGTCGGTGTCACCGCACTCGCCGTCGGTGCTCTGGTCGAAATTGATCTGGTCGTCAAAAGACCATAACACCGGCAAGTACATGAGGGCATGAAATACAAGGTCTTCAAATCTCATCACCAAAAGACCATATTACTCATCTATCTCTATGCACCAACGCAGTCACCGGAAATGAAATGACAAACAAACACCAGCACGAACGAGCTTTCTTCAACGACCTCCCCGCCATGTTAGCCCGCCGCAAAGTTCTGCTTGGTCTCGGAAGCCTAGGCAGCCTCGGCCTCATTGGCCTTGGCCTCAATGCCAGTGGCCTCATTGGCCGAAAGAATGCACCAATGCAAACTGCCACCGCAGCCGATGGCACATCCTGTGTAAGTGACCCATTCGAAACAGAAGGCCCTTTCCCGGCTGATGGCACCAACACAAAAGCTGGCAAGCTTGTAAATGTACTCACAAAAGAAGGTGTTATTCGCCCCGATCTGACAACCAGCTTTGCCGGTATGAAGCCCGTTGCAGCCGGCCTGCCCTTGTCCTTAGAAATCAAACTCGTGAATGTCAGCGCTTCCTGCGCCCCTTTAGCTGGCTATCCTCTCTATCTCTGGCACTGTGACGTCAAGGGGAATTATTCTCTGTACGATCAAACGGACAGAAATTATCTGCGCGGCGTTGGCATCTCCGATCAAAACGGCCTGATAAATTTCAAAACCATTTTCCCCGGTTGCTACCCCGGCAGATGGCCGCATATGCATTTTGAAGTTTTTGAAAATGCAACTTCGGCAGTCAGTGGCAGCAAAGCCCTTCTCACGGCCCAGCTCGCCATGCCTGAAAAAGAATGCCACGCCGCCTATCAGGCAAACCAGCTTTATACTGACAGCATCGAGCATTTAAAATACACCAGCTTAGAGCGCGATGGCATATTCAATGACAATACAAAAGCCCAGCGCGAACAACAAACACTGACCATGCAAGGTGACGCAACCACAGGCTACACAGCAAATGTCACTGTCGGACTTAAGCTAAGTTAAGTTAGCGGGCCTCAACCGATAGGGCAAAACAATCAATCATAGTTGAATAAAATTTGTTCCCACCCCCAAATTGCATTATCGTCATAGTGAAAATGAAACCGCACTGACCTGATGCAAAATCAATGACATTAAGTCACGGCTGAACCACCAGACTTATCGAGCAAACACAACTGATGACCAAGATTGTTCACAGCGAGATGATCGCCAAAACACTTGAAGCCGAAATTGTCGCTGGCAATCTGCCACCTGGCGCAAGGTTAGACGAAATCTCTCTGACAAAAAGGTTCAATGTTTCAAGAACCCCAATCAGAGAAGCCCTGCATGTTCTTGTATCTCGCTCCCTCGCTGAGCGCATCAACTACAAAGGCGTTGTTGTAAAAGACATCACTCTTGAGCAAATCGCCTCTATGTTTGAAGCCATGGCCGAAATCGAAGCCATTTGCGGTGGCCTGGCCGCCATGCGCATGACCACTAAAGAGCTGAGCACAATACACCAGCAAAATAAGATGATGGATAAACTGGCCCGGCAAAATAAATTTGAAGATTATGAGCGGGAAAATACAAATTTTCATATCATGATTTACGAAGGCAGCCACAATGAAAACCTGGCTGATATGGCGAAAGAAATGCGCCTCAAACTGGCTCCGTTTCGCAGCTCTCAGTTAAGAACGACTGAGCGCATCAGCCAATCAAACAATGACCATAAACTGATCGTCAATCTGCTGAAAACGCACAACAAACCGGGCACCGAACAGGCATTAAGAAATCACCTACTCGGCGCACACGATGCTGTTATCATAAACAGAGCTTAGTTTTTTTAATATCAAGCCACTGATATTAAATCATTTTCCCTTTTATGCCGGCAGGTCAGGAAAGCCAAGACTTCTGTGCAATCCAATACGTTGCAGCTTCCCGGTTGGCCCTTTCGGGATTTCATCGACAAACACAACTTCACTCGGCACCTTAAAGTCAGCCAGTTTCTCCCTGACATATTTCTGCAATTCAGTTGGTTCGATGCTCTCACCTTCGCGAAGCACCACAGCCGCACCAACAATCTCACCCCATTTTTGGTCAGGAATAGAAAATGTCGCCACCTGCGCCACAGCCGGATGTTCGGAAATCGCATTATCAACCTCAACCGGCGCAATTTTTTCGCCGCCCCGATTGATAATTTCTTTCGTCCTCGCAACCAGTTTTAAATAACCTTCATCATCCATCACGCCTGTGTCCCCAGTGCGGAACCAGCCATTCGAGGTAAAATCTTTCGCATTCGCTTCCGGATTATTATGATACCCAGCCGTCACATTCTCACCGCGAATAACAATATCCCCTTCTTCACCGGCAGGTAATAAATTCTCAGACAATGGGTCCATAATCCGCACATCCGGCCCCGCGGCAATGCCAACAGTTCCCGGCTTCCGGCGCGCTCTGTCAACGGGGTTGCTTGTCATCTGATGGCAGGCTTCCGTCATCGCGTAACTTTCAACAACCACAGCGTTCGGGAACAAAGCTTCAAGCTCAGCCAAAACTGAAGGCGGCAACGCTGCCGATGCCGAGCGAACAAAACGAATGTTTTTTGCAAAGCCTTCAACAATCGGCCGGTTCTTTTCTTTTGAAGCTTGTGTCAGTAGCCCCTGATGCATCGTCGGCACCCCCGTGTACCAGGTCGGCTGCGCTTCATCCATCCAGTCAATAATATGCCGCGCATTAAATCCGGGCGTATAATATACACTACCACCTGCAGCCAATGGTGCTGTCACACTGGCCATAAGCCCGTGAATATGGAACAAAGCCATAATGCCAACACCCTTATCTTCACTTGTCAGAGAAAGCGTATTACCGATATTTCTTGCCGAAGCCAGAACGTTCTTAAGCGAAAGTGGCACAATCTTTGGCCGCCCCGTTGTACCAGATGTGTGCAGCACAAGCGCCTCATCATCATCCCCGTTAAAACCGCTCTCATTGCCAAGCGGGTTCTCTGGCATCTGTTCTGTATTCAGCGAAAATTTTCCGGCAATGCTCTCATCAGCGACCAGCCACAACACAGGAATGTTTAATTTTTGCGCCGCTTCAATCGCTGTTGAATTCGAGCCTTCATCAATCAGAAGACACTTCACTTCAAGGTCATCCATATAAAATTCAAACTCATCCTTTTTGTAAGATGGGTTCAAAGGCGCTGCTGAAGCACCAGACGCAACAGAGAGAAACGCGGTTGCCGCATGTGGCCCGTTAGGTAACACAATTGCCACCCTGTCATTTCGCCCAACCCCGATATTATTCAAAGTGCTGTTCGTATAAATAATCTGATCGCACAAACCAGTAAAATTCATCGGTTCTTTTGAGGGAGCCCGAACAGCAATGGAATCGGTTTTATCATTAAATAATTTGATGAGCATTAGATTTACCCTTCGAGATTGATCGTTCTAATCTTTTCGTATTGTTATGTTTTATTGAGTTAATTCAATAATTTGCCTCAAGTCTGCAAAACAGCCTGCCGCGCATTGATAGCCGCCTGTTTCATATCCTCGCCACTTGCCGCAAGTTCATCCCGCTTTAAAAGCATAGCCCGAAAATTATCGTGAATGGTTTTGACATGCGGCGCCTCAAGCTCGCTTTTTATGGCTAAAGAAACTACAGGCTTCAGAATAACGGACATTTCACAGTCCGGATCGCCATTTTCAAACGCAGCATGGGTCGAAGTATAATGCCCATTAAGTGAGACTTTCGCCTTCACCACCATAGCCGTTAACTTCGGTATCAGTTTTTCAAATTTGGCAGGTAACCCGTGATGCAATCCAACCCGCAAAGCTTCCTCAATCGTATCTTTTAAATATGGCCCAAGCTCAGGGTCAGTAAACAGTTCCGGCAAATGCTTGTCATACATCGCAGCCCCGTAATTAGCAGCAATGTTCCCGGCTATTTTGACCCAGAACTGACGAAGAAGCGCCTCTTTGTTTTTCAGATGATTGGTTGGCATTCCACACCGCACATGAAACAATTCGATCAACTCAGCGCAGATTGTAGCCACATGTTCATTAAGCGGATCAATCGGTCCAAGGTGAATATTGCCGTGAACAAAGTCACCGCTTTCATTGATCGCCGGGTGTCCTTCAACTTCACCCGGGCCAATCTTCACACCAGCCACATCCACAATCGAACCGATAAGTAAAGCGCCCTGACGGTTAAGTTCATTTAGAATTTTTCGATCAGGATCAATCAACCCCATCACTTCCGGGTCAATATCAAACAATTCCGGATACCAGAACGGAATTCCGTTAAGCAGGGGAATGACAACCGTTTTCTCCGGAACAGTCATAACCGCCATTTGTTCAAGCGGCATCGCACTCGCCGGTGTCGCGCAAATGATCACATCTTGCGGGCCAAGATCATTGGCATCATTCGAAACAAGGAACGTCTCTTCAAGCCGGTTATGCTGGCCTGGTATTTGCGGGTTTTCATCATAAAAAATAAGTCCGTTTTCCCTGATAGCATTCAGAGAGGCCGGGCTATGCACCAGCCCACTTAACTGCCAGCCATCAGCTTTACCGGTATTGATCGCATGCGCGAGATGCGCCGCGACATACCCGCCAATTCCGCCATTCGGACCAATCACTACAATTTTTTTAGTCATACTATATATGTCTACCCGTTCAAATGCCCAACTCAGTTTTATGCAGGGCCACAAAAATTAACAGTCCACCCATCGATATCACATGCAGCTTCAACTGTGATACGGCAAATGAATTAAAGCCAGATCTACCAACAAACAATAAGTCGATACGCCAACTTTGTATACAATATTTTATTCAAGGGAAAGTCCCCAATTCAAATTTATCGAGAAAAAACTCTAAACAATGAGCGCCAACCCGTCTGATCTCGGGTCATTGGCACCTTCAATCAAGCCATGATCATGCAAAACAATCGCCCCGGCATGCCCCATCATTTCATTGAGCGGATCAACAAGCTCAACAGCATGCCCCGCAGTCTTTAGAGCTTCGATAACAGCTGGAGACATATTGCTCTCTATCTTCAAACTCGTTGACCCGCTACCCCAGGTTTTGCCAAGCAACCAGCGAGGCGCTGTGATCGCCTCCTGTAAATCTCCCCCAAATGCGGCATAGCGCGTTAATAAGGCGGCTTGTGTTTGGGGTTGCCCATCCCCGCCCATCGTCCCATAAACCATCAACCGGCCATCATTCAGCTCAGCAAATGCCGGGTTCAATGTGTGAAACGGTCGCTTTCCAGGTTCAAGTCCATTTGGCCCGCCAGCCAATGAAAAACCAGCCCCCCGGTTTTGAAAAAACACACCCGTTGCAGGGCAGGTCAGGCCCGAACCAAACTCCCAGAACACACTCTGAATAAAACTCACCATTGTCCCTTCACTATCACATGCCCCCATCCAGATGGTATCACCAGGTTTTAAAGGGTGTGGCCAGGGCAGTGCAGTTTTTATATCAATGCCAGTCGATAATTTTTCCAGAAATTCATCCGATAAAAAGTCTTGAGCTGGCCGGGTCATATGCAAAGGGTCACCAAGCTCAGAGTTCCTGATCTGAAACGCCTGCTTGGTTGCTTCAATCAAGCCATGAAGATGTTCAAAACTGTCGCTATTCTCAACATTTAAACGGTCAAACAGACCTAAAATCATCAGCGAAGCCATGCCCTGTGTCGGTGGCTGCGTGTTATAAAAATGCCCGAGAGATGTCTTAAGGCGCAAAGGTTCAGTCAGCTTAGGTGCATATTTCACGAAATCCTCAGCACGAAGCGGGCTCTCATGGCTTTTCAAAAAAGCATCATGTTCTGTCGCCACATCACCATTGTAAAAAGCCTCAAGCCCTTGCTCAGCCAAATATCTCAACGTTTTAGCCAGAGCTGGCTGGCATAACCTGTCACCAGCCTCATGCACTTTACCATCATCAAGAAAGACATCAGAAAAACCAGTCACATCTTTCAAACCATCCAGTTTATCACCAGTGCAGTTCGCCTGACTGGCCGTCACCGCGATGCCATTTTCGGCATAAGTAATTGCAGATTTTAAAAGCACTGACAAAGGAAGTGGCGCCTTATGATTGATCGTGCCAAGCGCTTTTTGCCAGCCTCCGATCGTACCCGGCACAGTGAGCGCAGCCTCACCTCCGCGTGCCGGAATGGCGTCAACATGCCCCCGGCTTTGATACCACTCTTTGCTGGCTAACCCGGCAGCCTGACCGCAACCTTCAATACAAAAAGGCGCTTCACCCTGTCTTTTTATAATCCAGAACCCATCACCGCCAATGCTGTTCATATGCGGATAAACCACCGCAATGGTCGCAGCAGCAGCTACCATGGCCTCAATGGCAGTTCCCCCCTGCTCTAAAACCTCAACACCAGCCTTTGAAGCCACCTGGTGAGGGGCAGTCACGCACCCTTTAAAACCAAAGCTCGTTTTTAACATCACCGCACTCCATAAAAATAAATCCTCTAACGATAGTATAACCCTATCAAGCGATAATTGTATACAATTCTGAGGCAAAATGACACAAGGCCCGACAGCAAATGAGCAGATATAACTAACCAGTGAAGCAAGTGCAAACTTGTATACATCAAACAGATTTCTCAACCTGAGAGGAGCAAATAGTAAAATTTTCCAGTATCTGATCAAAATTTAATTTTGAATATTCAGAGTAATATCTCAATAAATTTCTGGGACTTATGTTGATTTTTACAAATCACAAATCATTCAATCCAGAAAAGAAAATGGCTATTTTTTCGTCTTCAATGCCAGATTCTGAGATGAACTCATAAGTTGCAGTCTGATTTGGGCTATTCAAACCACCTTCATCTGGAAGGTTGTCTGATGCCCCACCAGGCTCCGGCGGTCTGAATATCAGGTCTACTGATTTTCAGACAACACAGAGTAGATAAATTTTGAACAGGACCCCATTGCAATTGCAAATGGGCAATTCCTGTATACCAGATTCAAGCTTTTTAAAAATTTCATGAAGTGGGCCAGAGCAACATTGGCCCACATTAAAACTGACCAGAAAACACTGACCAGAGTGCAATATGCCATCAGATGAGAGCTTGCTGAGTTATAGGCCTGATGAGTTAAAGGCCTGATGAATTTAAAGGATCGAAGCTTTGATACGTAAAATAATAATACCGGTACGGGGTGATGGGAAAAGCGGCAACGTTTTTGCGCACGCGGCTATCCTCGCGCATCGTTTCAAAGCTCACATTGTCGTCACCCATTGCCGGCCACGACCAGAAGACCTCTTGCCATATGGAGTGCCAGTCCCTGCTTTTATGCGTGAAATGTTTGTTGAGCAGTCTTCAAAAGTTGCGGACCTTGAAGAACAAAGCCTTCAGGAAGAAATGACAACCCTCGCCAGACAATATGGCATCGAAATGATGGAGAAACCCACAGGCAATACAGCCTCATTTTCATGGTTTGAAGAAGCCGGCAGGCAAGTGGATATCATCAAGCGTCATGGCCGCCTTGCTGATCTCATCTGTGTTGCGAAACCTGACAGAGACCGCAACCTTGGTGCAAATACGTTGAAAGCTGCCCTTTTTAATACCGGCCGCCCTGTCATGATGTGCCCGCCAGCGGATACCCCGCAAGAAAACCTGGGCAACCATATCGCCATCGCCTGGAACGGTTCACAAGAAGCCAGCCGCGCCATTGCGCTAACGCTTGACCTCTTCCAGAAGGCCGAACATATCACCGTGCTGACCACTGGCAAGCACCCACACGGAGCGAGTTCAGAAGAATTAATCGATTATCTCGCCATGCGTGATGTGAAAGCCAGCATCAACAGATTTGAAGCCAGTGGCAACATCGCAGCAAGGTTACTCGAAGAAAGCAAATCAATCGGCGCAGACATGATGGTCATGGGTGCCTATGGCCATAGTCATGAAAGAGAAACAATCTTTGGAGGAAACACCCAGTCAGTCGTCGATACAGCAAAGATGCCAGTTGTGATGGTGCACTAAGCAGCTCACCTGAAGAACCTGGAATTAGTGACCTTGACTGTACGAAATGCACTTTTTGCGATTGATACATTTTTGAAAATTAAAATTGAGATTGCCGGTTATCAGGCTGGTGAATAAAAGCGAAGCGTGACGCTATCACGCAAAATCCTTGGGAGGAGACTTGTAATGATAACACGTAGAACTATGATCGGATTGGTCGCTGCCACGATGCTGGCGTCAACCTCTTTCACAGGCATAGCCCATGCCTTTGAACCAAACAAACCAGTAGATTTTATCATCATGGCTGGTAAAGGCGGCGGCGCTGATAAAATGGCGCGCCTGATGCAATCCATTATCGAGAAAAACAAGCTTTCAACACGGCCACTTGTCCCCATAAACAAATCTGGTGGTTCAGGTGCTGAAGCATTAATTGCCGCCAAAGGCGCAAGAGATCCAGATCACACAATCATGGTCACGCTGAACTCTTTCTTCACAACCCCGCTTCGTCAGCCGGGCCTGAAAATTGATGCCATGAAATTTGCCCCGATCGGCCGCATGGCAGAAGACACCTTCCTGCTGTGGGTCCACAAAGACAGCGGCATCACAACCTTTGAGCAATATCTCGAAAAAGCCAAAAAAGATGGCAGCAAATGGGTCATGGGTGGAACCGGTAAAAATTCAGAAGACAATATCATTACCGATTACCTGAACAACAATTACGGTCTCAGCATGAAATACATTCCCTATAAAGGTGGCGGTGCTGTTGCCAAACAGGTTGCCGGCAAGCAGTTAAACTCATCAGTAAACAACCCATCAGAAGCACTCGGTTTTTATGAATCTGGTGACATGGTGCCACTGGTTGCATTTACAGATGAACGCCTGCCGATGTTCCCTGATGTCCCGACATTAAAAGAAAAAGGCGGTGACTTCTCTTACTTCATGCAGCGCGCCGTCGTTGGTGCCCCTGGCATGTCAGATGAAGCTCTTGCCTATTATAACGGCCTTTTCAAAAAGGTTTACGACTCAGCCGAATGGCAGGATTACAAAAAGAAGAAATCACTCATGGGTGATTTCATGTCCGGTAAAGATCTTGTCAGCTACTGGGGCACACAGGTTGATCGCCACAGAAAAATCCTGAAAGCCTCTGGCGCGATCAAATAATTTTCATATCCAAAACTTTGCGCCGGGGGAATGTTCCCCCGGCACATATCAATAATAACAATAAAGAATGTTAAGGTCGGGAGCCCTTTAAATGCGTAAAGCAGAAATCGTTACCGCAGTGATACTCGCGATCCTGTCGTTATATCTGATGTGGAAAAGCGGTGAACCACCATCATGGAACCCCGACATCGCCCGCTTTGATAACATCTGGATGATCAAAGGCGAAGGCCCGGGCAGCGGCTTCTGGCCGTTCTGGCTATCGTTTATTATGTTTCTCAGCACAATCTGGATCGCTGTGAACTGGTTTCGAAAAACCTCACCGATGTCCGTCTCAGATGAACCCTTCCTTGATGCCTATGGCATGAAAATGCTGGTGCAGGTAGGCGGCGGCCTGTTCGGATTTCTGGCGCTGATTCACATCATCGGCTTTTACGGCGCGATGTGTGTGTTCCTGATTTACTACCTTAAATTCCTCGGCAGACATACCATGACAGTGACCTTACTCATCTCGGTCCTGACCCCGGTTGTATGTTTCTTCTTCTTTGATATCGCCATGCGGATCGTGTTGCCCAAAGGCTATTTGGAGCCACTCTTCATCCCGCTATACGATATTTTTCTCTAAACAAGTCGCGACATTAAAAAGAAGCGCACAGATAGCGCACAGATAAAGAACTTATAGGACAAATGAAATGGAAGTTATTTCAGCGTTAGCAGATGGCGTATTGGTCGCCTTGCAACCGGTAAATCTTGGCCTTGCAATTTTAGGCGTCATCGTCGGCCTGTTCGTTGGTGCAATGCCCGGCCTTGGCTCCGTGAATGGTGTCGCCATTCTCTTGCCCTTTACATTTGTCATTCAGTCATTCACCGGCGGTGCCACGTCTCCAATGATATTCCTTGCCGCGATTTATTATGGCGCAATGTATGGAGGCGCCATATCATCTATCACCCTTGGCATTCCCGGGGCATCAACAGCCGTTGCCACCACATTTGATGGCCGGCCCATGGCTTTATCCGGCAAGGCTCATATCGCTCTCGTTACAGCCGCTCTGGCTTCCTTTGTCGGCGGCACAGTTTCAAATATTATTTTCACAGCGTTCGCCCCGGCCCTTGCCTCTGTAGCCCTTGATTTTGGTGACCCTGAAATTTTCGCCCTGATGCTGCTGGCCTTTGCCACCTTTGTCGGCCTTGGCGGCGATGACATACCAAAAACCATTTTTTCAATCTGTATCGGCCTTGTTCTGGCAACGGTCGGGTTTGACATCGTCTCAGGTGAACCTAGGCTTATCTTTTTTGATATAACCGGCTTTAGTCACGGCATCCGTTTTCTGGTGCTCGCAATTGGCGTCTATGGCATTGGAGAAATGATCTGGACCATCAACACTTCGCGCTATAGCTCAAGCATGACACAAGTCGATGTCAGCGCTAAAAACATCTGGCTCGCTATCAAAGAATTTAAAACCGCCTGGAGAGGAACATCCATTGGTTCAGCCCTTGGCTTTTTCGTTGGTATTTTGCCAGCCGCCGGTGCCACCCCAGGCTCATTGATGTCATATGGTGTCACAAAGCTAATCTCAAAAAATCCGAAAGAGTTTGGCAAAGGCGCAATTGACGGCATCGCCGCACCTGAGGCCGCTAACAATTCAGCCTCTACCGGTGCGATGCTGCCCATGATGACGCTCGGCATTCCCGGCTCACCGACAACAGCCGTGCTGCTGGCGGGCATGGTCATCTGGGGCTTGCAACCCGGACCATTACTGTTCACTAATCAACCGGATTTTGTCTGGCCTCTGATTGGGTCATTCTATATCTCAAACGTGGTCGCGGTTCTGATTAACCTTGCCTTTATTCCAGTGTTTTTATGGATGCTGCGCATGCCCTTTACCATTCTGGCCCCAATGATTTTTGTGCTGTCATTGGTTGGCACCTTCGCCGCATATCTTGACATGTTCGATGTCTGGTTGATGGTCATTGTAGGCGTCGCCGCCTTCTTCCTGCGCATTCTGGATTACCCACTGGCCCCAGCCGTGCTGGCAATTGTCCTCGGTCCGATTGCTGAGCCAAAACTGCGTCAGTCGCTACTTTTCTCTGATGGCGATTTCAGCATTTTCTTCACCCGGCCGATCGCTGGCCCCATCACCATCCTGGCAATAATTCTTATTTTGTTGCCATTATTTAAAGTGATTAAAAACAAGATGAAGGCAGCAAGCTAGAAGTGGTTTCGCCAGATAAGGCATAAGGACGACTGTGACGAACAAAGAAATCAGCACATCTCTGAGTAACAAGACATCGCTCTATCTCATCGGCGGAGCATAGAGAATGCCACCCTTGTTCCATAAGGCGTTGAGCCCCCGTGAAAGGCGCAGTGGTGAACCTTCGCCTAAGTTCTTGTCAAAAACTTCAGAATAATTACCAACCTTACCGATAACATCTGCGACCCAATCATCTTTCAGATTCAACTTTTGGGCAACTGCAATGGCTGCTTTCGTAAGGGCTTCTCGTTCCGGTCCGTTTTCCGCTTTGCTATTTTTCTCATGATCAGAAGTCCAGCCGATTTCTTCAGCATTGATTAAAGCAAAAAGTGTCCAGCGAACAAGATCAACCCACTGCGAATCCCCCTCAAGAACCACAGGACCTAGCGGTTCCTTAGAAATGACCTCAGGTAAAATAATCAACTCATCCGGATTTTTTAATTTTACACGATCAGCCGCAAGAGCTGAACGATCTGAAGCATAGGCATCACACTTCCCAGCGTCATAAGCAACAAGCAGTTCAGCCCGACTGTTAAATGCGATGATCTCTGTTTCAATTTTCTGTGCTTTGAAATAAGCTCTGACATTCGGGTCAGTTGTCGTCCCGGATATTAAACAGATTTTAACGCCACCAAGTTCCAGCGCACTTATAAGCCCCTGTGCTTTCCGCACCATAAATCCCTGGCCGTCATAATAAATGACACCTACAAATTCAAGTTCGAGATTAATGTCCCGGGTCATCGTCCAGGTACTGTTGCGAGAAAGAAGGTCCACTTTGCCAGCCTTCAGAGCATCAAACCGCTCCTCAGCAGTAAGCGGAACAAAAGTAATTTTAAGTGGGTCAGAAAAAATCGCAGTTGATACCGCCCGGCAAAAATCAACATCAAAACCACGCCACTGATCTGATGCCCCTTTTTCCGCAAATCCGGATAATCCTGCGTTAACACCGCAGATCAATTGCCCCCTGCTTCGGATATCATCCAGCGTACTGGCATTCAAGGTATGAAAAGGAAGGAACATTAGAAAAATGACAAGAATGGCTTGCAGCGAGCGCATAGTGGTGAATATTTCCATATCAATTCCCAACTTTTCTATTGATGACAGAAAATGTCTTTGTCTAATGCTAATTTTTTATTTCATTCACTGCCATATTGCTAAATTACTAGAGGTCAATTTCATAAACCAGACCGGCTCTTATATTTTAATATACGTCTCGGAATTATGGAGACAATTTTTTATCTATATCCCATTCATCTGACCTGACAATTTGTTGTTTTCTCGAATCACGATCATAAATATCTTCACGAAAAAGAACATCACCATTTGCTGCAGCCCACGCTGTCACATATACAAAATAAACCGGCACATGTTTTTTCAGTTTGATAGTCTGTGGCTCGCCACTGTTAATCACACCATCAGCTTTTGAGGCCGACCAGTCAGGATAATCATCCGCAATCAACCAGTCAGCAAGTTCAAGAACCCGTTCAACACGAACACACCCGGCACTATAAGGCCGCATGTAATATTTAAAAAGTTTCTTCAGCGGCGTATCATGCATATAGACAATATCCTTATTCGGCATGTCGATACGAACGAGGCCAAGGGCGTTGAAGGGGCCGTAATCCTGCCTGAAAACATACCTCTCACCTTGAGCAGACCACCAGTTCACATCTCTGGGGTCAACTTCTTTGCCACCCCAACCCGAATAGACACGAATATGCTCACGCTTTAAATAATTAATATCTTTTTTGATTTCCGGAATTAACGCCCGAACAGCAATTGATTTGGGCACATGCCAGAAAGGAAGGTAATTCACCGCCTTGATATTTGCGTCAATGCTCGGTGTTGGCGTGTGCGGCTTGCCAACAATCACCCGGCTATGAAGCTCAACCCTGCCTCCACGAATGGCCTGCATTTCATATGCTGGAATATTAACAATCACATGGCGCTTGCCTTGTGTTTTCAGGGCAAGCTCACGGATCCGAACCTGATTAATGCGCAGTTGCTCTAACCTGTGATAGGCAGATACATTCAGCGAACGCCATGTGCGCCTATTGACTTTACCCGATGGCGTCAGGCCAAGCCGGTGCTGATAACGTTTGACAGCACTTTCAAGCCTCTCATCAAATAAATCAGCTTGCCCGCTGGTCTGCCGCAGATCACCAGAGGCAAGCAACCGCCTTTTCAGCGCAATAACACGAGAGCCAAAATCTCCAACTTTCAGCGACGGCCCTTTGGGAATAGGCCGCCACCCACCAGCCGAAACAATTTTCTGGTATTTCTGTATTGCATTCACTAAAGCAATTTGCGTTGTTTCACTTGTCAATAAATGTTTAGCGGCCCAGGGCAAATCGGATGGATCATATCCAGGGCGCTTAGAGTTATTGTTTGATTTTTTCTGTTTTACACCAAACAATTCTTCAAACAGGTTCCATTCCTGCCCTATGGCCACCCCGTTTAAACTCAATGTAAAAAAGAAGCTGCAAGCAAACACAAAACAGCTGGTTCTTTGACGGAGACTTCCCAAACTTACAAACTCCTGACCTGCACGCGGTAACTGCTCTCTATACCGGGCAAAATTCCTGCTACATCAATTATCATTAAAATAGTCGCACAATGTTCTGCCAACCTAGAACAAAATAACAGTGGCGTAAATTAATGAAGAAATTACTCATCCACCCACCAGATTTATTCGTTCAAAATAAGGTAACCAGATGACAAATAAGAAGATACACAAGCGTTTACTGTAATAAATAGTCAAGTAACAATTGCTTGACCGCATTTGTAGTAAATCGAATTACACAATTCTCCTGACGCCGCCCATCGAAGACCTGAGAACATCGCTATAAGAATGGCCGTGAGTTAAATTGCGCGGTTGCTGGTGGGCAACTGAAGCGCCACTAAAATGGTGGTTCTCAGACCAATTTCAAATTACGAAGAAGGAACCCTAGCCTGCAAGGCCGGGGTGACATGGCGTAGCATCAGCGAAGCCCGGCGTGTTGCGCCGCCCATCGGAGGCCTGAGAGCATCGCTCGAAGAATAGCCGTGAGATAAAAAATGGTGCCCAGAGGCGGATTCGAACCACCGACACGCGGATTTTCAGTCCGCTGCTCTACCAACTGAGCTATCTGGGCAAATATCAACTGCGAAAGAAAGGCAGGATGAACGGTTTTATAGAGACAAATTCCTCCCCTGTCCAGCCTTCCTTTGTTCAAACAGGGGGAAATAACTGAAAAAATTTGAAGCCTGATTAATCCTTGTCATCTGATGAAAAATCAGACTGATCAAAATTATAAACTTCGTTACAGAATTCACAGGTGACAATAATTTTCCCAGCCATTTCAATCATCTCATCCCGCTCTTTTGCGGAAAAATTAGCGAGCATTCCTTGCACCCGTGTCCGTGAACAGGAACACCTCGCCACCACTGGCACCTTATCATAAATCCGAACACCTTCTTCATGATAAAGTCGCAGCAATAGCCGCTCCGGCGCAAGTTCAGGATCAAGAAGCTCATGAGCTTCTACAGATTCACCCAAAATTCGCGCCCGCCGCCAGTCATCTTCAATATCTTCAAAAGCCGGGGCCATTTCAACAGGGTTACCACCCTCACTGGTCAGATACTGAACCAGCAATCCACCAGCCCGCCAATGCCAGTTCTTCCCGTCAGATGACGCATCAGCATTATAATGTTTCGCCACATGCAACCGGACAAGGCTGGGTATTTGCTCAGATTGCTGAAAGTAATCTTCAGCGACCAGGCCAAGATTATCCTGCTCCAGCGCGACAATCCCCTGATATCGCTCCATATCCGGCCCCTGATCAACTGTCAGAGCCATATAGCCCCGCCCCAGCCAGCTGCCAAGTTCATGTTCAACACCTTGCGCTTCCAGATCAGCCACCGCCGCCTTATTAAAGCTGGCATAACCACGCAGTTCTCCCGGCGTGGTGTAATCCACCACAATCATAGATATCGGCCCATCGGTTTTGGTTTGCAAAATAAGCTTGCCATCAAACTTTAAAGAGGCACCAATCAAGGCTGTCAGCGCAATCGCCTCTCCCAGATAGTTCGATACACTATCAGGATAATCATGCGCGGCGATGATATCATCAACCGCTGTGCCAAGCCGCGTTAGACGCCCGCGCGCCCCGGCACCGTCCGCCTGAAACGGTAACACAACATCATCGGTAACTTCACTATCAAGAATAATATAGCCATCATCAGAGACAGATGACTGGTCATTTTCACTCATTTACATACCTTCTTAACCGGCCAATAATCTCTTAATCAACGGCCTATATAGCACCAAGGCTCCAGGCGATGATCGCCTTTTGCACATGCAAACGGTTCTCAGCTTCATCAAACACAACAGATTGCGGCCCATCTATGACATCAGCTGTCACTTCGCGTCCCCGATAAGCCGGCAGGCAGTGCATGAATAAAGCATCTTTATCAGCAAGCGCCATCATCTCACGATTAACCTGATAGGGCGCAAAGGCTTCCTTGCGTTCAGCTGCATCTTCATCACCCATAGATACCCATGTATCAGTCATGATAAGATCAGCCCCTTCAAAAGCGTCTTCGATCTTATCAACAATATGTATTGAGGATTTGCCGCCCGTTAAACCAAGAGCTTTATCTTTAGCAATCGCCTCCTGCATGGCTTCAGTTGGTCCATATTGTTCCGGTGCCGCTATATAGAATGAAAATCCGAGTTTGGTCGCTGCATGAACAGCAGAAAGCGCGACATTATTACAATCACCAATCCAGGCGACTTTACGGCCCTCAATCGGCCCGCGTTTTTCTATAAAGGTAAGAATATCAGCCAGAATCTGACAAGGATGCGAACGATCTGTTAATCCATTAATCACCGGCACATCCGCAAACTCAGCCAGGTCGAGCAAATTCTGATGCGCAGACGTGCGTAGCATCATCACATCCACATAGCGCGACATCACCCGTGCTGTATCCGCAATCGACTCGCCCCGCCCAAGCTGTAGGTCATTTGAGCTAAGTGAAATACAAGACCCACCAAGGTCACGCATCGCCACATCAAATGAAACCCGCGTGCGCGTCGAAGGCTTTTCAAAAATCGTCGCCAGAATGCGCCCATCACACAGCTTAGGAGCTTTGTGGCGCAAATCTTTAAACTCTTTTTTCATTAAGAGTGCCTTATCTAAAATATGGCTGATCTCTTCAGAGCTTAAAATATCTAAATCAATAAAATGCCGTTTTTCCATCGGCCTGTCCTTAGCTAAAATTTCTACATTCATTTTATCACCCACAAGAAACGATTAAGTCTCAATCCGGGCCGCTGCCCGCTCCAGTGCCATCACAGCCGCATCAAAGTCTTTCTCTGTCGCAATCAGCGGTGGCAACAACCTGACAACATTCCCCCCTGCCGGAACACATAACAGTTTTTCCGCAAACGAGGCCGCCACCATGTCTTGCGGGCTGCATTTTAATTGAAGTCCTAATAAAAGACCCTCACCCCTGACAAGTTCAAAAACATTCGGGTGTCCATCTACAACAGAAGCCAGCTTTTGTTTGAACAACAACCCCTTTTCCCTGACCTGTTCAAGAAAACCTGGCTCCAGTACAACATCAAGCACAGCGTTTGCTGCCGCCATCGCCAGTGGGTTGCCGCCAAAAGTCGACCCATGCGAACCGGCACTCATCGGGCCAGCCACTATATCTGAGGCAAGACAAGCCCCAATCGGAAAGCCCCCTCCAAGCCCCTTGGCCGAAGTGAGAATATCCGGTTCAACACCATGAAGTTGATAAGCATAAAGCGCCCCTGTCCGCCCAGCACCGGTCTGGACTTCGTCAAAAATCAGCACCAGCTCATTTTCATCACATAGCGTGCGAAGTTCCCGAAGAAATGAAGGGTCAACCGGGTTAATACCGCTTTCCCCCTGAATAGGCTCTATCATAATCCCGGCAGTCCGCGGTGTAATCGCAGCTTTAAGTGCTTCTATATCCCCAAGCGGAACATGATCAAACCCATCAACAACCGGGCCAAAACCTTCAAGGTGTTTTTCCTGTCCGCCAGCCGCGATCATAGCCAGAGTACGCCCATGAAAGGCACCGTCAAAAGTGATGATGCGAAAAGGAGCATCCTGTTCCTCTCCCCCATTCTGGCAATGTTGAGCTGACTTGTATTTCCGCGCCATTTTCACAGCACACTCGTTTGCCTCTGCCCCTGAATTAGCAAAGAAAACTTTATCAGCAAAACTATTCGCACAAAGCCGGTTCGCAAGAACTTCCTGTCCCTCAATCTTATAAAGATTAGAAACATGCATCAGCTTTTGTGCCTGCTGCTGAATGGCATCTACTAGATGTGGGTGAGCATGACCAAGCGAGTTCACCGCAATACCAGCACCAAAATCCAGATATCGTTCACCAGTAGTCGAGATAAGCTCGCACCCGTCCCCATGGTCAAAAGTAATATCGGTCCGCGCATATGTCGGTAAAATATTATTCGTCATTTTTCCGGAAGCCCATAACTAAAAAAGCTGCCAGAAGGCAGCTAACATCAAAATTTATAATAGCGTTTCAGTTACGGGGCTGTCAAACATTAGCAACATATGCAGATCAGAAGACGAAGTTTAATTCCTTCGATGCTAACTATAGCAAAAAACCAGTTACTAAATCCTCGACGACAGAAAACAGGATCGCCAGCAAAAAAATAGACAATATGCCCAGCTCATAATTATCAGCAATGTATAGAGATTAAGAGCCTTTATTGAAAAATGACAGATAAATGACAGACAGATAACGAAACAACCAACAACATGCCCTCAAAGTTGTTGCATAGCCCTTACAATATTCTCCGCTCGCATTTGCACAATAATTATAACCACATAAACGCTTTTCATGATTTTAAATATTGCCGTGCTAAAAACGTAACAGTTTAAATTTGGATTGTTGAAAAGATAAATTCAATCCCCCTCTTCTCTTGCAGCTTTCAGCTTTGTCAGTGTAACTTGAACTCATCCTTGCTGACCTTAGTCACAGTCCCGATGTTAATTTACTCAAGGTTAAATTATTAAGGGCCAGTCTTAAAAGTGCTTAATTTTGTAGAATATCTTCCTTAAAGTCAGCGTATTTCCAGTTTTAGTAGAGTAATTCAAATAAGAGCTCATCCAGAATGAGGGTGTAACTCTGTTTTTGAACTGTATTCAGTGTTGAGGCGGTGCTCATGCTGAAAGCGTAACGATTCAAACTAGATTCTAAAATATCGGCATACGACGAGGAGGCATTCATGTCCTGGACTGATGATCGGGTAGAAATTTTAAAAAAGCTTTGGGCAGAAGGTCTGAGCGCCAGCCAGATAGCAGGTCGCCTTGGCGGTGTGACCCGCAATGCCGTCATTGGTAAAGTTCACAGGCTCGGACTTTCAGGCCGGGCCACAACATCAAGAGCCAAACCGGCCCGCGCCAGAAAACATAAAACCACGCGCCAGGGTGGCACAACCAGACTTGGCTTGTTTTCCAGCAACAGCACAGCAATGCGCAGCTTATCAACTAATCCTGATGGCCCAAAAGAAGAACCTTTCCGTTCCCAATATGTTGAGCTTGATATTCCGCTTGAAGAACGGGTCGATCTTGTTGATTTAAAAGAAAGCCAGTGTCGCTGGCCGATTGGTGATCCTCAGGAGAGTGGGTTTCACTTTTGCGGTAAGCACAAAGAAGATGGCACTCCCTATTGTGAATACCACGCAGAAATAGCTTTCCAGCCATTGTCACGTCAAAGTGCCAGAGCAAAAGCGCAAACAGCCGTTGCAACAGCAGCGCGTCTGGCAAAATAAAAAATTACAGATTTAAAAGAATACCCCAGCAAAAACCACGGTCAATGCAACTTATGCAACCGTGGTTTTTCATTTCTGCAATGCATCACTAAAAATTATTGAATGCTCATCACCTGAATGATAGCCGGGCCGAGGATAACGGCGAACAATACGGGAAGAAAAAACACAATCATGGGGACAGTTAGTTTGGGGGGTAAAGCAGCAGCTTTTTTCTCTGCTTCATTCATACGTTCATCACGAAACTCTTCAGCCATCGCTCGAAGCGCAACACCCAGCGCAGTACCATATTTCTCAGCCTGAATAAGACTGGTCGTCACTGAACGAACCCCGGGCAACCCGGTACGTAATCCAAGATTCTCCAACGCTTGTCGCCGGTTTTGCAAATATGACATCTCGGCAGTCGTTAATGTCAGCTCTTCAGCTAGCTCGCTCGACTGTCCGCCAATTTCCACAGCCACTTTACGAAAAGCAGCCTCAATAGACATACCCGCCTGCACGCAGATCAAAAGCAGGTCAAGCGCATCAGGAAATGCCTGACGAATAGAAGCCTGGCGTTTTTGAATAAGATTGGAAATAAAAATATTCGGCAGATAAAATCCCAGATACCCACCGCCAAGAATGGCAGAAAATTTCAGCATACCCTCGAGGCCAAAATCATTGATAAAAAACATATAAAATGCAGTCAGCCCCATGCCAACAAACGGCAGCACACAACGCATCACCAGAAACACCATAATAGGGCTGCTACCTCGCAATCCAGCCATCTTCATTTTTAAAGCAAGGTCTTCCGTTTCGAGGGCTTTGCGAAGATTAAACATCTTCACGATTTGCGCCATACCCGTTTTCTGATTATGGCGGATATTCCCGGTGCGCGCTTTTTCTTCTGCCAGATCCTGCAAACGCTGGACCTTAAGACGCTCGCGCTCATCGGCAACATATTTCATCCGGCTGCCAAGTTTATCATTTGTCAACAAAGGGCCGGTCAGAGTCAGTACAGTGGCAAATGCAGCCACCGCTGTCAAAATAACAAGAACATTCCTTGGCTCCATCGCCATTTGCATGATTTCATACATATCAACACTCACTCTCGCCAATAATGGCTACGCACCCAAAAGCTCCGGGCAAAACAAACATCAGATCTAAATTTTAAAGTTAATCATCCAGCGCATAACAAACACACCCGTCAACATAACTAGTGCACTACCAGCCAGAATCATATGACCTGTTGGATGCGTCCATAAAATTTCCATATAATCAGGGTTCGCGAAGGAAACACCCCCCATAACAATGAGCGGCAGTGAACCGATAATTCCCGCTGAAGCTTTCGCTTCCATACTCACAGCCTGAACTTTTGCTTTGAGTTTATGCCTGTCTCTCAGCACTTTCACCAGATTTGAAAGCGCTTCCGCGATGTTACCACCAACTTGCAATTGGATCGTCACAACAATGGTGAAAAAATTAACTTCCTGAAGTGGCACCCGTTCATAAAGACGGCTCATAGCTTTCTCAATCGGTATACCAACCCGCTGTTGTTCAACAACATTCAGAAATTCACTCTTCACCGGCTCACCAACTTCCGTGGTGATAATTTGCAAGCAATCATTAAACGGCAAACCGGCCTTCACACCGCGAATGATAATATCAATAGCATTGACAAATTCACTGATAAAAACCTTCTGCCGCCGCTTGATCAAAACACTAAGCACATAACGCGGCAGACCGACACCGCCGACAAATAAACCAAGTGCTACAAAGTAAATTGGTAATCCAAAGAGCAAAAGCATGAAACCAAGAATAAGACCGCTCATTGCTGAAATCATGTAAAATGTTTTCGGCTTAAGGTTTTCTAACCCCGCCCGCTGTAATAACAGCCGAAGTGTTACTTTTTTCTGCTTTTTACTTTTGGCTTCAAGTTCTTTAACGGCATCCTGCACCTGCTTGCGACGAGTTTGCTCAACCTGCCCTTCACGTGAGGCAATCTTCGCCTTCATGCCACCGGCAACAACCTGTTTGCGTTTTTCAACTTTTCTTTCACCCGAAAGAAAAGGATCAAGCACCATAAAGATTATGGCACCGACAGACAGCGCACCAAGCCCCATCGCGGCATAAATAAGCATTTCCTGATCAAACATTAGCTTCTCCTAATGGATTACCATGTTCATCAGTAACTTCAGCCCGTGAAAGAACTTCAGTAAGTCTTGCATCTTCCCCATAATACTGTGCCCGCTCATAGAAACGCGGCCGGGTAATGCCTGTTGAGCGATGTCGGCCAATCAATTTGCCGTTTTCATCTTCACCAAGAATATCATATACAAATATGTCCTGAAGTGTCGGCACATCACCTTCCATGCCCACCACTTCAGTAATCCGGGTGATCTTCCGCGATCCATCCCTGAGCCTTGCAGCCTGCACAATCACATCAACAGATCCAACAATCATCTCTCGAATAGTCCGGGCGGGGAGGGTAAAGCCCCCCATCAGAATCATACTTTCCATACGGCTGATCGCTTCACGCGGGCTGTTCGAGTGAAGCGTACCCATTGACCCGTCGTGACCAGTGTTCATTGCCTGCAACAGATCAAAAGCCTCAGGGCCACGCACCTCACCAACAATAATTCGATCCGGACGCATCCGAAGACAGTTCTTCACCAGATCACGCATAGTGATCTCACCTTCACCTTCAAGGTTAGGCGGTCTGGTCTCTAACCGCACCACATGCGGTTGTTGCAATTGCAGTTCGGCACTGTCTTCGCAGGTAATCACTCGTTCATCTTTGTCTACATAAGCGGTCAGACAATTGAGCAATGTCGTTTTACCAGAACCCGTACCACCGGAAATAACCACATTACACCGGCACTTACCGATAATTTCAAGCACTTCCTTACCTTCAGGAGAGATCGCTTTAAAATCCATCAGCTGATCAAGGGTAAGCCGGTCCTTCTTAAATTTCCGAATGGTCATTGTCGGCCCCTCAAGCGCAAGAGGCGGCGCAATCACATTCACCCGCGAACCATCCGGCAAACGAGCATCACATATGGGGCTCGATTCATCCACCCGCCGGCCAACCTGGCTAACAATCCGCTGGCAGATATTCAACAACTGCATATTGTCTGTAAAACGAACGGCTGTCTTTTCAACCCGGCCATCAACTTCAATAAAGCAGTCCGCTGCGCCATTGATCATGATATCAGCAATATCATCACGTGCCAGCAAAGGCTCAAGCGGGCCATAACCAAGGACATCATTACATATGTCTTCAATCAGGTCTTCCTGCTCGGAAATTGGCATAACAACATTCTGAATGGCCAGAATTTCGCCAACAATATCCCTGATTTCTTCACGAGCAGCATCATTATTCAGGTTCGCCAGCTGTGTCAGGTCAATCGTATCAATCAGCGCATTAAATACAGTGGTTTTTACATCATAATAATTTTCAGAACGGCTTCGAGATGGCTCCTTGTGCACCTCCGGTTCCATAGCAGGCATTGGCTCAACAGGTTTTTGAACTTTCTTGGTAGGCGTCTCAACTACCGGCTGGCTAGCAACACTGGGCTTTTCAACAGGCTTAACTTTTGGCGCCGCCACACTTTGCGGCTGCCTGATGGGGGCCTTCTGGCCATCTGCTGCTGAACCACGCTTTCCAAACATAACAAAACTATCCCTACTTCATACCAAAGCGATTTAAAATCGGCTTCAAAATTGAACTATCTTCCTCAGCTGGCGCTTTGATATTCGCCAACATACAAGCCAATTCATTAATCTGTTTTGCAACTTTTGATTTTTGCGAAACTTCACCAAGCATCTGGCCATTATTCGCCGCTGTGCCAAAAATCTCCGCCTCATAATCAATCACAACGGTTGGCTTTAGCTCAACGATCTGGGCAAAATCTGCAACTGATATTTCAGGCTTTTTCGGCATACCGACCAGATTCAGAATAAGTCGTGGCTCAATGTCAGATTGCCGGTGCGTCTTTAAAAACTCGAGAATGTTTTTCGTATTTCTCAAATTCGCCAGATCTGGTGTTGCGGTAATCACAATCTCATCTGATTGCATCAGCACATATTTCGACCAGCTCGCCCATGAGTGCGGCATATCCACAACTGAAAACGGAATGTTTTTGCGAAGCACATCAAGCACTATATCGCAGGGCTCCTGCTCAACATCATATTCCTGATCAAGATTACTTGCAGAAGCAAACAGGCTTAATCTTTCAGAACATTTCGATAGCAACCGGTCTAGCATCACATCATCAAGCCGGTCAGATTGAAACAGCGCTTCTGCTATGCCCTGGTTCGGGTCCTGATTAAAATCAAGACCAGCCGTGCCAAACGGTAAATCGAAATCTGAAATAACAACATCCGTCTGGGTAATCTCAGAAATTGCCCATGCCACATTATGACTTAAAATACTGGAACCAACGCCACCCTTAGCGCCAACAAAAGTAATAACCTGACCAAGCGGGTCAGAATTCGGGTCTGAATAGAGATTGGAAATCGAGCCGATGATCTGCAAAGAAGTTACAGGCGCAACAAGATATTCACTAACGCCTCTTTCAACCAGCGCTCTGTAAAGCAAAACATCATTTAAATGGCCAACAATAATCACTTTCGTCCCAGCATCACAAACCTCAGCCAGTTCATCAAGCTGGGCGATTAATTGTTCCCGAGAAGCCTTGCTTTCAAGAATTATAAGATTTGGGGTCGGTCCCTCGCGATAGCTTTCAAGCGCCGCATTAATGCCACCCATCTGCATAGAAAGATGGGCTTTATCCATCCGCCGGTCACCTGCAGCATTTTGTACAGCATCAGAAAAGTCCTGCTCTTCGCAAAACACCTGAATAGAAATGCGTGGCACAGGTCTGGCTTTCCGGCTTGCCTCAGCCATGCCTTCGGCACCCGCCTCTTCGGCGCTGCCTGTCTCTCCATCATGTGAATATGCTATGTCACTCATCTTTTTCTTCCCGAATTTTACAAATTCACTAATTTACTTTTTCTTCGTATCAGTACGTTCATCTTGCGATCTGGTAGAGCTTGAAACTTCACCCTTAACCCATTTATCCCAAACACCATCTCTTCGTCTGGCATCGCGCGGGCTCCAGCCTCTTGGACCTTTTAAATCTCGCGGGTTCGCAACCATCGCCGCCAGATTTTTCTGGTTGGCACAGCCCCAGTAATGTGAATTTCTATTATTTTCGCTATTGTTTAAGTTTTCGTTCCAGTGACCACAATCAGGTCCTTTAGCAACATATCGCTTATAAGAAAGATGGATAAAAGGATGTCTGTCACCGCGGCCCTGATATCGCTTAACTGAAATGACCTCAGGCCCAAGAGACATGTTCTGCATTTCATGCTGCACCTGACTTAAAACATTATGAAGTGCACCCTGATAATAAGAATTTGCCGGTAAAGTCACTTTGATGCGGCCAATTCCCTGATCACGATAATAATGAAGGAACGTGATGAGTTCATTCCGTTTTGATGGCACAAGCTTGCGGTCTTTATTGTTAACCGAAATGCTCATTGAAAGCTCACCAGTTGAAACCTCAATCGGATGCTCATCTTTTGCATGATAGAATAAAGAACCAGTTGGTCTTTCATCAGCATATCGCCCATCAAGACCATGCTTACAGGCCGTGCTCATCAAAGACGCCACAATCACAAAGGCTGTTAAACGAGCTGTTTTTAAAAGCCGGTTATCTGTCAATTTAAATACCATTACTCTACCCTTATCCAAAAACAGTCTATTCAACTATGAACCCAAGTCCCTGGTCCCGATCACGTCGCCCCCAGGACCTGCTCTTATGTGTGTCCTGGTGTGCGGGTTTATAAGACCCTTTCAATGTGTCCTTCAGGCTCCATTCAACAGGCTCTTCTCTCCGCTCTGAAATTCGGCGTCCTCTTGGCCTCTCATATTTATTTAAGTGGCCTCGAAGAAACGCTTTTCTGTCAGATGGAAACCCTAATCCCTCATCAGGCGTAGCAAGTTTCTTGCGTGAAGTTTCATTCACAAGATAAGGCGTAACAATCACCACAAGTTCAGTTTCATTGCGCACAAAATCACGGCTTCGGAACAGTGCCCCAAGAATTGGTAACCGTTTCAGTTCTGGAACATCATCAATATTATGTTTCGTGCGGTCCGAAATCAGTCCCGCCATCACAATTGAACCACCCGATCCAAGCTCAACCGTCGTGGAGGCCCGCCTGACTTCAATTGCAGGAATCGTAATGCTATTAAGTACAACAGAACCACGGTCTGTTATGTCGCTTACTTCAGTCGCGATTTTGAGGCTGATCCGCCCCGCATCCATGACAACTGGCGTAAAGGCAAGGCCGATACCAAACGGTTTAAATTCGATTTTGATCTCGCCGTCTTTATCCGAAACCGGAATAGGGAATTCACCGCCCGCGAGGAAATTAGCTGTCTCTCCTGAGATAGCTGTCAAATTTGGTTCAGCAAGAGTGCGAAGCACGCCATTTCGCTCTAGCGCCCGCACCACAGCTGTAATGCTATCACCTGCATTTGTATGTGTCAGAGTAGTACTCGAACCAACAGTACCGGCAATAAACTGGCTAACGTTTGGAAACGCAAGAGATGTTGCCTGAGCCACAGAAAGCCCACCATTAATCATCCCGCTTACATTAATACCAAGTTTCTTGGCCACATTGCGCTGCATCTCAGCAACAGTCACTTTAAGAAGAACCTGCTCATTCCCACTGGTTGAAAGCAGGTTAATTACCTGATCTTTTGATTTCACAAACCGTGCGGCAATGTCAGTAGCTTTGGTAGAATCGATAGGTGTACGAACAGAACCAGTCAGGACGATATGTTCATTGACCATATCCACCTTGATTTTACTGTCCCGCAAAATCCGGCCATAAATACCGCTTAGTGCTGTCATATCCCGCGAGATTGAAATCTCAATAGTCAGAATTCGATTGCCTTCCTTATCAAAAAAGAAAGCATTCCCCTCACCGATTTTCTTACCAATCAGATACGCCCTGCGTGAACTATGCAGCACAGCATCAATAAATTCAGGATTAGAAACAAGCACGTCCCGAACGTCTTTTGGCAGTTCAACCACAAGTGATTTGTTCAAGCCAATTTTAACGTGGCGGGTTTCACCACCCGGAGCAACCCGGTTAATCTTCAAAAGCGAGCGGTGCTCATTAGCAAATTTCTTATGAGTATCAGCTAATGCAGGTGCCGCGTTTAAAATCACACAGGTGCCAAGGAATAACAGGCTGCATAATGCCCGCCTGAAAATTTTACCCTGATGTATCAATTCACTCATATCCCCAACCACCTTAACTTTCCTATTAAACAAAGCCCCGTAAAGAAGCCCTACATCTACCAATTAACGCACATCAAATGATTGAACCGACCGCCCAAATTTTATAATCCGAACAGAATTCCCTCTCTGTTCTCTTAAATTCTCGATCTGCTCTTTTTTTCCACCAGGGTTCGAAAGACTAATGCTTCGAAGCGCCAGTGAGATAGACCCCATCTGATCAGCAAGAGCCAGAACCTCTGCCTGAGCTAAAGTAAGCTCCAGTGTCGCAGTCTTACCTGAAGCTGATTTTTCACCTTTTGATTGTTCAATTGTCTGACCAATTGCCAGCACTTTGACATTCGAAAGAATTGTACTGCTGGTAAATTTAGACTGACTGGAGCGGCCCAGTTTACGGGATAAAATCACATCAACTCTGTCATTCGGCAGAATGAAACCACCGGCTGCCGTTTCTTCTTTAATCTTGGTCGATACCGCCCGCATGCCTGGCGTTAAAATCGCGGCCATTACGCCGCCCTGATTTGCTTTAATCAGCTTGCCTTCCTGAATAGGCTCGCCTGGTAAAAAGGAGCCTCGTGCAATCGCTTTATCAAGTCCCTTTAAAGCATTTTGATTTGAGGCGCGGTCAATCATGGTTGATGTCAAACCGTCTTTTGGCCATTGCTGCCACTTGAACTGTGAAGCAGAAACCATTTCACCAATCTTGATCTTTTGCGAGGCAACCAGCACCTCTGTCGTGTTCATGAATTCTTTCGTAATCACTTGTTGAGTCTTTTGCTCACCAACAATACTTCTTGCAAGAAGCGCGGCTCCAGCCGCTGCAACGAATGCAATTCCTAATACTAAAACGCGTGATTTTTTCATAACCAGACCAAATCCCTTTTACGCTCAAAAAATACAAGCGATAGACTTACAACATCAGTTAACTGTAAGGAGGAATCGTCAATAGGGAGTTAATAAGCGTAACTTTTTGACCAGATAGCTCTCAAAATAACGAGCAGCAGAGCTCAGCCAGACAAAAAGGCGTGCCAGTAGAAGTCAATCATTAGAAAAAATTTAGAGTTTCTTAACTCAGAGAAGACCAAGCCAGATCGATTGAGGATAAACACTCAACCCGGCAAAACCAATCGCAATCCCGTAAGGCACGGCAGCTGTCCCGGTTTGGAAATTCAACAACCAACGTTGCCCGGAAAGATAAGCCGGCAAAGGTGTGTTATATAGATAAAGACAAATCACTGATAAAATACCGCCATAAAAAGCAGCGAATAATATAAATGAGCCAACCAGGTCAGGTCCAAGCCATAAGGAAGCTGCTGCAATAAGTTTTGCGTCCCCCCCTCCGAGGTAACCTCTGGCAAAGAAAATAAAACCGATCACTAGCATAACAAAACCGGTTATAATATGAATCCCGATTTCAGCCAGTGAAAGCCCTGAAAATGGCACAAGAATAACAAAGCCAAAAAACAGCGCAGCAGAAATCTTATTAGGAATTGTAAAAGACATAGCATCAGATATTCCTGCAAAAATTAATGCGAAAGGAAATATCAACAAAACGCACCACTCATAAAACATAACGATCCCAGCCTAATTAAAATAACTTCTCAGTAAATCTAGCAAAATAGACTTAATGTCAGATAAATTTTGTCAAAAAAAACACCCGCCGAAAGAGCGGGTGTTTCTATTATTGTCATGAAATCATATAAAATATTTCATGATTTAGCTGGCTAAATTATTCACCAAGTCCAGTGTCAATAGCTGTGAAAGCTGTTCCAAGCTTAGTACCAATGCTATTTACTGTACCAATGATAATAACTGAGATACCTGCTGCGATAAGGCCATATTCGATAGCTGTTGCACCAGACTCATCTTTCATAAAACGAACCATTAGATTTTTCATTACGTAACTCCCTGATTACTTTTAATACATGCCCTATAGTCACCCATGCATAGGGCATAAGAGCTTTTACAAGATTGATAATAACGACAATCTGTAAACAAACAGTAAAAAAGAAAGAAATAACGAAGAATAAACACGAGAAAATAAGTATAGTTAACAATAAAATAACAGAATTTATAGTTATAAATTAATTAAAACTTGAACCAAAACAAGAACTACTGGTTAAGTCAAAAAACAACAACGAACAAGTAAAGCTAAGAATTCAGAAGATTCATGTAATTACTATAGAACTCTATGGAAACTAAAGTATTAAACCTAGTAAATAAAAAATCCAAATCTGTACACAAATAAGGAAATCCTTCATCTTTTTGTTTTTTTATAGAAGATAACATTTTTAAAAGAGGATATTTGTAATGTTTAGTTTTCCATCTTTAACCAGCGTGAAGAAACCTGGCCTGTCAGCAAAAGCGCTGTTTTCAGGCTGTGCTCTGTTATCTTTTTCTGTAATGACAGCTTTTGTTGCAGACAATGCCCAAGCAAGAGATTTAACAAACACCATCGAACAAAAACTTGAACGAGCAAAGTTCGAAGAAATCATCACTCACTCCACAAATTCTAACTTCATGAAGGTGACGCTAAATCAGATCACACTCGTCAAGCTTGATGAACAGATTACAGACGCTTTGATTGGCAACCCGGCCATCGCTGATATCACAATCCAGAATGGCAAAACTTTTATCATCACCGGCAAATCATATGGGCGCACAAACATCATCCTGATGAATAAAAAAGGCGAGACGATTTTTAATAAATCCGTCTATGTTGACGATGACAATCAAAACGTAGTGCGAATCCAACGCGGAAATATGCGCCTTAGCTATACCTGCACGCCTCATTGTCAGCCAACACCAACCCTTGGTGATGATCCGGCACACTCAAAACAATTGTCAGAAAATCTCAATGGAAAATTAAAAACCATTAATGATCTGGTTGATGGCAACACCAGAAGCAACTAATTCTGAATAAGCAAAAGAAAAAACGCGATGACCAATTACAATCATCGCGTTTTCTTTATTCATTTGCCCAGCTCTGGATTATTGTTTCAATTGCAGCTTCTGCAAACCCGTTGCAATCTCATCAAACGCATCTTGCAAAGATGATCCATCCGGTGAATTGAAATACATGTCATTTCGCGTCGCACAGTTTCGCATTAAATTTTGCGTGTTCGTATCATTCAACTCAAATGTAATCGAATAGACAAGAATACCCTTGCTCTTTACATTGGAACAAATCGTTTCCAGCTTATCATCGAGTTCATTACCAAGCCAGCCAGTACCAAGATGCTGTTGATATGGCATCCCGTAAGCTGAATAATATCCCCCCATTTTATTACTGGTATAATAGCCATGGTCGTTCTGGCCATCAGTTAAAATCACAATCACTTTTCTGGTATTATCAGTGCCATAAGGCACACCTTCTGTATAAGGCGCATGGCTCGACAAACTCCGCCATCCCCAGATCAACCCAATCGGCACCGAAGTACCACCATTGGCAATCATAGACTCAATATTTGTATCAATGGTGCTTTTGGTGTTTGTAAGAGGTAAGATCGACCTTTGCG
This sequence comes from Hyphomicrobiales bacterium, assembly GCA_021775425.1. Lineage (GTDB taxonomy): Bacteria > Pseudomonadota > Alphaproteobacteria > Rhizobiales > HXMU1428-3 > HXMU1428-3. Next base: position 111,753 of record JAJFHX010000020.1, read on the forward strand.
GACAACTGCCATTATAATTATTCAGCCAGCTTCTGATATCGCTATCACTTGGCTTGACTTGCGCCCCCCACCAGGTCGTATCGTAATAATCCTTCAGTGGTCTTAAATGTGGTGCAAATAATGTATTTGGATCACTCGCATCAGCCTCCACATCCCAAAGATCCAGATCAACAGTATCGCCATTTTCATTCACAGCGCTGCCAATCCGAGCTCGCACACAGCCATTCCAGTTGACATTAAAATGATTAAGCGCTTCGAAAGCTGTCATACCGTCATATTGATTGTCAGACCAGTAGGTAAAGCTAGAGCCATAATCCTCTTGTGCAGCGGTAGATAGGCCATTTTTATCAAACCAGGATACATTCTCATTACCAGTGCCAATGTTCACAGCACCAGTAAAAGGAATCAAAGAAAATTTTACATAATTTTCACTGCCCGTTGGGGTATATAATGTTTCGACCAGTTTTTTAGCGGCAGATTTTAGTGATGAAAGTTTCGAGCCACTCATAGACCCTGTATTATCAAGCACCAGCGCAACTTCTAAATTCACCAGGGTTCTGCCTGCAACAGCTCTCGCGCCAACTTCCACGTTTTCATGCCCGGCGAGATACATTAAAAACGTCGGAACTGTCGCACTTGATGTAACAGTCAGTGTATCAGTCCCGACTACAGTATTAATCTGCGGGTTATATTTTTGCTTTGTGTTCTCTGAAATATTGGCATCAAAATATTTTTTAGCAAGGGCCTTCATCTCGGTTTCATCCGTGATGGCCAGTGATCCAGCCGCCAATACAGCAGCATCAAGTGCCCGCGAAATTTCTCTTTGCACAAGATATGAGCGTGAATAATCAATCGCGATACCAGCTGCAATTAATAACATGAGCGTCATTGGGCCATAAATAAGAGCAACGACACCACTTTGATCCTTTTTAAATTTTGAAAATTTATCTCGAATATTTTGAAAAAGGAAATTCATAAAATTTCTCGCTTGTCCTCTACTCACAATCTGAAAAAACTCCAAGGTTCTCTCTCCACAACATGTGAGAATTTATTCAAATCATGAATAAAAAATAAGAGTCGCATAAAATGATAAATTTTTTCCAACTCAAACTGGTTAACATTCCGTGCATGAATTCCCTCAATTCTTAGGCAGTTTTTTAAGTCTAATTTATCCTTTTTCGGTTAAACCTATCACTAGATTTAAAGCATTAAAGGCAGTGTCGATGTTGAAGCTATCAAGTCAGCGCCTTAAAAGGGCATACCAGAATTTACGAATACAGCTGGGGTGGTTTCAAGGCGCAAAGGAAGGGACAACTTCTGTTGAATTTGCATTCATAGGTTTGCCATTTTTGTTACTGCTGTTTGCCATGTTGGAAGTATCACTGGTTTTTATGGCCGACATTAACGTCCTTCATGCAACAGCCGACACCGCAAGAAAAGTTCGCACCCTTCAGGATGGGATCAATACGCCAGATAAATTCAAAGCAGACGTTTGTAGCCAAGTTATATTCATCCCCAACTGTCTTAGTAAGTTACAGGTTGAAGTTAAGGCCTATTCTGATTTTGACAGCATTAATAACGAAGACCCGTTAAATGATGACGGTGCATTAAAAGACGACTTCATTTTTAACATCGGCGGACCCGGCAGTGTCATAACTGTGAGAACATTTCTAGTCTGGGATATATTCGCAAAATTACCAGATATAGGCCTTGGCAACTTGCCAAATGGAGACCGTCTGATTCAAGGGTTTGCAGCATTTAGAAATGAATCTTAAGAATAGTTTCAACAGACCGAAACAGAGTTATATAAAAATGAGCAAATTCAAACTATTACATGGATTTTTAAAACCTCATCTCACTGATTTCAAAAGAGATAGCAGAGGCACGTCCGCAATTGAATTTGCATTATTGCTCCCCATAATGTTGTTCATTTTCTACGGAACGATCGAAGTTTCAAAACTTTATATTGAAAAAAATCAGGTTGAAGCCATTTCTGAGACTGTGGCCGATCTTGTCACTCAGGGAAAAACAATCACCACAGATCAGTTGGAAGACATATTCAAAATCAGCACAAAAGCTCTGAATGCAGATATGGAAGCTAAAGTCAACATAGCAGTAACAGCCGTCAGAACATTGCCTGATGAAAATGGACAGCCCGAAACCAAAGTAACCTGGAGTGAAAGCAAAACCGGTCAGAACACCAAATCTGAAGATTCAACATATAGCGACCTTCCAGACGACATGGCTAAAAATTATGAAACCATCATTGTCACTGAATTATATTACACACACAGGTCGATCTATGAATTTTTCATAAAAGGGGATAAATCATTTGATCGCCGTTTTCTCAACAAACCGAGATATTCATCGGACATCCCCTGCACGGATTGTTAAGCATCCTCCACAACAGACATTGATCAAATTTAATTCGTAACCTCTGGTTCTTTGGCTATCGCCGTCTGGAACTGCTCAAGATCAATCCCGAACCAGTGTCCTTCCGGCAGCATCCGGTCCCAAAGCTCAGTCCAAAGATCATTCGTCGCCATCACATCATAAAACTGATTAATCGGCGGGGTGAAAAAAAACATGCCCGCCACAGCCACCAGCATTAAGAAAGAAGCTGTCGGATCACGGTATTCAAATAATTTCATCGCAGTTCCAAACGACCGCTTCACCCTGTTACCGCTAAAATCAACGCTATAAATTTCATCAAGCAACAAATGGATCAGATAGCCAAACAGCATAAACACCCCAGCCAGCCAGCTGATGCCTGTTGGTACATTCAACCCATGATGAAAAATAGCAGCCGTCGCCAGTAGAAAAAACACACCCGCCAATACGGAATGAAACACACCCCGATGCACCGCAAAATTATGAAACAACGAATGCCCCAGATAACGAACGGTTAAAAACGCGCCAATCCAGATGATCCATAATTCAACGATCGAATATTTTGCAACCACACAAAACAGAACCACAATTGATAGAAATAAACCCAGCGCAAAAAATATAATCCTTGATGACCGGGAATCTTTCAGGTCAATATCTGGCAATACACTACCGAGCGCCCCAACCAGTGCAAGAGTGATCACATCACCCTGTCCCACCATATTCGTCGCCACAGCCAAAGTCGCTGCCATACCACTCGCGATCGTACCAACACCCAAATGAGTTGCAAAATTAGCCATGCGTCACCACCAATCCGGTCTGAATTACGTATCTGCATTCAAGGTCTGATAAATGCTTATTCGCAAAAAAGCAGATTCTTGGATTAAAGAGAAGCAATTATCCGTTCATATGGGCCTATCCACACGGCCTGCTGTTGATAACTCACTTATAAGTAACGCCTGTCCCTTTAAGGTTACAATAACCAGCAGGGTTTTTCGCCAGATATTGCTGGTGCCCGGTTTCAGCAAAATAGAAAGGCCCGGCCATTTTAATCTCAGTCGTAATCGCCCCATACCCGACCTTGGAAAGTTCTGCCTGCAATCTTTCCCTGCCTGCCTTAGCCACCTCAAGCTGTTGCTCCGTACTACAATAAATACCAGAGCGATACTGCGTGCCGATATCATTACCCTGCCGCATCCCCTGTGTCGGAATGTGTGATTGCCAGAACACCTTCAAAACCTCTTCAAGCGAGATGACCTCTGGTTCAAAAACAACTTTGACAACTTCATTATGAAAAGTCAGCCCGGTGCAAACCTCTTCATATGTCGGGTTCGGCGTATAGCCTTCAGCGTAACCAACCGCCGTGACCCAAACACCTTTCTGTTCCCAGAACCGGCGTTCAGCGCCCCAAAAGCACCCCATGCCAAAAGTAATCTCTTCACTTGCCTCCGGATAAGGCCCTTTTAGCGGGTTTTTATTGACAAAATGAAGCGGCTCAATCTCCAGAGGTGTGTCACGCCCTGGCAAGGCCTCTTCTTTTGTGATCGATTTAATTTTGTTTTTTGCATAAAACATTTTTTCTGCCTATTCTCTGTCAATGGAACCATAAATATATCCATTTTTCATTTCACATAGTGTAACAACACTTCACGATTAGCTCAAAAGGGCCGGCAACATGGCTGAAGAAAAACATTCCACACGCATCTACGAAGCAAGCAGAGGCCGAAAAATCATCCTTATCATAGTCTTCACTTGCCTCATTCCCTTTTTCATTTCCTTGCCCTTCATGATCTATTTAAGACTCAGCAAGGGCTTTTATTATGATGCCGCCATTCTCAGTCTGTTTGCAATCCTGTTCGCCATCTGGATGATATTTCTTGGCGCGCATATTCTCTCAAGCCTGCGAACGCGCATCCAGTTAAATGAGCAGGATGCTGTCTTTAACGTACCCAACTGGCGCGGCCCTTTACCTCTTCTGCCTTACCGCACAATCAGTCTCACCTATGAAAACGTTCAGGCCGTTGAAAGTCGCAGTGAAATCTACCGCGAAGCCATCATCCCCGTGCTGATGCGCGCCTCAAGCATTGTCACAAGAGACGGCGAGCGCCACATTCTCGGATATACCAAAGAGCAGGCAACTGACCCCGCTTTTCCTTTTTCCGAAATCAGTCATGAAGTCGCCATGCGTGCAGGCCTGCCGCTGAGTGACAAAGGCACCATTCACGCTGGCGGCCAATATCTCGCTGCCTTCAGAGGAGCCCCCTCCTGGGACAAGCCCCCCCTTTCACCTGCCGCCGTTCAGACAGCAAGGAAAGCCGCACAAAAATTCTGGTGGATTATGATCGCAATTTCTAGCGCCATTTTGGTCGCAGGCGTCTCAATTGAATTATGGCGCGTTGGCGTTCAGGGCTTTGCACAGTAAGTTGTGCGGTTCACCAACACAAAAACCTATCGCAAAAGCAAAAGGCATCTCATTTCTGAGATGCCTTTTGCTTCTTGAATTCAAGAAATAAAAAGAAATTCTGCCTTACCTGACAACCTTCTTTTGCGCAATGGCCGCTTCATGCATCAGCTTTTCAACATAGCGCGGCACAATCTCAGTTGCCTTACCCTGATGCGCCTCATGAAACTGAACAGCCCCATCTGAAGGCTCAAGATTAAGCTCAACCGTATGTGCCCCCGCTTTGCGGGCCATGTTTACAAATCCGGCTGCTGGATAAACCGAACCAGACGTGCCGATTGAGATAAACAGAAAGCAACTATCAATTTCCCGCTGAATTTCTTCAAGATGATACGGCATCTCACCAAACCAGACAACGTCTGGTCGCTGACTGCCAACCACCTTGCAGGAAGGGCACATTGTCGTCAGCTCAATATTTCCATGGCTCAGCGCATAAACGTGGCCACAATCATTACATTTCGCCTTATTAATCTGCCCATGCATATGGATGACCCGGTGCGAACCTGCCAGCTCATGCAGATTGTCAATATTTTGTGTAACAACGACGACTTCACCCGGATACTCAGCCTCAAGCCGGGCCAAAGCTTTATGCGCCGCATTGGCCTCTGCATTTTTATGAATGTCGCGCCGGTAATTGTAAAAATCAAGGCAGCGCTGCGGGTCAGCCGAATAGCCTTCCGGCGTTGCCACTTCCTCAAAATTATACTGACTCCAAATCCCGTTTTCATCCCGAAAGGTGCCAAGACCGGATTCAGCCGACATCCCGGCACCGGTCAGTATAAGAATTTTATCGTATAATGACATAGAGCTCCCTCATCTACGAACATTGCCTTTCTTTTGAATCTACAACAATTCTCAACGAGAACAAACCGGACCACCCAAATTTCGAAAATTAAATGCTAACGAACCCGCCAGCAATACCTCTGAACTGTACCAGCCGCACTATCCCTGCTGGCCGCGGTGCAACAAATAATGGTCCGCCAATACAAGCGCCATCATAGCCTCACCAACAGGCACCGCCCTGATCCCCACACATGGGTCATGGCGCCCTTTCGTCAAAATCTCAGTATCATTCCCTTGCCGGTCAACAGTTTTGCGCGGCGTTAAAATAGAAGAAGTTGGCTTGACCGCAAAGCGGGCGACAATTGGCTGCCCGCTTGAGATGCCCCCAAGCACACCGCCCGCATGATTAGAAGAAAACTCAACCCCGGCATTCCCCATGCGGATCTCATCTGCATTTTCTTCACCTGTTAATTCAGCCGCTCCAAACCCGGAACCGATTTCAACCCCTTTAACAGCATTGATGCTCATCATCGCGCTGGCAATATCCTGATCAAGCTTGCCATAAACCGGCGCCCCAAGCCCGGCAGGCACATGGTCAGCAACCACTTCAATCACCGCGCCAATAGAAGAGCCAGCTTTTCGAAGCCCATCAAGATACTCAGCCCAGACATCAACAATCTCACGGTCAGGCGCAAAGAACGGGTTGTTATCCACTTCATCCCAATCCCAGTTATCACGGTTGATTTTATGCGGCCCCATTTGCACAAGCGCACCGCGAACAATCATCCCCGGTACGACCTTGCGCGCAATGCCGCCTGCCGCCACCCGCATCGCGGTTTCCCGCGCGCTGGAGCGCCCCCCGCCACGATAATCCCGAATGCCATATTTTTCGATATAAGTATAATCAGCGTGACCCGGGCGAAACTTGTCTTTAATATCACCATAATCTTTTGAGCGCTGGTCAGTATTTTCAATCAGCAGAGAAATCGGAGTGCCTGTTGTCACCTGCACGCCAAGTTCGTTTTCAAAAACACCGGATAAAATCTTAACCTCATCAGCCTCTTTGCGCTGCGTTGTAAAACGGGATTGCCCCGGCTTTCGTTTATCGAGAAAAACCTGCAATTCCTCAACCGTGATGGGAATGTTAGACGGGCAACCGTCAACAACAGCTCCAATCGCCGGCCCGTGCGATTCGCCCCAGGTGGTAAAACGAAACAGATGTCCAAAACTATTGTAAGACATAAAATTTTCCAGGCTCATAAATCAGCTGTTCTGAAAACATCCGTTCCCATTGAAAACAAGAGGAAAAATCAAACTGAACAGCAAAGATTGAAAGGTAATAATAATATCGGATGAATAACAACAGTCCGAACCATTGTTATAGCTGAGATAGAAAAAATTGAAAGCTCTGGCTCAAAATTTCATCAGTCCGCATAGCAAAAATAACGGCACCCCAAAAAATGAGAACCACAACATGAGGGAAAGTGTAACAGGGTCAGAAAGAACCGCAAAAACCAACAGACAATTTAAACCCAGGCAAATCCTGCCATGCCATTTCCCCCATTCCCCTTGCAAACATCCAGAAACTTATCCTGATGCGCAACAAGATGCGGGATTTCAATCGGATCCATATTGCTAAGATGCCCTTCAATAATCCGCAAAGGCCCGGAATGCGTAACGGCAATCGTTTTTAAGGGTAAGGCCTCAAACCAGTCAAGCACACGTGTCTGCATTTGCGTATGCGACTCGCCCTTTGGCGCAACCACATCCCACGGGTTAGCGAACCGAGCCGCAATAAGCTCTGGTATCTCTAACCGCAATTCATCCCAGCTTCTCCCCTCCCAGTCACCAAAACCAATCTCAACCAGGTTGTTGGAAAGTTCATAAGCCTTTGGGTCTAAGCCAAGTTCACCGCGAACGATCTCCATCGTCTCGCGGCAACGTGAAAGCGGGCTTGAAACAAAATGCCAGTTAGTAAGTTCATCGCATAAATCAGCAGCCGTAAACCCAAACTGATCAATCAGTCTGGTACGCAATGCCTGGCCGTGCCGGCGGGCCTGCGCCTGCCCCCGCTCATTAATCGGGATGTCAGTTCGTCCCTGCAAACGCTTGATTACATTCCAGTCAGTCTCACCATGTCGCAGCAGATACAACCGCGGCAAGCGCAAACCGGAACTGTCATTCAGGATTTCCATCGATAAATTTTATGAGTTTATTTAACCGTCAACCGAACTGTATGAACACCAGCCCGCGGCCCAGAAGTGACCCGGTAAGAGAATTCATCAACACCTTTGCGATACCCACGATAGGTCAGTTTCGAGCCTTTAATCGGGATGCCCTTACACTCAGTCACTTGAATAACGTGATTGCCACGAGAGATTGAAAGTGAACCAAGTTTTGGTTTCTTGACGATTTTTACATTCGGTATGGTCGCCGCCCAGCAGTTTTTATCCCAGTGCAGAAACCGGCCGATCTCAACAGAACGTCCACGGCTGATCACTTTAGATGAAAGACCACCAGATGCCCCAAGACTATCCCCGGTAATTCCGGCACCCGGGCCAGCACAACCAGCCACAAATCCACCCAAGCCGAACACCAATGCTAAACCAACGATCTTTTTCGCAGACATAATATTAACCAATCCCAAAATGCATGACTAAATTTCAAATGACTAACTTCAAATGAATAGTCTTCCCGTTAACCCCTAAAAAGATGAAAGCTTTTAAATCTCAAGCCCATCCCTGATGGTTCCATACATTAACCGAAAGTGCCCAGTGCGAAAATCCATGAAAGAGATTAAGTCACAGATATATCTGGCGCATCTTCATTCTTCATACCCACTATATGATATCCGCTGTCCACATGATGTATCTCACCAGTCACACCACGGCTAAAATCAGACAAGAGATAAACGCCTGCATTTCCCACTTCCTCAATAGAAACTGTCCGTCTGAGCGGCGAATTATATTCATTCCACTTCAGAATATATCTGAAATCGCTAATGCCAGAAGCCGCTAACGTCTTGATAGGTCCTGCAGAAATTGCATTTACACGAATATTATCCTTGCCAAGGTCAGCCGCCAGATATTTCACACTCGCCTCAAGCGCGGCTTTCGCAACGCCCATTACATTATAATGCGGCATAACCTTCTCCGCGCCATAGTAAGTCAGCGTCAATAATGAACCACCATCATTCATCATCTTTTCAGCTCGCTGCGCTATCGCAGTGAAAGAATAACAGGAAATTTGCAGTGAATTCTGGAAATTCTCGGGGCTTGTATCAACATATCGCCCATCAAGCTCATTTTTATCTGAAAAGGCTACCGCATGCACAACAAAATCCAGCGTGCCCCATTGCTCTTTTAAAGTGGCAAAAACCGCATCCATAGAAGCTTCATCAGTGACATCACACGGCAATACAAGATTAGAACCAAGGCTCTCGGCCAGCGGCTCAACCCGTTTCTTCAGCGCATCACCCTGATAAGTAAAAGCAACTTCAGCGCCCTGCTCACTTGCCGCTTTTGCTATGCCCCAGGCAATCGAACGATTATTCGCAACACCCATAACCAGCCCGCGCTTACCAGCTAACAGATTCTGAACAGCGGTCATATCCCATGTCCTTTTTAACAAAGTAAAACAATTTTTGGCGCATCCTACACAAATCCGCCATCACGTCTATAGCAATGCATGAGATATATCACGATTATTCATGCCAAAAAGTCTGCTTTCCATCTCGAAAAGTCGTGAAATTCACGGTTCACGAATACAATCACTTCTCGTCTTTTCACGGCGAAGCCTTGTCCTGATCGGAAAAGCCAGAAAGCATCCGCGCAAAAGCCCGGCACCCTTTTTGAAAGCTGGAAAGGTTATACTTTTCATTCGGCGCATGAATGCAATCATCATTCAGCGCATAACCAACCAGCAAGCAATCCATATCAAGCTGGCTCATAAACGCTTCAACAATCGGTATTGATCCACCGCACCCCAGCATCACCGGCTCACGCTCAAACTCATCTTTCAAAGCCTGCCGCGCCACATCCATATGCGGTTTGGTCAGGTCAAACGCCACTGCCGGGGATCCATCTGGCAGCGAAAAACTCACTTTCACATCTCCGTCAAACTGCGCCCGCAAAAATTGCTGCACAGCTTCAAGTATAGCTTCAGGCTGCTGCCCGGCAACAAGACGAAACGAAAGTTTCGCATTCGCCTTTGAAGGGATGACCGTTTTTTGCCCCGGACCAATATAGCCCCCCCAAATTCCGTTAATTTCAATCGTCGGTCGGCACCAGAGCTGTTCAAGTAAATGATAACTGCTTTCACCATGCGGTTTTGTTAAACCAATGTCTGCCAGAAACCCTTTGTCATCAAAATCAAGCGAGCGCCACTGCGCTGCCATTGAGGGGTCAGGCTCTGCAATATTGTCATAAAACCCCGGCACTGCCACACGGCCCTCATCATCATAAAGCGCAGCCAGAGCCTTATTCAGCGCACGTATCGGATTAAGTGCCGGCCCGCCATACATCCCCGAATGCAGGTCTCTGTTCGGCCCTTCAATATTGATTTCAACACCAGCCAACCCGCGCAGCATCGATGTAATAGCCGGAGTATCCTTATCCCACTGCAACGTATCACAAATCAGCGCAAAATCGGCCCGAACATCCTGGCCCCGTTTTTCTAGAAACCCGTCAAGCGAAGGGCTGCCGCATTCTTCTTCTCCCTCAAGCAGAACGGTTACATTGACTGGCAAATCTCCCGTGACTTCATGCCAGGCTCTCGCCGCCTCAATAAAGGTCAGCAACTGCCCCTTATCATCTGACGACCCCCGCCCGTGAATAACCTTGCCGTTTAAAGGATCTTCAATAATTTCTGCCGCAAATGGCGGTCGTGACCACTCGGATAAAGGGTCAACCGGCTGCACATCATAATGCCCATAAAATAACAAATGCGGCCCATCTTCATTTGCTTTTGAGCGATATTTCCCAAGCACCATAGGGTGACCCGTTGTTGGGGCAACTTCAGCTTCAAATCCAGCCTGCTCTAAATATCCCGCAGCCAGTTTTGCCGCATCAAGGCATTGTTCTGAATAAGCCGGGTCAGTAGAAATACTTTCAACCGCGATAAAAGAGAACAACCTATCAAGGGCATCACCTTGCCCTTCATCCAGTTTCGCCAATACCCGCTCAAGCACATCTGTTTGAGAATTCATCCCATCCACCTCGTTACAAACCTGTCTCATCTCAGCCAGAACCTACCTTACCCACAATTATTTTTCACCACCGAAATGCATCTGATGCACACCAGCCTTTTAAGCAATGTAAAGTGAAAGCTCATTAAAATGCCAAAGACGCATGTCTTTGCGAGAAATTTAGACGAAAGTTGATGGATCAAATAAGTCACAAAACTCAGCAGATTAACCACCCTTTGCCTAAAAAACGTGCAACCAGATGAAAATATAAATATACTCTGCAACCTGAGCTAAATTTCCAAGGGAGGGAAACATGGAAGCTTATTTACCACTGATTATTAATCTCGTTGGCGGTGCTGTTGGTGGCAATGTCGCTGGCGGTGTACTAAGAAATCTCAGCCTCGGCACGCTTGGCAATTCAATCGCCGGTATCTTAGGTGGCGGTGCTGCCTATCATTTTCTACCCGAATTATTAGGAACAACAAGCAGTCTTGATATGCAAGGCATCCTCACTCAAATTGCTGGCGGTGCTGGCGGCGGCGGTATCATCATGATTGTTCTTGGCTTGATTAAAAGCATCATCAGCAGATAATCATTCGCCACAACAATGTTTCCAACCGGACCAGTTCAGCTGGTTCGGTTTTTTTATGTTCGAAAAATTAAAACGGGAAAGTGATTTAGATTTATTAAGGGCAGCCTAGGGGCAATATCCAATGAACCACTAAACAGAGATATCGAGCAACTGTCCTGTGCCCGGTGGTGCCGCGCTGGTAACAGCTTCAATATTCTGTTGTGCCGCGTTCAGCAGGTCAACCACAGACCGCTCCGAGGCCGCATTAAATTTAGCAATTTTCGCAGCGATCGCCACCTGTACCTGCGCCTGACTTGAAGCTGCCGCCGCTGCCGCTATAGATGCACTCATCAGATTTCACCTTTAATAAACATCCGCAAACTTGCTACACGAGAACAAACCGTCACGAATGGAATTAAGCTTAAACAAAGATGCCTAATTTTGTGTAAAAATACAAATATGCCCGATAGCTGGTCTTAAAGTCATCTCAGAAGAAGTTGTTTTATAGGTCGGAATGAATGTCGGTGATGCTCTGTAATCCCATCAGCTTCAAGCGCATCAATGTGCGCCTTCGTTCCATAGCCTTTATTGGAAGCCCAGTTATAAGAGGGAAAAGCCTCCCCAAGCTCAACCATCATCCGGTCCCTTGTCACCTTCGCAACAATGGAAGCTGCCGCAATTGAAAGTGATCTCCCGTCCCCCTTCACAAGCGTGAGCGCCGGCATTGGCAAAGGCGGACACTTGTTACCATCAACCAGAACGCTGGCTGGCACAACTTTCAGTTGTGCAACGGCCTCACTCATCGCCCATAACGAAGCCTGCAAAATATTATCCCTGTCAATCCGCGCGACATCAGCAATCCCAACACCGATATAAAGCCGCTCAGATCTGGCCATCTCCTGCATTTGCTCAAACAATAATTCTCGTTTTTGTTCAGTGAGTTTTTTAGAATCATTTAATCCCTCCGGTAAATCATCCGGGTTTAAAATGACCGCACCCGCAACAACCGGCCCGGCCCAGGGGCCACGTCCGGCCTCATCAGTCCCGGCAACACAGCCGCCATACTCGACAAGCGCTTCATTCTCAAACGAAAAATCCGGCCCGCTATCTGCAACCCTGTTGGCTCCGTTTCCCGATGAACTGCCTTTGCCACTTGAAAGTCTATTATTTGTCCGTTTTTTTTCAACCATCAATGAGCCCCGCAATACCCCGACAAGTCATCCGGAACCATAAAATCAATCAGCCACCTAAACAAGCAATGAACCAGAACGATTAACGACATTTAGTGGACTTAAAACAGCGCCATCTGCCCACCTTTCGGCACTGGCGGAAGAAACAGGTCCGTTCTTAATTTTTGCCGCTGGCGGTTTAAGCCCAATCGCTTCACAGCCAGTTGAAACCGTTTGGAAAGCAAATCCGCATAAGGCCCCTCGCCGCGCATCCGCTTGCCAAATTCAGCCCGGTAATCCTTTCCGCCCCGCATAGACTGAACAAGCCCCATCACCCGCTGCGCTCTGTCCGGCACTTCACGTGCCAGCCAGTCCCGAAACAAATCTTTAATTTCATGTGGCAAACGCAGCAGCACATAATGCGCCTCTCGGCACCCCCGTGCCAGCACCTCTTCCATAATCTGCTCCATTTCATGGTCATTCAGCGAAGGAATCATAGGGGCCATCATCGTCATCGTCGGCACACCAGCTTTGTGCAGTTCTTCAAGCGCCATCAACCGCCGGTGCGGCGCACTGGCTCTTGGTTCCATTTTTCGCGAAAGCCCCCCATCTAAACTGGTGATAGAAAGCGCCACCATAACCAGCCCTTCAGCAGCCATCGGCGCCAGCAAATCAAGATCCCTCAATACAAGGGCCGATTTCGTCACAATCGTTAGAGGGTGTTTCGCCTTCAGCAACACCTCTAAAATCTCACGCGTGATTTTGTAGTCCCGCTCTATCGGCTGGTATGGGTCGGTATTCGCGCCCAGCGCAATTGAAGAAACCACATAACCCGGTTTTGCCAGTTCCTTTTCCAGTATTTCAGCCGCATTGACCCTGGCTGTCAGCTTCGTTTCAAAATCCAGCCCGGGCGAAAGCCCCCAGAAAGAATGACTGGGCCGTGCATAACAATAAGAACACCCATGCTCACACCCCCGATAAGGATTAATCGACTGATCAAATGGAATGTCAGGTGATTTATTTTTCGATAAAATAGAAGAGCTGGTCTCATGGCGGATTTCAGTTTTAAACGGTGGCAATTCAGCCAGCCCGTCCCATCCATCATCCCATTCCTGTCTTGTCAGACTTTCAAACCGGCCCACATCATTGCTTGTTGTCCCGCGCCCCCGCACGCGCTGATGATTTTCAATCAGATTACGTCTGCCTTGTCCCCTTATTTGATCTGTCCTACTCTCAGAATCTGTCCCACTATCCGGACTAGGAAAATCTGAAAATTCTTCATCTGTCATCAAAACGATACCTGAACTATGAGAAACAACTTCACCAAAGACTAAATCACAACCCGGCAACAATCAAGAACATTTAGCGAACATTCAACAGATTTGAGCTGACTGATCTGCACATTTCCTGATCTGATGCAAAGCCGCAGAGGAGTGAAATCCAGAAACTGTTTCACTTGCTCAAGCCACCCCAAGCAGATAAGTTACTGCCCATGCTATCAATCATCATCCCGACCTTAAATGCCGCCAAAGAACTGCCAGAGACGTTCAACTCTCTGATGCCGGCTCTGATTGACGGTATGATCAGTGAAGTGATTATCGTTGATGGCGGCTCAACCGATGAAACTCTGAAAATCGCTGAAATTTCAGGCGCAACAATCATTAAATCTGAAAATTCATCCACTGAACCGGACGCCAACACCGCCATAAAAGGCCGAGGGCCCCAGTTAAGAGCTGGTGGTGATGCTGCAAAAAAAGATTGGCTGCTCTTTCTTCACGCTGACACCCTTCTTGAAGAAGGCTGGCACGAGGAAGTCAGAGACTTCATCACAAACGCAGAAGAAAACACCAGCGACCAAAACACAGCAGCCGTTTTCACATTTGCCCTTAAAGATAAATCTCTTGCTCAGTTCACAGTTGAAAAAATGGTCTCCCTTCGCTGCCGGATATTGTCCCTCCCTTATGGTGATCAGGGCTTATTGATTTCAAAACAAACCTATCAGGCAATCGGTGGCTTTGCCCCCCTACCGATCATGGAAGATGTGGACATTGTCCGCCGCATACCTTCTTTAAAAATATTGAAATCACGTGCCATCACCAGCGCAAGCCGTTATAAAAAAGACGGCTACATAAAACGCATCAGTAGAAATTTATACTGTATCGGTGCTTACTACTACGGCATCAACCCGGAAAAAATTCACAAGATCTATCATAAATCCTGAACCTTCAGAAAATAGCCGCCTCAACAAACGAGCCTGTATAAATGGTCCAGCAACATCTCGTCATCATGGTCAAAGCACCCAAAGCAGGCCGCGTCAAAACAAGACTGGCCAGAGAAATCGGCTCAGTTGCTGCGACCAGTTTTTATCGCCGCACCTGTTTTACCATTCTGCATCGCCTCGGCCCTGATCCGCGCTGGCAAACCCATCTCGCCATCAGCCCGGATTCAGAATTAAACAACCCCTTCTGGCAGCACATTCAAAGCACCAATAGTCATGTCAAGAGATCACCCCAGGGCGAAGGTGACCTAGGCAAAAGAATGCAAAACCAGTTCAATAATCTCACCACATGCAGAAAAAAACTATCCCCATCACGCCAACCAGCCCATATCGAAAAAGGCCCGGTCCTGATCATCGGCACGGACATCCCCGCCATCACACCAAACCACATCGCCGCCGCATTTAAGAAACTGCGGCAAAAATCAGCCATTCTCGGCCCTTCTGGTGATGGCGGTTATTGGCTCGTTGGCCAGAACACCATCCCAAAACCGCTCAACCTGTTTCAGAATATCCGTTGGTCAACTGAACATACCTTTAAAGACACAATGCGCAATCTGCCAGCCTCGTCATGGGCCGTCACAGAAACATTAAGCGATGTCGACAGTAAAGCTGAATATCAGGCATTTCACCATTTGAGCCGCACAGTAATACCACCCCGACAGATAAGAGAATTAACGGTGAGAGAATATAAATAATCGGAACAGCTTTTCTTAATCAACATCTGATATAGAAATCGACAAACAGAAAAATTTAGCCTTTTATAATCGCATACCGGACAAATCCGTTTTGACAGGCCGAATAAAACCAGAGCGCAAAGAGATTGCAGTTTAATGAGCAATAAAAGCCCGGACAAATCAATCACATCAAAAGTTGAAGCCGCGCTCAAAAGCTGCCGCAGCGCTTTTGTCAGCGTCGTTTTTTTCAGCATGTTCATCAATCTTCTGATGTTAACTGGCCCCCTCTTTATGCTGCAGGTCTATGACCGTGTTCTTGCCAGCAAAAGCCAGTCAACCCTTGTCGCCCTGGTCATTCTGGTCGCGGCCCTCTTTATCTTTCTCGGCCTGCTGGAACTGGTCCGCACCCGCATCCTCGCCCGCATCGGTGAAAAAATAAATCAGCAGCTAAGCGCACCAAGTCTGGTTGCCACCATTAACCACGCCGTAAAACAAACACCAAATGTCGGCACTCAGCCAATCAGAGACCTTGACACCCTGAAAAGCTTTATCGCAAGCAACGGCCCAGCCACTCTGTTTGACCTGCCCTGGACCCCGATTTATCTCGCTGTCAATTTTATGCTGCATTGGGTATTGGGCGTTTTTTCAGTCCTCGCCACTTTGTTTCTGGTTATCATTTCAATACTCAATGAATGGCTCACCAAACCCCGTTCAGAAAAAGCCACAACCACCGCCGTGAAAAGCGCCATCATCGCCGAGGAAACCCGCCAGAACGCTGAAATCCTCACCGCCATGGGCATGCAGAAAAACATTCAGAATAATTGGCAGGACCTGCAGCAAGAAACAGCAAAATCACAGCTCAGCCTCTCAAATATTTCAAGCCTCTTTATCAGCATCTCAAAATCATCCCGCATGTTCCTCCAGAGCTGCACACTCGCCATTGGCGCGCTGCTGGTCATCGAACAGCTCATTTCCCCCGGCGCGATGATCGCCGCTTCAATCATTTTAACAAGAGCCCTCGCCCCAATTGATCAGTCCATTGCCCAGTGGCGCAATTTCATGAACGCAAGAAAAGCCTATGCACGGCTAAAACTTTTTCTGGGTGAGGAAACACCAGATACACCGCAAATGCCACTGCCAGAGCCAAAGGGAAAAATCACCGTTGAAAAACTGTTCCTCGCCCCGCCCGGTATGAAAACCCCGGTTCTGAAATCGGTTGAATTCACCCTTAACCCGGGCGAAGCTCTCGGCATCCTTGGCCCGACAGGCGCCGGCAAATCCTGTCTGGCCCGCGCGCTTATTGGCACCTGGTCACCTTTAAGCGGCACCGTTCGGCTTGATGGAGCAACACTCGAGCAATGGAACCCGGATCAGTTAGGCCCGGCCATGGGCTATCTCCCTCAGTCAGTTGAACTGTTATCAGGCACAATAAAAGATAACATCGCCCGCTTTAACAAAAACCCCGATCCTGAAAAAATTGTCAAAGCAGCCATCGCCGCCAATGTTCACGAGCTCATCCTCACACTGCCAGATGGCTATGACACCGCCCTCGGTGAAGGTGGGCACAGATTATCCGGCGGCCAGAAACAACGCATTGGCCTTGCCCGCGCCCTTTATAATGACCCTTGTTACATCATCCTTGATGAACCAAATTCGAACTTGGATGCCGAAGGCGAGCAAGCCCTCACCAACGCCATCGGCGCGGCAAAGCAAAATGGACAAACGGTCGTCGTCGTCGCCCATCGCCCAAGCGCCCTGGAAGCCTGCGACAAAGTCCTGTTCCTCAGAGACGGCAAACAACTTGCCTTTGGCGAAAGAGACGACATCCTTTCAAAAATTCTGCAAAAGCCAACTACAAACGGTATCCAGCAACAACAGCAGACGAACAAAAAAACTCAGGGAGGTGAGCCATCATGATCAGCAATGCCCCCCAAGCTCAAACTCAGCCAACCCCGGATCAGGCCATTCGCAAATATCAGCGGCTCGGGTTTTTCTTTCTTTTGCTGCTTGTTGGCGGCATTGGTGGCTGGGCCGCTTTTGCGTCCCTGCAAGGCGCGGTGATTGCCCCGGCTCAGGTCACCGTAAAAGCTAACATCAAACGCATCCAGCATCTCGAAGGTGGTATAGTCAAAGACATCCTCGTTGATGATGGAGACCTTGTAGAAGCAGGCCAGGTGCTTCTGCGTCTCGATACCACCAAAGATGCCGCCAACCTCGCCTCACTGGATGCCAACCTGAATGAACTCCTTGCCAACCGTGCCCGCCTCATTGCAGAGCGTGACAAAAGCAACAAGATCGATTTTCCCAAAGAGCTGAAAGAAAAAGCCAGCACCAACGAAGAAATTGCTAAAATTCTCAAAGGGCAGGAAAACCTGTTAATCGCCCGCAATGAAACCATCAAAGGTCAGATAAACCAGCTTTCACAACGCACCGGTCAGCTAAAAGAAGCCATCAAAGGTCTTGAATCTCAAATCAAATCAAAACAGAACCAGCTCGGCTTCATCCGCAAAGAACTGACCGATTTACAAACCTTAAAAGATAAAGGCCTCGTGCCACAAAACCGCTTGCTGGCCCTTCAGCGTGAAGAAGCTCGCCTTGAAGGTGAGCATGGCGAACTGGTCGCTTCAACTGCCAGAACAAAAGTCCAGATCGGTGAAACAGAAATTCAGATATTGCAAATTGAAAAAGAGCATCTCTCGGCCATCCTCACCAGCCTTGGTGAAACCACAACAAGAGCCAATCAGCTCATAGAACAGCGCGCGGCCCTTGCAGACAAACTCAAACGAATGGAAATCATAGCCCCAAAATCGGGCATCATTCATCAGCTTTCCGTCCATACCATTGGCGGCGTCGTAGCCCCCGGTGACCCGGTGCTGATTATTGTCCCGCAAAATTCTGAAATGATTTTCGCCGCCCGCGTTAATCCGGAAGATATTGACCAGGTCTATAAAGGCCAATTAGCCAATGTCCGCCTAAGTGCATTTGACCAGCGCACCACACCTGAAGTGACAGGCCTCGTCACCCTGGTCTCAGCCGACGCCACACAGGATCAGCCCGGTACGCCCCCTTATTATAAGGTGCATATCGAACTGCCCAAAGATCAATTAGAGCGAATTAAAGATAAGCAGCTAGTCCCCGGCATGAACGCGGAAGCCTTCATACAGACCAAACAAAGACTGGTGTTTGAATATCTGCTCCAGCCATTAACCGACCAGATCCGCCGGACAATGCGCGAGCCGTAAAGTCACAAATCGAAATGGCGCACACAATATAAAGCCCGCCTCATGCAACTCCACTAATGTGTTTGTTAGATTAGCCCTCTATCTTGCCAAACTGCGCCACGCTTAGTGAAACTTCCCGAATGGCAGACAAAAGCTTCAAGCGGTTCACCCGCTGCGCCCCATCTTCATCATTGACAATCACATCTTCAAAAAACCGGTCGATTGGCTGACGCAATTTTGCAATTTCACCCATCGCATCTTCAAACTCTTCATTGCTGATATGCTTCGTCACGGCCTTTGAAGCCTTTTCAATCGCTTTATGAAGCACACGCTCCTGCGCTAGCTGAAAGAGAGCCTCATCAGGTTTACCCGTATATTTCGCTTTGTCTTTTTTCTCTTCTATTGAGAGAATGTTCTCCGCCCGCTTCACACCGGCCAGCACATTTGCACCATCTTCTGTCTCAAGAAAATTCCGCAAAGCCTCAACCCGCTTAACGATCATCAACAGATCATCCTGCCCGCCAAGTGAAAACACCGCATCAATCAGATCATGCCGCACACCAAGGTCCCGCAAATGCACTTTGAGCCGGTCCGCAAAGAACGAGAGCAGATCATCGGTTAATGCGGCTGATTGAGCAAAATCCTTGCGTGCCGCCTGAAACATTTCTCGTAATGGCAACCGGAGCTCATTTTCTAAAACAATCCTTATCACCCCAAGCGCCGCCCGGCGCAGTGCAAACGGGTCTTTTGAACCGGTTGGTTTTTCGTCAATCACCCAGAACCCGGTGAGAATATCCAGCTTTTCCGCCAGTGCAACAGCTATGGATACTGGTGCAGATGGCACATCATCTGTCGGCCCTTGCGGCTTATAATGGTCTTCAATCGCAAGCGCGACTTCGCTTTCCATTCCTTCAGCTAGCGCAAGGTAGCGCCCGGCAATGCCTTGCATATCCGGCGCTTCATAAACCGTCTCGGAAACAAGATCAGCCTTGGCAAATTTAGCCGCCTTTGCAGCAAGGCTTTGATCAGCTCCAATATGTTTTGCAACATGAGAGCTCAATCCTTCAAGCCGCGTCACCCGCGCCCCAACAGTGCCAAGCTTGGCATGGAACACAATCTCATCAAGTTTCGGCAGCAAATCTTCAAGCGGCCGCGCCAGGTCGTTATCCCAGAAAAATTTCGCATCAGACAAACGCGCCCTGATCACCCGCTCATTACCGGCAATAATCTCAGCCCCATCGTCATCCGCCTCAAGATTAGAAACAAGAATAAACCGGTTCACCAGGTTCTTACCTTTTTTAAGAGAAAAACATTTCTGATGGCTCTTTAAAGTGCTGATCAAAACCTCAGACGGTACATCGAGAAATTCCTTATCAAAAGACCCCATCAGAACAACCGGCCATTCAACCAGACCAGCCGCTTCGCTTAGCAAACCGGCATCGTCAACCAGAGTAAATCGACCTTTTTTCGCAACCGCTTTCGCATCGCGCAAGATAATTGCAGCCCGGTCTTCCCCCTCAAGCACCACATGGCGCTTCAGCAAAGTTTCGGAATAGTCTTTAAAATTCTTCACCTTAAATGGCTTACCACCCAAAAACCGATGCCCGCTGGTTTTATTATCTGACTTAATCCCATCAACCTGAAACTTCACCGACTTACCGCCAAGCACACACAAAATCGAATGCAAGGGCCGCACCCATTTTAATTTGCCAGCTCCCCAGCGCATTGATTTCGGCCAGGGAAAATTGCGCACAACATTCGTGACCACTTCCGCAATGATAAGCTCAGCCGATCGGCCTTCCCGGTCGATAACGGCCATATAAAACTGGCCCTTTTTATCGTCGTGAATTTCACATTCTTCAATTGTCAGGCCAGTGCTGCGCAAAAAACCTTCAAGCGCCCGCTCAGGTGCATCAACCCGCGGCCCCTTGCGCTCTTCCCGAACATCAGAAGACTTAGCCGGCACATCTTTGATAAGCAGCGTCAGCCGCCTTGGCGTTGCAAAGCTCTGCACCTCACCGAAATGCAGGCCGGCTTCCTTAAGTCCAGCCGTCACCAGCCGCGTCAGGTCTTGCCGCGCTTTATTTTGCATCCGTGATGGGATTTCTTCGGAAAAAAGTTCAAGTAATAGTTCAGACATAAGCCATCCAGACAATCGCCACACCGGGTCAGTCCCGGTTAATTAATGATAAGAAAATTTTCAGTCCCGCTATTAAAAGCCGCTAATATCCCATCCCGCCAAGCATCGCGCCATTGACCATCTCGAACAAAGTCTCCGGGCCAAAATAAAACACCAGCGGCAAACAAAGCACCAGCCCGACAAAAATTAGCATCAACAATAACGGCCAGACGGCTTCAACAATCCAGCCAATAAGAAAAGTGAACGCCGCCACCAGAAACGCGAACAACAATGAAAGCGGAATAACAATAGCCAAATGATGGCTCACAACCGCATTATCCGCCGGGCCATAAACATAAATCAAACCAACCACACCAAGGGCCAGCAAACCACCAACCAGCGTGCAAACGCCAGAAAAAACACCGGGCTCCGGCAGTTCATCCATTATGCCATGTTGTTGTTCACTCATCACCATCCCCAATCAAATACAAATAGTCGTTAAACCAAACCTTACGCTTTATTGCCTTCACTACCACCAGCCTCGGTCTTCAACCAGGCCTCACAGCACGCCTTTGTCAGCTCCCGCACCTGCAGAATGTAAGATTGTCGCTCAGTCACGGAAATGACACCGCGCGCATCAAGCAGGTTAAACAAATGGCTGGCCTTAATACACTGGTCATATGCGGGCAGCACACAACCATGGCGGCCAAGCGCCGCCTGCCCTTCACCTAGTTCTAATAAGGCACGGCATTCAGAAGCGGCATCCTTAAAATTCTGAAACAGTTTTTCCGTGTTGGCATATTCAAAATTATGCCGGGAATATTCCTGCTCCGCCTGCAAAAACACATCGCCATAATTAACCCGGCCCTCACCTTCAACACCATTGAAATTGAGGTCATAAACATTATCAACACCCTGGCAATACATCGCCAGCCGCTCAAGCCCGTATGTCAACTCACCCATCACCGGGGAACAGTCAAACCCGCCTACTTGCTGAAAATATGTAAACTGAGAAACCTCCATGCCATCACACCAGACCTCCCAGCCAAGGCCCCAGGCCCCAAGTGTCGGGCTTTCCCAGTCATCTTCAACAAAACGGATATCATGCCCGAGAAGGTCAATTCCAATCGCCTCAAGGCTTTTCAGATAAAGCTCCTGAATCTCAGGTGGCGAAGGTTTCAGAACAACCTGAAACTGGTAATAATGCTGCAAGCGGTTAGGGTTTTCACCATAGCGCCCATCAGTTGGCCGCCGTGATGGCTGCACATAAGCCGCTGACCATGGCTTTGGCCCAAGCGCCCTGAGCACAGTCGCCGGATGAAATGTCCCGGCACCAACTTCAATATCATAGGGTTGCAGCACAACACAGCCCTGCTCTGCCCAGTAAAGCTGAAGGGTTAAAATCAGATCCTGAAAAGATTTTTTTGGTTGCAGAGACTTTTTTGGCTTTTTTGCAGTCATTTTTTTGCTCGCTGCTTTTGCTGTCGCCGTTTTTGTCATTTTAAAGTTTTATCCCTGTCACTAACATTCCGTAACACATCAAGAAGCTGGCACGTTCAAAGTTAAGCGTAAAAAATAAGCACAAGACATCTTAAGCCGCGGCCCCGCTTAATTTACGCCCCCCCTGACACCCCAGAAACAAACAATCAGAAGGTGCCTGAATTATAGTGCCCCTTTTAGCCGAACGAAAAAGATTTAGCTACCACGTTTTTAGCTCAATTTGCTCATCCACGGCCTAAATAAAGCCGCTCACTGTTGCCCTTTTACTCTTGCCTAGAAGCTTAACCACTTTATTCTACGTTAACCATGTTGTAAGTGCGCCAAAAATGAATATCCTATTGATAAAAAGAACAAACAACGAAGCGATTTGATAGTGAATATCCCGGTTGGGGGGCAATACCAGGCCAAATTCTTCAAATCTGCTCCACGCGGCAATGAACACATGAACGAACGTTAAGAACTGAAACGTTAAGTACTAAAACGTTAAGAACTAACAAGGCAACGAACCAGGGGATGTATGTTGGTATGTTGGGAAGAGTTTTAAATATGTCTGCCATTCAAAAGGGCGGCCAGAAACGATCACACCTGAAATATGGCCCTATACTAGGGACGGTTATTGTGGCCGGTATGGTCGCTTTACTTCCCATTCAGTTCAAAGCTGGCACATTCACCCATTCAGTTGCCACAGCCCAGGAAGATACAGACAGCGAACCGGATAAACCCAAATCCTTCACCAAGGAAGATATCATCGACCGGGCACATTTTTTTGCCAAATTCCGCACTAATTTTTACCGCATCACAGACAAAGAAGCCTATTTGGTCGATAGATACGAACGCATTTTCGATTATTGGGACAGCCAGCCACAATTAAAAGACCTGCGCTGGCTGGCCTACATTCTCGCCACCACATATCATGAAACAGGCCGCCGCATTCAGGCGGTTAGAGAATGTTTTGGCAAAACAGATCAGGAATCGATCAATTGCGTCACCAGCCTTTATCGTCGCGGCCGCATCAAACGCAACTATGCCGCCATAGATAAAGTTACAGGCAAAGCCTATTTTGGCCGCGGCCACGTTCAGCTCACCTGGGATTTTAACTACAAGCGCATGGGCAAAGAGCTCGGCATGGGTGATCAGGTCTATATCAACCCAGACCTTGCCCTCCACCCGGATAGCTCTGTTGCCATCATGGCTGAAGGCATGATCAAAGGTATCTTTACCGGCAAACGGCTCTCTCAATATTTCAACGCGACAACAGAAAACTGGGGCGGCGCCCGCCGTATCGTTAACGGCCTCGATAAATACACCCTCATTGCCGGCTATGGCCGCAAGTTCTACGCGTCTTTGCGCACCATGAAAAACGAAATCCCTGTCGCCGATGCGGATGATAAGAAAGATCCTGATACAAAAGATCCGGTCCAAACGGTTGATTGCACCAAACCATCGATACCGCAAAGCTGTTTGAGCAAACTAACCGGCCAGCTCGCCGTTTTAAATACCCGCTATGACGACCTGAATAAAACCTATCAGAACTCCCTCGCTGCCAACAATATCCTTGAAGACAAAGTAAAAACCCTGACGCAAGACTTAAGTGAAGCCCAAAAAGATTTGCCAGCAGCAAAGGCTGAACTGGCAGGCCTCAAAAAAGCCCATCAGGTGCTACAGAATGAATATAATGAACTTGAAAAAACCAACAAGACCAATGCGGATGAGAAATTGCGTTTAGCCGCCCTTTCAACTGAGCTGCAAACCAAACTGGACGACGCAATTACCACCGGTTCCACCGGCGATGGTTCATTGCTAAAACAACGCCTTGATGAGCTTGAAAAAAGCCAGAACGAAGTCAACCAGCAACTGGCTTCCATTAAAGTCAAACAATCAGAGTTAAATACGCTTCAAGACTCTCTAGCCAAAAAGGAAGCCTCCCTGAAAGACCGCACGGCTGATATTGAGCTTTCAAAAAATGCTCTGCAAGTGAGAGAAACAAATTTGTTAAAAGAACTTGATAACCTCAATCAACAACAAAAACAATTAAGCCAGGATCAGCAGGAACTTACATTAGAAGAAGAGCGCCTCAAACGTTTTGATGAAGATTTGAAAGAAGAAAAACGAAAATTTGAGGAAGAAAATTCAAAAAGCTGGTATTCAAAAATATGGGACAGCGCATCATCCACATGGAGGAGCAAATGAGTAGGCACAAATCCAGGCCGCAAACAACCAAGAAAGCAGCAACCAACATGATCATTCACGCAAAAACAGCAGCTAGATTTGCAGTATTTACGATGCTGTCTCTGCTGGTCATAGCAACGACCCCATTTTCAACCGCCAATGCAGCAGACCGAACATTCGCCAAATTTGACATCGTGCTGAATAAATCAAGCGGTGCCGTAAATGTTGAAGGGCTGCAAACTAAAAATTATCTCCAGGAACTGGCAGACACCCGCTTCGCCTATCTTGATCTGAAAGTTCTGGTCGATGGCACAGATGAAGATGCAGTTCTCCAGTCAACCGAAGAAGCTGACCGCCGTACCGAAGTTGATTGCCAGCAAGGCCGTTTCGGGCCCCTGCCCATGGTTGACGGAATGGAATACTTCCTAACCACATCTTATGAAGGCAAAAAAATTGACGTCACCTTCTATCCCGGCACCCGCGCTGTCCATACCTTCAACGATGTGGCCTGCACATTTGACATCCGCATCAAGAAAAAAGCCGTCTTTCACCTGCGCGGCTTCTTTGCAGTTGTCTCAAACACATATGAAGATGGCGTCGCCTTTCAATTGCGCCCGCTCACACCAACACCAAGTGAGATTGATCAGGTCTTGAAATAAAACAAGATCGACTTGTTAAAATAAAAAATCCGCGCTGTAATCACCCAGCGCGGATTTTTTATTACCGATATATATTGATAGCTTTTAAAGACCAAACCGTGACCAGAGCGCTCTGGTTTCAAGTGATGAAATCAGTTGATCGGTAAATTGTGGAGACCCGGTAGAACCGCCGCCACCAAACAACCCGCCAAACATTCCGCCACGCACACCTTGCGGCGAAGTCCGACCAAACAATCCTCGCTTGGGTTTTACCAGTTGCAGCTCGACATCCGGCCCGAACACCTCACGCATTTTTGTGCGCACATCAGAAAGCCCGTCAATCAAACCCAGCTCAACTGCTTTAGTTCCTGTCCAGAATTCACCAGTAAACAAATCATCAGAAGTCAGCTTTTCCGCCCGGCGCGACATCACCACATCTTTAAATGTATTATGGATATCCTTCTGCAATTCTTTCAGCCGCGCTATGTCATCAGGGTTTTCTGGCTGGAAAGCATCAAGTGTCAGCTTCTTTTCACCAGCGGTATAAACCCTGCGCTCAACACCAATTTTCTCAATCGCCTTATCAAAGCCAAAGCCTGCTGCAATCACGCCGATTGACCCGATGATAGAGCTTGGGTCCGCATAAAGCTCGTCACCGGCAACGGCGATAAAATATCCGCCTGAAGCTGCTACATCTTCCATAAACACATAGATTTTCTTGTCATTTTCTTCAGCTAAAGAGCGCAACCGCTTGAAAATCATCATTGATTGAACAGGAGAACCACCAGGCGAATTAATCACCACAGCAACCGCTTTGGCCTTCTTGTCCTCAAATGCTTTTTCAATCATGTCCGCACTATTGGCCAGGCTAATCCCCGGGTTAAGCGGTGTTGCCATGCCAATCGGCCCCGTCAAACGAATAACAGGCACACGGGGCGCTTTCTGAAACAAGCGTTTATACCAGGCTTTTTTCTTCTTCTTCGTTTTCACGGACATTGACCTAACCTTAATAAAAAAATTAACCGCCCAGCGCACATCAACGCGCTTCAGCGCAACCACTATAACTTAATTTCAAAAATTAAAAATACAAGAGACCACCCGATAACAACATGACAACGCGCTCTATATATCGAGCAATTCAATCTCTGGGAAAAAGTCCTAATCAAACAAGCCCTTCAGCCCAACAGGGCCGGAACAGATCGCATCAACCTCAGGTAAATAGCGCCCTTCATCATCATGCAACGCCAATCCTTCCAATAATTTTAAAGGTGCTTTTGATCCCTTTTTACCCGAAATTAAAACCCTGTTCGCTGGCTCCCCGGCTTTAGGAAACAGCGGAAACACCCGCAAATTGCCAAAACGGCCATCAAGAACTCTCAGAATTTCATCTAATTTTTCCGCCCGGTTGATCATCAGAAACTGCCCCTTGGGCGCAGCCATCGCCGTCATAAACCGAACCCATTGCTCAAGCGTTTCAGCAACAGCCCGTTTCGCCCGCCGCCGCAGTGGATGATTGGATACCCGCATTTCGCCTTCATGATAAAATGGCGGATTAGCCACCACAAAATCATATGAATTTCGTTGCAGTCCGAGTATTTCAAGTTTGCTGATCGGCTCGGCAAGGTCCGCAAGATAGATCTGAACCCGCGGTGATAAATCATTCCGTTTCACATTCCGCTGGGCAATTTCAGCGTTGATATGCTCAATCTCAATCCCGTCAACAAAAGCCCGCTGGCACCGCCGGGCAATTGAAAGACTAACAACCCCCGCCCCGCATCCCGCTTCGAGCACACGAAAATCCCTGCTGTTTCCAGCCTGATCCTTAAAATCTTCCGGCAGTGAAGCCGCCAGCAAAACCGCATCAATACCTGAGCGAAACCCCGACCGCGGCTGATAAATTTTAACGGCCCCGCCAAGAAACAGATCATCCGTGATGTCAGACTCATCCAGCATTTCACTGATGACATCATCATGGACATTAGCTGTAACACCGTTCGTCACAACATCATCCAGCTCCAGCTCATTGGAAAGTCCGGTTAAATCTGCCTGCGCCCTGCTGTCAGACAAAAGAGAATGTGCCTCATCAAAATCTTCATCAGTCACCATAATTCTGCGAGGTAAAATACCAATTGATCCCTCAATCAAACTCATATTCTGATCAAGCACAGCAAACTCAATGCCTTCCTGGCTCAAAAGGTCCTGCGTGAAACTGAGCAACACCACATCATTTGTAGATATCAGTTCTTTCATTCTCGATTTTAGCCTTCACTCTTGTCTAATTTCACACATCAAAAAACAGACACAACATGTCTCGGCTGTTATTCGCCAACAGTCTAAGAGTTGCCCCTGCGGCATGCCGACGCAAGTTTATCTTACCCGCTGCGGACAATTCTTTAAAATCACCTAAACCTGATGTCATCAATTCTGGATCGAAATTAAAATCAATCAATTAGAGAGCTTAAGCGCGAAGCATCAGTAATTGAAAGTCAAATCACAAACAAAAGTATTATTTTTCAATAAAATATGACAGGCTGTGCAATATACATGAAATAGACCCGGTGCGTTTCGAAGCGAAAAAGTAACAGATCAGGCTGGACCCAATACTTGAAATCGTCAGCTATGGTCAAAAATTTACAATCCCGGCTTAAACAGGCCTGATATACTGCAAATCAGCTATTTTTTTATTTTCTGACCAGAGAATAAAGCCTATAGTCCCACATATATTGAATGCATCATTCTGAGCACTCACTGTGCCAGAGGTGAATTGTAATAATCTTCGTCGCGTTAAGCAGCGATAAAACAGTCAGTAAGAAAATTATGGGAGCTAAATTTGACCGCCCCTGAGCCAGTCAGCAAATCTCTGTCAGTCAACAATCCTTCATCAGCCAACAGTTCTAACAATTCTGCAACAGGTCTTGATAAATTACTTGAGCTGACAAAAGAAGATATGAGCCGAATTAACGATCTGATCCTGGCTGAGGCTCACTCATCCGTGGACATGATCCCAAAGCTCGCCAAACATCTGATTGATTCTGGTGGCAAGCGCATTCGCCCTATGCTCACCTGCGCTACGGCAAGGTTGTGTGGTTATCAGGGGCTGGATCATATCCCGCTCGCCACTTCCATTGAATTTCTGCACACAGCAACTCTGTTGCACGATGATGTGGTCGATGAAAGTGATATGCGCCGCGGCAAAAAAACCGCAAGGCTGCTCTGGGGCAATCAGGCAAGTGTTCTCGTGGGAGATTATCTGCTTGGTCAAAGCTTCAAAATCATGGTCTCTGTTGGCTCATTAGAAGCCCTGAAAATTCTCTCCAACGCCTCCGCCATAATTGCTGAAGGCGAGGTGATGCAACTTGCCGCCACCAATAATCCTGAAATCAGCGAAGATGATTATATGGCGGTTATCAATTCAAAAACCGCTGCCCTGTTCGTTGCAGCCGCTGAGCTTGGTGCTGTTGTCAGCAATCGCCCGGAAAAAGAGCGCGATGCCTTAAAGCAATATGGCGAAAATCTTGGCATCGTATTCCAGCTAGTCGATGATGCACTTGATTATCACGGCAAAGCCGCAGAACTTGGCAAAGATGTCGGTGACGATTTCCGCGAAGGTAAAATCACCCTGCCGGTGATCCTCGCTTATCAGCAGGGTACAGACCAAGAGCAAAAATTCTGGCAAAAAACACTTGGTGAAGGCAACATAGAAGAAAATGACCTGCAACAGGCCATTGACCTCACAACCAAATATGCCACCCATGAAGAAACCATGGCCAGAGCGCGCAATTTTGGTGAAAAAGCCCGTATATCACTTGAGATCTTCCCCGATAATCAATGGAAAGATGCTTTATTGCACGTCGTCGATTTTTGCATAGAACGTGGAAATTAATCATAATTTTGTGATTTTTCCCGGCGGTTAAGCCCCCAGAACTCTTTCCACAGCCCTAAAAATTAAAACCTTCACACCTCTTTGCGCCACAAACCAGCCTTAACCATTCTCAACACATTAAACCCCGGCATCAATTGAATGGTTGATTGATCAAATCATTGATTTAATATCTTTATTATATGTTGCCAGCAAACAGGTGTAGGGCACATGAGCACAAGTGATGATCAGAGTAAGGAACAGGAACCCCTCAAATTTTCTGAGGCCGCAACCCCTTTGCCCCCGCCCGGTTTAAAACCAGAAAACACCGCCGAACGTCTTTGTCTTGAAGCCCTTAAAATTGGCCAGTCCATCTGGGTCGACCCCGAGCCGGATGCCCAGACACAGCTCGAAGACATTTCGATCCGGCCTGGTTTTTGTCATTCAATCCTCCGCCAGATTTTTAAACGCCGTCAGGAAAACCAGGACATCACTTCAATCTATGAGTGGACCAACCTGAACGGTCCCTTTACCACGCGGGAATTACAACTGGTAGAAACCACAATGGCACTGGATAAAACCTTGCCGTTCGCCGCTCAAATGCGCCCGAGACCCGAACAAACTCAAACCCTCATACGGGCTGATTTTTTACGCAGCGTTATTCAGTCCTGCCAACACTCCCACCCCGATGGAATATCTGCAACAACATCAAAATTCTGCATTTCAGGGGCAATTATCATTGATGAATTAAACCTTTCACACACCACCATTAAAGCCCCCCTCAATCTGACATATTGCCATTTTGAAGAAATCCCTGTTTTCAGCTATTCCAAACTCGCAGGTCTTAATTTAAGTGGCAGCTATTGCCCGGGCCTCACATACAATGGCGCCGAACTGAACGGCCCGCTGAAATTATCAAAAGGCTTCACAGCAAATGGTGACACTGAAATTATCAACACAGTCATCAACGGCACTCTTGACGCGAAAGACGGCTACTTTCAGCCAACCATCGTGTCTCTGGATAATGATGCCCTCAGCCTGAAATTATCACATATTAAAAACAGCATCTGTCTCTCAGATGGTTTTGAAGCTACTGGCCGCGTAAATCTGCGCGGTACAAAATGCGATCTTGATTTAATATGCCAAAACGCCAGCATCACCAACCAGCAACAGGATTTAACCGGCTATGCCCTGATATGTGACAACGCCAGCATAAACGGCAATATCAACCTTGGTGAAAATTTTTCAGCCACAGGCAGCGTAACCTGCCGGGGAACCAGAATTGGCGGCAACTTTGAAGCGGTCGGTGGTTCTTTTCAAAGCTTTTCTTCAACCAGCAAAACCAACAGCCTGCATTTTCAGAATTGCCACATCAATAACAACCTGATCCTGTTATACGCCAACGTTACAGGTCGATTAAACATTGAAAATACAGAAATTAATGGAAATTGCGATTTAGGTTATATCGCTGCCAATAACAGCACCAGCAGCGGTAATGGCCAGGCCTTAAAAATCAGCAACAGCCGGATCAAAGGCTCCTTATTATTGGCTGAAGCCACTCTGAAAGGCCAGACATACATCAGAGATACAACAATCTCCAACTCTCTTGATTGTTCTTTCAGTATCCTCGAAAATTTTTCCGTAAAAAATGTCGGCCAGGCATTTATCATTGAAAACAGCCACGTCGGTCATAATTTTCTGCTCGCCTATGGGTTCTCTGCCAAAGGCCATGTTGCCGCAAACGACCTCACCGTTGGCCATGACCTGATCTGCAACGGTGGCCATTTCAGAGGCGATGTCACGTTTAAAAACTGCCGGATAAAAGGCACACTCAGTCTTGATAGCAAAGAAGACCCGGTCTCTAAATTTGAAGAACAGGTCAGGCTCATCAACCTCACCACCACTTCATATGCTGATGATGAACGTTCCTGGCCTGAAAAGCTAACCCAGCGAAATTTCAGATATGAAAAATTTACCCAATCCACAAACAGCACAGCTGCCAAAAGACTGGCCTGGCTTGAAACACAACCTGAGCATACCAGCTTAGCCAACCAGCAGCTCATAAGCACCTTAACAGCAATGGGTAAGCATAGTGACGCAAAAACAGTGGCCATTGATTTCAGCAAAAAGCAATACTGGCAGAGCCTCTACCAAAACTTAGCGACAACAACCCAAAAGCCCGACCATAAAACACTAACTCAAAAACTGGGAGTGGCAGTTCGCTGGCCGTTTTACGTCCTCTGGTGGCTGGTTTATGGTGCATGGATGGTCTATGGCTATCGCAGTCATCGCATCTTAAGCACCAGTCTGTTTGTATTTTTATTTTCTGTCTTTGTGTATTTCAAAGCCGACCAGCAAACTCTGTTTACCCCAACTTCACTCACACCGGCACTTGAAGCAAAAATAAAACGCTGCAATCAGCTTCCTTTAAGCGAAAGCCAGCGGTTAAGTGCAATCGAATCCTGCAATACACCAGAATTGCCAACCTTTTCACCCGTCCTATATGCAATGGAAAACCAGCTTCATCTGACAAACCTTCATCAGCAAACCTTTTGGCAACCAACAGAAAACAACATCATCTTTCATATTCCCTCACCCTCATGTCTGCAGCTGATCAAAACCTGCATGACAACAAAGTGGGTGCCGGTTAATTTTGGTGCCACTTTCCTCACCAATCTCATTCGTTTCCAATCGATATTCGGTATGGCCGCCATCCTGGCCCTGCTCTATAACCTGATAAAACCCGCACTAAGGCCTGTTTTGCCAAAAAAATGAGACTTTGAAGCATATAATTGCAGCTCATAGTAATGTTTAAATAAAAAAATAGCGGCCAGAAATACTGACCGCTACTTTATTCAATTATTGCAATAATGAAGTGAGAAAAACTTCAGTACTATTGCGTTTTCTCACAAGCTTTTGTTTCTTCGTTCCACTCTTCGCCTTCTGGGCATTCTTTCTTCTCATAAACAACACTGTTTAGTGTTGAAAATGATCTGTCAGATGCGCCTGCAAAAGCTGCAGAAGTAGAAAGACCTAATGCGAAACAACCCATTGTCAAAATTGACAAGAATTTGCTCATAAGATTATCTCCCGATAATTTTATTCATAACACCATGTCATGAATTCGAGGGTTATTAAAAGCTTCAATGATGTCAGTAATTTGGTAGAATTAAGGTATTCTTTGCATGGCGAATACAAGTATAAAAACGTGAATATTGAATAACGTTTATTAACTTACTGAAACGTTATTTGATTATTTCGATACCAAAAAAAGTCCATTTCACACCTCGCGGCCTATTTAATGTCACAAACAAAAAGCCACCTCTTTTCTAAAAAGAAGTGGCTCTCCGCAGATTTTTATCAATTATGGCAAAGGTCCCGGCTTACAAACGAAGCGTACCCGTTTTTTCAACCTGACTGGCCCAGGCTGTGGTAAAATGTTCCGCACTGTCAAACGGATTCATCTGATTGAGAGGCTGGTCCATCCGGCCACCTATAGATTTACCGCCAGCTGCTTTACCGCCAGTTGGAGCTGAACCGGTTGCTCCCAGCGCAGAGCCCATTCCAGAGCCAAAAGCAGCCATTCCAGCTACAATGCCAGTTGCCAGAGAGCCTTTTACAAAGCCCCGTCTTGTCGTTTTACGTGTTTTTTTAAGGTTTGTCATATGAATACTCCTCATCAAATGTAACCACTCCAAAAAATATAAACTAATTTATGAGTTACAAGGGATAAATTAATGTTTTTATTGATTTTATAGTGGTTATTGATTGATTGTTTTAAAGTTTGAGATATTTCACCATAAAATAAATTCCGGCAAACGGGCCGGCAGCCATCACACAAATTGTTAAAGGCCAGCCAATCATCAACGCGATCAAAGGCATGCCCTGCACAGTAAAAATCGTCAGCGAAAAACCAAGGGCTGTTTGCAGCGTCATCAGGCTACCCACATGCTCAGCCGGTGAATGATCGGCAATCAAAGCCGAAAATTGGGCCGAATCCGGAATAATCGTCATTCCCCATAGCAATACAAAAAAAGTCAGCAACCAGAACGGCCCACCAAAAGAGAGCGCCGTTCCAATCGCCGCCATCCCGCTTCCAGCCATTGCGATGATTGTCACCTGAGATTTACCGATTTTGTCAGCAGCAAAGCCAGCGAAAATTGATGCCACTCCACCAAGCGCAATCGCAAAGAATGTAATAAGACTGGCCGTGCTGACAGCACTCGCCAAAGACATCTGGCTGCGAAAGGAAAGCGCGGCAATGCTGGATATCCACGCCCACATTGCATAAAGCTCCCACATATGCCCGAGATAGCCCAGAAACGGATACCTCAGTCTCTTATCCGTCCAGATCAACCCGACATTACTAAACTGAAACCCAGTCGCTTTCGCATGATAGGGCCCAGTTTGACTGAACAATATCATCACCCCGCCAAGTAGCGACATAACCGAAGCCACAAAAACAGCAACCCGCCACTCCATACCGCCAAGATAAATGGTCAGAAATGGAGCCGCACTGCCAATTGTCAAAGCACCAACCATCACTCCAACCAGCAGGCCACGGTCTTCCCGCCCCCATCCAACCGCGATTTTCATTCCAACCGGATATACACCAGCCAGACAAAAACCGGTCAGAAACCGGCACATCACAGCACCAATTCCGCCAACCTCAAACAAAAATAACGAGAGATTGATCAAGGTGGCAAGAAACGCAAACAGGGCAAACACATGTTTAGGATTAAATCTGTCAGCAATGCCGAACAGAGCAATAACCAACGCACCAACAACAAACCCGGCGCTAACCGAGCTGGTCAGCAACCCCTGAATGAACGCATCAATCCCAGCCTCAGCCACCATATCAGGCAACGCCGCCGCTGATAAAAACCACAAGCTCATCGTCAGCAGTTCAGCCACAACCAACAATGCGATTGAAATGAATTTATCACTGAACAAAATGGAAGGGCCTACTCATAACTGAGACCGAACCCAATCTATCGCCAATTTAGGGTCAGTCGGGATGTCGTAATAAAGGCCATAGCCGTTCACAACCACGAATAAAGAAACCAGACTTAATACAAAACTGAATGACAGCAAAACACCACCACCCGTGATCAACGAAACAGATGCCAGAACAATCGCAATTTGCAACAGGGCAATGGCAATACCAAAATAATCCCCCTGCCGGATTGCGATCTCCTGCTTTGCCTTTTCAGCTTTCGCAGTTGCAAGAATTTCATCTTTTTCAGCTGAATACCGATCAGCCTTTTGCTGCCATTCACTGGCCAGAGCGACCTGGCCCATAGATTTAAAAGTTCCGGCTGCAATTTCAGAACTGGTCAGACGAATATTTTTCGCCTGAAAATACGAAAACTGGTTCGAAGCTTCTATATGTGCGACAAGCGCCCGTTTCCCTGCATCATCATCAGCCATTGAAACAAAGGCCAGAAATGCTGCCAGAATGGCGATGTAAATCGGCGTCTTGCTATTGTGCGCTTCTTGCGAAATTTCTTTGATGATATTTTTTAGATCATAAGAAACCGCTTTTTCTTCTGTCTGTTTGCCAGACTGAGTATCCTTTAAATCTGAAGACTGTTCCAAAGACATAACTTAACAACTCCCCCAAAAAGAATGAGCTTACCCAATTTAAGGGGGCTAAACAAATAGTCAGCCCCCTTAAAACTTCATATCAAACGGCACATATTTTCATTTATTTTCACATGATCGGCAAGAAAAACAAACTGTTACGAATAAGTAGAAACGCTCGCTCTTCAATATCTTTAGTGAGCAAACAACAATTAGGCGCCCCCGAATATATGAGCGAGATATATACCCGCATCCCGAATGTCAAAAATGAAAGAAATCAGAATGACAGCTGTAATAACCCCAGCCCAGACAGAATAAAAAGTCACTTCCTTAAAAAATGGCCGTGTCTTTAACATGCAGTAAAGCCCAGGTGACCAGCAAACAATATGTGTAAGACCAATCAATCCACCAAGCACCGGTATATTGAGCGCCGGATACACAAACAAAACCAGAATAACAGTGAGAATAAACCCGCCAACCAGCCAGCGTGCAATCGGGTAATTCCAGACAAAAAGTAACCCAAGTGCAAATACACCCATCATTACATTCACCCATAGGTGAATAAGCGGTGGCATTTCCGCCATGCCCTTTTCATCAAAAAGCTCCAGCGCCCCATGACCACTAGGATAATCTTGCGCAAAAGCGACCGTAGCGGCCAGTAACATAGCCAAAGCGAACACAAATCCACTCAATAAAACAGAACCAGTTGTAAGTTTAAAACTAAATCCCAAAGTTTTAACCGGCAAATAAACACTCGATACCATAATAGCTCCCCTTAAAATATTTATGAGTGAAATCTCATCCAGGCGAGATCATATTAGCACCCGGATAAAAGGTCTTCATGAAAATCAACATCCCCGAGTCAATAATAAGTGATCAAAAAACCGAACAGGTTTTAAGGAAACAGATAAAATCAGCACAAAAAAACGCCCCTGAATTGCATCACTGCAAGTCAGGGGCGTTTTAGATTCTATTATATGAACAAAGATCAGAGAGGACTTGATAGATAAACCCCGTTGCTTGTGAGCAACCTAAAGGGTCATTTAGTGATCCCGGTTGCTTGTGGGCAACCAGAAGGGTCATTTAGAATGACAACCTGTGTAGTTTATATGCCTGGCAACGACCTACTCTCCCACATCTTAAGATGAAGTACCATCGGCGCTGGAGCATTTCACGGCCGAGTTCGAGATGGGATCGGGTGTAGGCGCTCCGCCATAATCACCAGGCAAAT
>JAJFHX010000003.1 GCA_021775425.1 Hyphomicrobiales bacterium
CCCGCTCTTTAGAAGACAAAGTCCCTGTACTCGATACACTCCGGTTCAACTCAAACTAATCCGTACTGATACAACCCTACGCAACACCTATGGGACTCAATACTAAACGGTACTCACTTACTATTCACCGGTACTCAAAACTGACGCATTACTAAATTCAGGGGAGATACGCTTTACTCACTTCGTCTCCGTTTGATGATTACAATTAACCGTAGCAAAGGGGCGACAATGTGGAATAAAAATGAAAAGATTAAGATGAATTAACTTTTTTGTTGCAAAAAAGGCACGGACATAAGAGCGCGAAGTAGCGTCCGGTCTCAACTGAAAAACCAGCTCAAAGGCTCAACGAATTGTAATGATTAAGACTTATTCTGCGCAACTTTAATGGTGAGCAGCGAAAGCAGCCCTAGTGCAAGCGAGGCAAGCGCACTGTAACCAGCCATGGATAACCCCAGAAAACTCCACTGCACTTCATCGCAAGGCACAATTTTAATTTTTTCGAGTGCTTTCAGAAGGTCAATTGAGGCGTCAAGTTGCCCGCCGCCGGTGCAGCCACTCGGTCCAGCCCACCATTTCCACTCAACACCAGCGTGATATACGCCGAGAATCATATTGGCAAAAAACGCGGCCGCAAAAATAAACAATAATATCTGCGTCGCCTGCACCTGGCCGCGTGCATATAACAACAAGGCAAGAGGGACAAAGGCAATCGCTGCATAGTAAACCCACCGCTGCTTATAACAAAGGTCGCAGGGTTGCAGGCCACCAACATGTTGTGAGATGAGCGCAATCAAAATAATCGTCAGGCTGGCCAGAAAAATCAGTCCGATAAGAGGTTCAGTTTGTCTGAATATCACCATAACGAAGACGTCTCGCTCTAAAACCTGGAGTTAAAAAAGATATTTGATCGCCACAAAACCACTAATCAGCAATAATGTCATGACAATGGTTAAAACACCGAGATACTTCTCAATAAAGGCCCTGATCGGCTTGCCAAAGAAATACAGCAACCCGGCAACAATAAAAAACCGCGCCCCGCGAGAAATCAGGCTGGCAATGATAAACACCGGCAGGCTAAGCCCCGCAACGCCGCTGGCAATGGTAAACACCTTGTAAGGGATCGGTGTGAACCCGGCAACGAACACTATCAGCGCGCCATAAGCCTGGTAAGAGCTGAAAAATGTTTCCATCTTTGTTGAAAGACCATAAAATTCCACAATCGGCTGACCAACACTCTCGTAAAGCACGGCGCCGATAAAATAACCGAACAGCCCGCCAAGCACTGAAGCAATGGTTGTAATAAGCGCAAAACGCCAGGCCTTTAAACGTTCAGCCAGCACCATCGGCACCAGCATCAGATCAGGCGGTATCGGAAAGAACGAGCTTTCAGCAAAGGAGACGCCGAATAATGCAGCCGGAGCCCTTGGATGTTCTGAAAGACGAATAACCCAGTCATAAAGACGGCGCAGCATAAAATTCCCCCGGGCATGATGGTGAAAGTTTGAACGATCAACCAAACTAAAATGTCAGCTTAAACGTCATAGAGAACACCGTTCTCCCTGTCCAACAAAACTGAGTTTATTGCTTGCTAATAGAAGGTATCTGTTGTAGATCGGCCCTTGTTCTGATTTACCTGTCCTGAAATTCACTGAATATCTGGATACTTCCTGTTATTGTTTCATTCGCCTGTTGACGCGGTCATTCGCTTGGTTAAGATCGGCAGCAGAGCAAAACAATACTGAGAAGCCCCTGTGGCGGAATTGGTAGACGCGACAGATTCAAAATCTGTTGTCCGCGAGGGCGTGCCTGTTCGAGTCAGGCCAGGGGCACCAAACAGGTCTGGTTCATAGAAGCGCACAAATGGCGCACCGCTTTTTTAAGCGGGTCAGGTTTTAAGAGGGTATCTTAAGAGGCAGTTGCCTCCAAACATACCCGGCCAGTTTCTTTTATATTGCCATCGCTCAAAAATGACAGATGTCCGTATCGCTTACAAACGAACGCATCTGGGGGGAAGGGTTGCAGACGTTGCAGACCGGAAATGGCAGAATGAAAAATACATCTCTGCCTGAGTTAAATGAACTTCTATAGAATTTAACTTTTCGTTTGCTCCGTATGAAACTGAAATTGAGGGTATGAAATGCAAACGCAGAAACGCTTATGGTTTCAATCACTGATATCGAAAATGACTACATTCAGGGCGAAACATAAAAATTTCCAGAAAAGCCGTAAGATATCCAGTCTGGGTAAAGTTCTGGCGCAGGTATCAGCTCCATCCAGCATTCGCAAAGGCCTGGCCGCCCCGCTTATTGGCTTCTTTCTCCTCACGGCTTCACTTTTCACAGCCAGCCATCAGGCCCATGCCGGCCCGGCCATCGTGTTTGATAATAAAAGCGACCTGATCCTCTACGCGGAAGAAGCAGACCGGCTCTGGCATCCGGCATCACTGACCAAACTGATGACCTCATATCTGGTTTTTGAAGCCATAAAAGCAAACAAGCTTTCCATGGAAAGCGAATTGTATAATTCCAAATATGCCAGATCACAGCCACCAAGCAAAATCGGTTTGCCGCTTGGTGCAAAAATCAAAGTCAAAGACGCCATTGAAATCCTGATCGTTAAATCAGCCAATGACGTCGCCGTGATGTTCGCGGAAAAAATTGGCGGCTCTGTACCTCGCTTCGCCAAAATGATGAACAACACAGCTGCCCGTCTTGGCATGCGCAGTTCAAATTTCATCAACCCGCACGGTTTGCCCCATTCAGGCCAGGTCACAACCGCCCGTGATATGGCCCTCCTCGCAAGAGCGCTTATTCGTGATTTCCCTGAATATAATTATCTCTATTCTATCGGCTCAGTAAAACTGGGCAAACGGCGCATGCGCTCGCACAATGATCTGTTGCGCACCTATAAAGGTGCCGATGGCATGAAAACCGGTTTCATTTGCGATTCTGGTTTTAACGTCGTCGCAAGCGCCACCCGTGATGGCAGGCGCATCATCGCAGTTGTGCTTGGCTCCAAATCAACAACTGCACGAAGGAAAAGAGCAACTAAGCTGCTCGACCACGGCTTCCAGAATTATTGGTGGAAGACGCTGTTCCCCTTCAGTCTTGCGACAATAGACAACAGCACCGTCAATAGAAGCCCCGGCAATATGCGCGGTATAGTCTGCAACAGAGGTCCTGCCAAAAAGCGGGTTTATAAAAAAAAAAGAAGCTCAAAAAAGAAGTACAAAAAAAAGCGGGTAAAGAAAAAGTCGGTTAAACGCAAAGTAAAGAAAAAACCGATCAAGAAAAAGAAATAAGCACGTGTCCTTTATGCCTGAAGCGCACCCCCAAGGACGACCAATTCAAGGAAACTTAGAGTGAGCACCACTGTCTTTCTGGCCGTTATCGCTGCCGCCATTTTGCATGCTGGCTGGAACGCAGTTGTTAAAGGCGGGGTAAATAAAAACCTCTCCATGCTCGCCATTGTTTTGGGCCATGTTCCGCTCGCCCTCATAGCCTTGCCACTTGTCCCCGCACCATCTGAAGCCGCCTGGCCTTATATTCTGGCCAGCATCGCTCTGCATTTTTTCTATCAGATATTTTTACTGTTTTCATATCGTGTCGGCGAACTGACCCAGGTCTACCCCATCGCAAGAGGCTCCGCCCCGCTGCTGGTCGCCGCCATCTCGGTTATATTCCTCGGCGTCACCCTCAAACCGCTTGAATTGCTGGCAACGCTGACAATCGCCATCGGTATTTTAAGCATGAGCATGGTCCGCCAGAATAATGGCCAGAAAAATGTCAGCGCAGCAACCCTGGCATTTGTCACGGGATGTTTTATCGCAGCCTATTCTCTGGTTGATGGTCTGGGCGCGCGCCTCTCAGACAGCGTGCTTGGTTATTACAGCTGGATCTCAATCGGCAATGCGGTGATCTTTCTTGGCTTTATGCTGGCAAGAGAACCGGCACTGTTTCAAAAACTACCCAAAAACATCTATCCGGTTTTTCTTCTTGGCGGCAGTGGCTCTTTCATTGCCTATTCGCTGGTCATCTGGGCCTTCACCAAAGCGCCGATCGCCCTTGTCACGGCGCTGCGAGAAACAAGCATCATCTTCGCCCTGCTCATCGGTGTTTTCTTTTTGAAAGAAAAAATGGATCTGGCCAAAGTTGTTTCGACTATGGTCACCCTTTTAGGGGCAGCCATGCTGCGGTTTTCAAAACAATAAACGGATCAATTATAAACCCGCACAGAATTCATCTCGCATTTACATAAAGTTTTAATCTATTCTGCCATCTGGATTTGAGAGAATGGCAACACCCCTGTGCTATGGTCAAAACTGTAAAAATAATACAGTTATGGATTTAGATTTTGATTATTTCAGATTTAGCAGAACAAACCCCCACGACAGAACTCGTCTTTTCAGAACAGGAAGTTGCCGAAATGGCGACCATTCTCGTCACCAAATATGGCACACAGGCCATCCACATAGCTGCATTTTTTCTAGATGAACATCTGGAATTACAAGACCATACAAGAGCGGAAAGCTGGCTCCGTGTGATGACGTATCTGGATACAGAACATCAGCAATCAA
Organism: Hyphomicrobiales bacterium; assembly: GCA_021775425.1. Classification (GTDB taxonomy): domain Bacteria; phylum Pseudomonadota; class Alphaproteobacteria; order Rhizobiales; family HXMU1428-3; genus HXMU1428-3. The sequence continues at coordinate 4,577 of JAJFHX010000003.1, forward strand.
TTGCTGAAGTGAAACTGAATTAAACAGCAGGCTTATTAGCAATCACCCATTCTATAGTCTCCGTCACTTTACGGATATTTATCTTTGTTCGTGTAGTATAAAACGCACCAATGCCCTTTTTAGAAAGGGTCGTTTTAAAAGGGAAAGACAGGGATTATGATTGCGCGGCTAATAGCATTCCGCAATGCTCTATCTGGCAATTCAGATAACTCGGTATCAGGCAGAAACGCAATTTTTGCCTTTCTGATCCGTGTTGGCAGTGCCGGCCTTGCCTATCTCAGCCAGATCATCCTCGCCCGCTGGATGGGGTCATATGAATATGGCATCTATGCTTATGTTTGGGTCTGGCTTTTGTTGCTGGGCGGCGTTTCCACCATCGGCTTTAACACAGCCATCATCCGCTTCATCCCGGAATATACGGAAAAACAGGATTTTAACCGGCTTCGCGGCGTGTTGTTTCAAAGTCGCCTCGTCACCCTTGTTGTTTCAACATTTCTAATGTGCCTGAGTTTTGCACTGCTCTGGCTGTTAAAAGATTATGTGCAGGATTATTTTCTTCTGCCGGCCATCATCGTGCTGGTTTGCCTACCGGCCTATGCCATCACAGATCTGCATGATTCAATGGCCCGTGGTTACAGCTGGATGAACATGGCCCTGATCCCGCCATTTCTGCTGCGCCCTTTGTTAATTCTGTTCACCATCCTGATTGCCAATTTTATGGGCCTGCCTTTAACGGCCGTTACGGCAATTTCAGCTGCCGTCATTGCCACCTGGCTCACATCTGTTATTCAGATTGTTTTTCTCGAACCCCGCATCCGTAAAGAAGTGCCAAAAGGTGAAAAGACATTAGAAACAAAGTTCTGGCTGATCACAGCCTTCCCCATCCTGCTGGTGGAAAGTTTTGTTATGTTCCTGCAAAACACAGACATCCTCGTCCTCTCGCAATACCACCCGCCATCTGAAATCGCCCATTATTACGCCGCACTGAAAACCATCAACCTGATCACTTTTGTCCATTTTGCAGTAGGGACAGCGGTTGCAAATCGCTTTTCAGCTTATGAAGCGCGCGGCGATAAAAAGCTGCTGGCTGCGTTTATACGCCAATCGGTGAAATGGACCTTCTGGCCATCATTTGCCGCTGCGGTTATTTTGCTGGCCCTCGGCAAGCCACTGCTTTGGTTATTTGGCGCTGAGTTCACCAGTGCTTATAATGTGATGTTCGTGCTGGCCGTTGGTCTGGTTATTAAATCCATGTTCGGCCCTGCGGAAAACATTCTGAATATGCTAGGTGAGCAAAAGATCTGCGCCCTGGTGCTGTTTGTCATTGCGCTCGTTAATATTGGCCTCAATTTTCTGCTGATCCCGCAATTCGGCCTGATGGGCGCGGCCAGCGCCACATCATTGTCACTCACTCTAGCAGCTGTATTGTTTTTTATTGCCATCCGCGTCAGGCTGAAAATCAATATCTTTGCCCTCGGCAAAGACTAGGTGTTTTAAAGACTAAGTGTTTTAAAGAGCCGTAAGGCACAGGGTAAAAGTTTAACCAAGCATCATCCTGTATCGCACAAAATCATCAGCCTCGATGAACTGATCATAGAGCTTGCGCGCCGTTGTGTTGTTGTCTCTGGTGTGCCAGTAAAGCCGCCCCCAGCCCTCAGCTTTGCCAAGAGCAATCAGGTTTTCAATCAGCGCTCTGCCAGCCCCGCCACCTCTGCACGAAGGGGAAATAAATAAATCTTCAAGATAACAGGCGGGAGTTATTGTCCAGGTGATGGGGTGGATAATCGCATGACTAAAGCCAATCACTTCGCCAGCATCTGATGGAGATGTAACCTCCACCGCAACATGGCCGATAATCGGAGAGTTTGCATCCAGCAAACGCGTAAAGGTTGCTGTGGTGATTTCATCTGCCACTTCAGTTTCATAAAATTGATTATAACCCCGCCAAAGCTCACGCCATCTGGCTTCATCACCTGGTTCTATCGGGCGAATTTTAATCATCGCTGTTCCCCATCACAAACTGCATTTTAAAGCAAAAAACCGTTAATGGTTTAGACCTTAAAAGGTGAGGCAATTTGAATAGTTTTGAAAGGAAAAAGAATGCCTTGCTGGTAACGGCAATCAGATTTTGGATCCAAGCACCAAGGTCCAAAACGTTTTATATTCTGATTTCGGATCATAAACCAACGCCACACCGATATGCTTCACATCAGGCAGTAGAAGATTCTTATTATGCCCCGGGCTGTCTTTCCAGCCCTGCATCACTTCTTTGATGGTTAATTGCCCGGTGCCAACATTCTCGGCTGCCAGCTGCGGTTTATAGCCAGAGCGCTCAACCCGGTCCCACGGGTTTGAGCCGTCAGAGCCATAATGTGAAATCCGGTCATGTTTCGCAAGATCCGAGGAATGACGCTTTGCGGTTTCTGTCAGCAAAGGGTCAATGCTCACAGGTGCAAGCCCTTTAGTCTTACGATAATTGTTAATCAGCCGGGCCGCTTCATTCGGATCAAGCCGGACGCGGCTGTAATTCCTGTGCTGAAATGCACCAACAGGCGCCTTGTCATAAGTCCCCTCAGGCAGCTTACCTGCGGCCAGTTCTTTTCTGGAAAGTTTATTTACGTCATTTGACTTCGGTGTATAGAGTTTTCCATCCGTGTTCGTCGCGGAGAAAACGCTGTCATTAAACGGCAAACTAGAGCAGCCGCTAAGCAGAAAGCCCAGCAGAATCAAGCATATAACACTAAAAAACATTTTTAATTTTGATAGAGAGATGACGAAGTACATATCAACACCCTACCAAACTCGAAAATAGATAATATCTCATCATTTCGGTATCTTACAGCTCTATTCTTAACAACTGGTTTCATTCCGTTCAGGGACTGAAAACCCAATTAAGAGCAAATTTCCTGCCAAATCTGACTTTGTTTGACAAATTACTCAAATACTCTGACCGAATTCACAACAGGAAACCCGGATATTCCCCCACACCAGACTAGAAGCGCCTCTCAAAGTCGAGGCCTGAAAAATTCAGGAAACTCTGATTTATAGCAGTCCTCTTAAGTGTACCCAGAGCCTAATATGAAAAACAAAAGGGACTGAATTATGGCCTGACAGGGAATGCAGGCATTAACCAATAACGGGCCAGTGATGACAACTGGAAAGCTACAAAGAGGCCTCCTGAAATGACAAAATCAGTATGAAGCTTAACCCCGTGATCAGCGAACCGGCCAACAGAAAAATGATCAGGGGAGGAACAAAGAATAAGGCTTAAAACCTGTTGTTAAAGCACTACAATATTGAGTGATTCGTCAAAAATCCGGCGCTGAGTGACCGTCAGGCACTGTAAAGCACTGAAATGCCGATAAAACGAATAAAAACGGCAAATCCGAACGGCGATAAAGGGTTAGAACCTATGCAGCAAAATGCAGTCATCTTACAGGATGCACAAACATTAGAGGCCCGTCTCAACACGAAGGTGCTTGAAAATCTGGTCTTATTGCGGCTGCTCTTTGGGGCGCAAGAGGGTGAAACAGAAGTGCAACTGCGAAAAGACCTGCACCCTCTGGTCATGCAACAAATGAGCGCTGGTGAATGGAGAACAGTTCTGGGGCAGCTGATCGTCCGGCTGGTCGATGAAGGTCTGATGCGGCCCGTCAGGGCGAACGCTTATATGCATAATGAGCAATGCTCAGATCGCATCCTCTCATTTTTAAAAGTCACCCGTCTGCCAAAACTGGCCTGGCATGAAATCCGCGATGGCCATCTGATTGCTCTGGCGCTGGGGCTTGCACCCACCACCAAACTGGTCGCCCGGCTCTCAACCGCTGAAGGTCTGCGCAGCGCAATTCTGACAAAACATTTCAACCTGCCATTCGAAATTTCAACGGTCACAACCGAGCAGATCAGGCAAGGCCTGGCCGCCATTGCCGAAAAACGCGGCTTAACGGCTGGCATTCGTACAACACCTATAGAAGAAAAGACTCTCACCCACAAAGAAGCCGTGATGATGGGCGCGAAGCTCCTGAAGTCGGGTCATGTTGTTGAAAGTGATGGAGAATTAATGGCCTGTCTGGCCGCAGAAGTGGCCGGTGCCATGAATGAAAGCGCCTCAGAACTACGACAGATCTTATTTCGCCGATTGATTAGCACGAAAGAATCAACTGTTATGGGGCAAACACAATCTGGGCGAAACCAGTCGCAAGCGGGTGAGTTGAATAGTGATGTGACAGCTTTGGGTGAGGCACCGCCCGAGCTACCTGAATTCACCAGTGAAGTGAAGCAAATTGCCGCCAATAGTGCAGTTGGCTGGCCCGGTAACAAACGTGCGTTTATCTCCCATGTCTGGCGAGATTTGAGGGCAAAATTCCCATTATGGAATCTGAATGAAGAAGAGTTTAAAGAAATGATTTTAAACGCACAGCGGGCCGGCCTGTTGCGCCTCGCCATCGCCGATTTGCGCGACAAAAACAATGTAAAAGATGTTGCTGATAGTCGCATCAGCTACAAAAACTCCGAATGGCATTTTATTCGGGTGGAAGATTCCAATGAGTAAAGGACAAACCATGACGATCGCGAGTGTAGCCGAGAATACTGAATGGAAACCAAACGCACAGACGTTCGAACATTCCATCACATGGGAAGATGACGTCTGGCGTGTTGATCCGTTCGATGTTGAAGAGGTGCACAAAACTGCCCGTGTCAAATTCAATGAAATACTCGATAGCGTCACCCTCGCCCCGCACCGTGTCCAGTCACGCATCATGCTGTTTCATGGGCAGTCAGGTGCTGGCAAAACTCACCTCATTCGGGCGCTGCGCACCTCATCACACCTGACACGGCGGGCTTATTTTGGCTACGCACAAATGACACCAGATGTCACCAATTACGCGGATTATTATCTGCGCCGCCTGATTAACGCACTGGAAAAACCTTATGACCCGGTTGATTTTGGCGAGAGCGGTCTGGTGCGCATGTCCAACCGACTCGTCACCGAAGCTGAGTTAATCAGTGAAGACCAAATCGAAGAACTACGGGAAGGCGAGTTCAGCACAGACGAGCTGAGCGAACTGATCATCGAAATGGCTGATGATATTGTCTCCTCCCATCCCTTTATAGAAGAAGACCTCGACGCCATTCTGGTGCGCGCGCTGCTATATTTACAACGCAATGACCCCCGCATTGACCAGCGCGTGCGCCAGTTTTTATACGGTACAGCTCTCACCGATCGCAGCCAGCAGATGGTACCGGCTCTTGAATCCAAAATATCCCAGGACCGCGCCTTCGAACTCATTGAATCAATTGGCAAAATTACATATGCCACGGAAGGATCACCATTAGTTTTCTGCATCGATCAGGTTGAAGATCTGCGCTTTTATGATGAACCAGAAGAACGTTTCCAGAAAGCGATCAGAGATCTTATCCAGATCGCCAATCGCGTTTCATCATCCATCATCCTTATCTCTTGCCTTGATGATTTCTATTTCCAGATGCGCCAGTTTCTGCCGCAAAGTTTTATCGACAGGATTGAAAAAACCGAACCCGTCCTGCTGGGTGAAATGTGCAGCGCTGATGAAGCCCGCATGATCCTGAACCGCCGCATCAGTCAGGCATTTAATAAACAAAAAGATGCAATCGGCACCCCGCCCCGGGCCGAAGATATTTTTGGTGAAAGCTTCTTTCATGAAGTTGCCGGCCTGCCAACAAGACGTTTGCTCGAAGCATCACAAACCAGATGGCTTGAATTATCTGGCGAAAAACCGGTGGCAAAAGAAGAGCAGACCCCGCAAAATAACGCGGCGGCAAACTATAACCCGCAAAAACTCAGCCATGCCACCGTCTCACCACTGGTTGAAGCGCGGCAGGTCGCAGCAGAAGACCTCAATCAGCTCTGGGAAAAGTTCACCTATGACCACACGCCTGAAATACCGGCTGAAGAAGGCGAGTTGATGAGCGTGCTTGCTAGTGCTCTGGTGCTGGCAAAAGATGAGTGCGAGCAAGGCACAGAAATCGAAGTCGAACCCATCGGCTGGATTGAGGAAGTTTCTGCTGTTGATGTGATCGTCAGTCATGGAACAGGGCAAAAGGAAAGTTCCCGCCTCTTTATGTGCAACCGCTCCAGTCAGGGTGGTGGTTTAAGACGGCAGATGGAGCGTGTCATGGCCTCGACACAAGGGCGCAAACCTGTTGTCCTGAGAGCAAGTGATTTTCCGCCCAACGCCAAAAGCTCAACCGCACAAGCCGTGCGCCAATATCTGCAAAATGGCGGCAATCGTCTTGTCATCCCGATTTATGAATGGGAGCGGATGATCATGGTTAAGGACTTCCGTGAGCGTTATCATAAAGAACCAAGCATCAAAGCCTGGACCCATTCCGTCAGACCATTAAGGGACCTGCCATCGGTGCGCATGCTGCTTGGCCTCTCGCACGGCGAAGATGGCAGCTCAACAACCATGCATAATCAGCTAACCGGCGGCGCCATTTCACCAAGCCTAGAACTGATCGAAGACAGTGAAGACGAATTAAGCACAGATCATGAAACCGGATCATCAGCGATCATGGATCAGGTGATGGCGCAGGTCGACAGGTTAGAAGCTCTGGACAATTCTGATCTGCCCCCGGGCATGACACCCGGCATTTTGAAACTTGGCCACGCCATGCGCAACCCGTCAGATTTAACCAATCTTGAAACCAGCCTCCTTAAAAGACATGCTGCTGTTCTTGGTGGTTCCGGTTCCGGTAAAACCACATTGGCTTTATCAATGATTGAGCAATTGCTGATGCAGGACATCCCCGCCGTTCTGATCGACCGCAAGGGTGACCTGTGTTCCTATGCCAACAGTGATGTCTGGCAGGATGACCCGAACGACACTGAAGAACGCCGCGCCCAAAAGGCATATTTGCGCGAACATACTGATATTGCGGTTTACACACCTGGCCGCACATCCGGTCGGCCAATTTCAATCACCCTTCTACCGCAAGGCATGGCAGACCTGCCAGATCATGAACAACTGGAACTGGCCAATATGTCAGCCGCCGCCCTTGGTGAAATGCTTCATCTTGGCATTTCCCCAACCCACCAGCGCTACAGTGGCATTCTCTCCGTGGCGTTAAAATTGCTGGGTGAATTTGCCAGAAAAGAAGTGACCCTGACAGATCTCATCACCTTTATGGATGAAGAAGAATCTGAGTTAACAGAAGTCATCTCACGCATGGACCCGAACGGCCGGTTAAGGAAAGACCTTGTCGCGCAGCTTGATAGCCTCAGCCACCGCAACTTTGCCCTTTTTGACGGCGCCGGCGAGTCGATGTCAATGGATGCGTTTTTGGGTCGTGATAAACACAAAAAACAAGGCAAAACCAAACTCTCTATAATTTACACCGGCTTTTTGGGTGACAATGAAAACATCCTCTTCTGGGTCGCTCAGTTCCTTTCAGAAGCACTGCGTTTCTGCCAGCGCAACCCCTCTGATGATCTGCAGGCCATGGTGATGTTTGACGAAGCGGATTTATACATCCCAGCCAATTCAAAACCGGCCACAAAAGAACCATTGGAAAGCCTTCTTAAACGAGCCCGCTCAGCCGGTATGGGTTTGATGCTGGCCACCCAGAGCCCGGGCGATCTGGACTATAAATCAAGAGATCAGATCACCTCCTGGTTCATTGGCAAAGTTAGAGAAGATACCGCACTTAGAAAACTACGTGCCGCATTCTCAAGCGACAGCGGCATAGACCCGGCACTTGTGTTGCCGAACCAGAAAGTCGGTGAATTCCACCTCATTCAGGAAGGCGCAGTCAAAGCGATTAAATCACAAAGGTCGCTTGTTCAGGCCGATCAGGTTCCATTTGACCGGATTGAAGAACTGGGCCGCGAAACCCTCGGCAAAGACCCAAGCAGCCAGATCGGCTTTAAGTTTTAGATTTTTTAAACTCACGGCAGTTAAAACGACTGCCGTGAGTATCATTTATAAAACCTATACTGAATGAGAACATTTCACACTCTAAACGACGACGTCGTACCAGGGGCGGATGCCATGTGGGCATCTGAAGCCCCATTAAAAAGATAACCCGTGAGATATAAAAATAGACCGCACATTTAAATATTGCTAATTCTGGCACATGGCAGAATGTCCCGGCATATATAAATTATCAGAAATGAAAGACGGCCTCCTGGCGCGGTTGCGCATCCCGGGCGGCACGCTCTCATCTGATCAGGCACGTTGTCTCGCCGTTGCCGCAAAAAATTTCGGCAATGGCACGATAGACATAACAAACAGAGCCAATCTGCAATTGCGCGGCATTAAACCGAACAAGCAAACAAAGCTGATTGACTATTTGCAAAAGCATAAACTCGCCCCGGCAACGCCGGAATACGACCGTTTAAGAAACATCACCATTGATCCCCTTTCCGGGCTGGTCGAAGAAAAGGTTGATTGCAGGCCGCTGGCGAAGGAACTGGAACAACGCCTCAAAACCTTAAATTCACCTGAGCAGTTTTCCCCCAAACTCTCGATTATTATTGATGGTGGTGGGCCGACAAATATCAGCGCTCTGCCCCATGATTTTGCTTTTAAAGCAACAATGACAGTGCCGGCGACCTCAAAAAATCAATCACAAACCGAAGACCTGTATTTCAGATTTATACTTTGCGGTGAGCTGACAGAGCTGTTGATTGAAAGAGACCACCTCGTCAGTACAGTTCTGCAGTTTTTAGAAAATCTACGCGAAGGTAGTGAGCCAAAAGGACAAGGCTCTGCGGGCAAAAAAACGGTACATATTGATCAGTTAAGGGAAGATCAATCAAAGAACATAAGACCAAAAACCTTGTTGAACAATATGTCCCATGCAGAACTGACGAAACTGCTGCTCACAGATATATCGACCATTCGTAAACAAGCGAAAAGTAATTCCAAAAAAAAACCGGCTGAGCAAAAATTGAACAGACCGGAGTACATCACGCAGCAAAAAAGTGATGAATTCTTTGTTGTAAATCTGGTCAGCCCTACTTCAAGGCTGCAGTATTATCAGCTTCAGGGGCTGGCAGAACTGGCTGATGAGTTTGGCCGGGGCGAGTTGCGCCTCACAAGCTGGCAGGCAATGATGCTCCCTTATATAAAAGAGAAAAATCTCGATAAAGTCTGGGAGCGCAGCGAAGCCATGGCATTACTGACCCAGCAATCAGAGCAGAACCTGCAAATCATCTCCTGTATTGGCAGCGAAGGTTGTATCTATGGCAATTTTGAAACGAGATTAAACAGTTTGAACATGCGTGAAAGTCTGACAGATCTGGTTTCTCTCAACCCGGTAAGTATTCATCTTTCAGCATGCGAAAAAGGTTGCGCCACACGGCAAAAGACCGATTATCTGATCATGCAAAAACGTGGCAGTGATCAGTTGACCCTGCATCTCAATGCAGCGCCAACAACAAAAAATCCTGGCAAACCGATCCAGCAAGACCAGATTATTAAAGAGCTGAAAAAGCTGATCTAGCCAGGTTTTATACTTTCGAGACACAAGAAAACTAAGCCTTGCACTTTCGAAATTGAAAGGCCATAACTGCTGCTTTAAATGATACAGCGCGCCGCCCAAAAGTGGTTCCCGGTTTTTGGAGTAACGGCTCGCAAGAGGAAAACAGCGTGTAGCCCAAAACAACAACGGCGTACCAGGGGCGGATGCTTTGTGGGCATCCGAAGCCCCATTAAAGATGGAGTACAGCGCCGGATGCTTTGTGTGCATCCGAAGCCCCATTAAAGATGGAGTACAGCGCCGGTTGCTTGTGGGCAACCTGAAGGCGCATTAAAAACGGAGTACAGCGCCGGTTGCTAGTGGGCAACCTGAAGGCGCACTAAAAAAGTGGGCAACTGAAGCGCAAACATAAAGCGCGGTTGCTGGTGGGCAACTGAAGCGCAAACAAAAAGAACAAATGAATATGGATTACATTAAAGACGGGGCAGAAATTTATCAGCGTTCCTTTGCAACCATCCGCGCTGAAACCGACCTTTCTTCAATCCCCGATGATCTTGAAAAAGTCGTGGTAAGGATGGTCCATGCGGTGGGTGATACCGATCTGCCAAAGGACATAGCCTTTTCAGCGGATGTGCTGAAAAAGGGCCGTGCCGCGCTTGAAACTGGCGCCCCGGTTTTATGCGATGCGATGATGGTTGCCAATGGCATCACCCGCGCGCGTCTTCCGGCCAATAATCAAGTCATATGCACACTGCATCATAAAGATGTGCCGGACCTTGCAAAAAATATCGGCAATACCAGAACCGCCGCCGCGCTTGAATTCTGGAGAAATGATTTAGAAGGCGCGGTCGTGGTCATCGGCAATGCGCCAACGGCACTTTTTAGATTATTGGAATTGCTGGACGAAGGCTGGCCAAAACCAGCCGCAATCCTTGGCCTGCCAGTTGGTTTCATTGGCGCAGCTGAATCAAAACAGGAGCTATGCGATAATTCCCGCGGCGTTCCCTTTCTCACTATAAAGGGAAGACGCGGCGGGTCGGCCATGGCGGTCGCAGCGTTAAATGCCATCGCAAAGGAAAAAGAATAAATGGCATTGCCGAACAAAAAAGAAAACAAGGCAACAGGCAAAGGCCGTCTGTTTGGCCTCGGTGTCGGGCCGGGTGACCCGGAGCTGGTCACTGTCAAAGCGCTGAAATTGCTTGAGCAGGCAGATATCGTTGCCTTCCCTTCAGCAACGGCGAGCGGCGGCAATGCCCGCAAAACAATTGCCCCCTATTTAACAGCACATCATCAACTGATGCCGCTTGTCTATCCTGTCACAGCAGGGCCGGTGGCAGACACATCCGCCTATCAGCCGATCATGAATAAATTCTATGATGATACGGCAAGAGAAATCGCCAATGAGTTAGAGAACAACAAAAACGTCGCCATCATATGCGCTGGTGATCCGTTTGTGTTCGGCTCGTATATGTACTGGCACGCCCGTCTTTCAGCAAACTATGATACAACGGTTGTGCCAGGCATCTCATCCATTCTGGCAGCACCCGTCCAGCTAGGTATGCCGCTCTGTCACCGTGAAGATGTTGTCTCGATCATACCGGCAACTTTAAATGAGCAACAGCTGGTAGAAAGGTTGCACCAATGCGGCAGCGCCGTCATCATGAAACTGGGTCGAACTTTTCCAAAAGTCGTAAGAGCACTTGATCAGACAAACCTTCTCGATAATGCCTATTATGTCGAACGCGCAACAATGGAAAAACAACGCATCTTGCCAGTCAGAGATGTGAACCCGGCAGAAGTGGCTTATTTTTCCGTCATCGTCATCCCCTGTGAAAAACCGGTTTAATTCATGCAGAAAATTGCGATCATCCTCCTGAATAACAAGGGCATTGAAACGGCCCGGAAAATTAAAACCAGATATGAAGACGCAGTGATCTGGGGCCTCGCTGGCCGGGTCATCGGGGCTGATCAGGAATTTGATGAAACCGGCAATCACCTTCGGGGTCTGTATCAAAATGGCGTCACCATTATCGGCCTGTGTGCCACGGGCATTCTTATCCGCGCATTAAGCCCGGTCCTCTCCAGCAAACAGAGCGAGCCACCATTACTCGCCATCTCGGATGATGGGGCTTTGGTCATCCCCTTATTAGGGGGGCTGACAGGCGCAAATGAAATGGCTCGCGAAATCAGCCGTTTAACGAAAGGCATACCCGCCATAACGGCCAGCGGTGCCCGCCATTTTGGTGTCCAGCTTGAAGCCCCGCCAGAGCAATATGCCCTCGCCAATAAAGGAGATGCCAAGAGGTTCACGTCTGACCTTTTGTCTGGCAGCAAAATTAAACTAGAGGGCAGTTGCGCCTGGCTTGAAGACAGTCAACTCCCATTTACTGAAAATGGTGATCGATTGATCAGACTAACCATTAAAGACGAAACACCTCCTGAAAACGGTTTGCTCTATCATCCAAAATTACTAATGGTTGAAATCACAGATAAAGAAACAACAGCAGAAGATATCACTCTCGGATGCAAATCACTTGGTTATAGTCCCCTTGCCATCGCAGCACTGATTACCAGTGACAATGGCCCTGTCAATGCGGCAAAAACCATTGGCAAAAACCTTTCAATCCCGGTTCGTCTTGTGGATAATTTTGCAGATTTAAAAATTGCGAAAAACAACAGGTTAGCAAAAGATCAGTTGCAGAATGCCAGCAGCCTTTCGATCATCGAATTGCAGGCCCCGCCAGAGCTGAAATATCTCGGCAAGTCGATTGGCAAAGTGACTGTTCTTGGCTTAGGGCCTGGCAAATCTGACTGGTTGACACCTGAAGTAAAATCAGCCCTTGAACAAGCCGAAATACTGGTTGGGTATCAAACCTATATTGATATGGTGCCGGTGCGCGAAGGCCAGCAACGACTGCCTTCTGATAACAGAGTTGAACTGGAGCGCGCGCGAGAAGCGCTGGACCTGGCCTTAAAGGGCCGCCATGTGGCTGTGGTTTCTTCAGGTGACCCGGGCATCTTCGCTATGGCCAGTGCCGTGATTGAAGCTCTGGATAAAGACCCTGTCAGATGGCAGACAATCGATTTTGAAGTGTTGCCCGGCCTTTCTGCCATGCAGGGCGCGGCTTCATTAGCCGGTGCACCGCTCGGCCATGACTTTGCTGTTATTTCCCTTTCTGATATCAGAAAACCTTTTGAAACCATAGAACAACGTCTCGTTGCCGCCGCCATTTCAGACATGGTGATTGCGATTTATAACCCGGCTTCGAGAACGCGCCGCAAGCAATTGAAAGAAATGAAGCAGATACTACTTGAGCAAAAAGAGTCTGATACACCCGTATTGCTGGCGAAAAATATCGGCCGTGAAGGGCAGGAGTTGCACTATTCGACATTAGCTGGCTTTGACCCTGATCTGGTAGACATGCGCACCTTACTGATTATTGGCTCCTCAAAAACAAGATTGATCAGCGGCCCAAACGGAACAAAACTGCTCTATACCCCGCGCTCTTATAATTAAGGGAATTGCCGATCTGGCGAAATGCGAGCAGCATAACCCCTTGACATGCAAAACCATAAAGGCACCATAGCTTCAAACAAATCTTAAATGGTCAGACAGGCAAGCAAAAAACAACGACGGAGTACCAGCGCCGGATGCCATGTGGGCATCTGAAGGCGCACTAAAAAGCGCCGGTTGCTAGTGGGCAACCTGAAGGCGTACTAAAAAGAGCGCAAAAAACAACAACGGCGTACCAGGGGCGGATGCCATGTGGGCATCTGAAGCCCCATCAAAAGAGTGGGCATCTGAAGCCCCGTCAAAAAAGGCAATGAGAGCTTGGTTTCAGAAGAGGCAAATAACACCGTGTCATCCAAAAAGCTGAAATATGGCTGGACCACAGGTGCCTGCGCCACAGCAGCGACGAAAGCAGCTTTCGAAGCCCTGTTACTGGGCAAATTCGCCAACAAAATCACCATCACTCTGCCTAAAGGCCAGACACCGACTTTTGATCTGGTCGAATGTGAATTAAAAGGCAATGCCGCCACCGCCGGGATTATTAAAGACGCTGGTGATGACCCTGATGTCACCCACGGCGCAACCATCCTTGTCACAGTGTCGAAATCCAAGGCAAAGGGAATCGAATTTAAGGCGGGCAAAGGCGTTGGCACAGTGACAAAAAAAGGCCTGCCAATTGAGCCCGGTGAAGCCGCCATAAACCCAGTCCCGCGTGAAATGATGACAAAAGTAATTGAGGAACTGGCGCAAAAATATCGTGCTGAGCCTAATGTCACAATTGAAATTTCAGTGCCGAATGGTGAGCAGATCGCCAAAAAAACCTGGAATGGCCGCCTCGGTATCATTGGCGGGATCTCCATTTTAGGGACAACAGGCATCGTCGTTCCCTATTCCTGCTCGGCCTGGATACACTCAATCCACCGCGGCATTGATGTCGCAAGAGCCGGCGGTGTAAATCACATCGGTGCAGCGGTCGGCAATATGTCTGAAAAGCTGATTATCCGGAAGCACAGGCTTGAAGAAACCAGCCTGATCGATATGGGTGATTTCGTTGGTGGTATGCTAAAGTATCTGAAAAAGAACCCGGTTCCGAAAATCACCATCGCGGGTGGCTTCGGCAAAATGTCGAAACTCGCCAATGGCGCAATGGACCTCCATTCGAAACGCTCAGAGGTAGATAAAATATGGCTCGCGGGGCTATTGTCCAAACTTGGCGCATCGGCTGAGCAACTCAGCACTGCAGAAAACGCAAATACAGCTCTCGAAATTTTGAACCTGGCTACAGATGCAAAACTTGATATCGGCGCACAAGTGGCGCAAAAAGCACTGGAAATAGTGGTCGAAAAATTACCCGGTGAGACAACAGAAGTTGAAATCCTGATCTGCGATCGAAAAGGCAGGGAAGTGGGCCGGGCAACAACGGCAGGGTTCTGATTATTATGGGCTGCTATGGCAGTAAATTAAAGCTCTCGCTTTCACAGGAAACGACATGATCACCTTAAAACAATATAATGAGTATTGCAGCAGTCTTCCTTCCAGCACCCATGTGGTACAATGGGGCGGGGCTGATGTCTGGAAAGTTGGCGGCAAGGTGTTTGCGATAGGCGGCTGGTCAAAGGAAGAAAAACCCTACATCACTTTTAAATGCAGTGATATCTCCTATGAAATGCTGAAAGAGCAGCAAGGCCTGCGCCCGGCCCCCTATCTGGCGTCGCGCGGCTTTAAGTGGATCCAGATGTATAATGATCCGGGTTTGTCCAAAAAGGAATTATTTGCCTATATCTCCCATTCCCACCAGATGGTAGCCGCGAAACTGACCAGAAAATTACAAAAAGAACTGGGTCTGGAAGAGCTCGTCAACCAGCTAAAAGCTCAGTAAAGTAGCTTTAAAACTCTGGACGAGGCAACTTTAAAGCTTTAGAACGTCTCAATTGCTGTCTCGCTTGTTAATAAGCGTTGCTGTTAGTTGTGAAATCCCGAAACCGGAAACCGTTTATGACCAAAAAAATCTTTATCAAAAGCTATGGCTGCCAGATGAATGTCTACGATTCTGATCGTATGGCAGAGCTGATGGGTGGTGAAGGTTATGAGCAAACCGAAGATATGACAGACGCGGATATGGTGGTGCTGAACACCTGCCACATTCGTGAAAAAGCAGCTGAAAAGGTTTATTCAGAACTGGGCCGGGTGCGCAAAAACAAACAGCAAAGAACTGAAAACGGCAAAGAAACCATCATCGCTGTTGCTGGCTGTGTAGCTCAGGCTGAGGGTGAAGAAATTATCCGCCGCGCCCCGATTGTTGACATCGTCGTCGGGCCTCAGTCTTATCAGAACCTGCCTGATGTCCTGAAAGAATTTAATACGACAGGTAAGCCAGTCATTGAAACTGAATTCCCGATTGAAGA
The DNA here is from genome assembly GCA_021775425.1 of Hyphomicrobiales bacterium. Taxonomy (GTDB): domain Bacteria; phylum Pseudomonadota; class Alphaproteobacteria; order Rhizobiales; family HXMU1428-3; genus HXMU1428-3. The sequence goes on from JAJFHX010000003.1 coordinate 19,955, forward strand.
AAAATTCGCCAAACTACCCGGCATCACTGCAAACAGCCCAAGTTCATTTGTCACTGTGCAGGAAGGCTGCGATAAATTCTGCACATTCTGCGTTGTGCCATATACGCGTGGCGGCGAGTATTCGCGCCCGGTTGCTAAAATCCTCGATGATGCCAAACGTCTGGTTGATCAGGGTGTGCGCGAGCTGACCTTACTTGGTCAGAATGTCAATGCTTACCATGGTGAAAGCCCTGATGGAAAAGAATGCACACTGGCCGGCCTGCTCGAAGAACTCTCAAAAATAGACGGCATCAAACGCCTCAGGTACACAACAAGTCATCCCCGTGACATGGAAGATGATCTGATCAGAGCGCATAGGGATAACCCACTGGTCATGCCATATCTTCATTTACCATTTCAATCAGGCTCAGACAAAATCCTAAAAGCCATGAACCGCCGCCACACCCGCGATTTTTACATCGAACTGGTTGAGCGGATCAGAGAGGCTCAGCCAGAACTGGCCCTTTCTACTGATATCATTGTTGGTTTTCCGGGAGAGACAGACAAAGATTTTGAAGACACAATGGAGCTGGTTGAAACCATCAACTATGCAAGCGCGTATTCGTTTAAATACAGTTCACGCCCCGGCACCCCGGCTGCAGAGAGCGAAGAGCAGATTGATGAAGGGGTGAAAAAGCAGCGTCTGGCCCTATTGCAAAAACGGCTCACAGAGCAACAAAAATCATTTAACGAAAGCAAAATAGGCAGTCAAATGACTGTTTTACTTGAGAAAAAAGGCCGTCATGAAAATCAGCTCATTGGCCGCTCGCCCTATCTTCAAGCCGTGCATCTTGAAACCAACCATGCTACAATCGGCGACATGGTTGATGTCACCATTGAAGGCGCCACGCTCAATAGCCTGAAAGCCGTCATAAATACATCATGTTAACTGTTTAAGGCGGATGCTATGTGGGCATCTGAAGCCAGCACATTAAGTGCACTAAACTACGACGGAGTACAGCACCGGTTGCTAGTGGGCAACCGAAGGTGCATCAAAAGAGTGGGCATCTGAAGCCCCGCCAAAAGAGTGGATATCTGAATTCGGCACTTTAAGTGCACGAAATTACAACGGAATACAGCGCCGGTTGCAAGTGGGCAACCTGAAGGCGCACTAAATAAGGAGCACCGGCTTGGGGGCATACGCAAAGTCTGCTAAGGATAAAAAGTCAAAAAAAGCTGAACAGTCTTTAAAAACAGTTCCAAAAATTCCACATGTCCAGACGGTTAGGTTTGATGACAATCGATTGCTTGCCATTTTGCTGGGCGAGTTTGATGGCAACCTTGCCATCATCGAAGAACGCCTGAATATTGACGCCGTCATTCATGGTAATGTCATTTCGCTTTCAGGTTCAAAAGAACAATGCGAAATGGCAAAAGAAATTCTCGAACATTTATATCAAAGAATAACCACGGGCAGTGATCTTACCCCGGGTGACATTGATGGTGCCATACGCCACGCGGAATTTGCCGAAGACATCGACCTGGACGAAGTGATCCAGACACAATCGACACAGTTTCGAGCGGAATCTAAATCCGATAAAAAGAAGAGCAAGAAAGCCATGAAAAACCGGCCTGAGAAAAGCTGGCCTGAGAAAAGCTGGCCTGAGAAAAACGGGACTGAGAAAAACCGTGCAGAGAATAAACGGGTTGAACATCAGGACAGACCATCTGAAAACGGACAGGCCCAAATTCGCACCCGAAAAAAGCATATCACTGCAAGAACGCCGCGCCAAAGTGCTTATATAAGAGCGCTTGAACAAAGCGACCTTGTTTTTGCGCATGGCCCTGCCGGCACGGGCAAAACTTATATCGCCGTTGCGGCTGCTGCTGCCGCATTGGAAAAGGGCCTTGTTGAGCGCATCATTCTATCTCGTCCGGCTGTTGAAGCTGGTGAGCGGCTTGGCTTTCTCCCCGGTGATATGCGTGAAAAGGTAGACCCCTATCTGCGCCCGCTCTATGATGCACTCTATGATTGCTTGCCGGCTGAACGGGTTGAAAAAGAGATTGAAAACAACGCGATTGAAATTGCTCCGCTGGCTTTCATGCGCGGGCGAACGCTGGCCAACAGTTTCATTATTCTGGATGAGGCGCAAAACTGCACTACCATGCAGATGAAAATGTTTCTCACGCGGCTGGGTGAAAACTCAAAAATGGTCGTAACTGGTGACCCAACACAGGTTGATTTGCCACCGGGGCAAAAATCCGGCCTGAAGGACGCGTCAGAACTTCTCTCCAATGTGGATGAAATCAAACAGATCGTCTTTAAAAGCGAAGATGTGGTGCGCCGTGATCTGGTCGCAAAAATTGTCGCCGCTTATGATAAGCAGCAACAGGGTCAGTAAAGTGGAACCACAGACCCCAAGATCATTTGAATGGAGCACAGCTGATAATGAGCAGATCATAACCACTTCGTCAGAAAATGATGACCAACCTGTTCTTGAGGTTGAACTGATCATAGAAGATGAAAACTGGTTAGAGGTAAGCGATGATTTTAAATTTATCAGAGAGGCAGCGTTTCTTGCTCTTAGCCAGAAAATGCATCCGGAGACTGAATTGCAACAGCATGAACAATCCGATCAATCTGCCATTAAATCACCACATCGTCTTGCAGTTATCATGCTGAGCGATGACAGAACAATCAGGTATTTAAACAAAACCTACAGGGGCAAAGATCAAGCCACAAATATCCTCTCATTTCCGGCAAATGAGATGGATTTAGAGATGCATAATCAAGCTGATGAGCCTGAAACTCAACACATAGGTGATGCAATTCTCGCCTATGAATATGTAGAAAACGAAGCGAAAATCGAGCAAAAACCACTAAAAACGCACATTTCTCACCTTGTTATTCACGGAGTGTTACATCTTTTAGGGTATGATCATGAAACAACTGAAGAAGCCAGCATTATGGAAAGCCTTGAAATAGCATTGATGAAGCAGTTAGGATATCCTAACCCGTATGAACCGGAAATCACTTAACCAGCATTATGTATCAGTGATCAGACAACACATAGAACAATTGTTACAAGACCAGAATTAATATCTAATGACCGACGACACGCAACCAACCTCTGAGATTTCTGCTCCGGCTGAGCAGGATGAGCCACGACGAAGTTTAAAATCTTACCTCTCCAAAGCAGCTAAAACCCTTTTCAGCGAGTTCAGCTCAGATGATCTGCGCGGTCAGCTTGAGCAGGCAGTTGGCCAGTCTTCAGATCAGAACGATGATGAAGCTGACCAGCAAAGAGATGGTTTCTCGGCTCAGGAACGTCTGATGATAGCGAACATCCTTCGGTTCGGTAGCCTGCGCGTTGAAGACGTTATGGTCCCAAGGGCAGATATTGAAGCCATTGAGGAAAGCGCCAGTTTAAAAGAATTGCTCACACACTTTGAAACCATTGGCCACTCAAGATTGCCCGTTTACAGGGACACACTTGATGACCCGACCGGGATGGTCCACGTCAAGGATCTGCTGCGCTGGATTGCCGAAGAAGGTGAAGCAGCGTCGGTGAATGAACAAAAACCAGTTGAGTTGAAAGTCATATCGGGTGGCAGAGAAGCCCAGGACTTGGTTCCGGAGATAACAGATGGCTTAGCTGATGGCCAGCCGGCTAAAAACTCTGATCAATTCACACTGACTGAAAATCAAATCCAGATCGCGATTAAAGATGCAAATATTCTGCGCGATGTTTTATATGTTCCCCCCTCCATGCCGGTGGTCAACCTGTTGCTAAGAATGCAGTCAACAAGAGTACATCTCGCCCTTGTGGTGGATGAGTATGGCGGCACGGACGGCCTGGTATCAATCGAAGATCTGGTAGAAGAAGTCGTTGGTGAAATCGAAGATGAACACGACGATAACAATGGTCAGGTGATCAGTGGCAATCTTGAAACCGGAATCACGGCTTCTGCCCGGACCAGCATCTCAGATCTTGAAGAAAAAATCGGTATTGATCTGTTTTCCGAAGAGATGAGTGAGAACGATATCGACACAATTGGCGGTTTGGTTTTCTACATGGTGGGCCGGGTGCCGGTCAGAGGTGAAATCATTACCCACCCAAACGGGTTGGAAATTGAAGTGCTTAGTGCAGACCCCCGCCGCATCAAAACCCTGAAAATCAGAAAAAAAATTATTACAGTATGATAAAATTTATACTTTAGTTGAACTTGAAGAATACATTCCGACCAATACGGCACTAAAAATTTTAGTATATTCCTAAGCAGAGAACCTTGCTAAATACCAAATGAAAACAGCTCAAACCTGAGTTGAGCAGTTGACCACAGAGAGGTCACACATGAGTTCTTTGCCAGTACACATTGGTGAGCTTTCAAAAGTACAACAGCTCATGCTTGCAGTCCTGGCCGGTGCAGTTTCAACGCTTGCCATGGCCCCTGTTTCTTTCTGGCCGGTCCTGTTTTTCACGCTTCCGGTTCTGATTTGGCTGATCGATATTGCTCAGGGGCATGAAGCAACGAACACCCCTTCAGAAGCACATTCAGTTTATGCTGTGATAACCCGTCTCGCCCTCACAGGCTGGGCCTTTGGCTTTGGTTATTTCTTTGTTTCCCTCTATTGGATCGGCTCTTCTTTTCTGGTTGAATTTGATAAATTCGGCTGGGCCCTGCCATTCGCTGTTACCCTGTTGCCAGCCGGGCTTGCCATGTTTTATGCAGCTGGGTTTGCCCTCACATATCCGTTGTGGACTAAAGGACCATCGCGCATTTTTACCTTTAGTCTGGCCATTTTTATCGTGGATTGGTTAAGGGGCCACATCCTCACGGGCTTCCCCTGGAATTTGATCGGCCACAGTCTAACAGGGCAGCTCGAATTCATGCAAAATATTCCCCTGTTCGGTATTTATGGATTGAGCGCACTTGCTGCTTTTATTTTTGCAAGCCCCGCAACATTGTTAAATTTAAAGAGCGATAAACCGGCCGAAAAATTCATAAATTCAACCCCTGTTCTGCTCTCTCTTTTGTTGCTGGCAGGGTTATGGAGCTATGGCGTATGGCGCTTAAATCAACTCGGGCCAACCAGTTTCCGAAATCACGTAGAATTGGTAATAGTGCAGCCAAACATAGCTCAGAGAGACAAAATAAGCACAAACGGGCGTATTGCCTCACTAAAAAAAACCATTCAACTGACAGAAAAATTACCGCCCCTTGATAAATCAAAACATCAGCAAAGACTGATCATTTGGCCTGAAACCGCAATCGCTTTTGCGCTCAACAAATCACCGGAAATCCTTAAAAGACTAGAGCAACTTATCGAACCTGATACCACGCTCATCACCGGTGCGTTTCAACTCAAAACTGGTGATCACAAAGCCGCGAACCCCGCTGAAATAAAAATATACAACAGCCTGTTTGTGATTAATCATCAGGGAAAAATAACAGCCCGATTTGACAAACACCACCTTGTGCCTTTTGGAGAGTACCTGCCATTCCCAAAACTGTTTCGAGCCATTGGCTTGAAAGCACTGGCCGAAGAACGCGGTGGTTTTGCAATCGGGCCTGAAGCAGCGCCGGTTGAATTAACCACTGATTTATCGTTCTGGCCTTCCATCTGTTATGAAGCAATTTTTCCACTCTCCTCGAGCATCAGGTCTTCGGGTGCAACCTGGTTGCTTAACATTTCAAATGATGCCTGGTTTGGGCAAACGGTTGGCCCATACCAGCACGCTCATCATGTTCGGTTGAGAGCGGTTGAAACAGGCCTGCCGATGGTCCGGGTGGTCAATGGTGGAATCTCAGTGATATATGATGGTGCCGGTCGTGAAACACAAAAAACAAAACTGAATACAATCCAGGTTTTGAGCGCAAAACTCCCTGAAACTGAACAACTTCCAGCAACCATCATGCAAGCTGAAATATTCGCTCTGACTATTCTGGGCTTTATCTTTGTCCTCTTTAATGTCGGTCAATGGTTGATTTATGAGAAAAAGAAATAAACTGCAGTAATGCAAAAAAATATTTGCCTGAGCTCAAAAATTCGTTAATAAGAGGGCCTTAACCAGCAAGTCAGTGTACATATAAGTTTATAAAATCGTAAGTAAAACTTATAAGGCATTCCGTTCTTGTATAAAATAATTGATCGTTATATAAACTGGTTTCGTTTTCAGGCCGTTAACTAAAACAACGATAATGAAAATTATCCAAGTCTGAAAAATTTATTTTATAAACGCAAATAAACGAAACATATTCAGTTATAATGTAAGATTAGGAACTCACGATAACTTGTTGAAAGTCGTCATGTGTTTATGGGGGTAGGAGCAGTTTAATGAACAACAACTCAGGCGAGACCAGTCAGACCCGCAAGCCAAACCCAGTAGATATTCACGTGGGCGGACGCATCAGGTTACGCCGCATGATGAACGGTCTAAGTCAAGAGCGCCTCGGTGAGCAACTGGGCCTGACATTTCAGCAAATACAGAAATATGAAAAAGGTGCGAACCGCGTTGGAGCATCAAGACTATTTCAACTGTCACAGGTTCTTGAAGTTCCAGTTTCTTATTTCTTCGATGATCTTGATTCAGGATCACACGGGCAACATTCAGCTGGCTTTGCAGAATCAAAATCGCAGGATTTTGTTTTAGAGTTCCTCAACTCACGCGAAGGTCTTGAATTAAACAGAGCCTTTGTAAAAATTCAGGACCCTCAGGTGCGCCGCCGGGTCATTGACCTCATCCGCTCAATGACTGAAGATGAGAAGAGTGAATAATTTCAAAATTGACATGATGACGAATGCGGACATTCAGGCGCGTCACTTTTCAAAGCTGAATAAAAACCATGAAAAACCACTTGACCAATAGCTGAGCTTTCTGCCAATAGTCCCCTCAGGCTACAAATAGCAAATTAATTTCTAAGACAATTATCAAAATATTCCTAGGGGGAGTGTTATCGTGACGCGTCAAACTTATCTATTCACCAGTGAATCAGTATCTGAAGGCCACCCGGATAAAGTTTGCGACCGTATTTCGGATGCCATCGTAGATACCTATCTGAAACAGGATTCCGATAGCCGCGTCGCAGTTGAAACACTCACAACAACAAATAAAGTTGTGCTTGCAGGTGAAGTGCGCTGCGCAGGTGACGTGTCAAAAGACGAACTCGTTGAAGTTGCCCGCCGCGCAATTAAAGAAATCGGTTATGAGCAGGATGGTTTCCATCACGCAACCGCTGATATTGAAGTTCTTGTTCATGAGCAATCAGTAGATATCGCACAGGGCGTTGACGCGTCAGGCAACAAAGATGAAGGCGCCGGTGATCAGGGCATCATGTTCGGTTACGCCTGCCGCGAAACTGATGTATTAATGCCAGCTCCCATTCACTACTCACACCAGATCCTGTCAGAAATGGCCAAAGCCCGTCACAACGGTTCAGCACCTGAATTCGGACCAGACGCCAAAAGCCAGGTCACATTGCAATATGAAAACGGTGTCCCTGTAAAAGCGACTTCTGTCGTTGTTTCAACGCAGCATAGTGAAGGAACAGACCAGCAGGCACTTCGTGAAAAAGTGCGCGGCTATGTTGAAAATGTTTTGCCAGAAGGCTGGATGTGCCCGGAAGATGAGTTCTATGTGAACCCGACAGGTCGCTTTGTGATCGGCGGGCCGGATGGTGACGCAGGCTTAACGGGCCGCAAAATCATTGTTGATACATATGGCGGTGCGGCACCTCATGGTGGCGGCGCGTTTTCTGGGAAAGACTCCACCAAAGTTGACCGCTCAGCTGCTTACGCTGCAAGATATCTTGCCAAAAACGTTGTCGCTGCTGATTTGGCTGACAGATGCACTTTGCAATTATCCTACGCAATCGGTGTTTCGAAACCGCTTTCTATTTATGTAGATTTACATGGCACTGGTAAAGTCGATGAAACCAAACTTGAAGAATGCCTGATGGAAGTGATGGACCTTAGCCCGCGCGGCATCAGAGAGCATCTTAAACTCACAAAACCGATCTACGAACGAACTGCCGCCTATGGTCACTTTGGTCGCAAACCCGATGCTGACGGTGGTTTTTCATGGGAACGAACTGATCTGGTTGAAAAGCTGCAACAATCTGTTAGCTGATCAGTCCCAGTATTTAGCTCCATTGTTAAGCGATCGCTTTCCAGGTCATTTTAGCTTTCATTATAGTTTGAACCACAGGTGCTGGTAAAACGATAGAAAGCCATCCAGGTTCATGAGACATCTTCATCTGAAAAAGGATAATTCGGTGGCCGAAGATCCGAGCAAAAAAAGCTACATTTTTGGCCGCCAGAAGAGTAAAAAACTCAGCCAGCGGCAACAGCAGCTGGTTGCAAAGAAACTGCCAGAACTCCTGTTGGACCCGAAATCTTCCATCAGTCCAGATCAAATCTGGTCGGAGGAAAAACCATTATGGCTGGAAATCGGTTTCGGCGGGGGCGAGCATTTAGCAGCCATCGCAGCCAAAAATCCGGATGTGAATTTCATTGGTTGCGAACCATTTCTCAATGGCATAGCCAAACTACTGGTTGCAATTGAAGACCAGCAGCTGGAAAACATTCATATTTATAACAATGACGCCCGCCATATTTTAAACTGGTTGTCACAATCAAGCTTAGACCGGGTCTATCTGCTCTATCCTGACCCCTGGCCTAAAAAACGCCACCATAAACGGCGCTTCGTCACAAAAGAAACGCTGGCCCTGTTGGCAAGGGTGATGAAGCCGGGTGCTGACCTGCTGATTGCCTCTGACATTGGTGATTATATCCGCACGTCTTTACTGGCACTTGCAAAAAGCGATCAGTTTTCCTGGCAGCCAGAAAGCAGTGCGGACTGGAAAACCCCACCGGCAGACTGGCCCGGCACACGTTATGAACAAAAGGCCAAAAGAGAAGGCCGTGTTCCGACATATCTCAACGTCAAACGCATCTGAAAACAGGCCGCTAAAAATAACTTGCAGCAGGAGCCGTTCGAGATTATATTACGCCCAGCTCATGATCATGCCTACAATTGATCATCTCTCGTTACGGAGTGGGTCCCCGGGCCCGCTCTTTTTGTTATGGTAAAACAGAAATACAAAACTGAGTCTCAATGAGCCGCGGGAAACTACGAAATGGTGATGGCGGGCAGGTCCGGCATTTTAAGGTATTAAGAGATGACAGCAGAAGAAAATCTGCAAAGCGAGCTTGATAAGCGGATTGTCACTGAAACTGCGCTGGCTGGGGAAATTGCCTCGCTGGTAGAGCCTGTCATGAATGAGTTGGGTTATCTTCTTGTGAGGGTGATCGTATCCGGTAGAGATGGAATGACCGTCCAGATCATGGGTGATAAGGCCGAAGGCGGTTTTGGTGTGAAAGATTGCGAAGTGATCTCAAGAGAGCTGTCCCCGTATTTAGACAGCCACGATCCGATCCCGGGTGAATATCACCTAGAAGTGTCTTCGCCAGGTATAGACAGGCCCCTTGTGCGGATGAGAGATTTTCTCAACTGGACAGGATTTGAAGCTAAGATAGAGCTGAAACAGGCAGTTGATGGCCGCAAACGTTTCAGAGGCCTGATTGAAGGCTTTGAGAATGACGAATTATTAATGAACATTGCCCTTGAAGATGGCAAAGAGCCCGTCACTTTAGGGTTTAACAAAAACATGCTGGCAAGTGCCAAACTTGTCATGAACGACGAATTACTGGAAAGCGCAAGGAAGCGCAGTCAATCAGCGCAGGGACAATAGTCAGAAACGAAAACCCTGCGAATATCAGCTGAAGCGGAGAAAAAAATGGCAACCTCAGGTGTAAGTGCCAATCGTTTGGAACTTTTGCAAATTGCAGAGGCAGTGGCCCGTGAAAAGTCTATCAATCGTGAAGTGGTCATCGAAGCCATGGAAGATGCGATACAAAAGGCCGCCAAATCACGCTATGGCAGTGAAAACGAAATTCAGGCAAAAATCGACCCCTCAACCGGTGAAATAAAATTATCCCGATTGCTGGATATTGTTGAAGAGGTTAGCAATGAAGCTACCGAAGTGACCCTGAAAGCAGCCAAACGCGTTCGAAAAGATGCGGCCATTGGTGAAGTTCTTGAAGAAGAATTACCACCGCTTGATTTTGGCCGGGTTGCGGCACAAAACGCCAAACAGGTCATTGTGCAAAAAGTAAGGGATGCAGAACGGGAACGTCAGTTTGAAGAATACAGAGACCGCATTGGTGAAGTGGCCAATGGCTCGGTTAAACGTGTTGAATACGGCAATGTGATTGTTGATCTGGGCCGCGCTGAAGCAGTTGTTCGCCGCGATGAAAGCCTGCCGAGAGAAAATTTCCGTTATGGTGACCGCATCAGAGCTTATATTTATGATGTTCGCCGTGAGCAACGCGGCCCGCAGATTTTCCTCAGCCGCACCCGGCCGGAATTTATGGCCAAACTGTTTTCACAGGAAGTGCCCGAAATTTATGACGGCATAGTCAATATTAAATCAGTTGCCCGTGACCCTGGCAGCCGTGCCAAAATCGCCGTGATCAGTCAGGACAATGCGATTGATCCTGTTGGTGCCTGTGTTGGTATGCGCGGCGCCCGTGTGCAGGCAGTTGTGAATGAACTTCAGGGTGAAAAAATTGACATCATTCCCTGGTCTCATGATGCGGCAACATTCATCGTTAACGCATTAGCCCCGGCAGAAGTTGTCAAGGTTGTGCTGGATGAAGATCTGCAAAGGATTGAAGTGGTTGTGCCTGATGATCAGTTAAGTCTGGCCATTGGTCGGCGCGGTCAGAACGTTCGGCTTGCGTCTCAGCTCACGGGCTGGGAAATTGACATCCTGACAGAGCAGGAAGAATCTGAGCAACGTCAGAAAGAGTTTACTGAACGCACCACCAAATTTATGGAAAGCCTTGATGTTGATGAATTCATTGCTCAGCTTCTGGCATCAGAAGGCTTCAGTTCAGTGAACGAGGTTGCCTTTGTTGACGCAACTGAAATTTCAAGCATTGAAGGTTTTGACGAAGACACAGCGGAAGAAATTCAAACCCGCGCCAGAGAGCATCTTGAGCGCCGTCAGAAAGAACTTGAAAAACGCTGTGACGAGCTGGGCATTAAGGAAGATATTCGCGAAATGGAAGGTCTTTCAATCGAAATGATTGTCGCGCTTGGTGAAAATGACGTCAAAAATGTTGAAGAACTGGCTGAATGTGCAACGGATGATCTGATCGGCTGGTCAGAGCGTAAAGATGGTGAAGTCACAAAATTCCCTGGCTTCCTTGATAGCTTTAACCTGCGCAAATTCCAGGCTGAAGAACTGATTATGCAAGCCCGTGTAAAAGCCGGCTGGATCAGTGAAGAAGATCTGAAGGCTGATGAGCCTGAAGACGAAGAAGAAACCGTAGAAGAAACAGCGGAACAACCGGAAGCAGAACAACACACAACCCCGCTCGAAGATGCAGAAGCCATGTTCTCCGAGCAAAAAGAACAAAACAAACCAGAGGCGGACCAGTAAGCGCGGATGCAACGTGGGCATCTGAAGCGCAGAAGAAAAAGCGCGGATGCAACGTGGGCATCTGAAGCAAAATGCCCACCATCGTACCAGGCCTGGTTGCCAGCACGGATGCAAAGTGGGCAACCTGAAGGGCCATCAAGAAAGTGAGTTGTTATAATTAAGGAGAGCAAAACCGAACGCAGATGTGCTGTCACCGGTGAAGTGAAAACAAAAGCTGAGTTAATCCGGTTTGTGACTGGTCCTGAAAACAGGCTGGTCCCGGATTTAAAAGCAAATCTTCCCGGCCGGGGTGTTTGGGTCACAGCCAATCGAGAAGCAATTAAGCAAGCAGTAAAGAAAAAAGCTTTCCACCGTGGTTTTGCAAAAGAGCTGATTGTTGATCCGGAAATTGACCAACAGATTGAAAATCTGTTAGAAAAAGCCGCATTGGGTCGTTTGAAATTGGCAAATAAAGCAGGTTTAGCCATTTATGGGTTCACAAAACTCATGGCAGCTCTTGAGAAAAACACTATAATTGCTTTATTTCATGCAAAAGAAGCAAGTCAGGCATCAGCAGATAAGCTCGACTATAAATTTCGAACAAACTTAGAACAAAGTGGTATATTGGAACAAGAAGTTCTCAAAAATCCATGCTACTGCTACAAAACTGAAGAATTGAGTTTGGCTTTTGGTCAGGCTAATGTCATACATGCAGGGTTAAAACCGGGCGGTGCCTCAATGGCGATGGTCACCGCAACAGAAAAACTGATTAAATTTCAAGCCGGTTAATGAGCCGGCACGGCGAGAATTAAAGGTCTGTCAATAAGGACTAGCTTTATTGAGGCCATAATAGCAAAGTTAAGGTCGTTTAAAACAAACTGTGTTTAAATAGACTGTTTAACGAAACAAAATGAAGTAAAATTCTGTTGACGACAGATTTAGGAAATTTGGAATACATGAGCGAAACAAAAGAAACTGGCAGCAAATCAACCGAGCAATCTGGCCGCAGCACCTTAAAGCTGAAGCGGACGGTAGATGCCGGTCATGTGCGTCAGAATGTAAGTGGCGGCCGATCCAAATCTGTTGTGGTTGAAAAGAAGAAAAAACGCACACTAAACAAACCTGATGCAAGCCCGGCAGGCAAGGCAGAAAAAGCCGCGTCAAAATCCAGCACCTCGAAAAAAGCAGCACCGGGCGGGCTCTCCAATCAGGAGCAGGCCGCGCGCATGAAAGCGCTTGAGGAAGCCAAAGGCCGCCGCGAAGAAGAAGAGCGCATTGAGCAGGAAAATTCTGATCGCCGCGAACGCGAAGCTGCTGAAGCCAGAAAAGAACTTGATGCACAAAAGAAAGCCGCTGAAGAAGAAGCTGCAAATCAGCAGGAAGAGACAAAAGCCAGACCAAAAGAAACCAAAAAGTCTGTTGTAAAACCAAAAACAAAAGAAGTCATACAGACAATTGACCCTTCTGATCTTGAGGCAGCAACCGCCAAAGCGGAAGCTACTGGCGCGAAAAGAGTGATGAAGCCAAGAGACCTGGCTGAGCAGAACGCGCTAGCTGAATCGAAAAAGAAACAGGCCAAAGTTGAGCGCAGTCGCCGCGGTGAAAATCGTGTCAAAGGCCGCTTGACCATAACAAATGCGCTAAACGAAACTCAGCGTGAGCGTTCCCTTGCATCATTAAAACGCAAACGTGAGCGCGAAAAGTCTAAAGCAGCACCACAAACGCCTCGTGAAAAAATTGTGCGTGAAGTGACCATCCCTGAAACAGTGACCATACAGGAACTGGCCAACCGCATGACAGAGCGCGGTGTGGATGTCATCAAATATCTGATGCAACAGGGCCAGATGCATCAGATCAATGATTTGATTGATGCTGATACTGCCGAGTTGATTGTTGAAGAGTTTGGCCACACATCACGCCGTGTTTCCGAAGCTGATGTTGAAGAAGGCCTGTTTGATCAGGAACCTGAACATGACGAGCATCTTGAGCCTCGGGCCCCGGTTGTGACGATTATGGGCCATGTTGATCATGGTAAAACGTCACTTCTAGATGCACTGCGTCAGGCGAATGTGGTTGCTGGTGAAGCGGGTGGTATCACCCAGCACATCGGCGCTTATCAGGTTGAATCAACCGACCATCACAAAATCACTTTTATTGATACACCAGGCCACGAAGCGTTTACAGCAATGCGTGCCCGCGGTGCCAAAGTGACAGATCTGGTCGTGCTGGTTGTAGCAGCGGATGATGGCGTGATGCCGCAAACAATCGAGGCCATTCACCATGCCAAAGCAGCTGAAGTGCCGATCATTGTTGCTATCAATAAAATGGATAAACCTGACGCAAACCCACAGCGCGTCAGAACAGACCTGTTGCAACATGAAGTGATTGTTGAAAGCATGTCGGGTGAAACACTTGAAGTTGAAGTTTCCGCATTAAAACGCGAAGGTCTTGATAAACTTCTTGATGCCATTCACATCCAGGCAGAAATTCTTGAACTGAAAGCCAATCCGGATCGCCCGGCTGATGGTATCGTTGTTGAAGCCCAACTCGAACGTGGTCGTGGCCCCGTTGGCACTATGCTGGTGCAACGTGGCACTATCAAAATCGGTCAGATTATTGTTGCTGGCCGCGCTTGGGGCAAAGTCCGCGCTTTGATCAATGATCATGGTGAAAATGTCGTCGAAGCAGGCCCGTCTGTGCCAGTTGAAGTTCTGGGCTTTAACTCAGCACCTGAAGCGGGTGATCAGTTCGCGATTGTTGAAAATGAATCGCGCGCAAGAGAAATTACAGAATATCGCATCAAGAAGCGCCGTGACATCAGGGCCGCCGGCGCTGGGTCTGTGCGCACACTTGAACAGATGATGAGCCAGCTCAATGAAGCTGATGTGAAAGAAATTCCTGTAGTTATCAAAGGTGATGTGCAGGGCTCTGTTGAAGCCATTGTCGCCGCTCTTGAAAAACTGGGAACAGACGAAGTGATAGCCCGTGTCATCCATAGCGGTGTTGGCGGCATCACGGAATCTGACATTTCTCTTGCGAATGCAAGTGATGCGATTATTTTCGGTTTTAATGTCAGGGCAAATATTCAGGCCCGCGACGCAGCTCAGGCATCCGGCATTGAAATTCGCTATTATTCGGTGATTTATGATCTGGTTGATGAAGTGAAAGCCGCCATGTCCGGCCTGCTTGATCCAACCATCAAAGAACACTTCATCGGCAACGCAGAAATTCTGGATGTGTTCCATATTTCAAAAGTCGGCAAGGTAGCTGGTTGCCGTGTCACAGAAGGCAAAATGGAAAGAGGCGCAGGCGTTCGTCTCATCCGTGATAATGTTGTGATCCATGAAGGTAAACTAAGTACCCTGAAACGCTTTAAAGATGAAGTGCCGGAAGTACCAACCGGGCAGGAATGCGGCATGGCCTTTGAAAACTATCAGGATCTGAAAGCCGGTGATACAATCGAAGCCTTCCGCATTGAAAAGATCGAGCGCACACTATAATTAGCCAGAGATAATCACAAAAACTTCGGTTTATGTTCAAAAGCAGTTTGGATAGAGTTACAGGTCAGTCCAACTGCTTTTGGAGAATTCGTAAGGTAGAGCTATGTCCTCTCACACAAAAGGCAATCACAAATCAAAAGGTCCAAGCCAGCGCCAGCTACGTGTGGCGGAAAATCTGCGTCACGAACTCTCGCAGATTTTCACCAAAGTTGACATCCGCGACGATGATCTGGTTGGAGTAATTATCACCGTTTCAGAAGTGCGCACCAGCCCGGATATGCGCAACGCAACCGTATATGTCATGCCACTTGGCGGTGAACGCAAAGAGGAAATTGTCGAAGCGCTTGGCCGCCACAGAAAATTCCTGCGCGGTGAACTATCAAGACGCGTAACCCTGAAATATATGCCCGAACTCCATTTCAGGCTTGATGAAACCTTTGATGTCTCAGGCCGTATTGCAGATGTGCTCAATTCAGATAAAGTCGCACAGGATTTAACGCGCGGTTCATCTGAAAAAGATGAACAAGACTGACATACATCCAACAATCCCCTGCAACCAACAGATTTTAACTCAGAGGCACCAACCAATGGCACGCAAACGCGGTGATAACATTCATGGCTGGCTGGTTCTCGATAAACCGTTAGACCTGACTTCGACAAAAGCGGTGGCCATCATCAGGCGAATTTTTAATGCCAAAAAAGCCGGTCATGCCGGCACGCTCGACCCGCTAGCAACAGGTGTCCTCCCCATCGCGCTGGGGGAAGCCACAAAAACCGTCAGCAATGTGATGGAAGGCGGCAAGATTTATGAGTTCACCGTGAAGTGGGGTGCAGAAACCACCACAGATGATCTTGAAGGCGACATCACCCAAACCAGTTTAAAACGCCCGACAGAAGATGAAATTGAAGATGTGCTGCCATTATTTGTGGGTAGAATTTTGCAGACACCACCGGCCTTTTCGGCGATCAAAATCAACGGTGAACGAGCCTACGATCTGGCCAGAAGCGGTGAAAATGTTGAAATTAAACCCAGAGAAGTTGATATAAAAAGCCTGAAAGTCAAATCTTTCATCGAAGATGAAGAAATGACTTTCGTCGCTGAATGCGGAAAAGGCACCTATATCAGGGCGCTGGGCCGTGATATTGGCCGTGAATTAGGCTGTTTGGGCCATATTACCAACCTTTGCCGAACAAAGAGCGGCCCTTTTACCAAAGAAATGTCGATTTCACTGGAAAAGCTGGAAGAGTTGGGCCATAGTGCAGCCGCTCGAGACGCATTGTTAGCACAATTATGTCCCATTGAGACCGCGCTGGACGACATCCCGGCGCTGGCCATAAATGAGGCAGACGCGGCTCGAATAAGACTGGGTCAGGCCGTCCTTATAAAAGGGCGGGATGCACCGGTCATAAAGGGGCCAGCTTACGCCATGTCCGGATCAAGCCTCGTTGCTTTAGGAACTGTCTCACAAGGTGAGTTCAGACCGGCACGGGTTATGAATCTGGCAGATTAGCCCCCCTTATTTTTTATACATTTTATAAAGGAGAATACGATGTCGATTAGTGCTGCTCGTAAGCAAGAATTGATCAAAGAATACGCCATTAAAGATGATGATACAGGTTCACCAGAAGTGCAGATTGCCATTCTGACTGAACGCATCACCAACCTGACAGATCATTTTAAAGATCATAAAAAAGATAACCACTCTCGTCGCGGCTTGTTGAAAATGGTAAGCCAGCGCCGTCGGTTGTTGGATTATGTCAAAGGCAAAAGTGACGATCGCTATCAGGATCTGATCAAACGCCTCGGCATCCGCCGTTAATTAGTTACTTCCCTCCCTGCATTAGGGAGGGAAGTAACTACGACGGCGTCCTCCGACGGTTGCCATGTGGGCAACTGAAGGAGCGTCAAAAGCGACGGTTGCTAGTGGGCAACCGAAGGAGCGTTAAAAAAGTGCGGATGCATTGTGGGCATCTGAAGCCCAATCAGGAATGTGGGCATCTGAAGCCCAATCAAGAGAGGCAAGCTTAAATCAATAAGCCTGCCCCTTTTTATAAATAAAGCGAAATTCAAACGAATTTGGCAGGTTTTGTGATTTGGCGGGTTTTGTGAAAAGACCTCCCGAACCAGAAGAACGAATTTAAAAGAAACGAATGAAACTATGTTGTTGCATATGCATGTAACAATGACGAAAGCTAAATGGATGGGCCATTTAGCCACTGAAATGTCAAACCGCTCCAATGAGGGAGCTGTGCAGCCTTTCAGTAAAGTATGAAGAGAAAATATATGTTTACTATACACACAGAAGAAATTGAATGGGGCGGACGCCCACTAAAACTGGAAACCGGCAGGATTGCGCGCCAGGCACACGGCTCAGTATTTGCGCAATATGGTGAAACCTCGGTGTTAGCCACTGTGGTCGCTGCAAAGTCAGCCAAACCCGGGATTGATTTCTTCCCCCTAACTGTAAATTATCAGGAAAAAGCTTACGCCGCCGGTAAAATTCCAGGCGGTTATTTTAAACGTGAAGCACGTCCAAGCGAAAAGGAAACCCTGGTTTCCCGCCTGATTGACCGTCCAATCCGTCCGTTGTTTGTTGATGGATTTAAAAATGAAACACAAGTTATTATAACTGTGCTTTCGCACGATATGGAAAATGACCCGGATGTGCTGGCAATGGTCGCAGCTTCTGCTGCGCTTACCATTTCAGGTGTGCCGTTCATGGGGCCGATTGGCGGCTCACGTGTTGGCTATATTGATGGCGAATATGTGCTGAACCCAACCATTGATCAGATGGAAGATACGAACCTTGATCTGATCGTCGCTGGCACGGCTGACGCGGTATTGATGGTGGAATCAGAAGCTCAGGAACTGACAGAAGAAGTGATGCTGGGGGCGGTTAATTTTGGCCACGATGCCTGCGCCCCAATTATTAATGCGATCATTTCTCTGGCAGAAAAAGCAGCCAAAGATCCATGGGATCTCGTAGAAGTTGATAAATCAAAATATCAGGCAGATGTAGAACGTCTTGCCAAAGATGGATTGGTCGCGGCTTATAAACTGGCTGATAAAGGCGAGCGTCAGGCAGCCGTTTCTGAAATCAAATCAAAAGTGATGACAGAACTGATGCCAGCTGAAGATGATGGCTCAGAAGCCGTACTGCTTGGCGGCATTTTCAAGTCATTGGAAGCTTCAATTGTGCGGGGTTCTATTCTTGAAACCGGCATCCGCATTGACGGCCGCGATACCAAAACAGTTCGCCCGATTTTAAGTGAAGTCGGCATTCTGCCAAGAACACACGGCAGCGCGTTGTTCACCAGAGGTGAAACACAGGCAATCGTAGTAGCGACGCTTGGCACAGGTGAAGACGAACAATTCGTTGACCGTCTTGAAGGAACTTATAAAGAAAGCTTCCTGCTGCATTATAATTTCCCACCATATTCAGTTGGTGAAGTGGGCCGTTCTGGTTTCACAAGCCGGCGTGAAATTGGCCACGGTAAATTGGCATGGCGTGCTATTCACCCAATGTTGCCATCAAAAGAAGATTTCCCCTACACCCTGCGTGTGGTTTCAGAAATCACAGAATCAAACGGTTCATCTTCAATGGCAACCGTTTGCGGCACATCACTTTCATTGATGGATGCTGGCGTACCGCTGAAAAAACCAGTTGCTGGTATCGCAATGGGTCTGATTAAAGAAGGCGAAGATTTCGCCGTTCTTTCTGACATCCTTGGCGATGAAGATCATCTCGGTGACATGGACTTTAAAGTTGCTGGCACCAAAGATGGCATCACCAGCCTGCAAATGGACATCAAGATCACTGGCATCACCAGAGAGATCATGGAAGTCGCATTAAATCAGGCACAAGGTGGGCGTTTGCACATTCTTGGTGAAATGGCCAAAGCGCTGGATACATCACGCGAAGAAGTTGGCGAACATGCCCCGCGCATTGAAACAATCACCATCCCGACAGATAAAATCAGGGAAGTGATTGGTCAGGGTGGCAGTGTCATCCGCTCAATCGTTGAAGAATCTGGCGCCAAAGTAGACATTAATGATGAAGGCATCATCAAAGTGGCTGCAGCCAATTCAGATAGCATCAACAAAGCACTGACCATGATCAAGTCGATTACAGATGAGCCCGAAGAAGGCGTTATCTATAAAGGTAAGGTCGTTAAGGTCGTCGATTTTGGTGCCTTTGTGAATTTCTTCGGTGCCAAAGATGGCCTTGTCCACATTTCACAGCTCACCAGTGAGTTCCGCCCCAAAACTGTGGGTGATGTGGTAAAAGAAGGTCAGGAAGTTTTCGTGAAACTTGTTGGCTTCGATGATCGCGGCAAGGTTCGCCTCTCCATGAAAATGGTTGATCAGGAAACCGGCGAAGAAATCGTCAATGAAGATAATGACTAAATCGCTGACACTTTAAAGATCAGTTAAAACAAAAAGCCCCGCTCTTGGTCTGAGCGGGGCTTTTTTCTTGTGTCTTGAAGGAAGGTCGTTCAGGCTGCCTGTATCGCAACACCCTGCGCAAAATAATTAGCTTCAAATGGCAGCGGCGCCAGGGACTGTGCCAGTTTTTCTGGCCAGTCCGGGTTGGCAAGTGCCCCTTTGCCAAGTGAAATGAGATCACCATGCTGATCGCTTAAAATGCGTTCCGCTTCTTTAAAATCATCAAGCCCGCCATTGGCAATCACCGGCAGGCCCGTGATCCTTCGTGCGAAAGCCGGCAGGCTTTGCCCGTCTCTGGTTAAACAGCCATGGTCAAAGCCAAGCCCCTCACTGGCAAAATGAATGTAATCAGCCCCGGCCTGATGTACGGCCTTAAAAATAATTTCACCATCTTTCACGCCGCCGGACCAGAGATAATCAAAATCGTTTACTTTGCCCTGCGAAACCCGCACACCAACTATAAATTTGTCGTCCATTTCCGATCTGACAAGCCCGATCACTTCGGCCAGAAATCTGACCCTGTTCTCGGTTGTCCCGCCATACTGATCTTCCCGGTTGTTGGTGTAATCCGTTAAAAACTGATCAAACAGATATCCGTTGGCACCATGAATTTCAACACCTGCAAATCCCGCCTGCCGCGCATGACGAGCGGCCTGGATGTACCCCTCTTTCACCATGTCCATGTCAGCAAGTGTCATGGCCTGCGGTGTCGGGTAACGCCCTTGTTTTTTGCTATATCCGGGGAGCATATGCCGAACCGGTGGAATGGCAGAGGCACTTCTGGTTGCGCTCAAATGCTGTGATAATGCCCCCGCATGCATCAGTTGCATAATCATCGGTGCGCCAATCTGGTTGGTAGCCTCAGCAATCCTCGCCCAGCCATCCCGTTGTATCGCATTAGTAATACCAGGCTGGTTCGGGTAAGCCTGTGCATAGTGCCGGTCAGTATAAGTACCCTCAGTAATAATCAGCCCAAAGCCGCCTGAAGCAAAGCGGGCGTAATAATCCTTCATTAGCTCCGTTGGCACCCCATCTCCGAGCGTGCTGACCCGGCTCATAGGCGCAACCACAGCCCGGTTTTGAAGAGTGAGGTTTTTCAGTTGAAATTGCGATAAGGCGATATGTGCCTGTTCCATAACTTGTCTCCTAAAGTTTGATAAAGACAACATAAGCCATGGATAAAAAAAATATAAGTATGCACAATTTTGATATATACATACAAAAAGTATACTGTTATGTCTAAACGACGAAACCGGTCCAAATCGACAGAGCAAAACAGATGACTAAACATGGAAATGATGGGGATCACATCAAGGCCGTAAAAGCTGCCAAAGAGGAAAAGCACTGCCCGACCGAAACCGCGATAAACCTTGTCGGCGGTAAATGGAAAGGAATGATCCTGTTCTTTTTATGCGATGGAACCCGCCGCTTTAACGAATTAAAACGCCTGATCCCAGACATCACGCAACGCATGCTGACCAAACAATTAAGAGACCTTGAAGCAAATGGCATTGTCCACCGCGAGGTATATGCCGTTGTCCCGCCCAAGGTGGAATATTCCCTCACGCCGCTTGGCGAAAAATTAAAACCCATTGTTAGCGCCCTGGGTGAATGGGGAACGCTTTATCTTAATCAGCGAGAAGAAAAATTAATCAGCAGCGATAAGACACATGAACCGGTCAACAACTAACCGGCCCTGATTATCCGTTAATCTCAGCCAGCAATTCAAACCGTGGGCGTCCAGGCCAGGCAAAGGTCAGCTTTTGTTCAATAAACGCCACATCACCAGTGGTGAGCAACTGAACGCGCCTTGCTGCCTCGTTTGCGCCTTCAGCTCTTTTAGTCGAAAAATGCGGGTGCCGTTTTAAATAATGCTCAAGCGCCTGCGCCACAATGGTGGGCTGAGATAATACCCTACAGGAAGCGGGCAGGTATTTTGCAAATAATGGTTCAACCAGCGGGTAATGTGTGCAGCCCAGAATGGCATAATGCGGTTGTTTGCCATCTGTCTTGTCAGCAGCTTCAGCCAGCATCTCGGTTACATAACCTTTGACAAGGCTGTCAATCTCTAACGACTGATCCCCCCCTTCAATGGCTGTCACCAGATCAGGACAGGCTTTGCCAACAATATCAATCTGCGGGCAGCGTTTTTTTATTTCCTCATCATAAACCATGCTGTCTATGGTGCGCTGGGTGCCAAAAACCGCAATCACATCTTCTTTATACATCTGCGGATATTGCGGCTCTGTCATGCCCCAGGGCGTTTGTGTCGCCACTTCCACGGTGGGCGCGATGATGCCCAGCACATTTCGCCCCTGCCACTTTGATTGCGGCAGCCAGTCCTGTTGCAGCGAACGGCAGGCAATGGCTGTCGCCGTGTTGCAGCCAAGCACAACAAGACCGCACCCATGCTCAAACAGAGTTTCAACGCTACGGCGTGTCAGCTCAACAATTTCATCTGAAGACCGATTGCCATATGGCGCGTTGATATGGTCACCAAGGTAAAGAAAGTTCTGGTTCGGAAACCTGTCAGCCAGCCCTTTAAGAACTGTCAAACCGCCATGACCGGAATCGAATACACCAATCATCACCTGCACTCCGTAAATTCAGCCACGCCCGATAAGTAAAATCTGAACGCAACCCCTATCGGCCAATCACATCAATTCTGAGGCAAAACAAAATGGCAAAATAGAAAACAGTCGCCAGGTCGTCTATTTGCCTAGTAGCCTGTTTCTTTCAGAGCTTCAAGGTCAGGCATAAAGACAGTATTATACCCACAATCCACATAATGGATTTCACCCGTCACCCCACCTGAAAGATCAGACAGCAGATAAAGCCCGGCTCCGCCCACGTCATCAAGCGTTGGTGTGCGCTGCAATGGTGAATGTTGTTTCTGGAAATTAAACATCGAGCGTGCGTCAGAAATACCGGCACCGGCAAGTGTGCGCATTGGCCCCGCCGACATCGCATTAACCCGGATATTGTCACTACCAAGATCGGTGGCAAGATATTTCACACTGGTCTCAAGCGCAGCTTTGGCTACACCCATCACATTATAGCAAGGCACAACCCACTGTGAGCCGGCATAAGTCAGGGTCAACAAGCTGCCACCATTTTTCATCAAAGGCGCAGCGCGCTTGCTGATCTCTGTGAAAGAGAAGCACGAAATCACCATGGTGTTGATAAAGTTTTCCCGGCTGGTGTCAGAGTAGCGATCTTTCAATTCATTGCGATCAGAAAATGCCAGCGCATGCACAACAAAATCAAGCTCGCCCCATTTTTCACCAATCACTTCAAACACCCGGTCAACACTGGCAATGTCCGTTACATCACACGGCTCAATAATTTCCGCGTTCACAGACTCAGCCAAAGGCACAGCCCGTCGCCCAAATGCGTCGCCCTGATAGGTGAACGCCAGCTTAGCACCCTGGCCAGCTAGAACACGGGCAATGCCCCAGGCAATAGTGCGATCATTGGCTACGCCCATAATCAATCCTTTTTTACCGGCCATAATCGGGCCAGGAGCAGCAATATCTTTCGAATTTTCAGTATCGGTCATTAGTTTTGCCTAAATTATCTTTATATCTGTCATATGCTTAACGGAATGAATGTGAGTTTTCCTATCCCTCAAACCGTTTCATAATTAAAGTCGCATTTGTTCCGCCAAATCCAAAGCTATTTGACATAACAGCGTTAAGCGGCACATCCTGTCGCGCTCTCACAATTGGCACATCAGCAAAAGCTTCATCAAGCTCTTCAATGTGGGCAGATTCGCAAATGAAATTATTTTGCAGCATTAAGAGAGAATAAATCGCTTCCTGCACACCAGCCGCACCAAGTGAATGCCCGGTCAGTGATTTTGTGCTGGAAATAGGGGGAATTTCATCCCCAAACACTTCACGAATGGCGTCCACTTCTCTGAGGTCACCAATCGGCGTTGAAGTGCCGTGTGGGTTGATATAGTCAATTTTATCATTCACGGTGGCAAGCGCCTGCTTCATGCATCTGACAGCACCTTCACCTGATGGAGCAACCATGTCATACCCATCTGAGTTTGCGCCATAGCCAACCATTTCCGCAATAATATTGGCGCCGCGTGCTTTTGCGTGCTCAAGCTCTTCCAATACCAGAACGCCAGCACCGCCAGCAATCACAAACCCATCCCGGTTGGCGTCAAACGCCCGGCTGGCTTTGTCCGGTGTCTCATTGAATTTAGAAGACATCGCATTCATCGCATCGAATAAAACAGAAAGTGTCCAGTCAAGTTCTTCGCCGCCACCGGCAAACATCACATCCTGCTTGCCCCATTGAATTTGCTCCATCGCATTACCAATACAATGGCTTGAGGTCGAACAGGCGGATGATATCGAATAGTTGATGCCCTTGATTTCAAACGGTGTCGCCAACGTGGCTGAATTGGTGCTGGACATGGATTTAGGCACTTCAAACGGGCCAACCTTTTTCGGCCCTCTATCTCTTGTCGTATCAGCCGCTTGCACAACAGCCTTTGTTGATGGCCCGCCAGAACCCATGATAAGCCCGGTCCGCTCATTGCTGATGTCAGTTTTCTCTAAGCCGGCCTGTTCAATCGCTTCCTGCATAGCGACATAGTTCCATGCGGCACCCATGCCCATAAAGCGGCGCACTTTCCTGTCTACCTGGGCCAGCGCATCAAGAGTTGGCGCGCCCTCCACCTGGCTGCGAAATCCAAGCTCGGCATATTTTTCAGCCCGGCTGATACCGGAAGTACAATTCAAAAGACTATTTAAAACTTCGTCTCTATTATTGCCAATGCTGGAGACAATCCCCATACCTGTAATGACAACACGTCTCATATTTATTCCTTTAGTTAGGGCACTCAAATTGAAACTACAATCTAACCACCAGGGATAATCAGCTTCCTCTCATCTCCGAGAGAGGCATCTAAATTCTTCTATAGCCGGTCTTAGTGACAAAGACCAACCGATCTCAATTGAAAACACAAAAATCAGGCATTTTCTTCGGCGCCAAACAATCCAACACGTAAATCATTTGCGTGGAAAATTGCCTCACCATCAGCTTTAACAACACCGGTTGCTACAGCAAGCTTTAATCGCCGTAATATAATGCGTTGAATATTGATCTCGTAAGTGACTAGCTTTGTCGTCGGCAGCACCATATCAGAGAATTTGACTTCCCCTGTAGAGATCGCCCGGCCCCGTCCCGGCGCACCAAGCCAGCCAAGGAAAAATCCTGTCAATTGCCAAAGCGCATCCAGCCCAAGGCAACCCGGCATAACGGGGTCGCCCTCAAAATGGCAGGGGAAAAACCAGAGGTCTGGCTTAATATCAAGCTCGGCAATAATCTGGCCTTTACCAAATTCACCGCCATCATCATTAATTTCGGTAATGCGATCAAACATCAGCATTGGTGGCAACGGCAATTGAGCATTGCCCGGGCCGAACAATTCGCCCCGGCCACATTTTAGTAATTCTTCATAGCTATAACTAGATTGGCGATCCGCCATTGATGCACCCCGTCATTTTTGATATATGTATTAAGCAGATGTGGTAACATACTTGGTGGCCCATCAAAAGAAAAAGCCCGAAATTAACGTGATGTTTTTAACGTTTTTGTAACATAGTACAAATGCAATCTAGTGCAACGCAACATAAAAGTGCAGATGACAAAAAGTCATAATGAAAAATCGCGATTTTCATTGATTTTCATGTATTTTTTTGCGAGACAGATAACAGATCGAACCTTGAACTCGATCTAGAACTCGATAAGATCAGCCTGATGAGCCAGAATTTGACTAACACACATAACAGACATTCGACCATTGATATGTCAGATAAACTGCGCGCCGCGGGCATGCGCCCGACACGCCAGCGTGTTGCCTTGGGTTCTCTCCTGTTTCAATCGGGTGACAGGCATGTCTGCGCTGAAATTTTGCACGAAGAAGCCGTTGAGCAACAAATTCCGGTTTCACTGGCAACAGTTTACAACACCTTAAATCAGTTTCGCGATGCAGGGTTGCTGCGCGAAGTCGCGTTAGTTGGCACCAGAGTCTATTTTGACACCAACATGTCAGACCATCAGCATTTCTATCTTGAAGAAAGCGACGAACTGCTGGATATCCCATCAAATCACACCATCAAACTGAACGGTTTGCCTGAGGCACCTGAAGGTATGGAAATCGCCGGTGTTGATGTGGTTGTGCGTGTGCGCCCGAAAAAATCCTGAACACGCTGGAACAAATTTAATCTCGCACGCCTGATTAAATTACCCGAAATTTACATCTCAGATATTTTTAATGATAGCGGTTTTAACTTGTAATGATGCGTGAGATAAGCTCAGCTTTGAGCGTTTTTCACACGGCTCAGCCCGTCTAATGCCGGTTGATAGCGCGGTTTAATTGAAAGCGCTCGTTCATATGCCCGGGCTGCTTCAAC
This sequence comes from Hyphomicrobiales bacterium, assembly GCA_021775425.1. Taxonomy (GTDB): domain Bacteria; phylum Pseudomonadota; class Alphaproteobacteria; order Rhizobiales; family HXMU1428-3; genus HXMU1428-3. The sequence continues at coordinate 45,805 of JAJFHX010000003.1, forward strand.
GGGTGCGTTTTGTTTTTCAGCAACAAGCCCCCGGTAAGTCCAGGCCTGATAAAACCCTTTTTTGTGCCGCGCCGCGACATAGAAATCATCATAAGCTTCTTTGTAATTAGAAAGCTCCATACGCGCCAGACCGCGCCCGAAATAGGGTGCTGCCGAGTTTGGTTCAAGGTCAATTGCACTGTTAAAGTCAGCCAGAGCGAGGTTGTTTTCTCCCCGGGCGAGATAGATCTCCCCCCGGTTAAAGAACGCGCCGGCATGGTCAGGCGCAAACTCAACCGCTTTATTCAGATCAGCCAGCGCAAGAGCCTGTTTTTTTTCACTTCGGTGCAACAAGGCGCGCCCGTAATAGGCAATCGGATATTCAGAATTTAACACCAGAGCCTGGTCAAAATCAGCCCGGGCCTTTTCAAATTGTCTTAACCTGACATAAACCAGCGCCCGGTTCGTATAGGCCTGAAAATAACTGGGGTCGAGTTCAATGGCTCTGCTAAAATCGGCAAGTGCTTTATTGTAGGATTTCGCCTCACCATATGCTGTGCCGCGCATATTATAAGCGCTTGGGTCATCCGGGCTGTGTTGAATCACCCGGCTAAGCGAAGCCACATTTTTTTCATGTGCCTCGGCAGCAGGCGGTGCATTGCCAAGCGTTGTGCCAAACTCACCATCAATTACGGGGGATTGACACCCGGTCAGAAACAATAAAAGCCCGCAAGCTTGAGCCAGCGGGCAAAACAAAAGGGAACGAACTCTGTTTTTAATGTCAGTCATGGGGCTAAAAACATTCCAACCAGCTACATCATATTCGCAGTGTGACTTGACCCAAACTTACCATATCCTCCCGGCAGATATCAAAATCTGAATACGGCAGTTAATTTTAGGGTAAACAAGAAAATTACAAAAAAATAAGGCCTAAATAGGCCTTATATCAAATCATAATTTTCAGATCGGAAAATGTGCGAACCAGCGTCACCAGTCATACACAATCTTATCCACCAGCTCAGCTTATTAAAACTGCATAGTCTAAGATGAAGTCATTCGTCAATCACCTGGCTTTGCTGGCAACAGCAAATGGCTCTTAACGACCTGGCACCAGACCTTCGCGCTGTGCTCTTTTGCGAGCAAGCTTACGGGCGCGGCGAATGGCTTCAGCCTTCACACGGGCACGTTTTTCTGATGGTTTTTCGTAAAAATTACGAAGCTTCATTTCACGGAAGATGCCTTCACGTTGCATCTTCTTTTTAAGCGCTTTTAGCGCCTGATCGACATTGTTATCGCGAACGAGTACCTGCACGCGTCTACCTCTCCTGATATAAGGTCCAAATTCCAAGATAATAAGGGAATCTTTAAATAGCTCAAAAGCCCCAATTGGACCGAGCCAATTTCCAGCGTTACCCTTTAACAAATATATAGAAGGCTGTAAAGGGTAATGTCCGTCGAAAATATCTGAATTAAACCACTTTAAAACTGAAAAGAGCCTATCAGATGCGGCCTAACAGGTCATTAACCAAGCCTTTATGGCCATACACAACCGGCTAAAGTCCACACCGTAAAACCAGAATCTCTAAAATTAAGTTTGTCATTCTTTTTCATAAAGATAATTAACATGACCCATCTTGCGGCCCGCTCTGGTTTCAGTTTTGCCATAAAGATGCAGGATCGCCCCTTCACTGGAGGCAACCTCTTCCCAACGGTCCATATCATGCCCGACAAGATTAACCATCATCCCGTTTGAATGGCGTTTGGTTGAGCCAAGCGGCCAACCCGCAATGGCGCGGATATGATTTTCAAACTGGTCAAAATGGCAGGCATCCATCGTCCAGTGCCCTGAATTATGAACCCGCGGCGCCATCTCATTCACAATAAGCGGTGTCTCTGTCGCTCCGGCTAGTGCAAAAAACTCAACAGCGATGACACCAACATAGTTCAGTTTTTCAGCAATTTTCGCTGTATAGGCCTGCGCCAGTTTCTCAAGGTCTTCTGAAACGCCAGCTGGCACATGCGATTCAGCCAGCATCTGATTGCGGTGTTCATTGCGCGGGCAATCATAAAAAACAATATTACCCTGATAATCACGCACAGCAATGCAGGAAATTTCCAGCTTAAACGGGACCAGTTTTTCAAAAATTGAAGGCTCACCACTATAAGCTTTAATCGCGGCATCCGGGTCAATATTTGCCCCAAGTCTGATCTGCCCTTTGCCATCATAGCCAAGTAGTCTGGTTTTTAAAATACCATCCGGCCCGAGTTTATAAATCGCACTGACAATATCCGTTTCTTTGTTGATCTCAAGATAAGGCGCCACCGGGATATTGTGTGAGGTTAGAAATTTTTTCTCAGCAAGCCGGTCCTGCGATATGGCAAGAGCAGTTGGTGGCGGAGCAATTGGTGCAAATTTGGCGGCATGCTCATAAGTATCAAGTGGAATATTCTCAAATTCAACGGTCACCACATCAACTGCGGACGCGAACTCTTTCACAGCCTCAAGGTTGGCATAAGGTGCCACGGTCTGATGGCTGGCAACTTCAAATGCTGGCGATCCATGCTGCGGAGAAAAGATGTGAGATTTCAGCCCAAGCCGCGCCGCTGCGATCGCTAGCATACGCCCTAGCTGGCCGCCACCAAAAATCCCAATCGTAGACCCGGGAGGAAGAGGATTGTTAATCATTATTCTGGTTCACCCGCTTTGTTTGTCATTCGTCTCATCAACAGGTTCTAGTGCGACTTTCTCGGCCTGTTTGTGCCTCCACGCGGTGATGCGCTCAAACAGTTTTTCATCACTACCGCTTAAAATCTGTGCGGCCAGCAATCCGGCATTTGTCGCCCCGGCCCGGCCAATCGCCAGAGTGCCAACCGCAACACCGGCTGGCATCTGCACAATGGATAACAAGCTGTCTTGCCCCGAAAGCGCTTTACTTTGAACGGGCACACCAAGCACCGGTAGCGCGGTTATAGCCGCAACCATCCCCGGCAAATGCGCCGCCCCGCCTGCACCCGCAATTATCACCTTAAGGCCCCGCCCGTGGGCTTCAGTGGCAAATTGATAAAGTCTGTCAGGCGTTCTGTGCGCTGAAATGATTTTTGTCTCAAATGGCACTTCAAGCTGCTCAAGCAACAAGGCGGCATGTTGCATTGTCGGCCAGTCGGACTGGCTGCCCATAATGATGCTGACAAGTGGTGCTTCAGATACCATATTAAAATAACCGGTCTAAACCGATTCTCCCTTCGGTGAGCTCATATGAAATACGAAGTTTTAAAGAACTCAGTTGTGAGACCAAAACTAAAAGTCGATAAAATTTACTTGCTGGAAATTATGGAAAGTCAAAACTTTCGATAGACCCCTGAAAAGCCGGACATTATAGAAACAAACCCTCACAATGCAAGAGCCTGTGGATGCGAGGAATATTTAATGGTTCAGGCAATTATATCAGGAAACATCTGCTCTTCGAGCGCCTTGATTTCATCTTTAAGGAATAATTTCTTCTTCTTTAGCCGTCTTAACTGCAGCTGATCAGCTTGCGGCATATTCATAAGCGCCTCTATAGCCTGATCAAGATCCTGATGTTCCTGCCTTTTTTCTGCTAAACGGGCTTTAAAGTCAGAATCTATTTGTCTCTTATCGCTCAAACCGAATCACCTATGCAATAAACCTCGAAGGATTCATCTGAATATGCACAAATCACGCGAAAAAACACCCCTAAATGAAGAAAACAATATAATTAACAATCATATTATCCTAAAAATAACGTCCGAATTTAATATTTTTTCAATCGTGTAACGAAACGAGATTAGACAGTTCGTGTAAAAAATGGCAAAATACAACCTTACCGAAACATAACACACGGAGGGTTGCATGGCAGTTGAAGCACATATTTCTGAACTAAGCCAACGACACAGAGTTCTTGATGAAAAAATTGAAAAAGAACAATCCCGACCGTTAATCGACGACGTAAAACTTTCCGAACTTAAACGGAAGAAACTTCACTTAAAAGACGAAATCAATCGTCTGAAACATACAGTGAATTAACAAACACTTTCTTGCTGCAACAAAAAGATGATTTCTCCGTGTTGAATTAACAGGGTGAAAATTGAGCAGCAATATTGAGAATAATGAATCCCCGAACAGAGCTGAACAACGTAACTAGCGTTGTTCAGCTACAAGAATTTATTATTTCCTGATACTTCGAATATCTTTTAGCTCGTGGCGTGAATGCAGGCTGTGTTCATCGAAAAAAAGTGCCTGCTTCTCGTGATCTGGATAAATTCACAATCCTGGCTTAGTCCGCAATCCAAACTTAGTTCACAATCAGCGTACCAACACCATGCGCCGTGAATAACTCAAGCAACACAGCATGCTTGACCCGCCCGTCAACAATCACAACACCTTCAACACCGTTTTCAACCACCGCCATCGAGCTTTCAATTTTCGGGATCATCCCGCCGCTGATCGTGCCATCATTAATCAGGGCCCGGGCTTCACGAAGTGTCAGTCTCTCAAGCAGTTGCTTTTCATTATCAAGAACACCAGTTACATCGGTGAGCAATAACAAACGTTTCGCTTTCATTGATTGAGCCAGATGTCCGGCAAATGTATCGGCGTTAATGTTAAACGTTTCCCCGTTTTCCCCGGCCGCAATCGGCGCGATGACAGGAATAATATCGCTTTGAACCATCACTTCAACAATATGCGGGTTCATGTTCGTGGGCTCACCGACAAAGCCCAGATCAACAAGCTTGGTCGTATTTGATTTCGGGTCATGCGACATTTTCTCAAGCTTCTTCGCCATCATCAGATGGGCGTCTTTGCCTGAAATACCACACGCCTTACCACCATGGTGATTAATCGCTGTGACAATTTCTTTATTGATTGAACCAGCCAGCACCATTTGCACAATCTCGACAGTGGCTCTGTCGGTCACGCGCAAACCATCTTTAAATTCACTTTTAATCTGCAACCGCTCAAGCATCGCACCAATTTGCGGGCCGCCACCATGCACCACAATCGGGTTCACACCAGATTGTTTTAAAAGCACAATGTCTTTCGCAAAACTGGCCGCAAGCTTTTCGTCTCCCATGGCGTTGCCACCATATTTGATGACAACAGTTTTATTGTCATAGCGCTGCATATAAGGGAGCGCTTCAGACAGGATCTGTGCCTTTGTCAGCGGAGAATGCTCTTCGGCATTTTCATCATGTGAAGCAATAGTCATAAATTTACATCCAGATTACAATAACATGCTGTATAAGACGGATTTTTCTTAACCACAATCAATAAAAGTAGCGATAACAAATGAATATTTTGCTGCTCTCCCCCAATAAAGGATACACATCGGCACCAATTATTGGTAAATCTGATTGAGCCTGTGTTATAAATAATGAACTGAAACAATTAAACCATAATTGCCGGATAGCAAAATTAACAACCACCAATATCAGCCAGCAGGATCAAATAGTTTCTTCAGTTCATTGCCAGCTAAATGCTTTCGCTCAAACAATAATTGAGCATGTGATCTGAATGTGTCAGCAATTGGCTAAATTTCATCCCGCATTCGGCCACAAAAGTTACGTATCAAAAGAGCTCCAGAAATTTTAAGAGCACAAACAAAAATAAATACAAATATGACCCCTGGGAGGCAGCTTGAGTAGAGTAGAAATGGCTGAACAAATTAGTCAACAACTTCCAGCAACCAAAAACCTGCATGATAGCCTCTCCCGGGCTGAAGAACTGGCCACGAGAAGAAAACACTCTGTCGTCGGCCTTGATCACTTATTGCTTGCCCTGGGGCAAGACCCCGAAGCGGTCACCATCCTTGTTGCCTGCAATGTTGATGTTGAAGCCCTTTGCATGGACCTGCTGCGCAAACTCGGGCCTGAAGCCCGCATGTTAAGCCCGAATACTGTCCCGCCCACTTTTGATGTAACTGTGCAGAATTTAATTGCACATGCGTCAGCTGCCGCCATCCAATCTGGTTATTCTGAAATTGATGGCTCGAACATTCTCTCGGCTATCATCAGCGGTGAAGGCGGAATGATCAGCCACAAAATTTTACAACGGCACGGCCTGACCTTTAACGAAACAGTCAAAAACCTCACCGCAATTAACCAGAGAACGCCTGACAGCAAAGTGGCCCGCAAAACAGACAGCGGCGATGATGCAGCCATAGGCAAAGAAGCAGCGCAATCAGCTGATGCTGCGCAACATCAAGGCACTGAAAACGGAAAGGCTGAGGAACATGCCGGGCAGATATCAGCTGGTAATCAGGACCAGAGCCTGAACAGAGGCCTGAAAGATGATGAACTTTTAAAAGCTTCAGGTCCTGACATCACAGATGACATCCTTGGCGACTCAATCGTTCAGGCAGAAGCCCATCCATCTGATTATGGCATTGCCGATGATGGTAGTGAAGATTTCCCCATCCCGCCCCAAAGGCAATCTCCGCAAAATAAGCAAAACCAAATAAAGGATGCACAGTTTCTACCAAAAAATACCATCCCCTCTCATCAAGGCCAGTCCCATCAAGGCCAGACTCATCAAGGCCTGTCTCATCAGGGCCAGTCTCATCAGGGTGCAGCACATCCTCCTCAAAAGACCGGTCAACCAGATCAGATGCGCCAGCAGCATCTTCCCCCGGCTCCAGAGCAAGGCGATGAAAGGCAGAAAACCCCACCCGCTGGGGCAATGCCCCCAAAAGGCGCAAAAGGTCAGAAAATCTCCTTTCAGAATTCGTCGTTTAATCCGGTCCCGTTCCAGATGCCTGATGGCGCACAAGGCAAAAAGGAAGAAAAAGCAGGTGATCAGCAATTGCCCGCTAAAGAAACTGGCGGGCCACCAAATCAGCGGCCACCTGTAAATCAGCTGCCACAACAAGGCACGCCGCACAATGCCGCAATGCAACCGCCCATTCCGGCAGGCCAGCATCGCGGTCAGTCACAATTTCAACCACCACTTCCTGATGCAATGCGGCAAAAAGGCCCGTTGCAGGAAGAGATCCAGCGCCCGCCGTTAAGGCAACTGGGGGATGCCCCTGTTCAGCCTGCCCCCCTTCCACCAACAGCCCCGCCGATAAGGCAAGTGGAGGGTGATCCCGGGCAACAGCCCATGCAAAATCTTGATGATCTGGCAGCCTCCATGAAGCAGGCCCAGACAAATCTGGAACATGCCAGCCAAAACGATCAGGTGATAGAAAACATTCCGAAAGTCATGCGGGTTGGGAAAGTGCATTTTGTTGAAATCAGAGTGGCCCGTTTTACAAATACCGAACTTGACTTCGGCCCGGAAAATTATGGCCTGCGCTCTAAACCTGACGCAGGTCCGATCACCAAAGCCATCACCGTGCGCCTGACAGGACCAGACGGCCAGTTCCTGATCGATTGCGCAACAGCATCGACCCAGTGGTCAGAAATTCACCCCCGCATGGTCGATGATGTGGATTTTATCATCTGGCGCTGGCGCATCATGCCACGCAAAAGAGGCATATCGAAATTGCGCCTCGATATCACCTGCCGCACCAGCAATAATGATGGCCTTTCAGCTGAGATCCCCATTCAGCCTTCAAAATCAATCGACATCAAAATAACCCGCAACTATCTGTCAGGCCTGAAAAAACTTCTGATGATTGGTGTCATCTTTGCGGCCGGTTACGGCATCGCAAACTATGGCGAAACAGCCTATAAATTCACCATGTCAAAAATCGAAGCCCTGAAAGAAACCGATAACTAAACGCTTGAATCGCAATCTTAAACCCATCAAACTGATCTACCTCTAGCGCGGTTGCGTAGCGGGCAACTGAAGCGCCACAGGAAAGTGAGCAACTGAAGGTGCATCAAAAGCGACGGAGTACAGCACCGGTTGCTGGTGGGCAACTGAAGGTGCATCAAAAAAGTAGGCTCAAACGCTTCAGCGTTTGAAATAGCCGTGAGAGAAGAAAATAACTAAGTCTGCCCTTTTTAAAAGGGCAGACACTCATGACGCCGGTACTAGCGCGGTTGCGTAGTGGGCAACTGAAGCGCCACAGGAAAGTGGGCAACCGAAGGTGCGTCAAGAAGTGCCCAAAACCACGCCGTCGTACTAGCACCGGTTGCTGGTGGGCAACCGAAGGTGCCTCAAAAATGTGGGCAACTGAAGGTGCATCAAAAAAGTCAGCTATTCAGCGCCAGCACAACCGCACCTTTGAGTTCATCAATGCCAACGTTCTTGGCTGAAGAAGTTGCAATCACCAGCGGAAAAGCAGCCGGATGTTTCTTAACAATAGCGTCTGTTTCAGCAAGTCTCTGCTCAAGTAGAGTTTTGTTGATTTTATCTATCTTGGTCAAAACCACCTGATAAAGCACGGCTGAGGCGTCAAGCTTATCCATAATTTCAGTGTCATTTTTCTTGATGCCATGGCGGGCGTCAATCAGCACAAATGCCCGTTTCAGACTGAGTCGTCCGCGCAGATATTTTTCAATCAGTCTGGTCCATCCAGCGACCATTTCTTTCGGCACTTTAGCAAAGCCATAGCCCGGCATGTCAACCAGGTAAGCTTCATCGCCAATGGTGAAATAATTTATCTCACGCGTTCGCCCCGGTGTGTTGGAAGTGCGCGCCAGGGCTTTTCGCCCACAGAGCGCGTTGATCAGACTTGATTTACCAACATTGGAGCGCCCGGCAAAGGCAATCTCAGGCCTGTCAGCATCAGGTAAGCCAGCTTCATTAACAACACCTTTGACAAATTCAATCGGCAATCGAAAAAGGGAAACCCCTTCGGCAATCAGCTCTTCGTCAATTTTCAGCTCAGGTGTATCACTCAATGGAGCCATCCTCTAAATCGTGCTTTAAGAGGATTTCTTACCGTCATCCGCTTTTTTAAGACCCATATTTTCCAGCAGTTTCACTTCAACACCTTGCCGTCTCATAATGTAATATTGCTGGCATATGGAGAGGAAGTTGTTCCACGCCCAATAGATCACCAGACCGGCAGAGAAACCAGCCAGAATAAAGGTGAAAACAATCGGCATATAGGTAAAGATCTGCGCCTGCACAGGGTCAGTTGGTGCCGGGTTCAGTTTCATCTGCACCCACATGGTAATGCCCATAATCAGCGGCCAGATACCAATCATCAAAAACTGCGGCAGATCAATCGGGATCAGACCAAAAAGATTAAACAGCGAAGTCGGATCAGGCGCGGAAAGGTCCTGCACCCAGCCAAAGAAAGGCGCATGCCGCATTTCAATCGTCACATACAGCACTTTATAGAGCGCGAAGAAAATCGGAATTTGCACCAGAACCGGCCAGCACCCCGAAAGCGGATTGATCTTGTGCGTTTTATAAAGATCCATCAGCTCGGTCTGCTGTTTCATCTTATCATCTTTATAACGGGTGCGAATTTTCTCCATTTCCGGCTGCATCTTCTTCATCTGCGCCATGGATTTGTAGGATTTGTTCGCCAGCGGGAACAACGCCAGTTTAATAAGAATGGTCACTATCAGAATTGATAAACCAAAATTGCCAACCAGATGATAGAAATAAACCAGTACCTTAAACATCGGCTTAGTGATAAAATGGAACCAGCCCCAGTCAATCAGGTTGGTGAACATATCAATTGAATATTTATCAGCATAAGTTTCAATCAACTCACCCCGTTTGGCACCAGCGTAAAACTGAGTTGTCACTTCCGCTTTGCTGTTCGCGTTAATGGCAACGCCATCCAGCAGATAATTCGCCTGATAGTTATCATTGTTGTTAACAGCATTGCCGATGTAAGACGCACTAAACCCACGCGAATTATCAGGGATCAAAGCTGAAGCCCAGTACTTGTCTGCAATCGCCAGCCACCCTTTTTTGGCTTTAAAGTCAAATCGCTTGTCTTCAACAAGGGTGCTGTATGTCTCTTCAACCAGCGTCCCGTCAAAAACACCAACGGCGCCTTCATGCGAGATAAAGAATGACTCAGATTGTGGCCGGTTGCTGCGATAGATCAACCCGTAAGCTGAAAGGTTAAGCGCGGTGCTGCCTTCATTGTTAACCCGCTGGGTGATGGTGAACATATATTTATCGTCAATGCTAATCTCACGCTCGAAGATAACACCATTTCCAGCATCATATTGCAGTGTCACCGGTGTTGAAGGGGTGAGCACATCTCCGCTCACTTTTTTCCATAGCGTCTCGCCGCTCGGCAGTTTCACACCACCACTATCCGCACTCGACCAGCCAAAATCAGCAAAATAAGGATGCGGTGACCCGGCAGGTGACAGCAGGGCAACAGGCGGGCTGTTTTTATCAACCTTCTGCCGGTGTTCTTTCAACAGCACATCATCAATCCGCGCGCCCTTCAAATTGATAGACCCGCTGATAGAAGGCGTGTCGATCTTCACCCGTTCACCGTCAGTAAGCGCATCAACTCTTGATTTAGCTTTAACTGGCGTGGGGATAACACCAGGTGTCGTCGGCGTAACAGCCTTGCCATCAACCTTTGGTGTCAGCGGATCGCTGCTCTTTTCTTTTAAAAGCGCCTCAGCTTGTTGACGCTCTCTCATTTTTTCCTGCTTTGGCGCCACATAGAAATAGTTCCAAACAAGAAACACTGCCACTGAAAGGACAAGCGCGACTACAAAATTTTTATTATTTTCATCCATGAAAAATGCTCTGTTACCTATATTAAAGGGCTGTTATTTCGTTTGTTCGGTGCCAGTTGGTATAATGCGTCTGTGCACTTTTTGAAAGCTTTTCTCTAAATCTTTGATTAATATTTCAAAATCAAGAGATAAACACGCTCCTCTGCCAATCAGCACATAATCAACCCCGGGTCTCGCAAAATCAGGCGCGACTTTATAGAGCGCTTCTTTCAGCCGGCGGCGCATTTTATTGCGCAGCACTGAAATCGGCCCTCTTCTGGCGTCAGTTTGCTTTGTTTTGGCTGTTGATTGAGCTGATTTTTCAGGCGTAAGCGATTGAAGAAAAAAACGCCTGACAGTTTGCTTGGTGACAGTAACCCCAAACCGCGCTGAAGGCTTTAATGGCTCAGAAAAGTTCACTTTTTTGTTAGCTGTAGCTTCATTCGTTTCTGACAAATCGTCTCGAAGCCTGGCTTGAAGCAGAAAGCCGGGTGTGCCCCAACTCGCACCGGACTTAACCGTAATAAACTCACTTCGCCGTTTTAGCATTGGTAGGCGCATCACATGAATATCCGGCAATTAACTGGTTTACCGCTTCCAGTGAACAATCCATCAGAACTGAAAACGGGTTAAAAAGTTGAATTCAAATTACCAAAATCACCTTATCAATAAGGCAAACATGGCAAAAAATGGGGGCAGCATGGCAAAACAAGCTGGCCCCATTCAATAATCTGAAAGACGAAAAATCGAAATCCTGCGCAAAATTATGCGCTTAATTTTTTACGACCGCGCGAACGACGGTTCGCCAGCACCTGGCGTCCACCAGTGGTTGCTTTGCGGGCTCTGAAGCCGTGACGACGCTTGCGAACAAGGCGGCTTGGTTGATAAGTACGTTTCACTGTTATTCTCCAATAAAATCAGTCTATTAGCTGATCATGTCATGTAAAAGAGCTGGTAAATAAATAGCGCCTGCCAATCAGGTGCGAAAGCCATATTAAAAAATACCGCAAAAGCGTTACAGGAACTTAAAAAATCTTAGAAATCAAGGTCCGGTAAAGCTATAATTTCAACCTGAAACAGCTCCAGCCACGATCTTAACAATAGAAAACCCGCCATATGAGCAGACCTCATATCAGCAAGTTTGTTATGACAAGATATTCATGGCAGAATCTGCTGCAGTCAGCTGTACTTATTCAGCGCATCTCTTCAAAAAAGGCATATAGCCAGCACATTCCCTGAATGTCAATAAATAACACAGCCAAATGGCATTTTCATCCGCTATCACAAAGCGACCCAGCCCGTGCCATATTATGCCGTCAATCACCATGTCACCCATCATATGATGGATAGGTCGCAAGCCAGATGGCTGAATAGTTGCCGTTCACAGCCCTTCACACTTGTTTGAAAACATATGAGCATTCAAAGCCACATGGCTGTGCTACCACAATAGGCAAGCAAACCATGTGTATGTTTGCTGATATGAACATTCACAAAGAAGATCAGAATTTAGATTTATGACCAGCACCAGTATAAATAGCCCGCAAAACGATCTGAACATTGTTGAAAAGCAGGCCGGAAGTTTTATAAAGCCATCGCCATTGTTGGTAAAAATCAGGCCAGCAATAATCATGGCTATTCTTGCCCTGATATTCAATGCGTATGCCTTCACGCCGAAAGCGGTTGCAGCCTCAGTTACCGAACAGTTCTCAACTGCAGAAACTTCATCAGAGAAAACAATCGATCACAGCGATCTGAGCAAACTTCTCCAAGCTTATGTCAAACGAGATAATGCGGGCCTGAACCGGGTTGATTATAAGTCATTTAAAAACAGCGCCCCGGCTCTCAATGCCTATATCAACAAACTTCAGCAGCAAAAAGTCACCCGCCTCAATAAAAACGAACAATTCGCCTATTGGTCCAATCTCTATAATGCCCTGACCATCAAAGTAATCCTCGATGCATACCCTGTTCGTTCGATTAAAGACATCGACATCTCCCCTGGCCTGTTCGCAGATGGTCCATGGGGCAAAAAACTGATAAAAATAGAAGGAACAGAGATCAGCCTTGATGACATTGAGCACCAGATCTTGCGCAAAGTGTTTCACGACCCAAGAGTTCACTACGCTGTCAATTGCGCATCGGTTGGTTGCCCAAACCTGCAAAAAGAAGCGTTTGAAGGCAGCAAACTCAATCAGCAGCTTGATGCAGCCGCCGCAGATTATATCAACTCCAACCGGGGTGCCGTGGTAAAAAATAACCGGCTTGCCGTATCCAAAATCTACAGCTGGTTCAGCAAAGATTTTGGCAGTTCAGATGAAGCCATCATCAGACATTTAAAAAAATACGCCAAGCAAGATTTAAAACAAAAATTAAAATCCATCACAACCATAGACAGCAGCTTTTATGACTGGTCGTTAAACGATCAGAAAAACAAGTAACAAACCAGACAAGCAACCTTAAAACTGAATCGCAAAAAACATGACAGAGACAACTTCAAAATCACAACCCCCCGCAACATCAAACGCAGATGTGCAGGCTAAAAAACAGACATCAGATGAACAATCCTCAACGCTGAAAAAGCTGTTGCCCGTTGTCGCTATTCTCGGGCTCATGGGTCTTGCCTTCTCGCAAGGGTGGCACAATTATCTGACCCTGAAAGAACTCGCGCTGAATTTAGAAACCCTTCGCACTTTTCTTGATCAGAACTATGCATCCGCTATTGCAATTTTCATTCTGCTTTATGTGGCCGTGGCTGCGCTCTCAATCCCGGGCGGTGCGGTGGTGACAATTTCCGGTGGTTTGCTGTTTGGCTGGTTCATTGGCACCCTCGCCACCGTCACCGGCGCAACCATTGGCGCAACCCTGTTATTTCTTGCGGCCAAAACATCCCTTGGTGAAACACTGAAAGTCAAAACCGGCCCCTGGCTAAAGGACCTCCAAAAAGGCTTTGAAGAAAACGCCCTAAGCTACATGTTTTTCCTGCGTCTTGTACCGGTATTTCCGTTTTGGCTGGTCAATCTCGCGCCAGCATTGCTGGGCGTAAATCTGGGAACTTACCTGTTCGCCACCTTTTTCGGCATCATCCCCGGCTCATTGGCCTTTTCCTATGTGGGGCAAGGCCTTGAAAGTGTCATCATGGCGCAAAAGGCAGCCTATGAAAGCTGCCTTGCCTCAAACACAGCCGCTAGCAATGAGGCCAGCGCATGTAGTTTCGAACTGGATGCATCTGCCCTCATCACAACAGACCTCATTATAGCCTTTGCATTATTAAGTGTGGTTTCTTTGCTGCCAGTCCTTATCAAACGATTGCGCAAAGCCGGTCAATCGGCTTAAATTTATCAACCACTCAAAACATTCTGGCGGCAAGCCTCAACAGAATTTTTAAGGAACATTTCAATGTCTCATTTACTCACACCAGACCTATGTGTAATCGGCGCTGGCTCGGGCGGGCTCTCAGTTGCAGCCGCTGCCGCCCAGCTTGGTGTTGATGTGGTGCTGATCGAAAGACATAAAATGGGCGGTGATTGCCTGAACACTGGCTGCGTTCCCTCAAAAGCCTTACTGGCAGCCGCCAAACGTGCCCACCTCATGCGCACGCCAAACAAATTCGGCATCGCCCCGCATGAACCCTCAATTGATACGCGCGCAGTCAACAGACATGTCGCAGAAGTCATCGCCGCGATAGAGCCAAACGATTCCGTTGAACGCTTTCAGGGTTTAGGCGTCCATGTCATTCAAAACGAAGCTTTTTTTAAAGACAGCTACACCATTATCGCCGGGCAGTATGAAGTTAAAGCGAGACGAACAATCATCGCCACCGGCTCCTCTCCGGCCATTCCGCCCATCCCCGGGCTTGAGAATGTCAATTTTTTTACCAATGAAACCATCTTTCAGAACAGCCAGGTACTCCCACATCTTATCATCATCGGCGGCGGCCCCATCGGCATGGAAATGGCACAGGCTCACCGCCGCCTTGGTTCCAAAGTCACCGTGATAGAAGCCATGAAAGCACTTGGTAAAGATGACCCTGAATTAACCGGCGTGGTGCTTGAGCGGTTAAGAGAAGAGGGCATCGAAATTCATGAAGAAGTTCGTGTTGAAGGCGCGATGCAGGATATATCCGGCATCACCCTTAAAGTTGTCAAAGGCAATGAGCAGGGTGAAATCAAAGGCACCCATCTGATGATCGCGGCTGGCCGCAAACCAAACATTGAAAGCCTGAAGCTTGAAAACGCCGGCATCCATTTTGACCGCCGCGGCATCAAGGTCAACAAGGGTCTGGTCACATCAAACAGTAAAGTGTTTGCAATCGGCGATGTGGCCGGCGGCCTCCAGTTCACACATATGGCCAATTATCACGCTGGCATTGTTATCCGCCGGGCTCTTTTCCGCATGTGGGCAAAGGTGGATACCAATATCATTCCCTGGGTCACATATACCGACCCTGAGCTCGCACACATCGGCCTGACAGAAGCTGAAGCTCAAAAGAAATACGGAAAAGTCCATGTGCTGCGCTGGCAATATGCTGAAAATGACCGCGCCCAGGCCGAACATAAAACCGATGGCCTTGTAAAACTGATCACGACCAAAAAAGGCAAAATCCTTGGTTGTTCTATTGTTGGTGAACATGCCGGCGAATTAATCCAGATGTGGTCGCTGGCTATTTCCTCAAATCTCAACATCAAGGCAATGACTGGCTTTGTCTCCCCTTACCCGACCCTGAGTGAAATCAACAAACGCGTAGCGTATACCTACTTCCAGCCAAAACTGATGAGCCCTATGCTCAGAAAGCTGGTTAAGTTTCTCTCCAAATTTGGCTAATCACGCTTTATCTGGCGAACCTCAACCCGGCCATAATAACGCGAAAATTACATGCGAAAACAAAGCTAAATCCTTTGTTTTAAAAGCGTTATGGAAAATTATCCATTTTTCGCTACAATATAGAGCTACCAGCAGTTACACAGTTTTGACTAAGGATCAAAGCTGTCATAATCCGGCAAAAGCCGTGGGTGAGGAACAGTTCGTTGAATATATTAAACCAGAGTCCAAAGGTCGCAGAAGGGGTCAGCCTGTCAGCTAAGCTACTGATCCTGACGCTGCTGTTTGTGATGCTGGCCGAAGTTCTGATCTTTCTCCCCTCGATTGGCAATTACCGGCAAAACTGGCTGGCCGAACGAATGAGCGCCGCGAAAATTGCGGCCCTTGCTGTTGAAGCAGCGCCAGACAATCAGGTGCCGGAAAAATTGCGCTGGGAGTTGCTGAACAACGCCCAGGTCTACGCTGTTGCCCTGAAACAGAACAACCGCCGTCATCTCATTTTACAATCTCCCATGCCGCGCCCTGTTATGGCGCATTTTGACATGCGGGATCAAAACCTGTTCTCTCTCATTCGTGATGCCATCATGGTTTATTTCGAACCGGATGATATGCTCATCCGTGTTGTCGACAAACCAGCCATGACCAATGTCGAATATCTTGAAGTGCTGATGGTCCAGGGCCCTTTGAAAAAAGATATGATCAGTTTTGCTTTAAACATTCTTGGCCTCTCAATCATCATTTCCATGTTTACCGCCGCGCTTGTTTATCTGGCGCTCAACCGTTTGCTGGTGCGCCCCATCGGCCAGCTCACACAAAACATGATGCATTTTAGCGAAAACCCCGAAGACCCATTGCGCAAAGTGGCGCCAAGTGGCCGCAAGGACGAAATCGGCACGGTTGAAAAAGAACTGCTGGCCCTGCAAACTGATTTATCATCCTTGTTAAAACAAAAAACCAGATTGGCCAATCTCGGTGCAGCAGTGAGTAAAATCAATCATGATCTGAGAAACATGCTCGGCACAGCGCAGATCGTCTCGGACAGATTAACTGGCATTTCAGACCCGACAGTGCAACGCATCACCCCCCGTCTGGTTCGCGCAATTGATCGTTCAATCAAACTCTGCACAGACACCCTTCAATACGGAAAACTGGATGAAAACATCCAGAGCCGTAAGGAATTTTCATTTAAGCATCTGCTGAAAGAGGTTCTGGAAGAACAAGGCCTGCCAAGAGCCGCCATCCAGATTGATTATCAGGGTGAAGACACCAACATTTTTGGTGACCAGGAACAGCTTTACCGCGTGTTCAGCAATCTAGTCCGCAATTCCGTTCAGGCACTTGAGGCTGAAAAGTTTTCGTCTGAACCAAACAAAATCATCCTTAATCTGAGTGAGCAGGATCAGTCGATAGTCATAGACATAAAAGATACCGGCCCCGGCCTGCCTGAAAAAGCGCAGCAACATATGTTTGAAGCTTTCAAAGGCAGTTATAGAAAAGGTGGCACCGGGCTGGGATTGGCCATTGCCGCGGAAATCATCCATGCCCATAATGGCGAAATCTCTTATCAAAACGGAGAAAGCGGCGCCCATTTTCAGATCAAGCTTCCATCAAAAGGCACACGACAGGAAGGCCCTGGTGTGAAAACGAAAACGCTGAACCATGATCAAAACAAGACTGAGGAAAACGAAGTTCAAAAAGCAACTGATTTTAAGCAGCCAGAACAGACAGCAGATGATCAGCTCGCCGCAATTTCAAAGACTGTGACTGAAAATGGTAAAGACGATCAAATGGCTGACAGCACCCGTAATATCGTCAAATAACCATGAAAACCGGCTGAATGAAGCAACTGAATATTCTTCACAAAACCCACTTGCATTTAAACAATGAAACAGCTAGTAATACCGCCTGACCAGTGGCAAACAGCTTATAGCTGAATTCCACAAAGCCTCAGAGCTGCTGTTATTCATTAATTATGTAATGACAGTCCATAATGGTCAGAATGCGGGAGCAATACAATTCTCCCCATAAGGGCGCCGGTAGCTCAGCTGGATAGAGTACCTGACTACGAATCAGGGGGTCGGGAGTTCGAATCTTCCCCGGCGCGCCAATAAAATCAATGACTTAGCTCATTATTGATTTACCGAAAAATCCAAATGTATACCATATGTCTACCAAAATGACAGAAGTCTAAATCGTAAAATTTACGATCTATGTATCGTATGTCGTCATAGGAGACCTTTAAGAGACATGGTATCTCTCTCGGTTAATTGATTTTCATTGACGACGTCTTCCTCCCTAATATCAAAAAAGGTAAGAGAACCCGTAATTCATACTGATCAATTTAATGGTGAGTTAACTGCAAGTCATAAATTGGTTTCTTGCTGTTCAACAGCCGAGTAGGTAATTCGCAGATCGCACGGTATAATGAATCAGACAATGATTTATGCGTACTGCCAATCTACAAAACTTACCAACGATCAGCACAAAAGAACTGCTTCGGCGCACCAATTTAGAGACGCGCAATCGTAAATTCTTAGAAGATCTCAGAAGTCCATCCAATCCCAAAAGATATAAACGCTATACCGCCACCCCGCTACGCTATGCAGGCGGTAAAACGCTTGGTGTTGGTTATGTATTGGAAAAGATCCCGCCGTCCGTTAAGCGCGTTGTCTCCCCCTTTATGGGTGGTGGTTCTGTTGAAATTGCCATTGCCAATGAGCTAAACTTGCCGGTCATCGGCTATGATATTTTCGATATCCTCGTTAATTTCTGGCAGGTCCAACTTAAGAATCCCAAAGCGCTTTATAATCGATTGGCTAAATTCAAGCCTACACGAGAAGAATATAAGCGGGTCAAAGAACGCCTCAAAGCGCATTGGGACGGCGACAAAAAATTAAAC